>CBDUYN010000009.1:0-115818 GCA_965371445.1 uncultured bacterium | reverse complement strand
TCCGGATCCGTTCCCCTGGCTCTCCTGGCGAAGCCCAGGCGCGGCCGGCTCCTGGCCCGTCTCCCTGACGATTTCACCCGGCAAGGGTGCGGACGGGAGGGCGCTTTCCTGAGAGGATGTAGGGGGGCGATTTCCCCGGGTCGTAGCGCTTGTCGTCCTCGTGGTCGAGGGCCGGCGCCCCCGGTCGTGGCGCTCGTCGTCGCCAGCGTCCTGCTCTTCGTCGAGCTGCCCGTCGACGAGTTCGGCCGCGGTGATCGCCGAGAGGAATTTCCCCGCCCTCTTCAAGTCGACGTCGAGCGCCAGGCCGACCGCCTCGAGGAGGCCGAGGCGAGCTACCGCCGTTCGTTGGAGCTCGACCCCGACTAAGGCCGAGGCGAGCCACCGCCGGGCGATCGAGCTCGACCCTGACTACGCCGTGGCCCACAGCAACGCCTTGCCGCATCGTGCGCGACAGCTACCGCCCGGTTGGTCGGAGCGGTATCCTGGGGGCCATGAACGACGAGACACCGGCCGACGCTGGCGCCGAGAGGACCCGCGCATGAATGACCCGGTCGGGATCGAGCTCTTCAGCTGGCCGCTTTGTTGGGCCGGCCTACTCGGCGCGGGCTTGCTCGACCTCACGCGGTGGGCGTCTCGCCTGATGCGCAACCGCATGCCCCAGCATTGGGGCAAACATCTCGCCGCGTCCTTCGTCCTTCTCGTCGCCGGCGGAGGGACCGCGGGCTTATTTGGCGGGTACCTGAGCGCGGCATGGATGGCAGCCGCCATCGGGGCGGGCGCTCCTGCGGTTCTCCGGACTCTGGCGACCCTGGGACCCAAGATCGTCGAGAAGTTGGCAGCGGCGCGGCCGGGGATAGAGATCGGCGGGAGCGAGCTATCGCCAAGTGCTCGATCCCGCCGCCGCCGCGCGAGCCTCCGCCGAGCGTTGGAGCTCGACACCGACGACGGCGCGGCCCACACCAACCTGAAGCGCCTCAACGAGGCCGAGGCGAGCTACCGCCGAGCGCTGGAGCTCGACCCCGACGACGCCGCGGCCCACACCAACCTGGGAAACGTCCTCTGGGAGCTGAAGCGCCTCGACGAGGCCGAGGCGAGCCTCCGCCGTGCGCTGGAGCTCCGTCCCGGCGCCCTGGCCCACTACAACCTAAGCATCGTCCTCCGGGATCAGGAGCGACTCGACGAAGCCGAGGCGAGCTTACGTCAGTGTCGCCTCTATGAGATGAGCTACGGCCGTCCGTTGGAACTCGCCGACGCCTTCCGCTGGTAGGCAGCCGGGATTTCCGGCCGGCTTGTTCGTGCACCCGGCAATAGGCGCTCCCGGGGCGAGCGCGATTGCCTCACGGCTTTCCCTTGGCCGTGGCAGCGAGACACTTCGCCGCGGCGTTTTCGGCGCCGGCGTCGACGGGGGTCTCGTCGTTCATGGCCTACAGGATACCGCGCCGCTCGTCGCGGTCGGCCCGGCGCTCGACGTCGACTTGCAGAGGGCGGGGAGATTCCCTCACGGCGATCGCCTCGGCCGAGGCTCGTCGACGGGCAGCTCGACGAAGAGCAGGACGCCGGCCGGCGACGACGAGCGTCAACGACCGGGGGCCAAGCGCCAACGACCCGGCCCGGCGTCCTTTGCCTGCCCCCGCCCGAGCCTCGTCGAGACCCAGCCGGCTCCCGCCCCAGGCCCCGGGTCGTCGAGCGCCACGAAGGCGTCGGCGCGGGCTTCCGCCAGGGGCGACTCGGCCGGCGCAGCTGGACGTCACACCCCGGCCGGCCCCTCACCGAGGCGCCGATCGGCGCGATGCTGAGGTAGGTGTCGGGTGCGGTGGGTTTACGCGATCCCCTCTGAACCAGGGCCGGATTCACAGCCCCTGGGTCGCTCCTCGGGGCGTGGCCCCAGGGATCCCGGGGGATGAAACCATGCCGGAGGCCGTCCTGCGGGCCGGGTCGTCGGGCCGCTGCCAGGCCGGGCGAGCTGCCCAAGACGCCACCGCCAGTCGCCAAGTCGTCGCCCTGATCGGCTCATCGGGCCATCGGCAATCAGGCCGTTGAGCGGCGGGGCACGGCAGACCCCCTCTCCGGGACGCGAAAAAAGCGAAAGAAGCGAAAGAAGGTTCAGCGGGAAGGCGTTTTCTCGCTTCTTTCGCTTATTTCGCACGCCTGTCTTGATCGCTGGCGGCAGACGCAAAAGGGCGGCCCCGTCAAGAGCCGCCCTCGTGGTCCGATCGTGGCCGGGATCTCAGGCCGCCTTGCGCCGCCCGCCGGCCTTCGTGCCCTTGGCGTCGGTCTTCGGCACCGCCTCGGTCTTCCCGCCCTTGGCGTCCGTCATCGGCTCCTCGGCCGCCTCGGTCTCGGCGGTCAGGGTGAAGCCGATGATCCCGTCCCCGAACTTCTCGACCTTGAACGCCCGGGCCTTCTCGGCGATCAGGCCGTGATGCGTGAAAAGCCGCTTGCCGTCGATCAGGCGCGACGGGCTGTTTCTCTGATTCCGGAGGCGGTAGCGGCCCCTGGCGTCCTCGGTGGCGCCGCGGATGCCGATCGCCCGGGTCTTCTCGTTGTAGCCGATCTGGACGTGCGTGACGTCCTCGCCGAGCATCTCCACAGCGGCCTTCGTCAGGATGAGCACGCCGCCGCGGCGGACCGTGATCTTGGGGGTGGTGGCGCTGTCGCTCGTGCTGCCTTCGTAGAACTGGAATCCGTTGGACATGAGGGACCTCCTTGTGGTTGAGGCGGGAGGGCGTCTGGCGGCTCCCGCGCTGTTGAGGGCCACTACTAGTACTAGTAAGAGGGTCCGCGCCGGGTGGTCAACCAGGCCACGGCGGAAATCTGCGGAAATCTCGCCGGAATCTGGGGATTCACGGCTGCCTACCTGGCGGAGACCAGGGAGACGGCCCGCCCCAGGCCCTGGGAGACCCCTCCAGGGGCTCCCTCTGGCCCTCTTGAGCAGGAGGGGGCTCCGAGGCACGGCGGGGTGGTGGGTGCCGCCTGGCAAGGGCGGGGTAGGCAACAAGACGCCAGACGCACAAAGACGGCCTCCCCCGTAGGAAGCCCTCCATCGCCCGGGGCCTATGCCGCTTCAAGCGCCGGTGGCGGGCCCCTCGGCGACCGCCCTGCGAACGGTGGCCTCGATACGTTCGACCTCGGCCAAAGCGCTCGGGGGGAGGAACATCCAGGCGAGGCAACAGACGGTGACGAGACGGACGGTACCGTGGCTCATCGGTTCTTACCTCCTTTGGAGTGGACTTTCGGCCCGTAGAGTATCAGGGGCACACGCCCCCGTGATAGCCTCTGGCTTCAAGAGAAGCCAGATCCGTCCGTCCACCCCAGGAGACATTTCATGACCGCCACAAAGATCGTCGTCCCGACCATGGTATGGTCGCTGCTCATTGTCGGCTGCGGCTCAGAAGCCGTAAGGAAGGCGCGCGACTACGCTAGCGTCAAAGAGTACGAGAGGGCTCGGGAAGTGCTCGAGCTCGACCTACAGTCGAACCCGAGGAACTTGGAGGCGTATCTCCTCCTCGGTGAGGTCAATCTACTCGTCGGCGCGGAACCGGAGGCGGAAGAGGCTTTCGAGAAAGCGATTCTCGTCAAGGAAAAGAGCCGAGGGAGGGTCGCGGAGATCTACTTCAAGGCAGGCCAAGAGCTCCTCGAAGACGAAGAGCTCGCGATGGAGGAGAGAGCGGCGGGATCCGGATACCTCAAAAAGAGCGTGACTTACGACCCTGGTATGGGAAAACCGGCCGCAGCGCTGCTCAAAGACATCGTCTTGCAGCTCCCTCTTCCTGAAGAAGAGAGGCCAGCTCGCTATTTTTTGGAGCAAGCCTTTCAATGGGACCCGGATCTCATGGACGAGGAGGATCTTGCTTGGCTAGAGATTCAGATCAGTGACGACACACGTGAAGCCATCGACGCCTACCTGGAGAGGTTTCCAGAGGCGGAGAGCTCTCCTGAGAAAGCTCTGGTCCTCAATCAGATACGGCAAAAGCTGACGATCAATGACATGAGAAACCTCGGCACAGCCTTCCTTTCCTGGCTCACGGACCAGGTCGGGGCGGCTTCGGCGGGGCAGAGAGTCTATGACCTGTCCTCCCTCGGCGATCCCGAGGAGACGACGTTGTCCGCCGAGGAGCTTTACGAGTTCCTGCACCCGTCGGACACGTTCTTCTACATCCGGGACGTTCCCCGTTTCGATGGGTGGGGCCACCCTTTCGAATTTCGGCTTAACCCGAACTTCCTGGTGGCGCAGCAAGTCATGATGATCCGGAGCCCGGGCAGTGACGGCGTGTTTACGGGAGAACGCTACGAAGTCGGCTCGTTCGACCCCTCGGACTTCGCGGAGGACCTGGTCTGGACAGACGGCTATTTCGTACGATGGGCGGAAGGGATGCGCCGCTGAGGCTGCCTACGGGACAACCGACGACCAGATGGAGGCTTTGTCTTGAGGATGGAGCCTGCTGGTTCGCTGCGAAACGGGACGGGGCCTCGGCGAGGCGGGCCTCGCCGAGACGGTCGAGGTCTGGGCGTCGATCGACGGCGGCCGGGACGCCAAGCTCCAGTGCGCCGACCCCAAGACGCCGACCTCAGGGCACCCAACCTTCAGGGCGCCAACCTCTGCCGGCCGAGCAGACGATCAATGGAGGGGTGATCACCCTCGTCAACTACCAAAGACCCCCCTTTGACTGCAACGAGACCCACCTGCCCAGGTTGCCGAGAATGATATGGTCATAGACGCGAATACCGACCACTTCCCCGGCGGCGACGATCTTACGCGTGAACACCAGATCTTCGGAGGACGGCGCGGGACATCCCGAAGGATGACTGTGAAAAATCACGATCCCTAGAGCACCGACCAGAAGGCCGACCTTGAAGTACATGCGTGGCTCGATAGCCATTCGGGTCGCGCCTCCGCGATAGAACAGCTTCTCGCAGATGAGACCATCACGACCGTCGAGGAACAAGGCACCAGCGACCTCTTGATCTGGTGAGTAGTGCTTCAAGATAAGATATTCGGCAATGGCCTCCCTCCTCTTCAGGATCCGCCTCTCGGGGATGCGTCTCCTGGCAACCCGGACAGAGTATTCCAGCAACATCTCAGCACGAACGCGAATACCCGGAGGTAGAGCCGCAATCCTGTCCCTCGCATGGTGCAAACCTCCAGCATCCATGATCTCCAGGGCAACGTGGAGATGCATTCCCGTAAGAGCTGCGAGGAGATGAGCGTCGTGAAGCCGAGGCATCCTCGAGTGGAATTCAACCTCCATGCCCCTGTCGCAGCCAAGATAGCCGGCGTCGGCCGTCGCTTCGAGATTCCTCTCGCCGGCTTCCGCTTCCGCGAGATCCCAAGAAGGGATCGGCTTTGTCCGCTTCATCGGATCTCGGCGAGTCAATTAGCGGCACCGGACTGAGCTTCAAGATGCTCTTCGAACAACTCTACGGCAGCGGTGACAAGTTCCGGGTTCTCAAAAGCCTCGGCAACATAACGGAGGAAAGCTCTGAGCTCGCTCAGATCGAGAAGGGCATACAGCTCCTCCTCAGAGGCCTCCGGTAGCCTGTCAGAAAAGTCGGCCAGCTTTCTCCAACATGAGATGTGAGGCTCGATTCTAGTGCCGAAGTCCTCATCGACCTCTCGAATATGGCGACAGACGCTAACCCAGCTCTCGATCTTCATCGCGCGGTACAGAATGGCCACCGCCACCCTATGGCCGTCGGCGGCGTAACCTTCGGCTTTCATGCTATCCGTTCTCCTTTCTGTTACGTTCTCGATTTCGAGCCTTCCAACTCGACTGTGCCGATTCCTCAGTGATGTCTGCCGAACGCCGCGCCAGGTCCATGCCGGGCACCACGTGATCGTCAAGAAGAGTCTCGGCGACGCCGAAAAGCCAGTAGGACAGGCTCGGGGGCACGTCGTCGTTGTACATCTCGTCCGGCCAGCCGCGATCCAGACCGTCTCGCATCCTCACCAGCTTCCCGCGGAGCTTGTCCAGCTCTACCGCCAGGGAAGCGAGAGCGGCCTTCGCTTCGGCCTCTGTCATCGTGAAGTGTTCGGACATGAATCTTCCTTCCCCTTCCTTGTCAACCAGTCGAGCCAGCTCCGCCAGCTTGCCGGACTCGGGCGTATAAGCCCCGACCGCGAGACGCGACGCCGGCCGCCGCAGAATCAACCACAGACAGGCCGGGACGAGATCCGCCCGGCTCTTTGCCACCGCCGTCACGGTGCGGGCGACCTCCGCCGCGGTCAAGACCAGCCGGCCGGCCGAGTCATCAGCTTGGGCCTTCGGCCGCGGCGGGCTTCTGCCAGACCTGACCGCTGCGCCGAAAGCCGGCAGGGCTGGCCGCGACGATGGCGGCGAGAGCTTCGTCGAGCTCTGCCAGAGCGGCAAGCGCACCCGGAGCCGGGGGCGTGCTTGAGATCTCGGCCACCAGGTCGGGGGCAGAGCAGATGGCCCAAGTCAGGGCAGGTGCCAGGGTCGGCGCCGTGGTGACGACATAACGCACCGCGGCGACGAGCTCGCCAGCGTTCGTGGTGGCGGTACCGCCCCGCCGTGGCTGGTCTCCGGGAAGCGTCCAGCCCATTCGGAGCATGCCGAGCTCCAGGAGAGTCGCCGCCTCCTCCACGCAAGTCAAAGCGCCCACCGCCTTGAGGGATTCCCCGCTCGACGCCGCCGCGATCTCGCCGCGGATTTCCTCGAGGAGCTCCGAGAGACGCTCCGCGATCTCCTTATGCCGCTCCAAGCTGCCTCCTCGTGGCGCCGGGTCGCTGGTAAGGTGGGTAAGGTCATGTCCTCCGGCCGACGCCGTTCCATCCTTTTTCTTCGCTGACCCTTTTTGTTCACCCATAGCGCTCGTGGTTCTCCGGATGGTGATGATTCACCTTTCGCTCTTTGATTGTCAGCTCAAGACAGCCTTTCGGTTTCGCTGTCCATTTCGCGATCTCAGAAATCTCATCCCTTTCGGATCAAGTGCCGAAGCTACCCTGGCTTCCGCTGGTGTGTCAACCAGTAAAGGGAAACGCTTTCGACAATTCGAAAACGGAAATCTCAGACGGCCTCTGGGTGTTGCCGGTGAAGGCGTGAGAAGCGGGAACGATCGAAACGAGAAGACCAGAGAAATGGTTGCCAAGAGCGCGGCGATGGCCAGGTCTCGCTGAGGAAAGGATTGAAGCACCGAGACAAAAGCGTTCATTCCTCAACCTCCGCCGGCTTCGGGGAAGAGCCAAGGGCCGCGAGAAGGGCGCGGCCTTCACGGCCCGCCGTGAGAACCGCATCGACGATCCCGTCGAGACAGGCGACCTCCGCGTAGTCGCGAGCGTCGGGTGCGATCTGGCGACAGAGGGCGACCAGCGTGGGAGATCGGCATACCGCCCAGAGCAGAGATTCGATCGCCGACGGAAGCTCCCGGGCGACGAGGCAGCAGGCAGCCGCAACGTCATCCCGAGTCAGGGATGAGGCGGACGGCGGTGGGGCTGTGGTCTGTACTCGCTGCCGCACCGCTGGGGTCGAAGAACGAAGCCCCGCCCTTAGGAGGCTACGACTGTCAGGGCTCGCCAGGAGGACGGCTTGGACGACGCCGTCGAGACCGGCGACTTCTGCATAGGCGTGCGCGCTCGGTTGCGTCTCGCTGCAAACGTCGATCAGCTCGGCGGAGCTGCACACCGCCCAGAGCAAGACCTCCACCGCCGATGGCCTTTCCCGAGCGACGAAGCGGACGGCCGCCGCCACCTCGGCCAGGGCCAGGTGCGGATGCTCGTCAGCCGCATCGGCGGCGGGCGGACGGGCATCTCCTCGACTCGGGAAAGAGATCCGCGTAGCTGTAGCGTCGGTTTCGGACATGAGCACCCTCTCGCCTACCCGGTCTTCGGCGATCCGTTGTTGCCACCGTTTCCCAGGAGGATGCCGTCACTTTCGCCGATCTCCGAGAGGCCATGCAAGAACGGCTTCAGTTTCACCCTTCGCCTTGAGGGTTGAGAAGGCGTTAGGCGTTTTCCTGGACTTCTGCCCCTCTACAGGCTAAAGAGCCCGGTAGCGCCGTCTAGGCGGATGTGAGAAAATCCCTACACGAAAATCCTGGACGGGAAGTCGGACACCCCTCCCACCAGTGAACCCTACAACCGGAGGACGGCCCCTGAAGCGAAGGATGCGCTCCCCTACCAGATTGGACTCCCGGCCAGCCGAGTTAGGCGGTCGGCGCTTCCGTCAACCCGGCCTCTTCCTGCAACGACTTGCGGGTCGATCCACAGAAGGTCACGAAGGGATATCGCCGGCTGAAGAGCCCGGAGTGGGTTGGTTCCAGGCTGGGGAGAACTGATGAAGGCCCCCAGGGCAAGCCAGCTCTTGGGAAAAGAAGAACTACATACCGAAAGGAGGTAACCATGAAGACGAAGAGTGGCATCCGCTCAGGATCCGCCGCGCATATCGACCATAATGGTTGATGTTGTACTGCGAGCTCGGGGTCAGGTTTACCTAACCTGGCCCCAGCTTCCTAGATCCTGGAAGCGTCGGGTCGCGCCTTACAATATCGCGTAAGTCAAGCAACGTATCTCTTGTCAGGCTAAGCTCGCGAAGCGATCGCCCTAATACCTGAAGAGCCGTGAACGCATCGGTGTTGAGATTCAGAGCGCTAAAAAAGGAGACGATGACAGAAGAAAACTCGATGGCTTCGGGGTAGCGCCCCAGGTCCAAGCAGAGGATAGCAAGATCGAGAGAAGCGAGGGTCGAA
Organism: uncultured bacterium; assembly: GCA_965371445.1. Classification (GTDB taxonomy): domain Bacteria; phylum Acidobacteriota; class Thermoanaerobaculia; order Multivoradales; family J023; genus DASWIG01. Next base: position 107,115 of record CBDUYN010000009.1, on the reverse strand, counting down.
TAGAACATCTCGTTCAGAGCAGCAAATCCTTCGACAGCTTCACGATAGTCTGATTCTGCTAAGTCGAATCTTCTCAGCCCATGATGGATGGTAGCTTCGATCCATGAAAGGTGGTGCAGCCATAGTTGATTCTCTGTCCGGATTTCCTTGGCACTCTGCAGGGCTTCCGCGGCACGCTCATACTTCTCGCTCTTTTCAAGGACGATGGCCATGCTGTAGTGCGCGCTAAAGGTGTGCCTGCCGTCATTCGGTTGGAGTGTCAATATCTTCATGAAGTCCGCAAGTGCGGCTTCCGGCATTCCAGCATAATCGCATGCGATCGCGCGTGTCTCCAGAGCTATAACCTCGCCTGCCTGATCGCCCACCGCCCGGAAACTTCTCAAGCTCATCTCGGCGAGTTCAATCGCCTCTTCGTGCCGTCTCTGGTAAACCCGAAGGGATGCCTTAAGATCGTAGATCTCACCTTCAATGCTTGACGGCCCTTCGATCTCTCGCCGCCTTAGCTCTTCAAACACCTTCTTGAACGCATCATCGGCGCTAACAAAGTCAAGCGCTAACCGGTAGGCATTCCCGACCCACGCCCAGCCCTTCGCGATCTCTTCTTTAAGAGCGTCTCCACTGAGTAGTTTGACATTGAGAACGGCGTTAAGCGCCAGCTTCGCCAGATGGATCCCTCGTTGGTGATTCCCGCGCCCTTCTTCCCGTGACTTCTGGCGTAGCAGATTCACGAGGGCCATCCCGGCGATGGCGGAGTGCCGAACCTCCTCCCGTGCCTCTTCAAGAGACATCTTCCGGAGGGTCGGCCAGATTTGCGTCTCGGCGTACCAGCGCTCGAAACTCTCGACAGCAATCGTCGGCTCTTTGGACACCTCGGGGACGAAGGGTCGAAGGACTGCGATCGTCTCCCGCACTGCGTCGAAGTCACCGAGGCCTGCTCGCATCCATGTGTCGTAGGTCAAGCCAGTTTCTACGGCCGGTTGTCGGATGTCCATCGGCCGCTCCCCGCTACATCTCTTGAACGTGCCGGCTAGTGTCGCGTAGTGGTCGATACCGGCAGATACACCAGTTTCAGGAACAGACATGGCTGTCTCTCCTAGCCGATGTGCGATCAACCTCACACGACTCTTGTCAATATAGACCTTGATCGTTGAGCCAAGGTAGAATTTTAGTTTATCGCCAATCGATTCGTCTCTGACTTTGACGGCCAAGACCGCCGTGGTGGCATTCAACTGAGAATTGGTCAGGTTTTCTGCGATGTGCCTTAAGATCTTGTCGAGACCGATGGGTACGAGGACCCGGTCACGGTGAATTTGCTTCTGCACCTCTGCCAGCGAAATGCTCATGACATCCGCACCATCGTCCTGGCATGGAAGCTCATCCTCTACCGTTTCGCAAAGCTCACCGTCTTCAAGCAGAGAGATTAACCCCCGAGCGCGATCTTCCGAAAGCTTCCCGCGTCGCAGGAGAGAATAGTTGTAATAGTCGATTCGGATCTCCATGTATGGTATGCGATAGATCTTCAAATGACGGCTGCATCTTCTATACGCCTCGCGAGCGAGTGAATAACTGGAGAGGCCGACGGCCGCGAGCACCAGAGCTGTCGGCACCTGGAGGCCTTCTTCGATCATGGCATCCCCCGCTTCCACCTGAAGACGCTGGCGGTAGACGTAGGGACCGACGTCCAACTCTTTCCGAAACTGTGCTGGGAAGTTGTTGTCCCGGATGCCGGCTTCCTTGCGGGCCTCCTCCATCGTCAGCGACGACTCGAAGGGCCGCAACTTCAGGACCTGAAGGAATCGGGCCACGAGGTGCGACGCTCTCCTCTGATCCTGGGTGATCTTGGCCCTGATCTTCTTCAAGGTCCTGGTCCGCGCTTCCTCGACCTGCCGATTCATCCCGCCCCCTTTGCGGACGCCGTCCACGAGAGGTGCTCCTCGACGTAGGCCAGGACGCACCAGAGTGCCTGCGGGACCTTCTGCCGGTCCCTTTGGATGCGCTCTTTGACGGTCACGGCGGCTCGGTCTCGGGCCGCGACGGTGACTCTTCTCATCCTCGCTCCTCGTCGTTTACTGCCAGCGGCCTGAGTCTATCCGCTCTTCCTGCTCTCCGTCCAGCAAGGTCGGGGGGCTCCTCGGCGTTGGCGGGATGCAGGAGGGCGGCGTCGGAGTCGGGCTGTCGGCGGTGCCACGGCGCAGGCTTCGGCGGCCAGCAGGTCGCCGAAGCCTGGCTCGCCGTAGTGCATGCCAAGGCAAGGACTTGTGAAACGGTTGGACCTTAAGAGGAGCGTCGGGCAAGAAGGACGACGTCAAGCGTCGTCACCAGACCCCAGGGGCCTATTCCGGAACAGGTGTTTCAGGAGTCGGACGCGTCGTCGAAACGGGCGCGCAGCCGAGCCAGCTCGATCTCGGCGGCGTTGGCGCGTTGGCGCTCCTGCTCGGCGCGCTCCTCAGCCTGCTCGATGCGGTGCTCGGCCTGCTCAGCTCGCCGGCGTTCCTGCCCAGCGCGCTGCTCGGCCTGCTCAGTGCGTTCGTCCTTCGTCGGTACCAGCCGGCCGTCCGGATAGGGATAGAAGAGGCGCAACCAGTCGGCTGTCTGGCCGTCGTACTCGCCGTGCCACACCCCGATTTCCACCTCGAGCTCCCGGCTCCACAGACGGCGCTCGGCGGAACGCGGGATCCGCTGATAGGCGTTGTCGAGCCGACGGAAACCGTCCACCGTTTCGGTGTCCGGGGTGTAGAGGAAGTACTCCGAGGTCTTGAAGACGTCCTGGTAGAGCGTTTTCTTCTTGCCGTAGTCGTCGGCGGCGGTCGACGGCGAGAGCAGCTCGAGGATGAGGTCAGGGTAGCGGTCGTCCTCCTCCCACACCTTCCACACCTCGCGCTTGTGGGTGCCGACTCCCTTGACGAGGAAGGCGTCGGGACCGCGGTAGGCGGTCTTGCTCGGCCGCTCGGGCCGAAGGCCCTGCTCGAAGAGGGCGATCTGCCGCTCTTCCTCGGCCACCGCCCGCGCCTGCTCGAGCGAATAGTAGATGAACATATCGCCGTTGAGGAAGAAGTCGCGGTGCCCGAGCTCAAGCATCCGGTGGCGGGCGAGCTCGAGAAAAAGCACCATCTGCAAGCGGTGATACCAGGTCTCCATGGGGACTCCGTCTTCCAGGACCAGCTCGAAGTCGAGATCTTGAAGGGCGGCTTTTGCATTCATGAGGGCCTCCTGCGGCTTCCGGACCGCCGGTCTACGATAGCACAGGATGGACCCGGGTCCGGTGAAGGGCGGCTTCTTTACGCCCCCTTTGCCGTTAATCGTAAAGCCAGCGTACCAGAACGCCGGCCTCTGCGTCCCTCTTGGCGGTTCCTCGCAAGGGAGGAGTCGGACGCGTCGTCGAAACGGTCGCGCAGCCGAGCCAGCTCGATCTCGGCGAGGAGGGCGGAGCTTGACGCCGTCCGCGCCGAATCAGAGGATAGGAGGATGCAAGAAAAGAGGCCGAACCATGCCGGATCTTGAGCCCGTCCCCTTTCCTGTCCTCCTGCGGCGCATGCGCGACGAGCTCGCCAAGCGTCAGGCGATTTTTGACCTGCCGGTTAAAAAGTGGCACGTCCCGGACGCGGGGCTCGACCTCTCCGCCCGCCATTTCGGCCGCCCCGTGTCGACTCCCGTCGGCCCCGCCGCCGGCCCCCACACCCAGCTCGCCCAGAACATCGTCCTGGCGTGGCTCGCCGGCAGCCGCATCCTGGAGCTCAAAACCGTACAGATCAACGACCGCCTGGAGATCCCCCGTCCTTGCATCCAGGTCCCCAACGTCGGCTTCAACGTCGAGTGGTCGCAGGAGCTCCTGGTCGAGCAGTCGCAAAAGGAGTACGCCAAGGCGGTCTACCTGATCGAGATCTTGAAGTCGACGCGCGGTTTCGGGGTCTTCCCGGGAGACCACGGCTTCGACACCGTCTTCGACATCAGCGTCGGGTACGACCTCGAGGGGATCCGCTCGGCGAAGGTCACGGGGTTCCTCGAAGCCATGAAGCACCCCGAGCCCCTCTACGAGGAGCTGCGCCGCGAGCTCGACGGCGACCTCGCCGCCTACCGCGACCTGGAGTTGCCGCGATCGATCTCGGACTGCGTGACGCTCTCGACGTTTCACGGCTGTCCGGCCGGGGAGATCGAGTCGATCTCGCGCTACCTCCTCGAAGAGCGGGGGCTGCACACGATCATCAAGCTGAACCCAACGCTCCTTGGCTTCGACGAGGTGCGGGAGATCCTCGTCGACAAGCTCGGCTACGAGCACCTGGAGCTTTCCCGCGAGGCCTTTGACGCCGACCTCGTCTACGACGACGGCCTGGAGATCCTGCACCGGCTACGCGGCGTCGCCGAGGAGCGCGGGTCGACGATCGGCGCCAAGTTCACCAACACGCTGGTAGTCAAGAACCGCCCCGACCTCTTCCCCACCCAGACGGACCCCTACATGTACCTCTCGGGACAGCCGCTGCACGTGATCGCGATGACGCTCATGCAGCGCTTTCGCGAGAACCTGGGCTTCGAGCTGCCGGTGTCGTTCTCGGCCGGGATCGACGCCAAGAACTTCCCCGCGGCGGTCGAGTGCGGCATGGTGCCGATCACGACCTGCACGGACCTGTTGCGCCAGGGCGGCTACGGCCGCCTCCCGGCCTACCTGAAGGGGCTCACCGCGGCGATGCGCCGGCTGGGGGTCACAAGCCGCGAGGCCTACGTCCTGGCAGCCCGAGGCCACGGCGGCGACGCCGCGATGGCGGCGCTCGGCCGGCTCGGCGGCATCGAGCTCTGGAACCGCCACAGCGAGCAGCTCGCCGCGACGGCCGCCGGCGATCCCGACGCCTTTCCCGGCGCCCTGCGCGAGACGGCGGCGGTCGAAGGTCTCGACGGCGACGCCGTCGTCTTGGAGGCGACCCGCGCCGCCGGCCGGCTGAACGGCCGTCACGTCGTGCCGCCGCTGGTTTCGGACCCGCGCTACCACGCCAGCCGCAACGCCAAGACGCCTCGCCGCCTCGACTCCCGCCTCGACCTCTACGACTGCGTCAACTGCGATCTCTGCATCGCGGTCTGTCCCAACGACGCCATCTTCGCCTACGAGGTCGAGCCCGACGCCCGAGCGACCGAGGTGTTGCGCGGTCCCGACGGCCTCGACCGCTCGGCGGGGCGAGGCTTCTCGGTCGCCGAAGCCCACCAGCTGGCGGTGGTCGAAGACGCCTGCAACGCCTGCTCGAACTGCGAGACGTTCTGCCCTGAAGTGGGCGCTCCCTTCAAGGTCAAGGAGCGCCTCTTCCTCGCTCCGGAGAGCTTTGCCGAGTCGTCCCTCGACGGATTCTGCCGCAACGGCGACGAGCTCCACGCCCGGCTCGGGGGCCGCCATCTCGTGTTGCGTCCCGATCCCGGAAGAAACCGCGCCGAGCTCCGCGCCGCCAACGGCGAAGCCGAAAAGCTCCACCTCGAGCTGCGTTGGGAACCGCTCGGGGTCACCTATGCCCGCCTCGCCGAGGGTGAAGAGGGTCTTGACACGGCGGATCTCTGGCGTATGAAGAGGGTCTGGGAGACGATCTTTACCGGACCCGAGCCCAACATGCTCAACCCATCCCCCGGGGAGTCACGATGAGAAAACGCTTCATGAACCTTCGCTTGCCGGCCCAGGGCGACGAAACGCTTGAGGGGGAGCTTCTTGTCTCCGACGGCCGCATCGATGCCGCCACACCGCAGGGCGAAATCCCACCGACGCTGAGCGAAGGCCTGGTCGACCTGGGCGGTTCCCTGGTGTTGCCCGGAATGATCGACGTCCACGTCCACTTCGACGACCCGGGCTTCACGCACCGCGAGGACTTCGCAAGCGGCACCCGGGCCGCCGCGGCGGGCGGCGTCACCTGTGTCGTCGACATGCCGTGCACGTCGCTGCCCCCCGTCACCTGCCTGCAGAACCTGCAGCACAAGCTTGAGGTCATCTCGCCAAAAGCACACGTCGACTTCATGCTGTGGGGAGGCGTCTGCGACAACTCCATGGCCGAGGGCGACTGGCGCCGGCATCTCGCGGAACTCCGCGAGGCAGGCGTCGCTTCGATCAAGGTTTACATGCTCTCGGGCATGGAGACGTTCCGCGACCTCTCGGCGGAGCAGATCCGCGAGGTCCTCCAGGAGACGAAACGCCTCGGTATCCCGGTGGGCGTCCACGCCGAGGACCGGGACATGGTGCGGCGGCTTACCCAGGAGCTCCAAGACGCGGGACGAGACTCTCCCCTCGACTACGCGGCCTCGCGGCCCGGCGACGCCGAGACCCGGGCCGTCAAGACTCTTCGCGACCTGTGCCGGGAGACCGGCGCTCGCCTCCATGTCGTCCACCTGGGGACGGCGGAAGCCCTCGACGTGGTGAGCGAAGCTCACCGTGAAGGGCTCGCGATGACGGCCGAGACGTGTCCGCACTTCCTGGAATTCACCGAGGAGGACCTGGCCGAGCAGGGAGCCCCCCTGAAGACGGCACCGGTGGTCAAGACGGCCGCCGACCGTCGCCGGCTGTGGCAGGGGCTCGCCTCCGGGGAGCTCGAGCTCGTCGCCACCGACCACGCCGCGGGGCAGTGGCCTGAGGAAAAACACACCGGCTCGATCTGGACCGACTACGGCGGCATCCCCGGCGTCGAGCTCGCTCTCCCCTACCTCTACTCCGAGGGGGTGCGGCGCGGCCGGATCACCCTGGAGCGTATGTGCGAGCTCCTCTCCGAGGCTCCGGCCCGCTTCCTCGGTATCGAGCGCCGCAAGGGTCGACTCGCCCCGGGCCTCGACGCCGATTTCGTGGCCTTCGACGACGAGGAGACCTGGACGGTTCGTAGCGAGCGGCTCCACAACCTGAACCGCTACACGCCGCTCGAGGGCCGGGAGCTTAAGGGCCGGGTCCGCGCCGTTTACCTGCGCGGCCGCGAGGTCTACCGCCGCTCCAGCGACGGCGGCGAGACGTTTGCACCTCCCGGATCCGGCGAGTGGGTACGCCGCAAATCCTGGCTCGCCGCCTAGAGCTCGCCGCCCTGTTCCGTCCTCCACTCGGCTCGGACGTGCCCGAGCTCACGATAGATCCTCCGCACCTCGGCGAGCAGGGCCTGGGCCGTGCTGTCTTCGGTTTCGAGCTGGCTCAGATCGAAGAGGACCTCGGCGAGCTCCGGCCGCTCTCCGGTCTGGCGAAACGACCTTTCGGCCTCGAGTAGAACGGCACGTGCCTCGCCTCGACGCCCGAGAGCCAGGAGCGCCTGGGCCTCTGCGCGTCGCGCCCGCCCCAGCAGCACGGTCGCACCCTGCCCTTGCGCCTTTCCTACCGCCCGGCGCGCGGCGTCGAGCTGCGCCTCGGCGTCGGAGGCCGCCGCGGCGACCGCAACCGCCGCCAGCTCCACTCGGGCGTCCTCGCCCACTCCCGGACCCCAGGAGCGCATCTGCTCGACCGTGGCGGCGGCGGCGGCGTTCGCTCCGGCAGAGATCTGCGCTTCGACCAGGCGAAGCCCGTCGTCGAGATACCAGGGCAGAAAGCGAAGCAAGATCCTGTACTTGCTGATCGCCTGCGCCCAATCTCCGGACGCTCTCCGCAGGCGTGCCTCAAGTCGCAGCGAGACCTCGCTCGGCAACCGAGAGCCCAGAGCGTGTGCCTGCTCGAGGCTCCGTCGAGCCGCGAGGCGGTCTCCGCGGACCTCGAAGACCTCCGCCAGAGCCGCGTGGGCCAGAGCGAACGAGGGCTCGTGCTCGATGGCGCGCTCCAGCTGACTGCGAGCCGAGAAGAGCTCGTAGCGCCGGAACGATTTCAGCCCCTCGCAGTAGAACCGCGACGCCGCAGGGCTCGTGGGCAGGACGAATCGCAGCCCCTTGGCCTCTCTCGAAGAAATCTCATCGGCCCCCAGCCGTCGTCGAACCTCACGGCCCGCCTGCGCCACCAGGCCGGCAAGATCCGTGACCTCCAACGTCACCGAAGCCAGGCCGAATTCCACGCCGCCGACACCCTGTAGCCGCGGCACGAAGCTCAGCCTCCGGACCCCGTGAGAGTCTTCGACGACCACATAGGATCCCGCCAAGACGAAGTCGACCCCGAGGTTGCGGCCGACGCGCTCCAGGGTATCGTCCGCCAGGGTGTCGATCTCCAGGAGCGAGAGCTCGCGCCGGGCCCTCACGGTGTCGCGGGCGGTCACCACTCGAATCTGTGGACCGGCCGCCAGGTAACTTCGCAGCCTCTCCTCGAGGGCGATCGAAAGCCAACGGTAGCTCGAATCGCTCGACATGTCCTCGAATCCCAGGACGACAACGCTCGGAGTGCGCGGCGGCACGTCTGCGCCGCTGGAGAGGAACCAGGCTACAAGCGCCACGACCACGGTCGCCGCAAGCGCTCCCAGAAAGCGCCGCCGAGCTCGCCAGACAGGCTCGTCCAGGCCACCGAGGAACTTGACGCCCGGCGTCGAGGGCGGCGGACCCAACGACTGCGAGCCTTCGCGGCCGACCTCGAAGATCTGCACCGTCTCCCCCAGCTCCGCGAAGCGATATCGGCCGTGGGCTTCCCAGCGGAGCCCGTGATCGAGCGACTTGTCGCCCATCACCGCGCGGCGTGCCAGCTCGAAGACGCCCTGGCTGAGCAGGATCTCTCCCGGACGCCCCAAAGACATCACCTGATAGGTCAGGAGCTCGGCCCGTCCTTCCACTTCGACGGGATTGGCGCCCTTGGAAATCTCCTCAGGCGTCGAGCGGCGCAGGAAGATCTCCCCGAGGTGGATACCGGCCCGTGCCCTTACCGGACCTCCCTCCGGGGCCGTGAGCCCGGCAAGGGCGTCGAAGTAGGCCTGGGCGTAGCGGACCGCGTCGATCGGGCGTTCGAAAAGCAGCAGCAGAGTCTCTTCCAGGCGGATCTCCAGGCTCTCGAACCGTGTCAGGAGGTCCCGAGTGAGCCGTTCGTGCTTCCTGAGCATCTCAAAAGCGTCCTTGCCACCGGTCAGGAGCTCCTCTCGGCCGAGAAGCTCGACGGCGAGCAGCGTCTTGACGAAGAAACCGGCCGTGGTGGCGCGCGAGCCCGGGGCGCGGCTCAGGTAAGCCTGCCGAGAGTGGCCGGGCTCGGCCGAAGGCGCGGAGGTTCGCTTCAAGGGCTCCAGATCCACCGAATCGAAGAGAGAGGGGCCGCCAGGCTCGAAGACCGTCGAACCGACGATCGTGGCGAGCGTCGCCACGACCTCGGACGCGCTCTGGGGACGGTGGTCGGGATTCTTGGCGAGCAATCCTTCGGTCAAGGCGGAAAGCTCGTCGGGGACCTCGGGATTGAGCTCGGCGAGCAACGGCGGCTCGTAGGTGCAAACCTGGGCCAGCGTGTAGATGAAGCTCGAACCGCGAAAGGGTGGCTGGCCCGTGAAGAGCTCGAAGAAAAGCGAGCCGAGCGAGAAGAGATCCGAGCGATGATCGATCTCCCCGCCCATGGCCTGCTCCGGCGACATCGCCCGCCCGGTGCCGAGGATGGCCCCCTTGACCGACAGGCTCTGGTCGTCGTCTTCTTGCCAGACCATCCGTTTGGCCAGGCCGAAGTCGAGGATCTTGGCCCGGCCGGCTTCGGTGATCATGACGTTCTCGGTCTTCAGGTCACGGTGCACGACTCCTTTGCCGTGGGCCTCGGCGAGCCCCTCGGCGATCTCCCGCGCCAGTTGCAGGGCCTGGCCCAAGTCGAGCTCTCCTTCGCGGATCAGGCGACGAAGCGTCGTCCCTTCGACGAGCTCCATGACGATCCAGTCGCCTCCTCTCTCCTCGATCACGTCGAAGATCTGGACGATCGAAGGATGGTTCAAGCTGGCGACCGTCCGCGCTTCCCGCCGCAGGCGCTCCCAGGCCTTGCGGCTGCCCGCGGCTTCCGGCAGGATCTGCTTGATGGCCACCCGTCGCCCCAGCCGCTCGTCCAGCGCCCGGTAGACCTCGCCCATACCTCCCCGGCCCAGCCGGTCCTCAATGCGATAGGGACCGACCCTTTCAGGCGGCTTGTGCCGGCTACGGCCCAACGTGTCACTCATCTGGCCAGTGTAGCCACGGCGGCGGAGCTCGGCAACCGGCCTAGGTAGTGGACATGTGCTATACTGGTGTGGAGAGATGGGATCCGGGACGCAGCGTTTCCCGGCAACCCATGGGGATACACATGGCGGCGTGGCTCCACAACCTGCGGCACGCTTGGCGTATGTTGGGCGCCAGGCCCTTTACCAGCGCTCTGGCGGTCGTGGTTCTGGCTCTGGGGATCGGCAGCACCGGCATCCAGTTCGCAGTCATCGACGGTATCGTGCTGCGCCCACTGCCGGTGCCCGACGGCGAGCGGGTGTTGCACGTCGACTGCCAGAACCCAAGTCTCGGTCGGCAGTCTCTGCACGTCTATCTGCACGATTTCCGCGACTGGCAGGCCGCGCAAGAGTCCTTCACGGACCTCGGCGCCTTCACCCAAGACACGTTCAACCTGAGCGACGACGAGAACTTTCCAGAGCGCGTGATCGGCTCCCGTTTGACTCCCGAGGTCCTGCCCCTCCTCGAGGTCAAGCCCCTTCGGGGCCGGGTCTTTTCCGAGGCCGACGCAGTTCCGGGAGCACCGTCCGTCGCCGTGATCGGTTACAGGACCTGGCGCAACCGCTTCGCGGGCGACGAGGACGTGCTGGGCCTCGAGATCCACGTCAACGGTGAGAAGGCGACCATCGTAGGCGTCATGCCGCCGGGCTTTCACTTCCCGATGGACCAGGACCTCTGGCTCCCTTTGCAAGAGGATGTTGCGACCGTGGCCCGAGGTGAGGGCCCCCGGTTACGGCTCGTCGGCCGTTTGCGCGACGGCGTGAGCGTAAGCCAGACGCGGATCGAGATGGAAACACTGGCGATACGAACCGCCACATCCTATCCCGAGATCAGCACCGGCCGCGTGACCCGGGTTCTGCCGTACACGCGAAGGTATGTTGGGACCGGGTTTCTGCGGCAATTCTACTTGATGTACAGCGCCTCTTGGTTGGTGCTCCTGATCGCCTGCGCCAACGTCGCGAGCTTGCTCATGGCCCGCACTGCGGGCCGGACCCGTGAGATCGCATTGCGCACCGCCCTCGGCGCCAGCAACCTCCAAGTGATGGGACAAATCCTCGCCGAGAGCTTGCTGCTGGCTCTCGCCGGTACCACGGTGGGCCTCGCCGTGGCTTGGGTCGGTACCACCGTGATCGCAACGGTGTTGGACGCCTGGCCCCTGCCCTACTGGATGGCGGTCGGATTCAACCTTCGGGTCGTCGCCGCCATGAGCCTTGCCACCTTGGCGGCTGCCCTTGGCTCGGGAATCTACCCGGCGTGGAAGGCCTCAAGGGCCGACGTGACCGGAGTCTTGAAAGACGAGTCCCGCACCGGATCTGGCCGAGCCACCAGGCGATTCAGCCGAACGCTCTTGACTCTCAACATAGCCTTCGCCTCGCTGCTCCTGGTCTTCACCGCACTCTTGATCCGCTCGGCCACCCGCCTCGCCAACATCGAGGTGGGCGTCGAACCCGAACGGGTGTTTACCGCCCGCCTCGACTTGCCGGCCACCGACTACCCCGACCGGGAGCAACGTCTGCGCCTCGTGGATCAACTCGTCGACCGGCTCGCCCGGCACCCGGATGTCGTTCAGGCGGTGGCCACCACCAACCTCCCCGCCGAAAACGCCGACAAGTCCCGATTCGCCGTCGAGGGACAGGTCTACCCCTCGCTGGAGGACTACCCCGAGGCTTTCAAGGCGGCGATAACGCCCGGGTTCTTCGAGCTCTTCGGCGTCGCCGCGATCAGCGGACGGCTCCTCGGGTCACAAGACCGCGAGGAAACCGAGCCGGTCCTAGTCGTCAACAAGAGTTTTGCCCAGCGCACCTGGCCCGGGGAAGAGCCGATCGGCCAACGCCTTCGCCTCGGCCGTGGCGATCCCGACGAGCCCTGGAGGAGGGTCGTGGGCGTGGTGGACGACCTCCCCATGGGCTGGATCCAAAGCCCCTCCCAACACGGCTTTTACGTTCCATACACACAGGACGCGAGCCCCGCGGTCGCCCTCGCCGTGCTCACGCGCGACGATCCGCTGTCCTTCGCCGATCTGGCCCGTGGCGAAGTCCGGTTCCTCGATAGGGACCTGCCAATATTCAACGTGAGACCTCTCGAGCAGATCCTGCGGGTCGGACGCTACGAAGCCGACTTCTTTACGATCCTCTTCAGTTCCCTAGGGCTCACGGCCCTCTTCCTCGCAGCCCTGGGGATCTACGGCATGACCGCCCTCTCGGTCAACCAGCGAACGGCGGAGATCGGCCTGCGCATTGCCCTTGGCGCGCAACGCGGCCGAATCTTGAGGGCCATCGTCGGCGAGGGGCTGCTCAGCTATCTCCTCGGTCTGGTGGCGGGTATGGTGGTCGCGGCTTTCACCACACCCTACCTGCGGGCGACCCTCTACGACGTCGATCCCTTCGATTCGCCGAGCATCCTCACCGTAGCCGTATTCCTCGGATTCCTCACCACTTTCGGCTGCCTTGTCCCGGCTTGGCGCGCCTCCCGAATCGAACCCTCGAGGGCTCTGCACACCCAATAGCCCGTCACGCGAACGCTACCGCATGACCCCAGCAACGGATCTACATGGACATCCAGTCACAATGCCCGCCCCACCGCAGCACCCCCACCCACCTGAGCGCGGCGCAGCGTCATCAGCTCTTCGTGGAGTGGAACGACGGCCCCTGGAACGACCAGGATCTGCCGGAGTTTTTTCAGGACCTCTTCGAGGACCAGGTCGAGCGGACTCCCGATGTTGCTGCGGTGGCCGACGTGACCTCCGCGGAAACCCTGACGTTCCGAGAGCTCAATTTCCGGGCCAACGCCCTGGCTCGCGATCTGATTCATCGCGGTCTCGACCCTGAGGATCGGATAGGGCTCTTCGTCGATCGTTCCATCGATTTGATCATCGGGATCCTAGGCGTACTCAAGGCAGGCTGCGGATACGTACCTCTCGACCCCGAGTACCCATTAGAACGCCTGGAATGGATGGTACGCGACGGACGTCTAAGAGCCATCCTCACCGGACGGACGCTAAAGGAGCACCCCCTTTCCCACCTCGTTGAGGCGATGGAGAGTGTAGCCTCGATTGACCTCCATGCGACCAGCCGAACGATCTCGCGCCGCGAGAGCCGCAACCCAAGAACCGCGGTATCGCCAGGGAACGCCGCTTATGTGATCTACACCTCCGGTTCCACCGGTCGTCCGAAGGGCGTCGTGGTGACTCATCGGTCTCTCGCCTGGTACACTGTCGTCGCTGCTGAGAACTACGAATTGACCCCTCAGGACCGAGTTCTTCAGTTCTCATCGGTCAGCTTCGACATCAGCGTTGAAGAAATCTTTCCCTGCCTGGCTTCAGGCGCCACGCTGATCCTGAGAAACGCCACGATGGCGAGCTCGGTCACAGAGTTTTTCCGCCTCTGCCGAGAGTGGTCCGTCACAACGCTGTTTCTGCCTACTGCTTTCTGGCACCTCCTGGCGCGAGACGTCGCACGGCAACCGACGGTATTGCCAGCCTCACTGAGACTCGTCTGCTTCGGTGGCGAACGAGTCAGGCCGGAACGGGTCTTGGACTGGCGGCGTAGCGTTGGCAGCAAGGTGCAGTTGAAAAACGGCTACGGCCCTACGGAGACGACGGTCGTCGCCACCCTCAGCGATCTGACCGGTAATCCAAGCTCCCGCGACTCCTCTTCGCCCAGAGAATCAGGGATCGGCACGCCGATCCCTGGCGCCGAGACCTTTGTCTTCGACGGCCAAGGGCGGCCTGTAGTCATCGGCGAGGAAGGCGAGCTACTGATTGGCGGCGCCGGCCTTGCCCGCGGATATTTCAGGCAGCCGGGAAAGACCGCAAAGTCCTTCGTTCCTCACCTGTTCTCATCTGAAGCGGGCGCCAGGCTCTATCGTACAGGAGACCTTGTGCGCCATCTACCCAACGGAGAGCTTGAGTACCTTGGCCGCCTGGATGATCAGGTCAAAGTACATGGATACCGAGTCGAGCCTGCCGAGATCGAGTCGTGCTTGATCCGTCATTCCGGTATCCGGGCAGCGGCGGTCACCGCCAGGGAGACAAGCGCAGACGAGCGTAGATTAGTAGCCTACCTCGTCGCCGAGGAGCCTGGCGCCAGCGCAACGCCGACCAGCGCTGAGCTACGCTCGTACCTGCAGACCACCCTCCCTACCTACATGGTACCCGCAAGTTATATTTTTCTCGATGCCTTACCCCTGGCTCCGAATGGCAAGATCGACCGCACGGCACTAACCACGGGCAAGCTTCCGGGAATCCTCGATCAGGAAGACGTCGATCGGCGCCACGTTGCACCCCGGACCGCCATGGAACGTACCTTGGCGGAGGTCTGGACGGAAACCTTGCGTCTCGAACAGGTCAGTGTTCATGATAACATCTTCGAGCTAGGAGCCGATTCCATCATAAACCTTCAGATCGTCTCCAGAGCTCGGGAAAAAGGAATACGTCTAACTCCTAAAGAGCTTTTTGAATATCAAACAATCGCAGCACTGGCAGCGAATGTCAGCGCCAAGTCTGACCATGACGAGATCAGGAAAGCTGCCGCCCAGGAAGAAATCGGTCAGACCCAAGCCGCAGGGCCTACCCCCCTGACACCAATCCAGCGATGGTTTTTCTATGATGCCCAAATGCCCTCCCCCTGGCATTTCAATCAATCGATCATGCTCGAGGTGCGCCGCTCGCTCGACTCCGCCATCCTCCGGCAGGCCGTCACTCATCTGATCGCGCGCCACGACGCTCTGCGCTTTCGATTCCTCAACAGCAATGGAGAATGGCAGCAAACAAGCACTGCCGTCACCAACGACCCGCCGCCATTCGTCGCTATCGATCTTTCAAGAAGCCCCCGAGCCGCCCTACCCCTGACGATCCGCATGATCGCCAGCCGCCTACAGGCAAGCCTTAATCTCGAACACGGGCCTCTAGTGCGAATCGCCTACTGTGACCGCGGACCGCTCCCGGCGCGACTTTGCATGATCATTCATCACCTGATAGTCGACGGCGTCTCTTGGCGCATTCTCGTATCGGACCTGGAGAGCGCTTATCTGGCTATCGAAGCAGGCCACGAGATGAATCTGCCGAAGAAGACGACGTCCTATAAGGCCTGGTCCGAGTGTCTGCTAATGCACGCTGCCTCGCCGGAGACTCTCGCCGAGCTCGACTACTGGCGAAGTATTCCTCGCTCAGCCCCCGACCTTCCCGTCCACTTTCCTGGAGTTAATCCAACCGTAGCCAATACCGAAGCCTCGGAGGAAAGAGTGACGGTCGATCTCGACACGGAATCAACCCGCCACCTCTTACGCCACGTTCCAGCCGTCTACCGGACCCAGATCAACGACATACTTCTGAGTGCGCTGATCCTGGCGATCAGACGTTGGAGTGGACAAGGTCAGTTACTGATTGAGCTTGAGGGCCATGGCCGCGAAGCCATTGTCGACGGGATTGACCTGTCGCACACCGTAGGCTGGTTCACCTCCGCTTTTCCTGTATTTCTCGACATCGAGGACGTATCCGGGGGTTCAGGCGAGATTCTCAAGTCAGTTAAGGAGCAGCTCCGAAAAATTCCGCGGCGAGGTATTGGCTACCCGCTACTTCGTTATCTTAGCAGTGACCCGAAAACCGGCGAGCAGCTCACTTCTCTTCCGCAACCGCAGTTGACCTTCAACTACCTGGGGCAAATTGATCCTTTTTTTGTCAGCTCAACCCTCTTCTCCCAGGCCGACGAGCCTACAGGAAGTCGCTCTTCTCGGCGCGGCCGGCGCAATTATCTCATTGATGTCGCCGGTTTTATTACCGAAGATCGCCTGTGGACCACCTGGAAGTATAGCAATAACCTCCATCGTCGAGCATCGATAGAGGATTTAGCGCGCTACTTTCTCGAAGCGATCAAGGGGCTGATCGCCCACTGCCTCGAACCTTCCGCCGGTGGCTTCACCACCTCGGACTTCCCCCTCGCCCGCCTGGACACCTTACAGTTGGACCAATTCTTGGGCGCGGACCGAAATGTCGAAGACATTTATCCCCTTTCGCCGATGCAACAAGGAATACTCTTCCACTCTCTTTACGCTCCCGGGTCCACCGTCTATTTTGAACAATGGAGCTGGTCTCTCCGTGGGGAGCTTGACCCTCCCTTGTTTCATCGAGCCTGGGAACAGCTCTGTGAACGCCACGCCGTACTCCGCACCGCCTTCCTCTGGCAAGGCCTCGAAGAACCTCTGCAGGTGGTTCGCCGGCACGTGAACCTACCCTGGCATGAAAAGGACTGGCAACGGTTCGGCCGGGCCGAACAAAGGACACGTATCGAAAGCCTCCTCTCGGCCGACCGGCGGCGCGGCTTCGGGCTTTCGAAGGCGCCTCTCATACGCTGCTACCTCTTGCGACTCGGCAAGAAAGATTATCACTTCGTCTGGAGTGTGCACCACTTGCTGCTCGACGGTTGGTCGATCTCCATCCTTTTCGACGAGTTGATCGCCTACTACGAGGCATTCCGGAACCAGCGTCTTCTTGAACGACCGTGGCCGACGCCCTTTCGTTCGTACATCGCCTGGCTGGCGCAGAGGAGAACGGCAGACGCCGAGACGTTCTGGCGCCGACAGTTGAATGGGTTTACCGCACCGACACCCCTGATCCATGAACGGCGCCCAGTGGACTCTAAACGCAACGCGGTGGAGGTGCGGGAGCTTCACCTGGACAAACCTCTCACCGGAACGCTGCTCACGTTTACCCGCCAGAGTCACCTGACTCTCAATACCCTGATTCAGGCCTCCTGGGCACTGCTGCTGGCCACCCACAGCGGCGAGGACGACGTCGTCTTCGGTGCCATCGTGTCCGGGCGCCCGGAGTCACTACCCGCATCGGAGACTCTCGTAGGGCTCATGGTCAATAACCTCCCGGTGAGGATTCGTGTGCGCCCGAAAGCCTCGGTTCTGGACTGGCTGCTGGAGATTCAGAAGGAGAATGTGGAGATTCGTGAGCATGGATACAACTCCTTGGTCGACATCCAGGCCTGGAGTGAAGTTCCGGCTCAGACTCCTCTTTTCAATAGCGTCCTTGCCTTCCACAACTACCCACTGGAATCGGTTCCCCGCGACTGGGGCGGCGAGCTTGAAGTCGAAGACCTGGTCTATTTCAGCCAGACCAACTACCCACTGACGATCGCTGTAATTCCTGGCGAGCGGTTGACTATCCAGGTTCACTACGATCCGACACGGTTCGAAGCTGGTGCCATGCCTCGCATCCTACGCCATTTCGCTCTCTTACTGGAGAGGATGACGAGAAATCCGCGAGAATGCGTTGGGGGGTTGGACCTCTTGGCAGCCGCCGAGCGCCATCAGGTGTTACTGGAGTGGAACGACACATGGAGGTTCGGACCTCAAGAGACCCTCATCCACGAACTTTTCGCCGCTCAGGCCGAACGAACGCCAAGCGCCGTGGCCATAACCTATGACGACAGCGATTCTCGCCAGCCGAGCCTTACCTACAGCGACCTTCACTGGCTCACCGATCAATTGGCCTGTCGGCTCCAGGAGCTTGGAGTCGGCGCCGAGAGCTTCGTCGGCGTGGCAATGGAGCGCTCCCTGGAGATGGTGATCGCTCTCCTGGGCATCCTCAAGGCGGGCGGCGCCTACGTGCCGCTTGATCCTTCCTACCCACGTCGTCGGCTGTCTTTCATGATAGAGGATTCAGGAATCGAAATCCTCTTGACTCAAGGTCATCTGAAAGCTTCGTTACCGCCCCGCGCGAACCTTGAGATTCTCTGTCTCGACACGGAGCTGATTTCGCTAAAAGTAGCCGGCGAACGAAGGCTTCAAGCCCTGGCATCAGCTGACAACGCCGTCTACATGGTTTACACATCTGGTTCGACCGGCCAGCCCAAGGGCACAATCAACAGCCACCGCGGGGTGGTGAACCGTCTCGTCTGGGGTCAGGAAGAATTCCCCCTAGGCGCCGACGATCGAGTGATCCAGAAGACTCCCGTCAGTTTTGACGTCTCGGTATGGGAGATTTTCTGGCCTCTGATCAGCGGCGCCCATCTGGTCGTCGCTCGGCCTGAGGGACACCGTGACAGCGCCTACCTGGCGGAGCTCGTTTCGCGCTTCCAGGTTACGGTGATTCACTTCGTAGCCTCGATGTTGCAGACCTTTTTACGGCAGCCCGGAGTGGAGCGCTTGACCACGCTGAGGAGAGTGATCACGAGCGGTGAAGCCGTCTCCAAGTCTCTCGTTCACGACACCTACTCGAGTTTGCCTCCAGGTACTGACTTCGTCAACCTCTACGGCCCGACCGAGGCGTCGATCGAGGTCACCTGCTGGCCATGCGACCGGAGGTGGGAAAGTGCTGTGGTACCGATCGGCCGACCGATCGGCAATACCACGATCCATCTGTTGGACGAGCGGTTGCGCCCTGTCCCCATCGGGGCACCGGGCGAGCTCTTCATCGGCGGTCTCCAGCTGGCGCGCGGGTACTGGAACCGGCCAAGGCTGACGGCGGAGAAGTTCGTCCCCGACCCCTACCAGCTCCTCTCTGATCCGAAAGCGGACAGACTCTATCGAACCGGCGACCTGGCCCACCATACCGGCGACGGTAAGATCGGCTTTCTCGGCCGAATCGACCACCAGGTCAAAATTCGTGGGTTTCGAATCGAGGTCGGTGAAATCGAAGCGGCTCTTGAAGAGCACCCAGACGTTCGCGAGGCCGTGGTGACGACTTGGCAAGCATCGCTGGGCGGCACCTCGTCTCTGGATCAGCGTTTGGTGGCCTATGTAGTTCAGGAGGGCTCCCCGACACCGGACAAGGCACAGGAAGGGGAATTCGTCGCCGAATGGAAGTCTCTTTTCGAGGACCTCTATGGCGAGATCCCCAGCGCGGCGAGCTCCCGGGCGGATGATGCCCCGGAGCCCTACGATGTCATCGTCTGGAAGAGCGTCTACAGCGACCTGCCCATTCCGGTCGAGGAGATGCGCGAATGGGTCGAGCATCCGGTGGAGAGGATCCTTGAGCTTGAGCCGCGACGTGTCCTGGAGCTTGGGTGCGGCACCGGCCTCCTTCTGCTGCGTATCGCACCCCGTTGTGAGCTTTATGTGGGAAGCGACTTCTCCTCCACGGTGATCCAGGCGCTAGGCCGCCGCATCGCGGAGCGTGGGCTCTCGGACGTGAGCGTACGCTGTCAGGGTGCCGACGACCTGACGGGGATCGAACCCGGCTCTTTCGACACGGTCATCATCAACTCCGTAATCCAGCACTTCCCCACCGTGGAGTACCTGCTGCGAGTCCTGGAGTGCGCCCAAGAGGCGCTGGCCCCTGGGGGGCGGATCTTCGTCGGGGACGTCCCCAGCCTACCTCAGCTGGAGCTTTTCTCGGCATCGATCGAGCTCTTTCGGGCCGACGACGCCCTGAGCGCCGCGGAGCTCAAAGACCAGATCGCACGACGCTCGCGGCTGTCCGAGCAGATGTTGATCCATCCCGAGCTCTTCTACGCCCTGCAGCACAGGATGCCCCGCGTCGCCTATGTCCACATCCAGCCCAAGGGCGGCCGGGCGAGAAACGAGCTGACGCGCTTTAGCTTTGACGTCACCCTGCACCTGGACCTGGACGGTGAGCCGAGCCCGAGCCCAGCCTACTCCGACTCGCCATGGCTCGACTGGGGGCGGGAGGAGCTTTCCCTCGACGCCCTGCGCCGGCATCTCGCCGCGGAATGCCCTGAGACGCTGGGGCTTCGCGGGGTACCTGACCGCAGGCTTTGGCGGGAGGCGCGGCTCCTGGAAAGGCTTCAGGAGCCCTCCGGCAGCCAGACGGTTGCCGATCTGAAAGCGGCGATCGAAGCCGCGGGGGCCTTCGGCGTCGAGCCGGACAAGCTTCAACTCCTTTGCCGTGAGCTGGGCTATGCCCTGGAGGTCCGCGGTCCGGCCTACGGCGACGACTGCCGCTTCGACGTGCTCCTGCGGCCTGCGAGGCGCCACGAGTTGCCCCGCTCCGCGCCCCTCGTCCCCCGCCACGAGGTGCGGCCCTGGGACACCTATGCCAACAACCCCTTCTCTCCCCGCGAAGCCCAGAACCTGGGCCCGATACTGCGGGACCACCTGACGGATCGCCTCCCGGATTACATGTGTCCAGCGGCATTTGTCGTGCTCGAGGAGCTGCCGCTCCTGCCCAACGGAAAGCTCGATCGCCGAGCCCTGCCCGCCCCGGAGACGAGCCGTGTCCCGGCGGAGAAAACCTACGTAAAGCCGCGCAGCCTCACCGAAGAGACCCTCATCGAGATCTGGAGCGAGATTCTGGGCCTTGAGCGAATCGGCACCCACGACAATTTCTTCGACCTCGGGGGACATTCGCTCCTCGCCACCCAGCTCATCCTACGAATCCGCCAGCGCTCTAACCTGGAAGTGGCCCTGCGAGTCGTGTTCGAAGCCCCGACGGTCGCGCAGCTGGCTGCCTACATCGATCGGAACCGATCCGCAGCCGAGCCCCGGAGAGCCGTGGCTGTCGAAATGACGGCACCGTCTGACCCGTCGTCCCTCCTCTCCTTCGCGCAACAACGTCTCTGGCTTCTCGATCAGATGGTGCCGGGCAGCATGGCCTACAACATGTCGGTCGAGCCCTGGCACCTCACGGGCGAGCTCGAGGTCGGCACCCTGGAAGCGGCCTTCAGAGAGATCGTCCGCCGCCACCAGGTGCTGCGCACGACGTTTCGGAGCCTCGACGGCATCCCTCGCCAGGAGGTCGCCCACGAGGTCACCCTCAAGCTCCCGGTCGCCGACCTGGCCGGGCTGGAGGCGAAGGTGCGGGAAGCCGAAGCCCGGCGTCTTACCAACCGCCTCGGAGCACTGACTTTCGACCTGACACGGGGCCCACTGCTGCGGGTGGTCCTCCTGCGGCTGGGCGCAACGGAGCACATTCTCTCGCGCACGCTCCACCACATCGTTTCCGACGGCTGGTCGGAGGGTCTGATCACGGCCGAGCTCGCCACGCTCTACGACGCCTATCGCCAAGGCCTCTCCTCGCCGCTCCCGGAGCCTTCCATCCAGTACGCGGACTTCGCGATCTGGCAACGCGAGAACCTTCGCGGGGAGGTCCTGGAACGTCATCTCTCCTACTGGCGGCGCCAGCTCGCCGACCTGCCGGTGCTGGACTTCCCCACCGATCGCACACGGCCGCCGGTTCAGTCCTACCTTGGAGGAGTGAAACGCCTCGCCCTGCCCAAGGCTTTGACGAAGGCCCTCCGGGAGTTGAGCGCGGCACGCAGGACGTCGCTTTTCATGACGCTTCTCGCAGCTTTCATGACACTTCTGCGACGCTACTGTGGCCAAGACGACCTGGTCGTGGGATCCCCCATTGCCAACCGCACCCGGAGAGAAGTCGAGGAGATCGTCGGCTTTTTTGTCAACACCCTGGTGCTGCGTGGAGACCTGTCCGGAGACCCGTCGTTTCTCGAGCTCCTGGAGCGCGTTCGCAATACGGCGCTTGAGGCCTACGCCCACCAAGACCTGCCTTTCGAGAGATTGGTCGAGGAGCTGCGCCCCGAGCGGGAGCTGAACCGCAATCCGCTTTTCCAAGTTGCCTTCGCGCTGCAAAACGCGCCGGAGTCCGAGATCGACCTATCGGGCCTCGAAGTAACTCCCCTGGAGCTCGACTTCGGTCCGGTGACCGTAGATCTCGTCCTCCATCTCTGGGAAGGCTCCGAGGGGCTTTATGGCTATTTCATCTACAACGTCGAGCTTCTCGACACATCCCGTATCCTGCGGTTCGCGCATCACTTCGAGCACCTACTCGGTGAAATCGTCCATCGCCCTGAGACGGCGATCAGCAAGCTCGGCGTCCTCCTCCATGCCGAGCGCCATCAGCTGCTTCGCGAGTGGAACGACACGCCGGCGAAAGAGCCCCCGGCCCGGTGCTTTCACCACCTCTTCGAAGCCCAGGCCGAAAACCGGGGCGAGCGAGGAGCGCTCCGGTTCACGGCGCAGGAAGGCGGCGAGACCGAAGAGCTGAGCTACCGTGAGCTCGATGCGCGCGCCAATCGCATGGCCTCGTTTCTCCTGACGCTTCCCGAGCTCAAAGGCAAGCGCGAGGCGCTGGTCGGTCTGGCGATCAAACGCTCACCCGAGATGGTCACGTGCCTCCTGGCCGTCCTCAAGGCCGGCGCTGCCTTCATTCCTCTCGATCCCGAATATCCTCGTGAGCGTCTGGCCTACATGGTCGCGGACTCCGGAGCCGCGCTTCTTCTAACCCGCGAATCCCACCGGGATCGACTGCCGGCGGGTCCTGCACGGATCGTCGCAATCGACGAGCTCGACTCGATCCCGGAGGGCGAGCCGAGCGTTCGAGCACACCTCGACGTGACCCCGGACCAGCTTGCCTACGTGATCTACACCTCCGGCTCGACGGGCCGGCCCAAGGGAACGATGCTTCACCATCTGGGCCTGTCGAACCTGGCCGCCGACTTGACGCTGCGGACCCGAGCCGAGGACGTCATCCTGCAATTCGCGTCGCTTTCCTTCGACGCCTCGATCTTCGAGATGGTCATGACGTTCGCCGCCGGCGCCACCCTGGACCTCGGGGTGGCTGGTCCGCACCCAGTCGGCGGGGCCCTGGCCGAGTTGCTCGCCCGGCGGCGAATCACCCAAGCCGTTTTGCCGCCGTCGGCCCTCAGCGCTTTGCCCGCCGCGGCGGCCGGGCGCCTCGACGACCTGCGCACGCTTCTGGTCGCCGGAGAAGCTTGCCCCGCCGGTCTGCCGGTGACCTGGGCAGGGGACAGGCGCGAGCTCATCAACGCCTACGGGCCTACCGAAACGACAATCTGCGCCACGGCCGCGAAGTCTCCCGGCGACGGCAGCAAGCCTTCGATCGGACGGCCGATCAGCAACTTTCGCCTGTATGTGCTCGATGCCGGGCTGCGAAACGTCCCGGCGGGCGTCTCCGGTGAGCTGCACCTGGCCGGCATCGCTTTGGCAAGGGGTTACCTGGGCCGGCCGGGCCTCACCGCCGAGCGCTTCGTGCCCGATCCCTTCGCCGCGGATCCGGGCACGCGTTTGTACAAGACCGGCGACCTCGTCCGTCGCCTCCCTGACGGCAGAATCGACTTCCTCGGCAGGATCGACACCCAGGTCAAGATCCGCGGGTTCCGAATCGAGCTGGGCGAGGTCGAAGCCGCTCTGGCCAAGAATTCCGCGGTACGCCAAGCTGTCGTGGACACTTTTGGGGCTCGCCATGACGACCCGGACGACACCGACACCCAACTCGTGGCCTACGTCGTGCCGATGGACGCCGCCGAGGGCCTCGAACGGTCGGTGGACGAACAGGTCACGTCGTGGCGAACCGTCTATGACGACCTGTATTCCGCAGAGTCCCCGCCAGACGCGACATTCGACGTCACGGGCTGGGCCAGCAGCCTCACCGGGCAGACGATTCCGGAAGAGGAGATGGTCGAATGGGTCGATGAGACGGTGGAACGTATCCTTGACGCGCCGGCCGGCTCACCCGAGACCGTCCTCGAAATCGGCTGCGGAGCCGGGCTGCTCCTCTGGCGGCTGGCTCCCCGGACGACCCGCTACCTCGGTAGCGACTTCTCCCCGGTGGTCATCGATCGCCTCTCTGCCGAGCTCAGATCAGGCGGACACGACCTCTCCCAGGTGGAGCTGCGCTGCCAGAGCGCGGACGATGCCGCCGGCATCGACCGCGAGGCCTTCGACCTCGTCATCTTGAACTCCGTGGCCCAGTATTTCCCCAGCGTCGACTACCTGCTCGACGTCTTGGAGGTGGCGGTCAACGCGACCGCTCCTGGCGGCACCCTCCTTTTGGGCGACGTGCGGAGCCTGCCACTCCACGAGGCCTTCTGCGCCGCCGCCGAGCTCGCCCGGGCAGATCCTTCGCTGGGAATCGACGAGCTGCGCGAGCGCATCGCGGGGCGCCGCCAGCTCGAGAAGGAGCTCCTGCTTCACCCGAAGCTCTTTACTGCCCTGCCGCAACGGTTCCCGCGCATCTGCGAAGTCCGCCTCGCTCCCAAGCTCGGGAGGGCTCGCAACGAAATGAACTGTTTCCGCTACGACGTCGTCCTGCGCATCGACGGCGGCGGCTCCGCAGGAGTCGCCGGCGGCCGCACTGCGCCCGACGTTTGGCTGGACTGGCACGACGAGCTCACGGCGGAGGCCTTGCGCCAAGAGCTCGGAGAAGACCCGCGGCTCTCGGTGGGCCTGCGGCGTCTGCCCGACGTCCGGGTGGCTCGCGACCTACACCTTCTGAAGCTCCTGGCAGCCGCGGACGGGACCGACGTCGCCGGGCTCCGGGAGGAGCTCCGCAATGCCGCCGAATGCGGCATGGAACCGGCCGTCCTCCGTGACCTCGCACGCAGCGCCGGGGCCACACTGGAGTGGCTCGCCGACAGCTTCGATCACGACGGCCGCTACGACATCGTGTTCTGGCGCCCGGAGGCACCCCGTCGAGGGACCCTCCGCGAAGCGGCGGACAAAGCGCCGGCTCCCGACTGGCATGCCTGGTCCAACGACCCGCTCGCCGGCCGGAAGTCGCGCCAGCTACTCTCCGAGCTACGGCGCGACCTCGAAGCGAATCTTCCTTCCTTCATGATACCAGGACGATTCGTGCTGCTGCACGAGCTACCCCTCTCGCCGAGCGGCAAGGTCGACCGCGGCCGTCTGCCGGCTCCCGACCAGCGGATGGCGGAGCCGCCCAGCGCACCGCCACGCACCTCGACCGAGAAGCGCCTCCTCTCGATCTGGAGCGAAGTCCTCGGCCTTGAAGGAATCGGTATCCACGACAACTTCTTCGAGCTCGGAGGACATTCCCTGAATGCCACCCAGGTTCAGTCGCGTGTCGAGCAGACCTTCGCCACCCGGCTTCCACTACGCCGGCTCTTCGAGCACCCCACGGTGGCGCAGCTCGCCAACGTCGTCGCTGAGCTTCAGCGCGAGAGCAGACCCGAAGCCGTCATCGACGGCGAGGAATTCGAGGAACACGTCCTATGAGCTCAGGTCGGCTCGACGACATTCTCTGCGAGCTCTTCGCTCGCGGGATCCAGGTCTGGGCCGAAGGGTCAACCCTCCGCTTTCGCGCCCCGAAAGGAGCCTGGGGCGCCGACCTGCGCGCTGAGCTCACCCGCAATAAGGCCGGCCTGATCGCTCGGCTCGGCCAGCGAAAAAAGCATGCACCACCGTCGTCCGCCCAGATGCGTATGTGGTTCCTCGACCAGTTGTCATCTCGCCGGGGAACCGACAACGTGCCCATGGCCTGGCGGTGGCTGGGCCCGCTCGACCGGGCCGCTCTGGAGCAAAGCCTGAGCCACGTGGTGAAACGGCACGAAACCCTGCGAACGGTCATCCTCAAGATCGCGGACCAAGCGGTCCAGGTGATCAGCCTTGACGATAACATCACCCTGCCGCAGGTAGACCTGACAGCTCTCAAGCCGCTCGTCGCCAGGGCGCAGGCCCGCCGGCTCCTCAACCGGGAGGCCGTGCGGGTGATGAACCTTGAAACCGGCCCCCTCCGACAGCCGATGCTCCTCGCGCTTGCAGCGGAGGAGCACGTGCTCTCGCTCACCCTTCACCATATCATCTCCGACGGCTGGTCGCAGGCCGTCCTAGAGCGCGAGATCGAGGCTCACTATGGCGCCTTTTGTCGCGGAGCGCTTTCACCTTTACCTCCTCTACCGCTTCAATATGCCGACTTCGCCGTTGCTGAGCTGAAGTGGTTGCAAAGCGGTCGCCTCCACGAGCAGCTGAAATACTGGCGCGCCCAGCTCGCGGACCCTCCAAGATCGACAGCGCCCAGGAGCGACCATCCGCGGGGCGCTGCAAGAAGCTTTTTTGGCCGAGTCGAGCCGATTGAGATTCCAGCCCCATTGACGATGCTTCTTGAAGGGATCGGGAAGAGCTTGGGCGCCTCCCTCTACATGACCCTATTGGCGGCCTTCGTGAGCTTACTCAATCAAGAAACAGGTCAGGAGGACATCCTCGTAGGTCTGCCCATCGCCTCTCGCAACCGCCAGGAGCTAGAGGCTTTGATCGGTTATTTCGTCAACACCCTGGTCCTGCGTAACGATCTGACGGGAGAACCGAGTTTTCGCGAGCTCTTGCTACGAGTTCGGGAAACCGCTCTCGACGCATATGCTCACCGGGATATACCCTTCGAGAAACTCGTCGAAGAGCTTCAACCCGTGCGGGATACACGACGTAATCCGCTCTTCGACGTGACCTTCAATTTGCACAACGCCCCGGCGGGGGGCATCACCCTGCCGGGATATGCCATAACACCCTTCGACGTCGACTCGCAGCGTGCCCATTTCGACCTTGCCGTCGACATCATACCGACGGCTGAGGGTCTCGAAGGCCAAGTCTTGTACAGTGCCGAGCTCTACGAGACAACCACTGTACGTCGGTTCGTTCGACATTTCGTCAGCTTACTCAACGGCGTCGTCAGCGATCCAACTCTGCGCCTCGGAGAGCTTCCAACTCTAGACGCTGCAGAGCGTCACCAGTTAGTCGCGGAGTGGAACGACACTCTGCGATCCGTGGATGAGAAATGCCTCCACCAGCTCTTCCAGGATCAAGTCGTCCGGACACCGGAAGCGGTGGCGTTGGACTTCGACGACGTGCAGATAAGCTACCGCGAGCTCGGGGAACGCGCGGACCAACTCGCCTCCTATCTCCAGGGGTTGGGTGTGGGCCCAGAGGTCCTGGTCGGAGTTGCCGTCGAACCCTCCCGCGACCAGGTGACCGCTCTATTGAGCATTCTCAAGGCCGGCGGTGCCTACGTACCGTTAGATCCGTCTCATCCCCAGAAACGATTGCAGTTCATGATCGAAGACTCCGGGATTCGGATCCTTCTGATCCAGGAACACTTGGCAACCCACCTGCCACTCGGCGAGGGACTCAAGGTCGTACGCCTTGATACCGGCGCCTCGACGATCGCTACCGCCGGCGGCCACAAGCCGCGGGGCGGCGTCTCGCCAGACAACGCGGCCTACGTCATCTATACGTCCGGCTCGACGGGTCGCCCCAAAGGGGCGATCATAACCCACCGGGCGGTTAGCAACTGCCTTCGCTGGGTGCAGCAAAGCTACCGGCTGGCCGCCAGCGACCGAGTACTACAGAAGACGCCCTTTAGTTTCGACGTCTCGGTAAGGGAAATCTTCTGGCCTCTGACGACCGGAGCACGCTTGATCGTAGCACGTCCGGAGGAACGCCGTGACGTCGCCTACCTCGTAGACCTCATCCGGCGTCATTCGATCACAACGCTTAATTTCGTCCCCTCGATGCTTCAGGCCTTCCTGCGTCAGCCGGGCGCTCGACATTGTACGGCTCTGCAACGGATCATCTGCGGCGGCGAAGCCTTTCCGGCATCGCTTTTGCTCGAGAGTCACACCCGCCTTCCCGCCGGTGTTCGATTGTACAATCACTACGGTCCGACCGAAGCGACGATCCACAGCACCTACTGGCCGTGTGATCGGCACTCGACCCAGCCCGTCATCCCGATCGGGAGGCCGCTCACCAACTGCTCAATTCATGTCGTGGACACCAGGCTTCGACCGCTTCCGATCGGAGCAGCCGGGGAGCTTTGCATCAGTGGAGTGCAATTGGCACGCGGCTACGAGGCCCGACCGGCTCTCACGGCCGAAAAGTTCATTCCCGATCCCCTGGGTCGAGGACGGCTCTATCGAACCGGTGATCTTGCCCGCTATCGCATCGACGGAGCGCTCGAATTCCTGGGCCGAATAGATCACCAAGTCAAGATCCGTGGCAATCGCGTCGAGCCGGGAGAGATCGAAACAGCCCTGCTGAGCCATCCCAGGGTCCGCGAGGCCGTAGTCCTGGCATCCGCCGACGGCAAGTACGGGGCCACCGGTGAGGGAAACCTGGTAGCCTACATCGCTGAAGATCGTTCACGCGAAACCGGCACCGGTCCCCCGATGCCGTCCCTGTCGCAGTCGCAGCTGCGTGCGTTCGTGGCCGAGCGCCTGCCGAGCTACATGATTCCCGCGGCCTTCGTGGTGGTCGAAGATTTTCCTTGTCTTCCCAGCGGCAAGCCGGACCGCCGCATCCTGGCCCGGACCGGCGGCGTACGAGTGAGACCCTCGGCAGACCACGTTGCGCCGCGGAATCTCGTAGAAGCCACCATGGCTGCGATCTGGAGCGACGTTCTTGACGTCAAGGCGGTGGGAATCTACGACAATTTCTTCGAGCTCGGCGGTCATTCTCTGTTGGCAACCCAGGTCGTCTCCCGCGTACGGCAGGATCTGGAGACAGAGCTGCCTCTGCGAAGCCTCTTTACAACGCCTACGGTGGCACGGCTGGCCGAGGAGATCGAACGGGCTCTGCGTCAAGGCGCAGCGCCCGAGCGGCCGCCCTTGGTGCCCGCCGAGCGTGACGGGCTCTTGCCTTTGTCGTTCGCGCAACAGCGCCTCTGGTTCCTGGATCAGCTGCTGCCCGGAAAGGCAATGTACAACATGCCCGCCTCCCTGCGGCTCCGAGGCGCGGTCGACCTCTCCGCCCTCGAAGGCGCCCTCCAGGAGATCGTCCGGCGCCACGAGGCCCTGCGGACGAGCTTCCCGGTACATGAAGGAGAACCATTCCAGCTGATCTTTGCCGATGCGGAGCTCGCGTTGACCGTCGTCGACCTGACGAGGCACCCGGACACGGTACGGCGCCTGCTCACCGCAGAGGCTTTGAGGCCCTTTGACCTGCGCCGCGGCCCGTTGGTGCGAAGCCTCTTGCTACGCCTCGGCGCGCAGGAGCACGTCCTCTTCCTGAACCTACACCACATCGTCTCCGACGGTTGGTCGCAGGGAGTGCTCCATCGGGAGCTCGCGGCGCTCTATGAGGCGTTCTCCCAGGGCCGCTCCTCCCCGCTACCGGAGCTCCCGATCCAGTACGCCGACTTTGCCGTCTGGCAAAGGGAGTGGCTGGCAGGCGTTGCCCAGAAGAGCAGCCTGGAAGCGTGGAGTCGGCGTTTCGCCGGCCTTGTCGAGTTGAAGCTTCCCACGGATCGGCCAAGGACCGTCGCGGTGACGGGCTGCCGGGGAGCGGCGCAAGAGCTCGCGGTGCCGGCCGGCGTCGCCGGAGGCCTCCGGCGGCTGAGCCGCCGCCACGGAGCCTCGCTCTATATGACCCTCCTCGCCGGCTTCATGGCGCTTCTTTCTCGCCTCTCAGGCCAGCGCGAGGTCGTGGTGGGCTCGCCCGTCGCCAACCGCAACTACCGGGAAATCGAGGGCCTGATCGGTTTCTTCGTCAACATGATGGTGATGCGCGGTAGCCTTTCGGAGAGCCCGGCCGAGGGCGCCACGGACGACGGGAGCACGCCGAGCGACGCACCTTCGTTCTCTACCCTGCTCGCACGAGTTCGCCACGTCGTCCTCGAGGGCTTCGCCTTCCAAGACGTGCCATTCGACCAGCTCGCCCGGCAGCTGTCCCCCGAGCGGGACATCCGCCTCCATCCCCTCTTTCAAGTGACCTTTGCCCTGCAAAACACCCCGCGCTCCCCCTGGACGCTCCCGGGTCTTCATATCGATCCCTTCGAGGTCGAAGCGAGAGTCGCGCGATTCGACCTCGAGCTCTTCATGTGGGAGCAGGAAGAAGCACTCGAGGGCTCTCTCGTCTACAACACCGACCTCTTCGACGCGACCACCGCCGAGCGCTTCATCAGTTACCTCTCAAACCTCCTGCGTGGCGCCGTCGAGCGCCCCGAGCTACGCCTCGACGAGTTGCCGTTGGAGGCGGCGGCCGAGCGCCATCAGCTGCTCGTGGAATGGAACGACCGCCGTGTGAAGTACCCGCGCGAGGCCTGCCTCCATCAGCTCTTCGAGGCTCAGGTGGAAAGAACCCCGGAGGCGACCGCGGTGGTTTTCGACGACGAGGCGCTGAGCTACCGCGGGCTCGACCGGCGGGCCAACCAGCTGGCCCACGAGCTGCGCCGCCGCGGTGTCGGACCCGAGATTCACGTCGGCGTGTGCCTCGAGCGATCGCTCGCCATGGTGGTGGCGATGCTCGGTGTCTTGAAAGCCGGCGGTGCCTACCTGCCCCTAGACCCTGAAAGCCCCCGGGAACGGCTTGCCTTCCTCGTTCAGGACGCGGGGTGCAGGATCGTAGTGAGCGGGGGAACCCTCGTCGAATGCCTGCCGGAAGCGGCGACCGCGCTCGACACGGAAGCACCCTACGTCGCGCGCAACCCCGAGACGAAACCGCCCGAGGCTGCCGCAGGCGAGAACGCTGCCTACCTGATCTACACCTCCGGCTCCACAGGTGAGCCCAAGGGGGTTGTCAACGTCCATCGGGCCATCGCCCATTATCTACGTTTGATTCAGGCAGCCTACCCCCTCGCCCCACAAGACCGGACGCTCCACAAGGCACCGTCGATCTTCGACGCCGCGCTGCGGGAGGTTCTCTGGCCCTTGACGGCCGGAGCGCGGCTTTATCTTGCGCCGCCCGACGCCCACCGCGATCCGCGCCATCTTCTCGACTTCGTCCACCAACATGGGATCACCGTCCTGGGCTTTGTACCTTCGATGCTCCCCTATTTCCTCGACGAGCTCGACGGCCGAGGTTCGACGTCGATTCACCGCGTCATCTGTAGCGGCGAAGTCCTACCGCCGACTCTTCGAAAACGCTTTCACCAGCTGCTGCCGGAGGCTCACCTCCTCAACTCCTACGGCCCGGCCGAGGCCGCCGTCGCCACAGTGACCTGGCCCGTCGATCCCCGGGACGAGCGGCCACAGGTCCCGATCGGACGCGGTACGCCGAACACCTCGACCTACCTGCTCGATGCCCGGGGACGGTCGGTCCCTCTAGGCGCCGTGGGCGAGATCCACCTCGCTGGCGACCAGTTGGCACGCGGTTACCTCGGCCGCCCGCGGCTGACCGCTGAAGCCTTCGTTCCGAACCCTCTGGGCGGACGGCTTTACCGTACCGGAGACCTGGCGCGCTACCGCGGCGACGGTGCCCTCCTCTTCGTGGGCCGACGCGACCTTCAGGTCAAGGTCCGCGGCATGCGCGTCGAGCCCGGGGAAATCGAAGCGGTCTTGCGCCGCCACCCGGCCGTCGGCGCCTCGGCAGTCGTGGTCCGGGAGGAAAACGGCACCCGGCAGCTCCTGGCCTACGCCGTCGAGAGCAGGGCGTTCAGGACGGAGCAGCAAAGGCAACAGGTCTACCTCTGGCAACAGGTCCACGAGAACCTCCATCGCGGCGACGCGGGAGGTATCGCGGGTGGCGTGGACCGCCGCCCGGCCGGGACCGGAGGCTGGAACAGCAGCTTCACGGGTCAGCCCATCCCGGTCGAGGAGATGGACGAGTGGGTGTTAAACACCGTGAAGCGAATCCTCGTGAGCGAGCCCCGACGCGTTCTGGAAATCGGCTGTGGCACCGGTCTCCTCCTCGAACGGATCGCTCCTCACGGCTCTCTCTACGTCGGCACCGACATCTCCTCTCAGGCGCTCGGCGCCCTCGAGCGGCGGCTGGCCCTTTCCGAAGGCCACCTCCCCCACGTGCGCCTCCTCCGGAAAGAGGCGGACGACTTCGAAGGCCTCGAGACGACGTTCGACACCGTCGTCTTGAATTCGGTGACCCAGTACCTGCCAAGCGTCGAGTACCTGCTGAGGGTCCTCTCCGGAGCCGTGGCGGCGCTTGAGCCGGGAGGAACGCTCTTCGTCGGCGACGTACGGAGCCTGCCGCTGCTCGACGCTTTTTGCGCCCTGGTGGAGCTTTATCGGGCTCCTGAGTCGCTGACACCGCACGAGCTCCGGCAGTGGGCTCAGTGGCGTCACCGGCGCGAAGAGGAGCTCGTGATCGACCCAGCCTTTTTCCTCGCCCTCCGCCGCGCCTTGCCGCGAATCCGGCGGGTGAGAATCCTCCCCAAGGACGGCCGGTTCCACAACGAGCTGAACCTCTTTCGCTACGACGTAGTCTTACACCTCGACGAGATCGGCGGACCGGCCCCCGTCCCGGAGACGTTCCTGCGGCTCGACTGGCCGCAGGTGCACACCCGCGAAGGCCTGCGCCAGAGGCTCCTGCGCCAAGAATGTGAAGCGGTGTGGCTGCAGCAGATCCCCAACGCCCGGCTCGTCACCGCGAATCGACTGCTGGCGCAGCTGGACAAGCCCGACGGAAACTCGACCCTGGCGGACCTTCGCCGAGCGCTGCTGCCGGCCGCAACCGAGGGCGTTGAGCCCGACGACCTGCGAGCCCTGGGCGAAGAGCTCTCCTATCACGTCGAGCTGAGCTGGGCCGCCAGCCGGTCCGACGGTAGCTACGACGCCTTCCTGTGGCGTTCCCAAGGGCGGTGGGTCGGCGCGCAGCCACCGGGAGCCGAGAAACCCTGGAGGGCCTACGCTAACGATCCGCTCCATGAACAGACCACGCGGGTTCTGGTGCCGCAGCTTCGAGAGCACCTCCGGGAATCCCTCCCGGAATACATGCTCCCGGCGTCCATCGAGCTACTCGGCGAGCTGCCGTCGTTGCCCAGCGGCAAGGTGGACCGTGCTCGGTTGAGCCGCATGTCCATGAATCTGACCGTATCGGGTCGACATGGCACGGCGGACAGCTTCGTCCCCCCCCGAGGCCAGGTGGAAGAAACCCTGGCCGCCATCTGGAGCGAGGTGATCGGGGTGGAGCCCATCGGTACCCATGACAACTTCTTCGAGCTCGGCGGCGATTCGATCCTCAGTATCCAGGTGGTCGCCAAGGCCCGCCAGCTCGGCCTTCAGCTCACCCCGCGCGACATCTTCGAGCGCCAGAGCATCGCCGAGTTGGCGCAAAGCACCCCTCCACCGGAGGAATCGGGGAGAGAGGTCTCAGCGGACCAGGGTCTCGTCACCGGTCCCCTCCCCATGACACCCATCCAGCAGGCCTTCTTCGAGTGGGACCTGGCAGAACCCTGGCACTACAACCAGGCGATCCTTCTCGAGACACACCGGCCCCTGAAGCCGGCCCTCGTCACGCTGACGCTCGCCCACCTTCTCCACCACCACGACGCCCTACGCCTGCGCTTTGTACGGCAAGAAGACGGCTGGAGCCAGCACATCACGGATCCGGAGCGTCCAGTTGTCCTCTCCCTGGACTTATCCCGACTCGACGAGACGAACCTCACAAGGGCGATCGAAGAGGCGTCGGCAGCGCTCCAGGCGAGCCTCGACCTCGAACGGGGGCCGCTCGTTCGTGTCGCCTGGTTCGACCTCGGCAAACAAAGATGTGGGCGGCTCCTGATCGCTGTCCACCATCTGGCTGTCGACCGGGTCTCCTGGGGGATCCTGCTCGAAGACCTGGAGAACGTCTACCAACAGCTCGAGAAGAGGCGCAGTGTCTCCCTTCCGGCCAAAACGACCTCGTTGCGGGCCTGGGCGCAGCGTCTGCTCGAAGAGCCCGCGAGCCAGGAGCTCGACACCTGGTTGTCTTTCGGACATCCCGTCTCCCCGCTGCCCGTAGACTTCACGGGTGACCTGGACACCGCTATGACAACGGAGTCGGTCCCGGCGGTGCTCGACCCCGAGGCGACCCGGCTCCTGTTGCAGACGGCCCCCACGGCCGCCTCAAACCGGATCGAGGCGGTGATGTTGACCGCCCTCGTTCAGACCTTGGCCGGCTGGACCGGCAGCCGTTCGCTCCTGGTAGAGCTGGAGAGGCACGGCCGAGAGGACCTCTTCGGTGACGTCGACCTCTCGCGCACGGTGGGTTGGTTCACGATGACCTTCCCGGTCCTTCTGGAGCTGCCGGAGGAGTCAGAAGACGAGGTACAGGCGATCCACCAGCAACTCGAAATCACTCCCCGGCGAGGTATTGGCTACGGGCTGCTGCGTTATCTGAGCCCGGAGCCGCGGATCCGCCAGCGGATGGCCTCGCTACCCCGACCCGAAGTGAGCCTCAACTACATGGGCCGGCTCGACCGAATCCTTCCACCACGCCCGGACCCCCTTTTCGATTTCGCCAATGAATCGATTGGGCCGTCCCGATCTCAGCGCGGAAGGTTCCGGCATCGGTTGACGATAAACGGCGGAATCGTCGATTCCCGGTTGAACCTGAAGTGGACTTTTAGCCGTGCCTACTACCGGCGTTCGACGATCGAGGACCTGATCGGGAACTTCTGCAGCCGGCTCCAGGCCTTGAGCAGACCCCTAGAGGAAACCTCAAGTAGCGATCGCTAGAGTTAGTTCGTCCGTCCCTCCTTCAGCAGCTTCTCGGCCTTCTCCGCAAGCAGAGTAAACCCTAATTGCCGCGCCTCGTCGATCAGAGTCCGCAGGAGGCCTTCCGCCGTATCGCTTCGTCTCGCGAGCTCGATCTCCGCAATGGCAAGGTTGACCTCCAGCTTCCAGCGAATGAACCCAAGATGCTCGATTTCTCCGGCGAGAGTCCTCAGCTTACGCAAGGACCCCTCAGGATCGTCTGGGGCTCGGCTCCGTGCAAGAGTGATGGTTATGCCGAAGCGGGCAGCAGGGCTTTCACTCGATTCGGCGTGAGGTTCAACCTCTTCAAGGATCGAGCTCATGGCTGCCAGATCTCCTTGCCGGTAAAGAATCTCGGCTTTCACGGCCAGGGCGCCGGCGCGGTAGTCCATCCGGCCGGCCCGCTCGTAGCGAGCGGTCACCCGCCGCGTCACTTCACTCGCCTCGGAGAATCTCTCAAGGTCGAGCAAGAGCCGTGCGTGCATCGATTCGGTCAGCGCCGGTTCCCGTCCCTCGCCGAGCAACTCTTGGGACCTTTCGAAGGACCTCAGAGCTCCCTCAAGGTCTCCAGAATAGAAGTCGATCACGCCAAGGCCATTCAGGACGTGACCAGAGGTCCATTCTCCGTAGGCGGGAGGAAGTGCCTGAGCGAGCGCCAGCGCCCGATCACATGCAGGGCGCGCCGTCGCCAGATTCCCACCTTCTATTTCTGTCAGACAGAGCTCGAAATGCGCCCAAGTACGATAGGGAATGTAATTCGCATCCTGTGTCTGATCCAGCTGCGTCTCGATCAACTCCTTGGTCTTTCTGATATCACCACGCTGAAGAGTTACCCATATCCAACCATCCCGATGGTAGATCTCCTCCGACTGATCGCCAGCCACAACTTCCATAACACCCTCGTACATCTTATCGGCTTCCGCCAGACCTCCTCTCGTTGAGATCATATATGCCAACTTTCCCTGAGCGCGGGCAGTCCCCTTCTGGCTACCCGTTTTCTGATGAATCACGAGAGCTTGCCGGTAGAGATTTTCCGCGCCCGAAAAGTCCATCTCTCGCGTCTCTTTCTTATAGCCCGATTCGAACAGTACAAGTGCTTTCTTATGTTCATCCCCCACCCTTTCGAAAATCTTCATGGCCTCATCGAAGGCACTGTCAGCCTCCTCGAGGCGCCCGGCGCGCGTCATCGCCCGCCCGGCCAAAAGCAGCGCTTCCGCCACCAGATACGAGTTCCCTTGGGCGCGCCCCTTATCGATCGCCCTCTGGGCGGCGCTGATGACCGCCCCCTTGTCTCCGTTTGCCGTCGCTGCCGCCGCCTCCGCCAAGTCTATTCTTGCATTTTCGGCAAGCGGCCCCCCCGCCAGATTCTCACGCAACGCCTTAAGGGTCGCCAAGGCCTTCTGCCCCTGACCTGCCGCGGTCTGAATCTCAGCCAGACGAATGCCGACATCCAGATTCTCCGGATTGAATCCCCACAGGGCTCTCAGTTTCTCGATCGCGAGGTCCCAGTTCCCCGATACCTCGTAGTGAGCGCCTTCGATCCAGAGAATTTCTTCCCGCGGAAAGTTCTTCTGCCGAGCCAGACTTGCGGCTCGCCGAGTAGCCTCTTCCGCTTCGCGGTCATACCCGAGAGCAGTCCACGCCTGGCCGTAATACGCGAAGGCACGGGCAAACTCCGGATCAATCGCTACCGCCCTGGCGAAGGCGTCGCGAGCGCCCATCGCGTCAAGGGCCCTGAGTCTCTCCAACCCTTCGAAGTAATAGTCGTTGGCTTCGGGCTCGCCCGAAATGGTGGCGCGTAGGGCCCTCTGCGCTTCGTGGGGAATGTCGTCGATACCAAGTCGTCCACGCAGCTCGTGAGCTGTCTTCGAGACCAGTTGAACCAACTCTTCTGCCGTAGCCTGCTTCCTGAAATTCGCGATCGACTCACCACTACGAGTGTCCTGCAAATTCACATAGATGGTCAGCTCCTCTTCATGGTTGTAATGAGAACCCAGGACGACGTAGTCCGTGCCCAGGATGTCCCGGATCCTCGCCAGCGTAGCGGGGGCCAGCGATTCGCCCTCAAAGATCGGATCGGTTCTCTTCATCTGCGCGACCATCTCGCCGGAAACCAGACGTAACTCGTTGCTGGCGGCCAGCTCGGAGGCGAGGAGCTCGGAAAGTGCCGTCGAAAGCCAGCTGCCTTCACCGGACCCCTTGGACAGGTCGCGAAATCCAAGCACCGCCAAGGTAGGCCGAGCTTCAGCGACCCCGCTTGGCGTGCCGATCGGGGCCGGCTCCGGCACCGCCTCGTCGCGGCCTAGAATCGTCACCAGGGCGGCGACGGCGACGACCAGCGCGGCCGCCGCCACGGCTTGCAAGATCTTGCGCTCGCGCCGCCGTCGACGGGCGAGCGGTCGATCGTCCTCGGCCACCCGCTGCACATCCGGAGTATCCGGTAATGGAATGTCCGCAATTGGCTCCGTCGAAACCTCGAAAACACGAACGACCTCATCGACGCCGCTCATGAGATAGCGACCCATCGCCATCCAGTGAAGCTGTTGCTCTGCCAGTTGTTGGCCCGCCATGGCCCGCCTGGCCATGTCGTAGGCCTCCTGGGTCAGGAGGATCTGTCCGCCCCGCGAGAGCGCCGTCAACCGGGCTACGATGAGTTTTGCCACACCCTCGACTTCGATTGGCTTGGCACCGCGCCCAACGTCCTCCGGCGCGTTTTCCCGTAGGAAGACCTCGCTCAAGTGGATTCCGGAACGGGCTGCCAAATCTTCGCCGAGCCCTGCAGAGAAGTCGGCAAGGTGCCGCTGGTAGGCGAGGACGAGCTCCACCGCGTCGATCGGCCGCTCGAAAAGCAGCATGAAGCTGTCGGTCTTGTGGATCTCCAGGCCATCGTGCTCGGCGAGCAGGTCGCGAACCAACCGGTCATGGCGAGCGAAGACCTCGAAGGCCTTGGCATCGCCGTAGCGCTCGCTGAGCTTGCCTGCGTCGACGAGCTCGATCTGAACGAGCGTCTTGATGAAAATGCCGGCCGAGGACTCCACCGGCCGGCGCGTGCCGCTCGATCCCGAGGCAGAACGCGGCGAGATCGTTACCGGCTGGAGACGCCGTGGATCGGCAGCCCGCACCGCCTCGGTATCGCTCAGGTCCTCCGTCGAGTCGGGCTCGGTCGACATCTTGGCGGCGATCTTGATCAGCGATCCGACCACCTCGCCAGAGCTCTGCGGCCGTTGTAGGGGGTCTTTTTGCAACAGCTGATCGATCAGGTCCGAAAGCTCCTGCGACACCTCCTGGTTCAACGAGCGCGCCGACGGCTGCTCCTCGGTGCACACCTGGGCCAGGGTGATGATCAGCGACGAGCCGACGAACGGACGGCGGCCGGTCAGCGTTTCAAACAGCAGGGTCCCCAGCGAAAACAGGTCCGAGCGATGGTCGACCTCCTCGCCCAGGACCTGCTCCGGCGACATGGCGCGACCCGTTCCGAGGATCGCCCCCTGCACCGACAACGACGCCTCGTGACGGTTCTGCCAGACACGCTTGGCGAGACCGAAGTCGAGGATCTTGGCGTGCCCCGACTCGGTCACCATGACGTTCTCGGTCTTCAGGTCCCGATGGACGATCCCCTTCGAATGGGCTTCGGCGAGCCCCTCGGCGATCTCCCGCCCCAGGGTCACCGCCAGGGAGGCGTCGAGCGGCCCCTCGTCGATCATGTCCTGGAGAGAGCGGCCCTGGATGAGCTCCATGACGATCCAGTCGCCGTCCGGCAATTCCACGATGTCGTGGACCTGGACGATCGCCGGGTGGCTCAGGCTTGCCACGGCACGCGCCTCCCGCCGCAGACGCTCCCGCGACCGGGCATCGGTCTCTCCGGGACGGATGTGCTTGACGGCGACCCAGCGCTCGAGCCGCTCGTCGTGCGCCCGATAGACCTCACCCATTCCCCCCACACCGAGCCGGCCGGCAAGACGGTAGGGCCCTACTCGGTCGGGTGCTTTGGGGAGATCCTCACGGCTATCCTCGCTCACGACCGGAAGCTTAGCCTTTCTGACACCGTCTGACAACCCACATTCCGACCAGTCGGTCGGTGGAAAAGCTCAAAGCAAGGCGGCTCAAAGTCGACAAAATCGCCCAACCTCGGGCCTCCCTCACGGCCCACCGGCCCAAGGCGGGGTAAATCACGTAGAATCCGCCCAGATCTTCGTCTCTTTCGGGGGAGGAATGACGGAACGGTTTGAGATCAGTCCATGGCGTAGAGGAGCGGAAAGATCCTTTCCTCACAGCTTCGAGCGTCAGGCTCGTCGCAACGGCGAGGCCGTAGCGCTCCTCGTCGGTGAACGCACGATCCGCCGCGCGGAGCTCGAAAGGCGTGCCAACCGGCTCGCCCACCATCTGCGCCGGCTCGGCGCGGGCCCCGAAAGCCGAGTGGGGCTCCTTCTGGAGCGAAGCGACGAGCTCGTGGTCGCGCTCCTTGCGGTCTTGAAGGCCGGAGCCGCGTACCTGCCGCTCGACCCTTCCCTGCCACGCCAACGGCTCGCCGCCATGCTGAGCGACGCCGGAGCCAGGCACCTCCTGACTGAAAACGGAACCTATGACCTTCCACGGAGGTCGAGCCTCCAGAGGATTGACGTGGATGGGACGGATATCCTGGAGAACCCTGACATTCCTCCGATTCCACGTCATCATGCCGAGAGCCTCGCCTACCTGATCTACACCTCTGGATCCACGGGGCGCCCGAAAGGCGTCGAGGTCAGCCGCGGCGCCCTCGACAATTTCCTGGACTCGATGGCCTCAAGGCCCGGGATGACGTCCTGCGACACGGTCTTGGCTTTGACCACGGTGGGCTTCGACATCGCCATCCTGGAGCTTCTGCTGCCGCTTGCCGTCGGCGCTCGAATCGTGCTCGTCGACCGCGACGTCGCGAGCGATCCGATCCAGCTCGCGCACGTGCTCGAAATCTCAGGTGCCACGCTCATGCAGGCCACACCGGCGACCTGGCGCCTCCTCGTCGGGAGCGGCTGGCGAGGCCACCCCGGCCTCAAGGCCCTGTGCGGGGGGGAGGCGCTGCCCGCCGACCTTGCAGCCGACCTGCTCGGCCGAACGGCTGAGCTCTGGAACTTGTACGGTCCGACGGAGACCACGGTTTGGTCGAGCCTCTCGCGCATCGACACCCCGGCGCGCCGCGGTACCGCCCCCCTCGGCGAGCCGATCGACCGCACTCGGATCCATCTGCTCGGCAAAGGCCTTACGCCCACCGCACCCGGCGAGCCTGGGGAGATCCTGATCGGCGGCGACGGCCTCGCCCGGGCCTACTGCTCCCAGCCTGCCCTCACCGCCGAACGCTTCGTCCCCGACCCCTTCGGCCCTCCCGGTAGCCGGCTCTACCGCACGGGCGACCTGGGGCGGCGCTGTGGCAGCGGCATCCTGGAGCTCGCCGGACGTATCGACGATCAGCTCAAGCTACGCGGCTTTCGTATCGAGCCCGCGGAGGTCGAAGGCGCCCTCAGACGCCACCCCGAGGTCGTCGAAGCCGTGGTCGTGGCGCACAGGAACGCCACCGACTCCGGCGACGCCCGGCTGGTGGCCTATCTCGTCGGGCCCCGGCCCTCGGCCGAGCTCGCCGCCGAGCTCCGTCGCGACCTCGCTGAGACTCTCCCCGACTACATGGTGCCGGCCGTTTTCGTCGGCCTCGAGAAGCTCCCGCTCACCCCAAGCGGCAAGGTCGACCGCAACGCCCTCGCCCGGCGTCCCCTGCCCGGATCGGGACGCCAGGTCCTGCGACCACGTACCGAGGTCGAGGAGGCGGTCCTCGCCACCTGGAGCGAGGTCCTCGGGAGATCCGATCTCGGAGTGGAGGACGACTTCTTCGCCCTGGGTGGCCATTCGCTCCTCGCTGTCCAGGTCGTCTCACGGCTGCGCCGCCGCTTCGGCGCCGAGCTTTCGCCGCGCAGCCTCTTCGACCACCCCACACCCAGACGACTGGCGGCCGCGGTCGACCACGCCGCCAAGTCCAGGGACGCGCCCCTCGGGCCCAGGCACCCAAAGGGCCGGCCCTTGCCCCTCTCTTTCGCCCAGCAGAGGCTCTGGTTCCTGGAGCAGCTCGCCCCGGAAAGCGCCGCTTACAACCTCGCCGAACGCTTGCACCTCGAAGGGGAGCTCGACCCTGCCGCGCTCGACGCGGCGCTCGACGCCCTCGTCGCCCGGCACGAGACGCTGCGCACCACCTTCCCCGCCCAGGACGGCCGGCCCGAGCAGCACGTCGCACCCCGGGGGAGCTTCCCGCGGATCCTGGTCGACCTGACGGGGCTGCCGGAAGGATCACGGCGGCAAGTCGCCCGGCAGCTCGCCCGGCGGGAAGCCGAGCGGCCTTTCGACCTCGGACGTGGACCCCTCGTTCGTGCCGTCTTGCTGCGGCTACGCCACGACGAGCACTTCTTCGACCTCGCGCTCCACCACATCATCGCCGACGGATGGTCGCTCGGTGTCCTCTATCGAGAGCTCGATCAGCTCTACGATGCCTGCCGCGCAGGGCGAGCTTCGCCGCTGCCACGGTTACCGGTCCAGTATGGCGACTTCACCCTGTGGCAGAGCGCGGCTTTCGACGCGGCTCGCCTCGCGAAAGAGATCGCCTATTGGCGAGAGCAGCTCGACGGCGCGCCGGCCGTTCTGGAGCTTCCCGCAGACCGTCCCCGCGATCGAGCCCTTCGAGGCCGCCGGGGCCGCCAGAGCAAGACCCTGGACGCCGGCCTCCGCAGCGCCCTGGAAGAGGTCGGCCGTAGCGCTGGAACGTCGCTTTTCATGACCCTTCTCGCTATCTGGATGACTCTGCTTCACCGCTTGTGCGGCCTCCGCGACGTCCTCGTCGGCTCGCCGGTCGCCGGACGCCACCGCCCGGAGACGGAAGGGTTGATTGGATTTTTTGTCAACACGCTCGTCTTGCGGGGCGACTTGCGGGGCGATCCGAGCTTTCGAGAGCTTCTGCAACGCGTGCGCGAGACGGCTCTCCAAGCCTACAGCCACCAGGAGCTCCCCTTCGAACGGCTGGTCGAGGAGCTTCGGCCGGAGCGCCAGCTCGACCGAAACCCCTTCTTTCAGGTGATGTTCGACCTCCAGAACGTCCCGGAGCACCTCGGCCTCGCTACGCTTCGGGTCCGCCGGAGCGAGCTTCTCCCCGGCGGGGCCGAGCTCGAGCCGTCGCTTTCGATCCGCGAAGAGGGGACGAGTCTCGTCGCTCTGGTCGAATATGACGCCACCCTTTTTGACGCCACGACGGTCCACCGCCTCCTCGCCCACCTCGAAATCCTGGCGCTCGACGCCGCCACGAGCCCCGAGCGCAGGCTCCAAGAAATAGGCTTTTTCTCTCCAGCCGGAACGCATCAAATCCTGACCGAGTGGAACGACACGCAAAGGCGTCCCGCCGGGCAGACGGGAGAGGAGCCTTCTACGTTCTTGACGCTCTTCGGAGCCCAGGTCAGGGAAAGGCCACAGGCGCCGGCGTTGATCGACGTCGCTTCCGGGCGCCAGCTCACCTACCAGGAGCTGGACGACCTGGCCTCGCAAGCAGGACGAGCCCTGCGGCGTCGGGGAGTGGGTCCCGAGTGCCGCGTCGGAGTCTCGATCGGCCGCTCCGTCGAGCTCGTTGCCGCTTTTATCGGTGTGCTTCGCGCCGGCGGCGCCTACGTGCCCCTCGACCCCGGCTACCCCGAGGAACGCCTCGCTTTGATGATCGAAGACTCGGAGATCGAGCACCTCCTGACGGACGAAGTTGCGAGAACCGACCTCTTCTCTTCGACTTCCGAGCTGCGAGAGGAAGACGAGAGATTCTCCGCCGCGAACCCCGAAAGCGCGGCCTACGTGATCTATACCTCCGGCTCGACCGGCGAGCCCAAAGGTGTCGTCGTCTCGCACGGAGCGCTCGCCTGGTATTGCCTCGCAAGCGGCCGTCATTACGGCCTCGGTGCCGGCGAAAGAGTGCTGCAGTTTGCCTCGATCAGCTTCGACATCAGCGTCGGCGAGATCTTCCCGACGCTGGCGATGGGTGCGGCGCTCGTCCTGCGCGACGACGAGATGGCCGGATCGATCGACGCCCACCTGCGACGCTGCCGTGAGCACCAGGTGAGCGTCCTCCTGCCGCCCACGGCCTTCTGGCACGAGCTGGCGGCCGAGGTCGAGCGCCGCGGCGACGTCCTGGCGCCGTCGCTGCGCCTGGTGAGCTTCGGCGGCGAGCAGGTGATCGGCGAGCGCATCGACGCCTGGCGCCGGCGCCTGGGTGAGAGAATCGAGCTCTGGAACGGCTACGGACCCACCGAGGCGAGTGTCGAAGCGGCGATCCAGCCTCTCAAGGGATTCCTGCCCCGGGGCGCGGCACGCATCGGACGCCCGGTCGACGGCGTCCAGGTCCTCGTCCTCGACCCGGTCCTGCGCCTCACCCCCGTCGGCGCCGCCGGCGAGCTCTCGATCGCCTCCCCGGGCCTTGCCCGTGGGTACCACCGGCGTGCCGCGGTGACCGCCCGGCGCTTCGTCCCCAACCCCCACGCCCGGCGGCCGGGAGAACGCCTCTACCGCACGGGCGACCTCGCCCGAGAGCTCGCCGACGGAACCCTGGAGCTCCTGGGACGAACCGACCGCCAGGTCAAGATCCGCGGCTTCCGCGTCGAGCTCGGCGAGGTCGAAGCGCTTCTCGCCCGTCACGACGCGGTCGACGAGGCCGTGGTCCAGGTGCGCGACGGCCGGCTCGTCGCCTTTCTCGTCTCCGCGGCAGCGCCGAGCGCCGAAGACCTCCGCAGCTTCCTGCGCCGCAGCCTCCCCGCCTACATGGTCCCGGCAAGCTTCGTCGCCCTGGAAGCCCTCCCCCTCTCCCCCGCCGGCAAGATCGACCGCGACGCGCTTCCCGACCCGGAAGAAGCGATCGCCGGAGCGTCCTACGCCGCGCCGCGAAGCGAGCTCGAGATCGAGATCGCCTCGATCTGGGGAGAAGTCCTCTCGCGGGACGGAATCAGCGCCGACGACGACTTCTTCGAGCTCGGCGGACACTCCCTCCTCGCGACCCAGGTCACCTCGCGGCTTCGCCGGGCCCTCGGCGTCGAGGTCCCGGTCCGCCTGCTCTTCGAGCGGACGACGCTCGCCGGTCTCGCCACGGAGATCCTCCGCCGCATCGACGACGGCGACGCCGCACGCCTCAGCCAGCCGCCGCTCGCCGCGGCGCCCCGCCGGCGCGGCCCCCTCTCCTTTGCCCAGCAGCGCCTCTACTTCCTCGACCGACTCGAGGAGACGAGCACCGCCTATCTCATGGCCGACGCCTTTCGCCTCACCGGCCCCCTCGACACGGGCGCCCTTCTCGGCGCCTTGGCGGAGATCCCGCGCCGCCACGAGGGTCTCGCTGCACGCTTCCAGGAAGAGGACGGTGAAGCCGGCCAGGTCCCCTTACCCGGCGGCGCCGCCCGGACGGCCGTCGTCGACCTCACGAGCCTCGACGCCGCGCGCCGCGCGGACCTCGCCCACCGCCTCGTCGACGACGAAGCCGCGCGGCCAATCGACCTCGCGCGGGGACCGGCGATCCGCACCATGCTCCTGCGTCTCGGCGAGCGAGAGCACGTGCTCCTGCGCACGATCCACCACATCGCCTCCGACGGCTGGTCCGACGGCATCTTCTACCGCGAGCTCGAAGCTCTCTACCGCGCCGCGCGT
This sequence comes from uncultured bacterium, assembly GCA_965371445.1. Classification (GTDB taxonomy): domain Bacteria; phylum Acidobacteriota; class Thermoanaerobaculia; order Multivoradales; family J023; genus DASWIG01. Next base: position 63,247 of record CBDUYN010000009.1, on the reverse strand, counting down.
CACCGCGCCGGGAGGTGGGCAGCCTCCCCCCTACCGGAGCCCGTTTTGCAGTACGCCGACTTCGCGCTCTGGCAGCGACGGTGGTTGGAAGGCGAGATCCTCGACCGCCAGCTCGCCTACTGGAAGGAGGCGCTCGCCGGCGCGCCCACACGGCTGCGGCTCGCCACCGACCGGCCGCGCTCGGCTCGGCCACGCCACCGCGGTGCGATCGAACGCCGCCACCTCGACAAGGAGCTGCGCACCGCGCTCGAGGAGCTCGGCCGAGAGCACAAGGCGTCGCTTTTCATGACGCTCCTCGCCGGCTGGACGCTCCTTCTCGAACGCTATACCGGCCAGGACGACCTCGTCGTCGGCTCGCCGATCGCCAACCGCACCCGGCCCGAGCTCGAGGCTCTGATCGGCTGTTTCGTCAACAGCCTGCCGCTCAGGGTTCGGACCGACGCGCAGCGTAGCTTCACCGGGCACCTCCGGCACGTCCGGGAGATCGCCCTTGGCGCTTTCGCCCATCAGGACCTGCCCTTCGAGCGCTTGGTCGAGGAGCTCGGCCCCGAACGCCATCTCGACACGAACCCGATCTTCCAGGTGATGTTCGACCACCAGCTGAGCGAGAAAGCCACGATCGAGCTGGAGGAGGTCCGGGCCGAATCGGTGGCCGCCACGAGCTTCACGGTGGCGTTCGAGCCCTCGCTCACCGTCTGGAACGACGGCGGGGAGCTCGTCGCCGGCATCGAGCACGACGCCGAGCTCCATGACGCCGCCACCATCTCGCGGATGCTCGCCCACTACGAAAGCCTGCTGCGCAGCGCGCTCGGCGATCCACGGCGCCGGACCGGCGAGCTCGCCTTCGCCACCCCGGCCGAAGAGCGCCAGGTCCTCGCGCGCCGTTGGCAGGAAGCGCCGCGCCCCGAAGCGTCCGACGAGGACCCGGCGCCGGGCGACGAGGCGGCGGAACGCCGCATCGCGGACACCCTCGCCAGGATCTGGGCCGACGTCCTCGGCCTCCCCCACGTCGCGGCCGAGGAGAGCTTTTTCACCCTCGGCGGCGACTCGATCCTGAGCCTGCGAGTCCTCGCCCGCGCGCGTCCGGCGGGCCTCCACCTCCAGCCGCGCGACCTCTTCCGCCATCAGACGGTGGCCGCCCTGGCCCGTCACCTGGCGGCGAGCCGCGACGTGACGGCCAAAGCCGCGACGGCGCCGGAGAGCGGAGGCGTGCCTCTGACACCGATCCAAAGGAGCTTCTTTGCCTGGCAGCTTCCCGAGCCCTGGCACTACAACCAGTCGGTCCTTCTCGTGCTGCGCCGCCGGCTCGAAGTGCCGCTCCTCGCGGCCGCCGCCAGACCCCTCGCCGAGCACCACGCCGCCCTCAGGTTGCGCTTCGAGCGCTCCGGCGGGATCTGGCGTCAGCTCCTCCTCGACGAGGCAGGCGAGCCGCCGGTGGCCCGGCTCGACCTCAGCCGGCTGCAGCCGGACAAGCTCGAGGAAGCCCTCGAACGAGCCAAAGCCCAGGTCCAGGCGAGCCTCGACCTCACCTCGGGACCGATCTGGCGCCTCGTCCTTCTCGACGCCGGCGCCGAGAATCCCGAGCGGCTCCTCGCCGTCGTCCACCACCTGGCCGTCGACGCGGTCTCCTGGGGCGTGCTCCTCGACGACCTCGAGCACCTCTACAGCGCCTACGAGAAAGGATCTCCCCCCGAGCTGCCGAGCGCCACCACGGCCTTCCCGGACTGGGCCCGCCGCCTCGACACGGAAGCGCTCGGGCCCGGTGAGCTCGAGCGCTACTCGCGGCTGGTGCGCCAGACGGTACCGCTTCCCGTCGACCACGAAGGAGCCAACACGCTCGGCTCGGAGGCGACCGTCGTGACGCGCCTCGACGCCGCGGAGACCGACCTCCTCCTGCGCCGGGCGAACGCCGCCTACCGGACCCGCCCCGAGGAGCTCCTCCTCACCGCCCTGGCGCGCGTCCTGGCGCGGTGGAGCGGCGGCGACACGGTCGTCGAGCTCGAAGCCCACGGCCGCGACGCGCTCGGTGAGGACGTCGACCTCTCACGCAGCGTCGGCTGGTTCACCGTCACCTACCCCGTGGCCCTTCGAGTCCGCGGCAAGGACGTCGGCTCGGACCTGAAGGCGGTCAAGGAGACGCTCCGGCAGGTGCCGTCCGGCCGCCGCCGCCGTCTCGTCCCCCAGGTGAGCTTCAACTACCTCGGACACGTCGCCGAAGCCCGCCTCGACGGCTCGCGCCTCTTCGCCGCCCACGAAGCTTCGGGCCCCGAGCAGAGCCGGCGCGGCATGCGGACCCACCTCCTCGATCTGAACGGAGGCGTCGCCGGCGGACGCTTCGAGCTCGAGTGGGCCTACAGCAGGAACGTCCACGAGCCGTCGACCGTGGAGGGCCTGGCCGCCGGCTTGCGCGACGAGCTGCGCCGCCTCGTCCAACACTGCCTCTCGCCCGGTGCCGGCGGCGTGACCCCCTCGGACTTTCCCCTGGCGGTGGTCGACCCGGCGGCCCTCGAACGGCTGCTTCAACCCTTCGCTCGGGCCACCGACCTCGAGGACGTCTATCCCCTGACGCCGCTCCAGGAGGGGATGCTCTTTCACAGCCGCCTGGCACCGCGCTCCGGGGTCTACTTCGAGCAGCTCAGCTGGATCCTCCAGGACGTCGAGAGGACCGCGCTCCGCCGCGCCTGGCAGACGGTCGTCGACCGGCACGCGGTGCTGCGGACGTCGTTCGTGTGGGAGGGGCTCGAACGGCCGCTCCAGCGCGTCCACCGCCAGGTGACGCTGCCCTTCGAGGAGCTCGACTTTCGCCACCTCGGCCGCGACGAGCAGACGGCCAACGTCGAGCGGCTCCTCGAGGACGACCGCCGCCGCGGCTTCGCCCTCGACGAGGCGCCCTTGACGCGAATCCTCCTCGTACGCCTCGGCGACGGCGAACGAGGCGAGACCTGCCGACTTGTCTGGAGCTGCCACCATCTGCTCCTCGACGGCTGGTCGACGCCGACGGTCTTGGACGAAGCGGCCAAGGCCTACGACGCCCTGTGCCGCGGCGAGGAGCCACGGCTTCCCCCGCCGCAGCCGTTCCGCGACTACCTGGCCTGGTTGGCCGAGCAGAAGGCGAACGGCGAAGCCGAGGCCTTCTATCGCCTGACCCTGGCCGGCTTCGAAGCGCCGACGCCTCTCCCGCCGCCTCCCCCCGGCAGCCTCGAAATCGACGAGGACGCCGCGCCCGGCGAGATCGTGCTCGCCCTCTCGCCCGGCGTCACCGCGACGCTTGAGGCCACGGCCCGGCGACGGGCCTTGACGCTCAACACCGTGGTCCAGGGAGCCTGGGCCCGGGTGCTGGCCGCGATCTCCGGCGAGGACGACGTCGTCTTCGGCGCCACCGTCGCCGGCCGGCCGGCCGAGCTCGCCGGCGCCGAGTCGATCGTCGGCCTCCTCGCCAACACCCTGCCGGTCAGGATACGGCTCGGCGAGCGCCGCGAAACCGCTGGCGAGTACCTGCGGCGCCTCCAGGACGGCCTGGCCGAGATGTGCCGCTTCGAGGCGACGCCGCTCGTCGACGTTCGGAGATGGAGCGGTGTCGCGGCCGGAGAAAGCCTTTTTCACACCGTCCTGGTCTTCGAGAACTTTCCCCTGAGAGAGGGCTACGAAAACGCCGACTTCGCCGAGCTGAAAAGCTTCAGCAAGACGAGCTACCCGATGACCCTCTACGCCCTGCCCGGCCACCGGCTGACTTTTGAGCTCAGCTACGACCGGCGCCGCGTCGGCGCGGCCCTGGCGAGGCGCTCGCTGCACCATCTCGAGACGGTGCTCACCGCTCTCGCGGACGGCTTCGGGCAGGAGGCTGCGGAGCTCAGCGTCCTGAGCGCGGCCGAGCGCCATCAGCTGAGCGTCGAATGGGCGCCGGGACCGTCGACGACACCGCCGGTGCGCTCGGCCCTCCAGCTCTTCGAGGCAGAAGCCCGGCGCAAGGCCGGCTCGGTCGCCCTCGTCTTCCGACCGGCCGACGCCCTCGCGGAGGAGCTGACCTACGGCGAGCTCGACCGGCGGGCCGAGGAGCTGGCGAGGCGGCTTCGCGACGTGGGCGTCGGTCCCGAAGCGCTCGTCGGAGTGGCCGTCGAACGCTCGGTCGAGATGGTCGTCGCCCTGCTGGCCGTCTGGAAGGCGGGAGGCGCCTACGTCCCTCTCGATCCTTCGTACCCGGCGGAGCGGCTGGAGCTCATCATGGACGACGCGGGGCTCGCGGCTCTGGTTGCCAAGAAAGGATGGCTGGCAGATCGCAGACCGAGGGCATCGACACCGCCCTTACCCGGGGATGAATCCCCGGGCTACAGCCTGGACAACCTGGCCTACGTCCTTTACACCTCCGGCTCCACCGGCCAGCCAAAGGGCGTCGAGGTCACCCACCGGACGCTCGTCCAACTCCTCGCCGCCATGGCCCGGCGTCCCGGCCTCCATCGCCGCGACGTCGTCCTCGCGGTCACGACCATCAGCTTCGACATCGCGGCCCTGGAGCTCTGGCTGCCCCTGACGCGGGGCGCCCGCGTCGTCCTCGTCGACCGCGCGACGGCAAGCGACGGCGAACGCCTCCGCGAGGCCCTCGCCGACACCGGCGCCACCCTCCTCCAGGGGACGCCAGCGACCTGGCGCTTGCTGCTCGACGCCGGCTGGCCAGGCGGCGACGGCTTGAAAGCGCTTTGCGGCGGCGAGGAGATGCCGCGCGGCCTTGCCCAGGAGCTCCACCGGCGCTCGCCGGAAGCCTGGAACCTCTACGGTCCCACCGAGGCCACCGTCTGGTCGCTCGTCCACCGCGTCGACGCGACGCCGGGCGCGGTCCCGATCGGCCGGCCCGTCGACGCGACGCGCGTCCATGTCCTGGGTCCCCGGATGGAGGCCGTGGCGATCGCCGCCCCTGGCGAGGTCCATCTCGGCGGCGGCGGCCTGGCCCGCGGCTATCGGCGGAGGCCGGCGGTGACCGCCGAGAGGTTCGTCCCGAACCCCTTCGCCGACCGCGGCGCCCGGCTCTACCGTACGGGCGACCTCGCCCGCTGGCGCCACGACGCCACCCTGGAGTTCCTGGGGCGGCGCGACCACCAGGTCAAAGTGCGCGGCTTTCGCATCGAGCTGGGCGAGGTCGAGGCGGCCCTGATCGCCGTCGAGGGGGTGCGCGAGGCCGCCGTCCTCGTCCAGGGCGAGGGGAGCGAACGGCGGCTGGTCGCCCACCTCGTGGCCGACACCGCCCGCGACCCCGGCGAGCTCCGCGCCGCCCTCCTGGAGAAGCTCCCCGCCCACATGGTCCCCGCGGCCTTCACCGCCGTCGACGAGATGCCGCGCTCCCCTACCGGCAAGGTCGACCGCCGCGCCCTCGCCCGACGCTCCGTCGAGGCCTTGGCAGAGGCCGTCACGCCTCCGGCGACCCCGACCGAGGAGATCCTCGCCGGGATCTGGTCCCGGGTCCTGGAACGTCGGAGGATCAGCGTCGACGAGAGCTTCTTCGTCCTCGGCGGCCATTCCCTGAACGCCCTCCAGGTGGTCTCGCGCATCCGGACGGACCTGGGCCGGGAGCTGGCCCTGCGCGTCTTCTTCGACGGACCGACGATCCGCGAGCTCGCCCGTCACCTGGAGACGGCACCGCCGCTTGCCGCCGCACCGCCCATCCTACCGGCGCCGCCCGGCGGCGACCTCCCCCTCTCCTTCGCCCAGGAACGGATGTGGCTCCTCGAAGGACTGGACCTCGCCTCGGGAACGCGGTACCACGTCCACAGCGCTCTCGCGCTCCAAGGACCGCTCGACGTCGCCGCCCTCGCGGCGGCGCTGCGGGGCGTCGTCCAACGCCACGAGGTGCTGCGGAGCCGGTTCCCGAGCCAGGCCGGCGAGCCCTGCCTGCGGATCGCCCCGAGCGGCGACGCCGCCCTGCCGATCGTCGACCTCTCCGCACTGCCCGCCGAGAGGCGACAGCCCACGGCCGGGAAGCTCTGCCGCCGCGAGGCCCATCGTAGCTTCGGCCTCGCGGACGGACCGCTGCTCCGCGCCGTGCTCTTCGTCCTCGGCCCGGGGCGCCACGTCTTCTCCCGCACCGTCCATCACATCGTCTTCGACGGCTACTCCGAGACGATATTCCACCACGAGCTCGGCGAGCTCTACCGCGCCGCCCGGCATCGCCGTCCGTCACCGCTCGCCCCGCTGCCGATCGCCTACGCCGATTTCGCCCGCTGGCAGCGACGACACCTCGGCGGCGAGACCCTACGCCGCGAGCTCGACTGGTGGCGCCACCACCTCGATGGCTTGCCGCCGGCCCTGCACCTTCCCGCCGACCGGCCCCGGCCCGCCGAACGCCGGCCCCGCCCCGCCCTCTACGCCCGGCAGCTGCCGGCCTCCTTGAGCCAGGGACTCGAACGCTTGCGGCTGGAGGCGGGGACGACGTTTTTCATGACCAGCCTCGCCGCTTTCGCGGCGCTCGCCGGACGCTACGCCGGTACGAACGACGTCGTCCTCGGCTCGCCGGTCGCCAACCGCAACCGGCGCGAGACCGAGGGGTTGGCGGGTCTTTTCGTCAACACCGTCCTGCTGCGCGTCGACCTCGGCGGCGACCCCACGGTGCGCGAGCTCCTGCACCGGGTCCGCGAGGTCGCGCTCGACGTCCACGCCCACCAGGACCTGCCTTTCGAGCGCCTCGTCCAGGAGCTCGCCCCGCACCGGCGTCCCGGCGAGAACCCGCTTTTCGAGGTGATGTTCCTGGAGGACGACGGCGACGACGTCCCGGAGCTGGAAGAGCTTGAGGCCATGCCGTTCGACGAGGACGAGGGCACGGCGCTCTTTGAGCTCACGCTCTCCGTTTCCCGCTCGGCAGACGGCGTCACGGGGACCGCCGACTACGACGCCGGCCTCTTTGACGAGACGAGTGTCCGCCGGCTCCTCAGCGGCTACGAGAACCTCCTGCGCGGCTTCGTCGAGGCGCCGGACCGGCGGATCGGCGAGCTGGACCTACTGGGTACCGCGGAGCGCCACCAGCTGCTGCGCGAGTGGAACGACACGGCCGCCGACTGGGGCGAGGAGGCGCTCACGGTGCCGCGGCTCTTTGCCGAGCAGGCGGCGCGGACCGGAGAGGCCGACGCGATCGTCTTCGCAGGCCGGACGTGGAGCTACCGCGAGCTCCACGAGCGTACCCTGCAGCTGGCCGGCTTCCTCCGCGGCCTCGGGGTGGGCCCGGAAAAGCGCGTCGGTCTTCTCGGCGAGCGCTCGCCGGAGATGGTGGTGGCGCTGCTCGCCACGCTCGCCGCGGGTGGCACGGCCGTCCCCGTCGACCCGGCTCACCCACGGATGCGACTCGCCTGGACGATCGACGACGCCCGCCTCTCGCTGCTCCTGACCCAGGAGAAGCTGCGGCCGCTCGTCGACGAGCTCGGGCCGTTGCCCGCCCTCTGCCTCGACGCCGACTGGCCGGTGATCGAGCGTCGAGGTGCCCCGGCGCCTCCCGCCGACGTCGATCCCGACGCCGCCGCCTACCTGATCTACACCTCCGGCTCCACGGGACGCCCCAAGGCGGCGGTCAACACCCACCGGGGCCTCGCCAACCACCTCCTGTGGATGCGGCGCGACTATCCCCTGTCGACGCTCGACCGTGTGGCTCAGAAGACGCCGGCGTCTTTTGACGTCGCGATCTGGGAGACCCTGTGGCCGCTCCTCTGCGGCGCCGCCCTGGTAGTCGCCAAACCCGGCGGACACCTCGACAGCGCTTACCTGGCTCACCTCGTCGCCCGCGAGAAGGTCACGGTCCTGCACCATGTGCCTTCGACGCTGCCCCTCTGGCTCGAAGAGGACGAGGCCGAGCGCTCCGCGAGCCTGCGCTGGGTGATCTGCGGCGGCGAGGCCCTGCCGGGCGGACACGCCGAGCGCTTCGCCGAACGATTCGCAGAAGCCACGACGCTGCACAACTTCTACGGACCCGCGGAGGCGTCGATCGGCGTCACGGCGAGGGCCTGCGAGCGCCGTCCGGAGACCGCCGTCCTCGCTCTCGGACGGCCAGGCGCCAACACCGACCTCCACCTCCTCGACGACGAGCTTCGGCCGGTGCCGATCGGTGCCGCCGGCGAGCTCTTCGTCGGCGCGGCGCCCCCGGGACGCGGCTACTGGAACGGTCCGCGGCCGACGGCCGAGCGCTTTTTGCCGGACCCCTGGAGCGGACGCCGCGGGGCACGGCTCTACCGCACCGGAGACCTCGCCCGCCGCGGCGCCGACGGTACGATCCACTTCCTGGGACGGACCGACCACCAGGTGAAGCTCCGTGGCCAGCGCATCGAGCCCGGGGAGGTCGAGGCCGAGCTCGCCCGTCACCCCGCGGTGCGCCAGGCCGCCGTCGTCGTCCGCGAGCTGACGTCTGCGGACCAGGGTCTGGTGGCTTTCGTCGTCGCCCGCGAGGCGCGCCGCGAGACCGGCTCGGCCGAATGGCGGCGGTTCCTGAACGAGCGCCTGCCGGCGGCGATGGTGCCGGCGGCTTTCGTCACGATCGACGCGCTGCCGAGCACCCCCGCCGGCAAGGTCGACCGCGGAGAGCTCGTGCGGCGTCCTCTGCCCACCGCCGAGCGCCAGGCGACGTGCCCCACCGGGCCGACGGAGAGGCGGCTGGCCGCCGTCTACGCCGAGGTCCTGGGCCTCGAGAGCGTCGAGGGCGACGGCGAGTTCTTCGCCCTCGGAGGGCATTCGCTCCTGGCGGTGCGCCTGCTGGCCCGGATCGAGGAACGCCTCGGCGTCGCGCTGGCGCTCTCGGAGCTCTTTCACGAGCCGACGCTCCGCCGTCTTGCGGCGCGGATCGACGGCCAGCCGGGACCGCGGCCCTCCCTCGTCGTGGAGCTGGCCGCGGGCGAGCCGACGCCGCTCTTTTGCGTCCACCCGGTGGGCGGACACGTCCTGGGATACCGCGAGCTGGTCGCCCACCTGCCGCCGGAGCTTTCGGTCTACGCCCTGCAATCGGTGGGTCATGAGGACGGCAAGCCGTTCCTCGGCGACGTCGAGGCGATGGCCCGCGCTTACCTGGCGGCGGTGCGCGAGGTCTCTCTGCAAGGGCCGTACCTGCTGGGTGGCTGGTCGATGGGCGGCTGGATCGCCTTCGAGATGGCACGCCAGCTCCGCGACGACGGCGGCGAGGCGGCGCTCGTCGTCCTCATCGACTCGGCGGTCCCCGGGGAGAACGGCAGCTCCACGTCGAGCCTCGCGGCCTTCGCCGAAGAGCTGGGGATACCGGCCGAGCTCTGCGATCCGGCCTGGGAGGCGCTGCCGCCCGAAGAGGGCTTGCGACGGCTCCACGACCGGGCCCGCACGAACGAGCTCCTCGAAAACGGCATCGGCCCCAAACGTCTGGGTCACCTCTATCGCCTCTTCCGCAACAACCTGGAGGCAATCGACCGTTACGTCCCGGGCTTCTACGACGGACGGATCACGCTCCTGCTCTCCGCGGACTGGACGGAGGAAGAGCTCGCTTCGTGGCACGACGTGGCCGCCGACGTCGAGATCTCGCGGGTGCCGGGGGATCACCGCTCGATGATGCGAGAGCCCCATGTCCGGGTCTTGGCCGAACGACTCTCGGCCTCGCTCGCGAGGTCGGCCCCGAAAGCTTGACCGATCCGGCGCTCCGCGTCGGCGCTTGCGCGGCCAAAGGCGCAGCGAGGGCAACAAGTCCGCAGCCGCCCGACGCCTGGGCATCTCGCGACAGGGAGGCGTTTAGGCCCTCGGCCAGCAGAGCCGGAACCCTTCAGAAAAGTCAGGAGCGAAGCGTTTTTCCGAGCTCTCGAATCCGCCGGGTGGTCGCGACGAGCTCGGACGGAACTTCCGGTTCACCTTCTCCTTCCTGTACCAGCCAACGCAACCACTCCTGCATCGTGTCCTCGGGCAAACCCTCCTCCTCCAGCCGGTAGACGAGGTCCAGGACCAAGTGCAGAAGGCGGCGCAGGTTGGCGGCGCGCTGTGTGAGCCCGGCAATCCAGGCCTCCGTTTTCCGCGCCCGCCGGAACCGCAGCTCCTCCGTCGCCAGAGCGAGCTCCGCCTCCAGGGCGGCCAGCACCGGAAAGCCCGAGCGCACCACCGCCGGCCCTTCTTCCGCGGCCCGGCTCAGAAGAGTCGAGACGGTGGCCTCGGCGAAACGCATCCGACGGCGGAAGATGTTCCGATAGGCGGCGGCCGAGAAGAGGAGGTTGACCATGAAGGCGCTTGCCGCCGCGGTCCCCACGGCCAGGAAGCGCACCTCAAGGGTCGCGAGAGGGCCTCCCCAGGGCACCGCCTGGACGAAGAGCGCCGAAAACGCGGCCACGGTATAACCACGCTCGAACCCCAGGCCGAACGCCGTCAAGACGGCGGCTCCGACCGCCAGCGGGATGCCGATTCCCGGCCCCAGGCCGAGCAGCATCGCGCCGCCGCCCCAGAGGCCACCCACGACGCTCCCCACCACCTGGTCGAGAGATCGCCGGAGCCCCATCAGGACGACCGGCGAGACCGAGAGCACGGCCACGAACGTCGACGTCACGTGGTCGGGGTTCCCGGTCAGAGCGTCGAGAGAAAGAGCCAGGGCGCAGGCGGCAGCCGCCTTGCCGGCCAGGAAGAGACGGCTCAGGGGATTACGAGGTAGGGGCGGTCCGAGCACCGCCTTGGACCCTCGGTGGACGCCGCTCGCCGAAGCGAGGGTCGCCAGGATCCATCCCATGCCGAGAGATCTTCCGGTCTTGTCCATGAATGAGCCCCCGCGTTTCAGGCCGTGACCGAGATGGCCTCCGAAGGAGCACTCTACACCGGGTGTTGCGGCGTCGTGAGGGCGGTGAGTGAACGCCACGGTGCCGTCGGCGCAGGCGGAGTTGCGGCTGATCAGTGACCGCCTCGCGGCCATCGGGAAGCGGGCGAGAGGGAATCCGAGTCTCGGAGGTGCCAAATCAGGGCGTGCGCATCCAGCAACCCGCCGGTAGGGATCCTCCTGTGCTCGGGCAAAAATACGGAGGTCGTTCGCTACACCATGGCAGGAGTCGCGGATGCGCTCTTCGTCTCACGCTACGTGTTGGAGTTGCCGAGCGAAGAGCAACTCAGCCGCTGGTTGCATGAGGAACGCGCACGCCTGGAGCCCCGATGAGGCGTGGCCCGGGAGATAGGACGCTGGTGCGTCCGGCAGGCGTCCCGCCTGCCGTAGGGACGAAGTCCCACATCCGGGCTCCCCCTCTTCTGCTGGGAGCGCAGGCGTCCCGCCTGCCCGTCCCGTAGGGGGCGGGTAGGACAGGCCCTCACCCCAACCCCGGAGCCGGCCACGAGTGGCCGACGACACCGACCACCTCGCGCCAGATCGGCGACGGCGGGTCCGTCTCGATGTCGAACTCGAAAGCGATGCGGCGTCCCAGGGCCGGCTCGCCAGGCCAGAAGGTCTCGGCCAGGGTCTTGTCGATCACCACGATGTGGGGCGCGTCGGCGACGTCGGTTGGGAGAAAGGTCCGGCCCTGGAGCAGCGGGACCCCCAGGGCTTCGAAGTAGCCGGCGCTCGCGCTCTGGAAGAGGACCGACTCGCCGTTTTTCGGATCGGGCTCGACGCCCTCGGGAACGACCATGCTCTCGGAGCCCCCGCTCCACAACGGCACCAGGCTGTTGACGGCGGCGTGCTCGACGCCGGGCAAGGCGTCGACGCGCTCGACGAGTTGGTCGTAAAACGCCGGCCAGCGTCCTTCGTCGTACGTCGCGGCGGGCAGGCTGAGGCGCATGGTGATCACACCGTCGGCGCGGAAGCCGGGGTCGACGCGGCTCAGCTCGAGGAGGCTGCGGGTCAGAAGTCCCGCGCCGACGAGCAGCACCACGGCGGCCGTGAGCTCGAAGACCACCAGGGCCTGGAGCAGAGGATGGCGGCGTCCCGCCTGCCGGGCGCCTTCACGGAGCTCCGAGATCAGGTCGGTGCGCGACGCGAGAAGGGCCGGCACGGTGCCGAAGACGAGTCCCGTCAACAAGGTGACGGCTAGCATCCAGCCGAGCACCCGTCCGTCGAGGGCGACGCGTTCCAGGAGCGGCACCTGGCTCGGCAGCCAGGCGACCAGGGCGTCGAGGCTCGCCCGGGCCACCAGGAGCCCGAGGAGGCCGCCGGCCGCCGCCAGGACGACGCTCTCGGTGAGCAACTGGCGGACGATGCGGCCGCGGCTGGCGCCCACGGCGCGCCGGGTGGCGATCTCGCGGGAGCGCGACTCACCGCGTGCCAGGAGCAGGCTGGCGACGTTGGCGCAGGCGATCGCCAGCACGAAGCCGACCGCGCCCAAAAGCGTCAGGAGCGGCGCGCGGACCTGGCCGAGGAGGGCCTCGGGAAGCGTCTGGACTCGCGGCGTCGGCTCCTCGTTGCCCGAGATCTCGGCGATCTGGGCGGTCATGGCAGTGAAGTCCTCGTCCACCTGGGCCCGGGTGACGCCGTCCTTCAACCGTCCGACGGCGTAGAGGCCGGGACTGGAGCCGCGCTTGTCCCAGGGCAGCTGCTCGGCGAAAGCGCCGAGGGGCAGCCATACGGAGATCTGGCGCGACGGAAAGATGAAGTCGGCCGGAAGGACACCGATGACGGTGAAGGGCTCGCCGTCGAGGCGCAGGGTAGAGCCGAGGACGTCCGCGCGGCGTCCCAGGCGGTCGTCCCAGAAGCGTTCCGAGACGACGGCCTCGCGCGGCGCGCCGCGTTCCCCGGCCTCGTCGCCGAAGAGGCGTCCGCTCAGGGGCTCGCGTCCGAGGGCACGGAAAAAGCCCGGCGTCACCTGCGACGAGGCGAGCCTCGCCGCCTCGCCTTCGTCGGTGAGGTTCGACGACGACCAGCGGAAGGCGCCCAGGTCCTCGAAGCTGCGATTGCGGTCGCGCCAGTCCTGGAAGGTGGGGATCGAGACCGAGATCCGGTGCCCGGCCGACGACATCCGGTCGACCATGACCACCCGGCTCGCGTCGTCGATGGGCAGGGGCTCGAAGAGGACCGCGTGGACGATGCTGAAGATCGAGCTCGTCATGCCGATGCCGAGGGCGAGGGTCGCCACAGCGAGGGCGGTGAACGTCGGACGCTGGGCGAAGGCGCGCAGCGAGAAACGCAGATCGTGAATCCAGCTCTCCATGTCGTGTCTCCTGTTCCGGTGGACGAGGAACCCACCGCACGGGCTTGGGCTCGGTTCGATATAGCTGAGCCTACCAGGACCTGGGGGGCGCGGAGGCCCAACCCCGGAGCCGGCCACGAGTGGCAAGTTCATCCCTCCCCACCCTGTGGTAGGCTGCATCCAGGAGGTGTCCCGTTTTGCAGCGGCGGTTCTGGGGGAGAGCTTCTCGCTCCTGCCCCTCGCGACGTTGATCGAGCTCAAATTGGCCTCGGGAATGACCGCCCCGCACCGGCTGCGCGACCTTGCCGACGTCCTCGAGCTGATCCGGATCCACGGCCTCATAGAGGACGACGCCGCCTCGCTCGACCCCTACGTCCGGGAGAAGTACCTGGAGCTCTGGCGCGCGGCCCGATCCGCGCAAGACCAGGATAACGAGTAAGGGATCCGTATCCGTTACCTTGGATCCCAAGATAACGAGTAATGGATCGCCACAGTACTTGCAGTAGCGCGCGTCGCGGTCATGGCCCTCGGCCGCGCACTCGGGGCAGGCCTGCGTCGAGACCGCCGTCACCTCGACGATGGCGAGGAAGAGGCTCGTGGCGAGGAGCGCCAGGTTGGCGAGGAGGCCCTTGACGCGTGGGCTCACGGCTCGAATTCCAGCTTCCGTTCCATGGTCGGAGCTTATCACCACGGAGCTGAGACACCGGCGACCGTCGGTCCGGCGCTCCTCGACAGACCGCGGCGGCCGGTGCTAGGTTGTAGGTCGCGGTCACGAAACCGTAGGAGGCATCATGAGCCCGAAAGCAGCCCTCGCAGAGCTCGACTTCGAGATCGTCACAGAAGACGGAGTCCCCATGGACAACCCCTACCACCGTCTGCAGATGAATCTCTTCCTCTCCCTGGTCGATCAGCGGATGCTGGAGCTCGGACGCAGCGATTTCTATTCCGGGGGCAACATGTTCGTCTACTACTCGGTCGAGCAGGCGCAGGCGGTGGCCGAAGAGGAGCGGCAGCTGGCGCTTTTCGAAAGTGGGAAACGGGCCGAGAAACCGAAAAAGACCGCCTTCCGTGGTCCGGACGTCTTTCTCGTCCAAGGGGTCGATCCCAGCCCCGAGCGCTACGCCTGGGTCGCCTGGCAAGAGGACGGACGTCTCCCCGACCTGATCGTGGAGCTGCTTTCGCCGTCGACGGCGGCCTATGACCGCGGTGAGAAAAAGCGGCTTTACGAGGAGACCTTCAAGACCTCGGAGTATTTCCTCTACCCCCCCCAGGGCTTGGCGCTGGAAGGCTGGCGCCTCTTGGACAACTCGTACCAGCAGATCGTACGGTCCGCGGAGGGCCGTCTGTGGAGCCGCGAGCTGGAAGCGGAGCTCGGGGTGTGGCACGGCACGTACAAAGGCAAGACGGGTCCCTGGTTGCGGCTCTTCCACCCCGACGGTCGGCTGGTGCCGACGGAGACCGAAGGGGAACGTCAGCGCGCCGAAGAGGAACGTCAGCGCACCGAAGAGGAACGTCAGCGCGCCGAAGAGGAACGTCAGCGCACCGAAGAGGAACGTCAGCGCGCCGAAGAGGAACGTCAGCGCGCCGAAAAGGAGCGTCAGCGGGCGGATGCCGCCGAGGCGGAGCTGGCACGCCTGCGCGCCCGCTTTGAGGGTTGACCCGTGGGCGTGAGCTCTATCGGACACTGCATGATCCCCGCCTCGAACCTACGCTCGCGAGCCACGCGTCTCGTAGTGATCTCCGATCTCCATCTCGGCGAGGAGCCGCCGTGCATGATGTCGCGCCCCGGAACACCTCGCTAGCTTCATCCGCGGACTGTCTGAGCTTCCAGAGGCCACGCGTCCCGGTCCTCCCCGAGATCCACTCTGAGGAAGCTCCGAGGTGGTGGATCCGTCCAGATCACGACAGAGCAGCATGCGGCGTCGGACCTTCGCGAGTTGCTCCAGCGTCTTGCGCAACGCGCGGACCTCCGGCTCCAAATCCTTGCGGTGGACCCGCGGGTCCGGCGGGGAACGGAAGAGCGGCGTGCCCAGCATCCGCTTCAGGTCGTCGCTATCGAGCTTGTCCAGGATGAGCTCGGCCTTGCGCAGGAACGCCGTCGGCTCCTTGGGGTTCGGCGCATCGAGGCCCATGGCGGTGAGGTCGGGCGCGACGTAGGCGCCGCGCACCATCCGGCGCAGGCCGACGATCAGCCGTCCGAGGCGACCCTTCGTCTTGTCGCAGTCGCGGCGCCTTGCCGCGACCTCCCCCGGAGGCTACTCCCGAGACCGGAGGTTCGGTGGGCCCGACTGGAATTTGCAGCCAGCAGCCGTAACGCTGCAAAATCGTCGAAGTAGCCTGGAGCCTTACTGGGCGGGGCTCCAGGCCCTCTCGGGCCACTTGAGGAAAATCGTCGCCCGACGGGGATTTGTAGCCAGCCCGGCCGAGGCGGGACTCCTGGGACGCGCGGATCGGACCTTCCCGGGCGTCCCGGAGCCTGCGGAACGGACCAGAGGGACCGGCCCGTCCGTCCCGGGGCCCGCGGAGCGGACGGGTCGGTCCTTCCCGCGTCTTCCGGAGTCTCCGGGACGCCCGGGTCGGTCCTTCCGTGTCTTCCGGAGATCCCGGGACGCCCGGGTCGGTCCTTCCCACGTCTTCCGGAGCCTCCGGGAGGGGCGGGAAGGTCCTTCCCACGCTCTCCGGAGCCTCCGGAACGGACGGGACGAACCGTCCCACGCCTCCCGGGATCTCCGGAACGGACGGGACGGATCGGGCTCCAGTAGACCGGAGATCAGTCATCGGGGCTTTACGACCTATCGCGCGGCGCGCTCGCCGATCGCGAAGAGATATTCCGCCGTCCGCAGGAAGATCTGCCCGTCGGAGATCGCCGGTGAGGCGAGCGTGTAGCCGCCCAGGTCGTTCTCGGCCAGGACCTCGAACTTGGGCCCCGCTTTGACCACCGACGTGATCCCCCTCTCGGACGTGGCGTAGATCTTGCCGTCGGCGAGCACCGGCGAGGCGCTGTAGGTCCCCGTGTGGAGCCGCTCCGGACCGTAGACGAGCGTCCCTGTCGCCGCCTCGTAGCAGGACATGATTCCCTTGTCGTTGACGACGTAGAGGTACTTGCCGTCGACGATCGGCGTCGGCACGTCGGTGCCGCGCTCCAGGGACCAGGCGAGGTGCGAGGTGGTGACGTCGCCGCGTCCGCCGGTGCGGAAAGCCAGGATCGGGCCGCGCTTGCCAAACGCATAGACGAGGCCGTCGCCGACGATCGGCGAAGCGACGAGGCGCTGCGATTTCGAGGCCTTGGGATTGAGCCCCCCGGCACGCCACAGCTCCTCGCCGGTCTCGGCGTCGTGTCCCGTCACGACGTCGCCGCCCGTCAAGATGACCTCGATCTGCTTGCCGGTCGTCAGGATCGCCGGCGTCATGTAGGAGTCGGGCGACTCAAAAACGGCGTCCGTCACACGCTCGGTGCGCCAGAGCGTTTTCCCCGTTTTCTTGTCGATCCTGAGCAGGTACGACGGGTCGTCGGTCTCCATGCCGTGGAGCACGGGTACGAAAAGCGAATCGCCGTGGAGGCGCGGCGAAGAGGCGTAGCCCCATTTCAGGCCGAAGGTACCGTAGTCGGCCTGGATGTCTCGTCCCCACAGCTCCAAGCCGTCGAAGTCGAAGGCCTTCAGGACGCCCGTCCCGGTCATCACCCAGACCGTCTCGCCGTCGGTCACCGGCGAAGGCGTCGACATGTGCTGCTTGTACTTCAGGACGTTGCCGCCCCCGAGCGGCCGCTTCCAGAGCACCTCGCCGGAGCTGCGGTCGACGGCCCAGAGCGAGAGCTCGTCGCTTTCCTCCGGGTCGCGGCTGACGCTCAGGAAAATCCGTTCGCCCGAGACGATCGGCGTGGCCGCGCCGCGGGCCGGCAGCGCGAGCTTCCAGGCGACGTTCTCGTCGGGCCCCCAGCTTGCCGGGAGGTTTTTCTCCGAGCTCTTGCCGTCCATCTCCGGACCGCGCCACTGCGGCCAGTCGCCCGCGGCGACGGTCGCCGGGAGGAGGAAGGCGAGGATCGAGACGACGCGGGCTTTGTACATCCTGAGGCTCCTTCGACGGTTCGGCCGCATTCTACGCCGAATCTCCACGCCTTGGCGACGCTGAAGGTCGTCGGCGACGGACCCGATCCCGCCACGCTACGCGTTTCAGAGCGAAATGAGCGCGATGGCGCGCGCTCGGTGGCCTGGCGTGAGCTTAGGGCCCGCCTGGCGTATACTCCGTTGAGGATCGATCGCAGGAGGCATACCCCGATGACGGAGCTTTTTCTTGTTCAACACGGCGAGGCAAAGACGAAAGACGAAGATCCGGAACGGCCGTTGACCGGGCGCGGGGCCGCGGTCGTGGAGAAGATGGCCGCGTGGGCGGCGCGTGCCGGCGTTAAGGTGGAGGAGATCCGCCACAGCGGCAAACGGCGAGCCGAGCAGACGGCCGGCATCCTAGGACGGCACCTCGCTCCGGACCGCGGTGTGGTGGCGGTGGCGGGGCTCAACCCCAAAGACGATGTCGAGCCGGTGGCGCGGGAGCTCGCCGGCCGCGACGAGCCCCTGATGCTGGTCGGTCACCTGCCGTTTCTCGATCGCCTGGCCAGCCACCTCGTCGCCGGGGACCCCGAGGCGGCGGTGGCGCGGTTCAGAAACGCCGGCATCGTCTGTCTGGAGCGCGATGCGGGTGCTTGGTCGTTGCTGTGGGCGGTGACCCCGAAGCTCGTCGTCTAGCCATCCGGCGCGCGGCCACCTACCCTGCCGCTAGCCTTTTGGCCCATTCTTTGATTTGCTCTCGATGGTGGACGTAATCTTCAATGAGCTCATCGACGGTATTTTTGATGGTCACGGTAGATCCCTGGTGCCTCACGCCGTAGTCACGATCCCATTTGCCGGGACCCAGTGACCGTAGGAACTGTCTCAATTCTCGAGCCGCGGCCCGGAGCTCACCGAGCAGCTCTTGTCTGTCTCTGGAAGAGTAGTCGCGTATCAGCACGGCGTTTACCCTGCTGTAATTCTCTCCGGGATCCATATCATAAAAGGGAATCTCTCCTCTGGTTATTTGCCAGCTTCCTTCGATGACGTAACGGTTCCAGCCGACCAGATGAGCCACGATGTCTCTCGCTGACCAGCCGTTGAGCTTCTCGAGGAACAACTCTTCATGGAGAGAAGCTACCACTCGTGCAAACTCCTCGACGGCAAGCTCCAGGCTGGCCATCTGTTTCTCGAGCGTCATTCTCAGGTCCTTCCTCACCCCCGGCTCACCTTACCACAGGGTGCTCGCGGTTCGAGCGGCGGGCGCGACGTCGCGCCATCGGCTCTTCTGGCCGGGGTCAGTCGTTTCGGGAGGACGCGGGACGTCCGCCGATCGCTTCAAGTCCACCCAGTGGCTGAGCGCCCCGGGTAGGCCCTCGGCGGAACGAGTCAAGACCGTCATGGCGCCGTTGAGGCGGTCTTCGCGCAACTTCAACGAGAGACGCAGGATCGGCGCCGGGGACTCCTTTCCCTCGGCTTCAAGGTGACCTCTCGTCCAGCCGGTGAGGTAGCCGTCACGGAACGTGACGCCCCAGAGCTTCTGACTCGCCGAGGAGCCCCGGATCTCGGCCCATAACGCCTTCGGCCGCTCCACGGTCAAAGTGATCGGCACCCGTTCCTCCCCGAGATCTACATGGCCGGCCCACCGGCCCACGAATCGGCGCGGCGATCGCTTCCGGCCCTTGCCGGAGACGCGCCGGCCCGCCAGGTCCAGGCGCCGACCGAGAGGACGGAGAGTGTCGAGGATCTTGCCCGCTACCTGTTGTGGCAGGTCGCTCCTCGTGCCGCACAGGACCGCGACGGCAATCCCCTCGGCGGGTAGCAGCAGCAAGGTCGCGGTCGCCCCCGGCATCCCGCCGTCGTGCCGGACGACGTCGTATCCCCCGGGGTTGGGGATGATCGTCCAGCCGATTCCGTAGAGGCTGCTCTCGTCCGTTCGTTGGCTGGAGGGCTCCTGCATGGCCCGGATCGCCACGTCGGAGAGAATCCGATCGGCGGAGCGCGCCCGCAGGTGGAACAGGGCGAAGCGTGCGAGGTCATGGGCGCAGGAGAACGCCGCGGAGCCGCCGCCGTGGTCGGAGCCGTAGAAGGGCAGCGGTTGCCCGTCCGGGGCGTAGCGCACCGCGAGGCCGGGCGAAGCCCGGGGCTCTTGAAGGATCGCGGTGTGCTCGAGGTCGAGCGGCACGAACACCTCCTCCCGCATGAATCGGGCGAAGTCTTTCCCCGACGCCTGCTCGATCAGGTGCTCCAGGACGGCGTAGCCTAGGTTCGAGTATTGGAATCTCTCCCCGGGCTCCATGACGAGATTCCCGTACCGCCGGATCGTCTCGGCGAGCGGCGGACGCCGGGTCGGATCGGCGAAGAAGTGGTGGTGGAGCGGGAGGCCGGAGGTGTGGCTCGCTACCTGCCGCACCGTCGCGCCGGCCGGATCGCCGACCCGCGCTCTCAGTCGGACCTCGCCGAGGTACTCGTTGACCGGCCTGTCGAGATCCACCGTTCCGCGTTCAACGAGTACCATCAAGCCAGTCGCCGTCAGCGGCTTCGACACCGACGCCAGCGAGAACATCGTGTGGGGCGTGGCCGGGATCCCCCGCTCCCGGTCCGCCCAGCCGAAGGCTTCCTCCCACACGATCTCGCCCCGTCGCGCCACCGCGACCGCAAGGGACGGCACCTGGCCCCCGTCGATCTCCTCCTGGATCAGGGCCCGGACGATGCGGAAGCGATCCGTGGCTCCCCATCCCGGCGATGCCCACACCAGGAGAGCCGCAAGGATCGGAGCCCAGAGGCGACCTGCAAAGTGCATGCGGAGCATTCTACAACCTGGTCCGGCGGTTGCCGAAGTGGGTGGGACTCGGCGTGCGGGGTGGGACTCGGCGTGCGGAGCACCCGTCCGCCGGACAGCTCGGCGTAGGGCAGGGTCCGTCAGCATGGTAGCCTGGGGCTGAGGAATTCATCCCCAAGGAGTCGGACCATTCCATTCGCCCTCTTGCTCGTCCTCCTGGCTCTCGTCTCCGGCGCCGGCAAAGCCGGCGCCGCCGACGAGCCAACGCCTCCGGAGCTCGGCGTCCTGGCCGGGCAGGTGCGCCTGACCGGCGACACCCTACCGGGCCCGACCCCGGTGGAGAACACGACCGACCCCGACAACTGCGGCCACGCCCACACCCTGGAGGATCTCCTGGTGTCGGCCACCACCCGAGGCGTCCGCAACGTCATCCTCTCCTTGAGCGGCGTCGACGCGGGCGAGAAGGCCGAGCCGACGCGGCTGGTGCTCGACAATGTCGGCTGCCGTTTCGTTCCCCATGCGGCGGTCCTGAGCGTAGGCAGCACCATCGAAGCGGTCAACAGCGATTCCTTCCTCCACACGGTCCACCTCTACGGTCCGGCCGAGATGAACGTCGCCCTCCCTCGTTACGGGAGCCGGGGCACCCGGGTCGTGAGACGCCCTGGGATGATCGTCGTCAAATGCGACGTCCATGCCTGGATGCAGGCTTTCATCCGGGTGGACCCCCATCCCTTCCACGCGGTCAGTGACGCCGAGGGCCGTTTCCGGATCCCGGACGTTCCGCCGGGCTCCTACGTCCTGGAAAGCTGGCACGAGAGGTTGGGGCAGCGACAAATACCCGTACGCGTCGAGCCTGGAAAGACGCTCACCCTTGACATCGACTATCCTCTTGAGGAACCAAGACGAAAGAAGGGATCACGAAGATGAAGAAAGTTGCATTCGGACTCTTACCCGCGCTTCTACTGCTCGCCGTCTCGGCGGTGGCTGAAGAAGGGACCCTACGCCGGCAACCGGGAGCGGACATGACTCTCTACACCCCGGAGCAGCACGATCTCTACGACGGTCACTTCATCCTCTCCGCCGAGCGGATCTACCAGGTGGGTACGCTCGCCGATCCTCCCGGCTGGAACCACATGGGCAACGATGCCGCAGACGTCCGCCCGGTGGAAGGAAGGGTGGAAATCGACGTGGACGAGAGGAAAAACAGCGGGGTCTTCAGGGCTCACCTCAAGCTTCCGGAGGGTGATCTGCTCCTCGAGGTAGAACGCTTTCACGAATTCAACCCGTGTCAGGACGGAGGAATCGCGGCTTTCATCTACGAGCACGGGGATTCGGGCTGTGGCGACACCAACTGGCCGAAGACGTTGATCTACCTGGCGGGTTGGGGATACGGAAGAGCCCTGTTGAACGGCGAGACGCTCTACGACGGCTACCAGATGCACTTCATGGTGACCCAGGGCATGCGCGACCGCAAGACCCTGAAAGTCGACTACCCGCTCCTCGGCAAGAAGTCCCGGGCGGGAGCCGTAAATCCCGCCCTGCAGCAGCTCGACTTCTACATCCGAAGCCCGGAGGTCGACGAACGCAACAACCCGACCCGGAAGGTCTTCGACCACTTCTTCGCGATGGAGGTCACCTGGAAGTAGGTCGTGAGCCGGGTGGGGTTGTCCCAGCGCGCGGATCCGCAGGCGGAGTCTGCCCTACAAAGAGGGTGTTGGAAAGAAATCGACGATCGCAGACCTCGGCGACGGCCTTGGCCTCCTGCCGGCGCTCCTCGTCGAGGACGGACGTCGTCTTTGGTCAGCATGGAACTGTGGCCGGGTAGTCACGTAAAACGACTGTGAAGACGTGGATCGCGACGAGCCCGATGCCGATGAGACGAACCTACCTCTGGCCGATCGCCGCCCTGGCGCTCGTCCTGCTGCTCGCCGCCGGCTCGCCGGCCCTTGCCGAGCCGGGCCGCTATGCCGGCAAGACCCTCGCCGAGGCCCTCCGTGACCTCGAGCGGCAGGGCCTGCGGCTCGTCTACAGCACCTACGTGGTACGTCCGGAGATGAGGGTCGAGGAGGAGCCTCGTTCGTCCTCGCCGCAAGAGGTTCTCGACGAGATCCTCGCCCCGCACGGCCTTGAGGCCCGCGCCGCCGCCGGCGGACGCTTGGTCATCACACCCGCCGCCGCGTCGTCCGAGCCGGACGCCGGCATGGAGGAGGAACCGGTCGACGCTGCCGCGGATTCGGACGGCGGGCCCTTCAAGGAGGCCTACGACGAGATCGTCGTCACCGCGAGCTACCAGCTCTATCGGCGCGAGCCCATCGCCCCCGTCGCCCTGAGCCGGGAGGAGATCTCGCGCCTGCCCCACTTCGGCGACGATCTCTACCGGACCGTCGTGCTGCTGCCAGGAGTGACAGGCGCCAAGCTCTCGGCACGCTTCGCGGTGCGCGGCGGCTTTCATTCCCAGGTCTTGGTCGAGCTCGACGGCCTGGAGCTCTACGAGCCCTTCCACGTCAAGGACGTCCAGGGGCTCTTCTCGATCCTCGACCCGGATCTCGTCGGCGGCGTCGACCTGATCTCCGCCGCCTTTCCCGTTCAATACGGCGACCGGATGAGCGGCGTCGTCGACATCCGGACCGCCGTTCCCGACGATCGGCGCCACTGGCGTTTCGGGTTGAGCGTCATCAACCTCTGGGCCGGGAGCTCGGGCCGGACCGATGGGGGCAAGGGCCACTGGATGGGCTCCTTGCGGCGTGGCTTCATCGACTTCCTCTTCGAAGAGCCGGTCGAGCCGGAGCCGGACGAAGACGAGATCCGCGACGTCGGGTACTGGGATCTGTTCGGCCGCATGAGCTACGCGCCGAACCCGGCGAGCACCCTTTCTTTGCGGCTCCTCGTGGCCCTCGACGAGCTCAAGGCCCGGTTCGCGGACCCCGGCGACGTCACCGACGCCGAAACGCGCTGGGACAACGGCTACCTCTGGCTCTCCCATGCCCGGGGCGTGGGCCGAAGGGCCTGGGTCGAGACCCTGGCCGCGGTCGGCAAGGTCGACCGTGACCGCGACATCTCTGCCGCTTCCTTGAACGAGGCGGCGCTGGTGCTCGATCGGCGTCGTATGGACGTCGTGAGCCTCAAGCAGGACTGGAGCGTCGAGCTGAGCGAGCGCCATTTCCTCAGCTCGGGCTTCGAGCTGCGCCGCTACCGCGCCGGCTACGACTACAAAAACGACCTTGCCATCGAAGGCAGGATCGCCGTCGTCCGCCATCTGCCGCCGGTCGGCACGACGAGCTTCGAGGGCAGTTTCTCGGGCGAGCACGCGGCGCTTTACCTGGCGGACCGGATCCGCATCGGACGGCTCACGGCGGAGCTCGGCGGACGCTACGACCATCAGTCGCTGACCGGCGAGGGCCAGCTCAGCCCGCGGGTCAACCTGGTGCTCGACCTGGAGCGGGCCGGCGCGGTGCGGTTCGGCTGGGGCCTTTTCCACCAGTCCCAGCGTCCGCACGAGCTCGACGTCCAGGACGGTGAGACCACCTTTTCTGACGCCGAACGGGCCCGGCACCTGGCACTGGGCTGGGAGCGCGAGCTGGGCAAGGGTTTCCGCTTGCGCCTCGACGCTTACCGCCGCCAGGTCGACGACCCGCGCCCGCGGTTCGAGAACCTCTTCGATCCGTTCACCGCGCTTCCCGAGGCTCAGTCGGACCGGATCCGCATCGCGCCGCAGAGCGCCCGGGCCGAAGGCGTCGAATTCTTCCTCGCCCGACGGGGTAGCGGACGATGGAACGGCTGGCTGAGCTACACCGCGGCGAAGGTCCGCGACCGCGTCGACGGGCGCGATCAGCCGCGCTACCTCGAGGAAGGCCAGGCGATGACCCTGACCGTCAACTGCCGGCTGAGCAAGAAGTGGCACCTGAGCCTGGTCTACCTCCGCCACACCGGCTGGCCGACGACCGCGGTGGCGGGTGAGCTCGACGCCGAAGGCGAGCTGCTGGTGACGGTCGGACCCCACTACGCCGAGAACCATCCGAGCTTCCAGCGCCTCGACCTGCGAGCCAACCGCAGCCGGCCGTTCAAGGACGGCACGTTCACGTTCTTCATCGACATCCAGAACCTGACCGTCGAGGAAAACGTCCGGGGCTTCGAGATCCGCGACGACAGCTTCCGGATCCAGGCCGACGGGAGCGTCGAATTTCGGCCCGGAGTCGAGTACTGGCCCGGCCTCGTGCCGACGCTGGGGGTCAGCTGGGCGTTTTGACCCTCCGGGGGTCGCCGGGGGCTTTTTCTCCGCTCATGGTCGGAGAGCTTCCATCCCGATGTCCGAAGCTCTCGGGGTGGCAAGGTCAAGGGACGCCGGCGGTGGCTCGTAGCGGAAGCCTAAGGAGCCCGCCGGGGACGCCTGGGCGAGCCTCACCTTGGCCTTGTCTTCTGAGCAAGCCGCTCGTAAAGCGTGAGCAAGACCTCAGCGTCGAGAGCCGCGTACCGAAGCTGCTCCACCGTCAGCGGACGCCGGCTCCAGTTCGACTTCTGGACCGACTTGTCGAGGCCGACGCCAAGCTCGCGTTCACACACGGCCGCCAGGCCGTGCCCGCCCAACGCGTCGGTCCCGTGCCGTTTTCGAGAGGCCTGTAGGGTGTCGAAGACGCCTTCGAGCGCGATGCCGACCGCGGCCAGCACCCGACGCTCGAAAGATGCATTGTGGATCACCTTGACCGGGCGTGGCGCCGATAGGATCTTTCCGAGCAGCTCCAAGTCCACGGCGAACGGGTCGATCAGAAGGGTCCGCTCCGTCGTAGCAAGTTGGACAAGGCAAAGCGTTTTCAAGTCGAGCAAAGTTTCGACGTCGAGCCCCACGACCTCGGCCGAAGTCAACGTGGAGATCGCCGAGCGCAGGGCCGACGGAGTGTCGACCCATTCGAGGTCGTTGCGGACCTGAAGCATCTCCCCGGACGTCGTGACAGCCGGTAGCTCCAAGCTGATGGGTCCGGAGGGCACCTCGTCACGGAGCCTGACGCCCGCTCCGGCTTCCCCTCGCGGGCGGTAGGCCTCGACCTCGACACGGCCGAGAAAGCGCAGGGTCCCTGGCACGTCGAGCAAACGCTCGACGAGGAAGCGGTCTTCGGCCGCTTCCGGGAGGCAGGGCTGGAACTTGCTCAAGGCGCCGCGCGTCATCCCGTGAACGGCTCCCGCCGCCACGCGCTCCCAGTCGAGCTGACGCAGCGCGCGTACCGCGTCACGGGCCGCCGCCAGGCCGACGTCTTTCGAACGGACCGAGAGGTTGCCCGCCACCCAGCGTTCCCCGGTCTTCGACTCCAGGCCGGCGCCGAGCAACCGGTTCACCGCGCCGCCCGCGAAGGTGTGCCACTGAATTCCTTCCGGACTCTCTTCGAGAGGAGCGGTGCCATCGGCGAGCAAGCCCGCGTAGCCTTCCCGGAGCGCGGCAAGCTCCCGCGACGCCGACCGCGTCAGCCAACGGCTCTCCCCGTCTTCCGAAAGGAGGACCTCCATCATCGCCTGACACAGCTCCCGCGAGAGCATGCCCGGCGTGCCCAGCCAGGTGGGCACACGTCCACCCTTCGCCGGACGGACCCGCAGCACTCCCCGCGACCATTCCGCGGCCACCACCTCCCAGGCACGTCCCGCGAGGCGAAAACAAAGGGGACCCTCCGAACGATCGTGCATGGCCACGAAAACAGCTTGCACGAAGCCGACTTCGTCGCGGCCGTGACGCACACGCATCACTGGCGGCGCGGTGAAGACCGCGTAGAGCTCGAAGAAGTTCTTGCGGCCGTAGAGCTGCTCCCCCCGGGCGCCCAGGGAGAGGAGACCGTCGGCCTCGTAGAGGATGTCGTGGGAAACCATCGTGTCGACGAGCTCCTGGAGCCGCGCCTTGCCGAGGCTCGTGAAAGGCCACGCCGCGTCGACCCAGGGCAAGAGTCGATGACGAGACATCCCGCCCTCTTGAAGGATCAACGCCATCACCTGGTGAGCCAGGATGTGGATCGCCTGCGACGCCGGACGCACGTCCTCGACCCAGCCCCGCTCCGCCAGGCGCAGCAAGGCAACCGACTGCAACAACGACTCGGCGCTCAGACAGAAGAACGTGCAGTTGGGACGCGCTCCGGGACGGCGTCCCGTCCGTCCAAGACGCTGGAGAAAAGACGCCACCGTGGACAGCCGAACGACCTGAAGACCTTCACCACCTCCCGTCCACTGAGCTCCGGAACCGGAGGCACTAGACAGCGACCTCCACCTGCCGGGTCTCCACGGTCAGCGGCAGACCCCGCTCAGCACGGACCTCCAGGCAGAGAGCGATGGCTTCCTGGATGTTCTCGAGCGCCTCCTGCTTCGTCGGCCCCTGGCTGACGCAGCCAGGGATCGAGGGACACTCTACGATCCAGACGCCGTCCTCGTCGCGGTCCATCGTCACCTGGAACTTCATCGGCTGGCTCCTCGTAGGTTGGTTCCACTCACAGCAGGCATGATACCAGATCCTGTCACCCGAGTGCCTGCCTCTCCCTACCCCTCCAGGCGCCTCGCTCGGCCCGCCGTCGCCTCCTCTTCCCCACCCTCGATCCGCGCCGCCAGCTCCTCCGCCGACAGCTTCGAATCGTCGAGGTCGAGCTTGTAGCGCTCCTTCGGGTCCCACGCCTCGTGCTGGTCCACCCGGTCCAGGACGTCGACCAGCTCGCGCAGGAAAAGACGCGGCGCCAGCGCCACCTTGCCCCCGAAACCCGACGTCACCTGCTCGACGAGCGCGCCGAGGAACGCGTCGTCGACCCGGGAGCCGAGACGCTCCGGATGCGACGCCGGATAAAGACCCCGCACCCGACGCGCCACCTCCAGGAGACGCTCCTCGGTAAACGGCGACAGCCGAACCTGCGGCGCCCGCAGGTTGTCGAAACGCGGGTCGTCGTCGTCGAAGCTCACGTGGACGCGCTGGTAGAGCGGCGGCAGCCCCTTCAAACCCTTGTAGCCCTCGAAGAAGTCCGACGTCCCCGTCACCACGAGATAGAGACCCGGAAGCTCCTCCGACGCCAACATGTCCATCAGTTGACGCAACGCGTTGAGCGACTTCTCCCGGGTCTGCGAGTTCATCCGCTGGATCGTCTCCACCTCGTCGAGCACCAGCACCAGGCCCGCGTAGTGGCTCTGACGAAGCAGACGCAGAAGACCCGTCAGAAACGTCAACGCGGCCTGGCCGTCCACTTTGCCCTTCACTCCCGCCTTCGACAAGATCTTCCGGTCCGTGTGCGGCTGACCCGACAGCCAGGCCAAAAGACCCTGCGCCGAGGCGAAGTCGCCCTCGTGCAGCGCCCGGTGATAGCCGCGCAAGACCTGGGCGAACGCCGGATTGCGTCGCGACAGGTCCGCCAGGTTGTCCTCCAGGCGTTGCTCCGTCGCGTCGGCGAACGACGGGTCGTTCTCGTCGATACCGCGCAGGCTCGTCACCTGCTCACCGATCTCGTAGAGCCACGCGTCGACGATCGACGGCAACGCACCGCTTTCTTCCGTTGCCGTCTGCAAGCGCTCGATCAGACGGCGGTACACCGTCTCCAAGTGATGGAGCGGCGTGTCGTTGACTGAGATCTGCACCTCCGACGTCGCGAAACCGCGCTGCCGTGCCCGGTGACACAACAGACGCGTCGTAAACGTCTTGCCCGTCCCGTAGGCGCCGCGGATCCACTTGGTGCGGCCCTTGCCCTCGGCGACGAAGTCGAGCTCGGCCTCGACCGTCGTCGTCAGCTCCTCGGCGCCCGTCGCGAAGTGATGCAACCCGCGACGCGGCACCAGTCCGCTGCGCAGTGCGCTCACGATCTCCTGAGCTTCGCTTGCTTCCATACTCACCTACCCAATATAACGGAAAAGGCCTTCGCCGTCGGGAAGCACCTCGCGCTCGAAACGAGGATGCGACCCCAGGCGACGACGCAGACGGCTCATCATGCCCGACATCCGGCCGGGACGCCGGCCCACCTGCGACGCCAGCTCGCTCACCCGCGCCGTGCCGTTGCGACGCAAGAGATCCAGCACCTTCTTCTCGTCGGCGTCGAGGCTCGACCACAACGCCTCCGGCAAGCCGTGGCCTTCCGGACCGAAAAGACCGATCTGAGCCGCCTCCTCGGACGGAGGTTCCTCAGACAGCAGCTCCTCGGCCGGCCGCTCCTTGAAGAGCGCCTTTCCTGGGGGCTCGTCCCGGGTTTCGGACGCCGGCGCCTCCTCGGCCTCCGCTCCGAGCCACCACGATGGCAGGTCGGCTTGCAGACCGTCGTCTTCCACCAACCAGGCCAACGGTACCACCATCTCTTCCAGGCTGCAGCCGCCGTGGAAACCCGCCTGCGGCTGCCTTCCCCGGTAGACGCCCTGACGCCAGGCGAACGCCGTGCGATCGTGCTTGCCGCCGTAATCCCCGAGACCGCCCAGGTCGATCTCGAGGAAACCCTCCGCCACCTCCTCGTCGGCTCCCAGCTCGACGAAACGGGACGGCGACCGACCCGGACGACGCAAGGTCTTGTCGATGAACGGCGTGTGCCCGTGGTCCGCTGTCAACAGCACCCGCCGGCCCGTCTCCAAAGCGACATCGAGGCTGCCCTTCAAGGCCGTGATCTGTTCGAGACGCACGCGCACCTGGGCGCCCGTGTTCGACGAGCCGATCTGGTCGTCGACCGCGTTGAAGACGGCTCCCACGACACCGTAGGAAGAATCTTCCAACGCACGGTAAAGGGCTGAACCGCCATCGGTCAGGTCACCTTTCAGAAAGAGGATGCGCCCGCTCTTGCCCAGGTCGGCGTTGCGCGCCAGGCGCGACTTGTCGGTCGTCGGCTCGTCCTGCTCGCGAAACCTCGTCTCGGCGATCAGCTGGTCCTTCGGAACCTCGCCGAGAAAGAGGGCGCCGCGCGCGTGGCTCGTGATCGACGGCAACGGCGCCAGGGCTGGCAGACCACGAGCCACCGGATCGCCGGGCCGCGAATCGAGACCCAGGGGGCGGTCCTCGTCGTCGGCAAGCTCGGCCAGTAGCTCCAGGAAGACCGGATAGCTGCAACCGTCGAGCACGACGAGGTAAAAAACTTCCCCTTTCGTCAACCCGGGCTCCAGGAGCTGGCCGGAGACCCGGTGGAGCGGGTAGAGGCCTCGTGTGTGAAGCGCCGACTCGTAACCCGACGCCAGCGTCGATGCGAAACGGCGGTTCTCCGCGTCGCGCTTCTCGTGACAAAAAACGAGCAGGTCGCGCACCTCGGCTTGAAAGTACTTCGTCTTCGCCCGCGCTTCCAGCAGACGCCGCATCGCAAGGTCCGCGAACGCGCCGTGCGACTGGTAACCACGTATCTGCTCAAGGACACCGTCGCTCTTAGCCGGCGGCTCGGCGAGCCAACGCGAGAGACGAGCCATCTCTTCGATCACGCTCTTTTCCGTCTCCGTCGCCGAACGGTAGGAGTCCAACTTCTCGACGGTCGTTGCCGAGACCGCCTCACCCGACGCCATTCGCTTCGCCAACCCGTGCGTCAGCGTAGAGAAACCGATCGGCAGGAGTCGGCTCGTCTCCGACGCCGCCGTGGAAAGGTGGCGCCTCGCCTGTGAGGCGGCCGACTCCAACAGACGCTCCGTCGTGCCACGGCCGAGGTGACCGGTCGCCGTCTCGGCCAGGCCGACGAGCTCCGCACGCAGGTCCCGCCGGTCGAGATCGATCTCCGCCTCCGCGAACGGACCCCAAGCGGCGGCCGACAAATCGTCGTCCGGCGTCTCGACGCTCAGCACCGCTCCGTAGACCACCACCGCTTCCAAGCGCGACGCCTCCGGCACCGCCCAGGCCAGCACCTGACCCGCCGCGCCACGACGTGGCAACCGTCGGCGGATCAACTTCCGTAAAGGCTCCTCCCACGTCGGCGGAGTCTCGATCCACGCCGCCAAGAGCTCCCCCGGCGAACGGCTCAGCACCCGTGACTCGTTACAAGCCTCCAGTAGCAGCTCCTCCAAGAGCTCGGCGTCGACCGCCGAGGGAAAGGTCCGCTCCGAGAGACGGCGCAGCTCCTCCAGGTGCACGACCGCCAGCTCTTCGAGCAGCGGGTCCGCCGCTCCCGTGACCTCCGCTCCGATCACCGCCGAAAGAACTTCGTTCGCCGTCAGCACCTGGACCCGCTGGTTGCGTGACGAGAAGAGGAGATCCGCCGGCATCTCCCGCGCCAGCTCGTCGGACACGAACGCGACCAAGCCCTCCCCGCCCGAACGCCACAGCTCGTGACGTAACGCCAGCTCCGAAGACGCGCGGCATACCCGAAACGCCCCCTCCGGTGTGCGCACCTCTTCGGTTTCCGTCGTGTCGGCGCCCGTCTCCAGGGCGAGGACGAAGTCCTTCTGGCCCGAAAGATGGGGCTGCTCCAGGAGACGACGCAAGAGGAGCTGCGTGCTCACCGGGAAACCTCCTCTTTCCGGTCCCCACTGGGAGCGCCGATCCATCATCCCGAACCCTCTCGACGCAACGTCACGTCGACGAGAACCGTCTCCCGCGGCTCCTTGCGAAGCTCGCCCCCGAGACGATCGAGAAACTCCCCCACCGCACCGTCGGACGACAGGTCCACCGGCTCTTCCACGAACACTCGCCGGAGTCCTGGCGGCGGCGGTGGAGGTGGAGGCGGCGGCGGTAGCGGATCAACCTTCGACTTGATCAATTCCTGCACCAGCTCGTGTGCCTGCGCGTTCCAGCCTTGAACCTTCTCCGACGTCAACGCGTCCCCGTGCTCCGACGACGACAACATCCCCGACAGCTTCTCCAGGTGCGCTGCCACGGCCGCGCCGTGTTCGGCGTGCGAGCGGCCGGTCTCCAGGCTCGTCCGATCCTGGACGTCGAGCTCGCCCAACGCCTTCGACGTCTTCTCGGCACGCGACACCACCACCCGAAGACGCGACAACACGTCGTCGTCCCAACGGTCGAGGAAGTCGTGCAACGTCGTATAGCTGTCGGTCCTCTCCGATTCCAACGGCTCCAGGCGTTGCAGCGCTTCCTTCAGCTCCGCCAGACGCTTCGCCTCCGGTGCGACGCCGAGCCCCACCAGGCCCTCGTGCAAGTCGGAAAGCACGTGACGACACGCCCTCCCCCGCTCGTGAAGCCGCCTCGCGAATCCGTCCTGCTCGCCGAGACCCCGGTACGACGACGGCTTCGCCTCGCCCAGCAGCTCCTCCCCCAGGTCCCGCGCCCGGCCCCAGGTTGCCGGCTCCAGGAGCTTCGCCCGTTCGAGCAGCAGCGTCTTTTCCTTCTTTGTCGTTCCGATTCCGACCTCCACGACCTCCTGCGTCGGCGCCCGCAATGGACGGTAACCCCGCGAGCAGAGGAGAGAAAGCAGGACGTCGATCACCGACTCGTCGAGACCGAAGGACGTCTCGAGCTCGTCGCGGACCTCCGACCATTCCACCTGCTCCTTGCCGTCGACCTTCTTCTCCATCGCACGGTAGTAGCGACTGTCGAGACGCAACATCCCCCGGGACTGACCCAGGTTCACCAGCTCCAACGGCTCCCCGAAATAACGTAACGCCTTTCCCGTCTCCACGTCGAATTCGGTCGACGCGGAAGTCCCAGCGTCGCTCGCTCGCAACAGCCACGCCCGCACCAGCTCCAGGTCCTTTTTCGCAGGACGCGCGCCGAAGTTCGGATGCCCCGGGAACCGGCGGTCGAGCAACACGCTGGCGAAACGCTCCAGGTTCTTGCCCAGGTTGTCCTTGTGCGGAATCTGTGTGTCGATCCCGTCGTGCAACGTCACGATCTCGCCCTGGTCGACGTAGACCCGGGCCAGCATCTTCTCGAATTCCCCTCGTAGCGTGCGGCGGTGGGTCTCCGCGTCTTTCAAGATCGTCTGCCGGTCCTGGTGACCGAGGTCGCGCAGCAGCTCGTCCTGGCCCTTCTCCGACAGGAGGTAGCGCACCGCCCAAAGCTCGCCGACCAGCTCCTCCTCCTGCTTCTCCAAGTGACGCGGCAACCAGCACACCGTGTACTGACGCCTGTTCTGCTTGCGCGCGTTCGCCGACCGCAGGCGGTCCTCGTCCACGGAATGGCCTTCGTCCCAGGGATAGCCGACCAGGATCCGGAACGCTTTCGCCGGCGCCACGAAATCGTCGTAGCCCGTCGTCCGGACATTGCACAGACGCACCACGCCGAGCCTCTTCGTACGGCGCCACTCGAAGGGAAGCGAGCACTCCTGCGGCAGATTCCAACCCTCCAGGCCCTTCTTGCCCTCCAGGTCCAACATCGGCCGCAGCGTCTCCAACAACAGCCGTAGCCAAGCCGCACCGTATTTGCCCACCTTGGCCTTCGATTGGCTCAGGAACTCGCTCAGGGAGACCGTGCTCAACGTGTAACGCACCACCGCCTCGGCCTTCTCGCCCGAGACCTGGAGAGCAGGCACCCGACGCGACAACGACCGCAACGCGCCCAGCGCCTGGCTGATCTTCAAGCGATCCGTCGCCCCGGCCACGTCGACGACGTTCAGACCCACCAGCCGGCGAGCCGTCAGAGCGTGACCCTTCAGACGCAACGACACCTCCGAAAGCAGCACCGTCTTCACCAACTGGTCGAGCATCCGCCGCTTCCCGTCGTCGAGCTCGCCCTCGTCGCGGAGCTTGTCCATCGCCGGCACCAGTTGATGGTGGTACTGGTTGTGGATCTCCTTGAACTTCGCCTCGTTCTTCGACGCCTCGACGCCCTCCGGCGGAAAGATCGCGTCGAAGGCGCTCCCCACCGGCAGGAACTTGCCCACCTCCAGGTCCCGGTGGTGGACGACCAGAAGCTCGTAGAGCAGACGCAACGCCGAACGCTCCCGCTGCATCGCCGCGCTCACGTCGACCAGCGTCTCGATCAACGCCGGATGAAACGGATACACGTCCTTCAAGTACGAAACGTCCGCGTCTTGCAGCAACGCCGGCAGGAGGTTACGGTGCGCCTCCACCAGCGACTCGATTTCCGACGCCAGGCGCTCCGGATCCTTCGGACGCAGGATCCGGCCCTTGACGATATGACGCAGCTCCACGTCCTGGAGCTCCGTCAGCTCGAAACGTTCCGCGTGGTGGTCGAGGTGCTCGTGGATGTCGTCCTCCGCCGTCAGCTCCGGAAAGAAGTCGCGGATGTTGCGCTGGCGCGCCACGAAGACGAAGATCGGGACCTCCCGG
This sequence comes from uncultured bacterium, assembly GCA_965371445.1. Classification (GTDB taxonomy): domain Bacteria; phylum Acidobacteriota; class Thermoanaerobaculia; order Multivoradales; family J023; genus DASWIG01. The sequence goes on along the minus strand of CBDUYN010000009.1, from coordinate 30,215 downwards.
CGTCTCGTCGGATGGTCGACGATCAGGTTCAGGTCGTGGATCTCCTGCTTGAACTGTGTCCCCGTCTTCTCCGCGAGCCAGAGCAGCATCTCGTCGAGCATGAAGACGACACCGCCGAATCCCTGCGCCCGGGCGTGCTCCGCCATACGGTGTAAGCCCTCCGTCCACACCGGCTCCAGGCCCGAGGACGACGGATCCCGGCCCTTGAACGCCAGGTAGGCCTTGGCGAATTCCTCGCGATCCTCGCTGTCGAGCTCTTCGAACTCCTCGCGGCTGCCGACGACACCGGCTTCGGCCAGCTTTTCCCACAAGCCCTCGCCGAAGATCTCCGCCTCGCGACGCGCCTCCTCGATCACGCCGTCGACCTCCTCGGAATCGGCCTCACCCATATTCGGCCGCTGGTCAAGGCTTCCCGCGAGCACATCGGCTTCTTCCTGCCGGTGCTCACGAGCGACTGGCAACGGCTCGACTTCGGCTAGGCGGGGCCTCAAGAGCCGGAGTCCCGCCCGATCCTGACGATCGTCTCGCTCGATCCGTACCGGGTCGCCCTGCACGTGCTGCACCGGCTGCGCTGGCACTTCGAGGACACTCGAGCAGATCGAGATCCTCTCCGACTACGCCTTGGCTTGACTGAGGCTTGGCTTTGGCCGAGTCCTCGGCGTATGATTCGGTCCCTGAAGGCTCCGGGCATCGACCGAGAGTCTGAACAATGACGTCATGACATCTTAGCACCCTGTGGAGTAGGAGCCAAATGCCGTTGAGGAGAAGACAACCGACCGTCGTCGATCTGTTTGCCGGCGCAGGTCTTCTTGGCAGCGCTTTTGCGGCGGAGGGCTTTGAGCTGATTCGCGCCATCGAACTGGACAAGGCAGCCGCAGCGACGTACCGGCGTAATCTTGGCGCACATGTCGAGGTTGAGGATCTTGGCCGACTCGAACCCTACGGCGATTGCGACGTCCTGATCGCCGGACCTCCGTGCCAGGGATTCTCTACATTGGGCCGACGTAATCCGGACGACCCCAGGAATCTCTTGAGCCTTAGAGTCGCAGACTGGGCCCGGCGCCTTCGACCACAAGTCGTGGTGATCGAGAACGTCGCTGCGTTTGCGGATTCGGCGATTTGGAAGCGACTGCAGAGGCGGCTTCGACGCCAGGGTTACCGCACAAGAGCGTGGACTCTCGACGCATACAGCTACGGAGTCCCCCAGAGAAGGCGCCGCCTGTTCGCCGTAGCTTCAAGAATACCCCTCCCGCCGCCGATACCTGTGGTGACGCCCGGTGAACGGACGGTACGTAGCGCATGGAAGGGTCTTCCTCCCGAGCCGGACGGTAAGCGGAATCACTACGCTCCGGAACCTTCCCCCGTGGCGTTGGCCCGAATGCGGGTCGTCCCTCCAGGCGGCGACAAACGAGACATCATGAGGATTGCGCCGGAATTGACCCCGCCGTCGTGGTGGAACCTTCGGTGTCAGGTGACCGACGCGTGGGGGCGAATGACATGGAACAGCGCTAGCAACACGTTGCGGACGGCCTTGCAAAACGCGTCAAAGGGGCGATACATACACCCCGATCAGAACAGGGTCATCTCGTTACGGGAGGCCGCTCGACTCCATACGATTCCCGACGACTGGGAGTTTGAGGGTTATGCTACCCAAATCGCAAGACAGATAGGTAACGGCGTACCTGTGGTCCTAGGCCGCGCTGTTGCACGCGCGGCCCGAGCTGCATTTAACTAATCCTCGGCAGAGTACTTGTCGTAGACGTTGAGCATTTCTCGATGTGCGTTGTCCGCCCTCTCTAATAACTCATTTATGTCAAAAACATACCATTCCGCACTGTCGGAACGCTTTTCTTCGTCGTATCTCAACCTTTTGATCTTCTTGGCATGACTCTGCCAGTCCCGAGAACCAATTAGGTAGCCTGCAATTTTGAAGCTGTTTCCAGGCTTCTTCGCGTTAAGAAATTGTTCAGTTTCCCGCATATAATCTTTCAACTGCTGCAAATGGTCAACATGAAGAGGTGTGTTCGGCGCCTTCAATTCTACGATGACAATGCGATTGAGAGAGTCGCTACTTAGGACGAAAGTTAAATCAGGTCGCCTATTAGACTTCAGTGCTCCGACTTCTTCTTCAGAGGTTTTTTCATATCCCCCTTCGAGAGCGTCGTCAATATTAAGGGCTTGAGTGAGTTCAGCGCTTAAGGTTTTTTCAGTTTGATTAGAAGTCAAGAATGCCCAAAACGTTGGATCTATGAGCCAGGGGTTCTTCTTGAGTAGCTCGTGTAGCTTCTCCTCGTTGTTGCCTTGCTTGAAGTCGGCAAACTTGCAGAGCCTGCGAAGTGCCTCAATGCCTTCGAGCCGCCCCGTGACGATCTTATTATAGTCGTCAAATTCGGCCGCCGTGAGATCGGCCAGGGCCCTGACGAGATCCGGAAAGTTCGGATGCTCGGATTTGGAAATTTCTTTGATCGCCAGCATCAGGCCGCCAAAACCTAGACCCTGGACTACGACGGGGAGTGTCTCGCGATAATAGACATCCTCTGTTTCGTCAGCTGAACTGGCTGCCAATTTTGCCGCAAGTTGAAATGCAATACCCCGTCGCCGCTTCGGCAGATTGGCTTCTTGAATCACTTTTCGGGTGAAGCTGTCGCTCTTGACCTTCTGTGCAGAAGTTTCCTCTTTCGTGCCTTGGTAAGCTATACAAGCTTGCTTCATCTCCTCGGTCAGGAACTTCCTCAGTCGCGACAGCACCGAAGTGTCCCAACGAAGGTCTTGGCGGTCGCTTGCAATGTAGTCGGCGATTTGCTCGTCAATGAAGTCTGCGTGTGCTTCGCCGTCCAGATAGTGTGTGTTCTGAAAGCCATGCATGCCTGTACCAAGGTCCAAAAGAGACGGAGCGGACGCCAATCTTTGTCGAGCATAGATCCTAACCCCACGCTCCGAAGCGGAAAGCTGCTTCCCCTTTGGAGTAAAGCGGATTCTATACTTGAAAGAATAGCGTTGATCTTCGAACGTGACCTCATCTTCGACGAGTTGAGACTGCGGAACGGTGGAGTCGTTCGGATAGGCAAACGCATAGTCGCGCGTAAACGGAGGGACAGACTCGCCATTCAGCCGAATGTCGAACTCCTCTTTCTTGACGATAGAAAAGTGGCGAGCTATTTGCCCTTTTATCGTCTCAGCCCTTGCTCTAGAGGGTTCAAAAGCTAGCCTGGATAGAACTATGCGCGTCCCGGAGGGTTCAAGACCTGCGCCGTTCAAGACTTTACTCTCTTCAACGAGTACGTTTTCTGTGGTCTCGTGGCCAATCAATTCATCATAGTCCAGGGAAAATTTTATTGCATACTCCTGCCCTTCTGGGCGAGTATACACGTCCACTCGACGGGCAATGCCGAATCCTGCAAGTTTCCCAATTCCCTTACGTCCCATGACGGGTCGTCTCTTGGGAGATCGGTCACCGCCCTTTTTGAGGCGGCGCTTCAGACCAATTCTCAAAAATTTCTCCTGGATGGCCACTCGCGACATGCCGTGCCCGCGGTCTTCAATAGTTAGCGTCAGGCCTTCGGGTAGGGTCTGCTCTTCGAGAGGTCTGTCGAGAGTTCCCTCTTTCCATCTTTCCCGAAGAGATTCTCTCGCCTCCTTGATTTGACCTTCGTCAATGATGACGTTGACCCATGGCGAGTCGGCGTCGTAGGCGTTGGCCACGAACTCGACCAGGACTCGGGGAAGGCTTGTATAGAGGTTCAACCCCAGAGTCTCGACGATATCGGGGGCTACTTCGATCTTCAGCGCATCTTCGGTCGTGCGGGTCATCTTGCTTCTCCACTCCTCTTGTGGTCTAATGTACGGTGATGGCAGATTTTGTGAGCCCCGAGACTAGAAGTCGCATGATGAGTCGGGTACCGAATCGGGACACCGGCCCTGAGCGGCGTGTTCGCTCTTTCTTGCACCGCTCCGGCCTGCGCTTCAGGATCCACTCCAAACGGCTCCCCGGATCTCCTGACATAGTGCTGCCGAGGTATCGGACGGTAGTCTTTGTTCACGGCTGTTTCTGGCATCAGCATCCGGGCTGCTCGCGATCCGGTGTTCCTAAGAGCCGTCAGGCGTACTGGCATGGGAAGTTTGAGCGCACGAAGGATCGGGACGCGAAGGCCATCGCGGCGCTTGAAGCTGCTGGATGGAAGGTCGAAGTAGTCTGGGAGTGCGAGATCAGCGACGAGCGGCTTCAAGCGCTTGTCGCTCGGGTCAATGCTCTCAAGCCTTGATGTGAGACGCTGCATCCTCATGCTGCCGGGTCCGGCCGCAGCCCTTCGAGCAGACTCCCGAGCTTGATCGTGGTAGGCGGCGGCCTTGTGTACGACGATGTCAGGCTTGGCGCGCTCACCGCCAGCGAGACCCATCTCCTGGCAGAGTTCCTTGAAAGAACCCGTGGCACCGCGGTCTGAGCTCGGGGCAAACCGCCCTTGTGCGAGCGTCCCAGTGCATCGACGAGGCGGGCGGCGCTGCCGCCGGTTCTCGACGTTCAAGTTGAAGGCGGCGAGGAACTCGTCGCGTTTCAGGCGGTACAGGCCTTGGCGTTTGGTCGACATGCTTTCTCTCCGAGGATCAGCCGGTTTCGCGGGAGCGAGATCTAGGCGGCGCGTCGGTGAGTCGGTGTGCTGGCATGCTATCCGGTTTGTACGCATTCCGCGAGGCCATTGGTGCAGGCTGCCGAGGCTGGCCGTCTCGAGAGCCTGGGCGAGGTTCTCGGTGACGCCGGGGAGATCGCGGATCGGTGCTTCGTCGTCGATGAGCTCCGGGAAGAGGGCGGGCCGTACGGTGACTTCTGGTCGTACGACGGCTTCGAGGCCGCGCTCGCGGATCTCGTCCTGGACGCGGACGATCTCGGTGGCGGTCTTGGTGCCAACAGAACGGAGCGCCCGGATCTGGCCGGGCTCGAGGGCGAGCAGGGCGCCGGCGGTGGCGACACCGGCGCGGCGTAGCTGGTTGACGGCGCGGTTCGAGAGTTGCAGCCGGTGGACCTCGGTTTCGGCCTGGAGGTCGGTGATCGCCGCGGGGACCGGCGCCTCCGGCTCGACGTGATCGCCGAGGTGCTTGCGGAGGGCGTCGCGCATCTTGAGGACCGAGGCGAAGCGCTCCTCCGGCCGGTGGTCGAGAGCCGTGCGGAAGAACTTGGCGAGGCCGGGCGGATCGACTTCCCCTTCCTGGACTTGGAGCTTTTCGTCGAGACTGCGGATGCGTCCGCCGAAGGGGTGTCGTCCTACGAAGAGCTCGAAGAGGCAGAGGGCGGCGGCGTAGCGGTCGGAGGCGTGGGACCAGTGCGAGATGGCGGGATCGCGGTAACGGGCGGTCCCGCCGCGGGCGACCTCGTTTTCCTTTTCGCTGGCGAGGCTGAAGTCGATGACGCGCAGCCCGCCCTTGCCGACGAGGAGGTTGTCGGGCTTCAAGTCGTTGTGGGTGACGCCCTCCTGCTCGAGGTATTCGAGGGCTCCGAGCAGGTCTTCGGCGAAGCGGTGCCGTGTGCCGGCGTCGGCGTCGGGGTTCTCTGGCAGCCATTGACGGAGTGTGCGTCCCTCGACGTGCTCCATGACGAGGACGAGTCGGTCGGCGACCATCGTGTCGCTGGGGAGCTGGACGGTGACGAGGCCGGGGTGGTGGAGCTTTTCAAGGAGCTTGTGCTCGCGGAGGAGGGCTTCGCGGTCTTTGTCGTTGGGCCGGGCGATCTTGAGGGCGCGGAGGGAGCCGGTGGCCCGGTGGGTGGCGGAATAGACGACGCCCTGGCCGCCTTCGCCGAGCTTACCCCGGACGTCGAAGTCGCCGAGACGGACCCCGGGGACGAGGTGATCGGGATCGACGGGCGCCGGATCGGGGCGTTGGCGAGTGGGCCGTCGGGGTTCGATCGCACGGACGACGGCGTCTTCGGCCTCTTCGAGGTTGGCGAAGCGGTCGGGGGAGCGCAGGGCGAGCATGCGGACGACGGACTCGTCGAGAGCGCCGGGGAGGCGTGGGTTCAAGTCCCTGGGTCGGGCGGGGAGGCGTCCCTTTTGCATGTAGTCGAGGGTGCTGGCGAAGAGGGGCCTGCCGGTGAGCAAGAGGCCGAGGAGGGCACCGAGGCTGAACTGGTCGGACTCGAATTCGGCGTCGCTGAAGGCGTTGACGATCTCGGGGGCGGCGAAGTCGAGCCGTTCGTCACCGACGGCGGTCCAGGAGACGGTGTCGTCGGAGCGGAGCCGTTTGGCGAGGTCGAAGCCGCCGACGCGCAGGTCCGGGTCGTCGGTCTTGTCCTCGACCCAGACGACGTCCGGTCGCAGCAGCCGGTGGACGACGCCCTGGTCGTGGGCGTGACGCATGGCGCCGGCGATCTTGCGCCACAGGGCGACGCGGGCTGGAATGTCGTCGTCCTGGTTTTCGCGGAGGCTCGGTCCGTGTCGTTCCAGCCAGGTGGTGAGCGTCAGGCCGGGGAAGTACTCCAGGGGGAGGACGTAACCGACGTCGACTTCGACGAGGGGGTCGCTGCGGAGGATATGGCGATGGACGAGTCCTGCGAGGATCCTCGATGCCCAGATCGCCCGGCGACGGACGGCGTCGCGCTTCTCGTCGCTGGCCAGGGGCGGTACTTCCCAGAAGCGCAGGATCCGTTCGGTGTCGGCGGCTTCGTTGTAACCGTGGTGCTCGACGTAGCTTTCGGTGCGGTCGTAGACGCCCTTGAGCTGGTAGTCCCCGAGGGTACGGCGCGGACGGCGGGCGGGGTCGGCGCCCTTCAGCAGCTCGTGGATCGAGGCGCGGAGTCCCGCGGACGGTGTCCGCGCGGGTCCACCGCTCAGGCGGTGGACGAGGGCAGCGTTCTTCAGGGCTCCGAGGATGGTGGAGCGTGTGTAGACGGTGTCTCGGCAGACCTGTCCGGTCAGCTCGTTGAGCGCGGTGTGGGTGAGGAAGACGAAGCCCTGGACCCAGATGCGGCGCGCCTCGCCGTTCTTGCGTTTGAGCTCGGTCTTGAGAATCTGTGCGGTCTTGCGGTTGAGCTTGACGGGGCTCTTGCGGTAGCTCCTGTTGACGGTCCAGTCGTGCTCGTTGCCGGTGACGCGTCCCCGGTAGGCCTTCATCTCGACGACGTAAACGGCGTTCTCGCCGACGACGACGGCGTCGACCTCGAAGACCTGTCCGCTGTGCTGGACGAGCCAGGGATTGCCGTAGACGACGTAGTCGTCGGGCAACTGGTCGCGGAGGAACTCGAGGGCGCCGCGTTCAGCGTCGTTGGCGACCTCGCCGACTTGGTGGAACTCTGCGCACATTCGATTCAGGTTTTCCCAGGATCGGATCAGACGAGAAGGACGGTAGCCGTGGGAAAGATCTCGAGGAGTCGTTCCTTTCTATATAGGCCGCCCTTGTCGGGGGCTCGTCCGACGACGTAGTGGAAGCTGGTGCGTCGGGTGTCCTGGCGGGCTTCCCGGAGGTCGGGGTCGACGCTGGCGAAGGCTTGCGCGTCGGGGGCGCCGAGCTCGACGGCGATGAGGCCGGCGAGGATGAGCTCGGTCTTGTCCTTGCAGGCGATGGAGACGGCGTCTTGCAGATAGATGCCGTCGCGGTGGGCGAGGAAGTGGCTGAGCTGTCCGCCGGATCCGGGGAGCTCGAGAATCTTGTGGTGGGGCTGGACCTTGTGGAGGTCGGTGCGGGCCATGCGGTCGCTGATGCCGAGGAGGCGTGCCTGGGCCTGGACGTAGGCGACGCTGTCGGCGCCGAGGTCGAGCTGGGAGAGAGCGTCGAGCCATGTGGCGACGAGCTCGTTGTCGAGGCTGTCGAGGCCGGGTCCGTCGAGGAGGGCTCCGGCGTCGAAGGGGACGCTATGGCCGACGGCGGCGTCTTCGGCGAGGAGCTCGAGGAGGTGTGCGGGTCCGAGGAGGTGTCGGAAGCGTTGCCAGGTGGCGAGGCCGTCTTCGGTGAGGCGTCGGGGTCGTCGTCCGGCTTGCTCGTCGCGGGCGAGGGCGTGGAGGACGGCGGCGGCGTAGGCCGCGAGGGGCTTCTGGGCGGCGGGCAGGCCGTTGAGCGGTAGCGTCAGCAAGTCGGGGACTCCTTTAGACTGCGGGAGTCTACCGGCTCGCGGTCCCGGATGTCACGGCTCGGGCGGGGGAGGGCGACGCGGAGCGTCGAAGAGGGCGTCGCGACGCGGCGAGCTCTCGGCCGCAGAGGCTAAGCCCGGCCTTTTTCTTCTCCGAAAGGTAAATCCCCGCATTTGCAGGCTCCAAAGGGTCCCTGTCACTGCGGGGTCGAACCACTTTCCGCGGGGGAGAGACCTTCCTGGCCGCCGGCCGGGGGGGCGCCCGCGCGGCCCGAGCTTTCTAGAACAGCGGCTCGACGACGAGCACGCCTCCGACGATCCGATGCCGGGCCCCACAGGCCGGCAGCACGAGCGCGAGCGTTTCCTCCGGCGCGAGGCCCGTGACGTCGCCGTGGACCTGGGTTTCCGGCGCTCTCGCGGCCAGCGCGGGATCGGAGAACCGAAGCTCGAGTCCCGTCTCTCTGGCGACCCAGTCGAGGTAGCTCTGAAGGGTGCGGTCGTCGAACGCGATCGACGGCGCCACCTCCTGGACCCAGCTCCACACACTGCCGTGCGTGGCCACGGCGGCGCGCACGAGAGGCGCCCCGGGGACGAGGAGGAGCTCTTCGCCTTGCCCGCCTTCGTCGTCGCCCTGGTCGTGGTGGAGGACGACTCTGCCTTCGCGGACCCGCAGGCGGAGGCTTTGATCGAGGAGGCGGACCTCGAACTGGGTACCGATCTCCTCGACCACCCCCAGGGAGGTGTGGATCTCGATCCTGTCGCCGTGGGAGTCGACGTAGACGGCACCGTGCTCCAGGCTCAAGCGGTCCGGCGCGAGGAATCGGACGCGGGTACCGGTGTCGAGCCGCACGGAGGCGCCACTTGGAAGCCGCAGCGCCGCCCGTCCCTTGTCGACGGCCAGGTGGTCGCCTTGACGGACTCCCTCTCCGACGGCGAGGCGATCCGCTTCGCTGGGCGTCCCGGAGGGCCGGCGTGAAACCTCGCCCGTAGCCGTGACGAGCTCGGCGAGGAGCCACTCGCTTCCGGGGAGCCACGGCTCGAGGCGAAAAAGCCCGAGCGCCGCGGCGAGAAGCGCCGCAGCCACGACGAGCCCACCTCCGAAACCCCAGAAGACCGGCAGCTTCCAGAACGGACGGTGGGGCACGACCGCGGCCTGCCAGTGAGGACGCACGGCCGCCTGGAGCCGCGACACCTGCTGCGCCGTCAGCTCGGGACGCGGACCGGCAAGGCTCAGAAGGCGGTGGACGGCGCTGTCGTCTTCGGGAGCGTTCGCCGTGTCGGTCTTGTAGAGGTCTTCGCTCATGCGCTTTCCCTCCTGGGCCTGAGAGCTGTGAGCTGGGCGGCGGCGGCGACCGTCTCGAAGCCGTCGCGAAACGCCACGCGGGCGCGTGCCAGGACCGATTGCACCGCCGTGGGGCCGGTGTCGAGCCGTTCGGCGATCTCTTTGACAGAAAGGCCTTCGAGATACTTCCACGCCAGGACGTCGCCGTAGCGCGGCGGCAGCCGGTCGAGCGTCGCGTGGACGAGCCGGACGAGCTCGCCGCGCAGGGTCTCCTCCTCCGGGCCGCCGCCTGAGGTCTCCAGAAGCTCCAGGGCCGTCGCGATCTCGGGGAGCTCTTCGCTGAGCTGGAGCTCGCGCGGCCGGCGTTGCCGCTTGCGGTACGTGGCGCCGATCTCGCGGATGCAGAAGGTCGAAAGCCAGGTCAAGAGCGACGCTTCGCCGCGGTAGGTCGTCAGCTTCGCCATCGCCCGGATGAGCGTCGTCTGCACGACGTCCTCGGCGGCGGCCGCGTCGTTGTCGAGGCGTGCCAGGGCGAGCCGGTAGAGGCGCGGTACCTGGACGGCGAAGAGCTCGTCGTAGGCGTCCTCGGCGCCGGCCAGGAGCCGTTTCACCAGGGCTTTGTCATGGGTAGAACCACGTCTCATGTCTACTAAGAGTCCCGAAGGCCGAAGAAGCAATCGCGGAAACTCATTTCTCCGGATCGACCGATTGATCTTCCCACGTCCGGGACTCCAACACAGCAGAACGACGGGTGCCGCAGCGTAGCGGCGCCCTCGACTTGAGACCGCGCGACCGGGGGAGCGTCCCTCGAGTTGCCGACCCCTCTGTCGGCGGCCGGGGGAGCGTCCCGCGAGTTGAAGATCCCTCTGTGGCCGGCCGGGGGAGCGTAACTTCTCACGCTCTTCCGGGCTCGGCTGGGTGAATCCCCTGGCGTGACGCGGATCGGCTCTTCCAGAACCCTGGCGCGGACCTCCTTGGACGGGTAGAATCGCGCTCGTCGTCACGGCGAGACCGCCTACGTCCAACGTTCGTCCGAAGGAGCGGCATGAGCGAACAGCAAGCATCGAGCTCAAACCTGCCCGTACGCCACGGGCCCTATCCCGAGATCACCATTCCCGCCGTCTTGGCGGGTTTCGTCATCGGCGCCGTGATCAACGTCTCGATCGGCTACCTGAGCCTGAAGCTCGGCTTCTCGATCGAAGGTTCGGAGCTGGCGGCGATCCTCGGCTTCGGCCTCCTGCGCGGCGTCATGCGCCGTCACAGCATCATCGAGAACAACATCAACCAGACCCTCGCCAGCTCCGTCAACGGCGCGGCGAGCGGCATGATGTTTTCCCTGCCGGCGATCTTCATCCTCGGCTACCAGGAGCACCTGTCGATCCCCCTGACCGTGCTCGGCTGCATCGCCGGCGGCGTCATGGGAATCGCCTTCATCATCCCGCTGCGCAAGCAGATGATCGACTTCAACCGCCTCGCCTTCCCGGGCGGCATCGCCACGGCGACGATCCTGAAGTCGCCCGGCGCCGGCGTGCGCAAGGCGCAGCTGCTGCTCAGCGCGGCGCTGGTGAGCGGTTTCCTCTATTTCCTCACCCAGTTAAAGGGAGTCGAGAACTACGACCTGGGAGCGGTCCTCGGCATGCCGGAGTACATGAACGGCATCTGGTACCTGTCGCTGATGACGGTGGGCGTCGGTTTCCTGTCGGGCCGGGGCGGGGTCTACTTCATCGTCGGCGGCTTCGTCTGCTACTGGTTCCTGGCGCCGCTGATGGCGGCGAACGACCTGCTGCCGGGCGCCGGGACCCTCGACGGAGCGCCGATCGCCAACTGGCTGCGGCTGAACCTCTTCCGTCCGACGGGGATCGGGATGCTGGTGGGCGGGGCCTTGACCGGGATCGTCCTGGCGTTGCCGCTGGTGCTGTCGGCGATTCGCAGCATGCAGAGCGCGGCGAAGTCGAAGACCGGGCTGTCGCGCGACGAGATGCCGATCCAAATGCTTTACATGGCGGTGGCCGCGGCTTTTGTGGTGCTGGCGGTGATCGCCGTTTTGTCGACGGAGGAGATGGGCCTCGGCCGCGGCGCCTTGATGGCGGGTCTCGGCACCCTGTGGATCTGGGTCGCCGGGGTGGTGCTCTCGGAGTGCATCGGACGCACCAACTGGTCGCCGCTTTCGGGCATGACCTTGATCGGCATCACGATCCTGATCTTCGCGGCGAGCGGCATGTCGAACCAGGCGACGATCGTGTCCTCGATCGTCGTCGGCGCGGCGATGTGCGTCGCCATGTCGCAGGCCACCGACCTGATGCTCGACCTGAAGTGCGGGTATCTCGTCGGCGGGGTGCCGCGCCGGCAGCAGATCGCCCAGTTTCTCGGCACCTGGTTGGGGCCGATCCTGACGATCTCCGTCATCCTCGTCCTCCACAAGGCCTACACGATCGGCAGCGACAAGATCCCGGCGCCCCAGGCCACCGCGCTCGCCGGGGTGATCGACGGCATCCTGGGCGGCAATGTCCCGATGCACCAGTACCTGTCCGGGGCGGGGATGGGGGCGCTGCTCTCGCTCTCCGGCATCGGCGGGCTGGGGGTGCTCGTCGGGCTCGGCTTCTACCTCCCCTTCGACATCGTCCTGACCTACTCGATCGGCACCGTCCTCTGGGTGGTGGTGCGCTACACCAAGGGTCCGCGCTGGGGCGACGAGGTCGGCGTGCCGGTCGCCGCCGGGCTGATCGTCGGCGAGGCCCTGGTGGGCGTCGTCTACGCCCTGAGCATCGTCTTTGCGGCCTGAGCCAGAGAAGGAGACTGGATCATGGAAAAAATCGGATACTTCTTGATCGCCGGCGGTTTTCTGGCCGGGTGCTTCTACATCGTCCAGGACAAGGAGACGGTCGCCTGGGTGCCTTGGTGGATCTGCCTCGCGATCGGCATGCTCGGGGTCGCGACGGCGCGTCTCGCCCGCCGTCAGGCGGCGCGCTCGGAAGGCAAGCTCAGCGTCGACGTCGAGGCGATCGGCACGAGCCTCGGACGCATCAGCGAGAACGCCGAGCGGCTCGAGGCCGAGAAGGAGTCGATCGGCGTCTACGAGCTGCGCCACCGGATCGACGACACCTTCGTCGACGACATCCAGACCTTCGTCGAGGCGCGGGAGTCGATCGCCCACAGCTACTCGCTCCAGGCCTACGCCGAGGTCATGAGCCACTTCGCGGCCGGCGAGCGGCACCTGAACCGCGTCTGGTCGACCTCGACCGACGGCTACGTCGACGAGGCTCACACCTACATCACCAAGGCGGCGGAGCAGTTCAAGGAGGCGCAGGAGACCTTCGAGGCCCTGAAGAGTTAGCGCGGGTTCCGTATTTCTTTCGTTCCGACGGAACCGGCGGCATGGCCCTGGCGTATAACGGACAGCTTAATGCTCGCCGGAAGCGTCTGAACATCAGGATGGACATCAAGGGTCGGCGCTTCCGGCGCCTTCCACTCCCGGTGCGCCTTTCCCGCCGCCCTGCGTCGCGGCACCTCCGAACAAGGGCAAGCAGAGCCTCGCAGAGCCGACAGAGCCTCACCCTCCGCCGTCGGAGGCTCGATCCGACGGTTCTCGGCGCTTGCCCTTGCCACCCGCCTGGGTATTGCGGCGGGTTGAGGCATGCGTGCTATACTCCGCCGGTGTAATCTCATCAGCGTGGACCGACTGTTCTTCGACCGGAGACGGCGGCGCGACGCCGCCTGGGAACGGAGAAGTGAGGAAACCATGCTCAAACCGACCCTCTTCAAAAAGCTGCTCTTCTTCTCGATCCTGCTGGCTCTGATCCCGCTGGGAACCGCTGGCTGGACGATGATCACGAGCACCCGCGACGAGCTGGGTAGCGCCGCCAACGACGAGATCCGGGCCACCGCGGCGAAGCTCGCCCTCTACGTCGACAACCTCTACGAGGACACCTGGGAGGCGCCGCTGCTCCTGATCCGCAACGCCATCGACAACGGCGACCTCGTCACCCTGACTCCGGTACGCGACGTCAAGGACCTGGTGTGGTTCGAGCTCGTCGTCGAGGGCGCGGAGCCGGTGTTGGTGGCCGACGACGCTTTTGCCGAGCTGCTGCGCGGGGCGGGGCTCAATCCGGTCGAGACGCTGCGAATCTCGCCGGAAACCTACGACGGCGCCCGCATGAGCGAGCGCGGCGTCGCGGTGGGCAAGATGACCTGGATCGAGGAGGTCGACAAGTGGATCGTGGCTCTCGTCGTCCCCATGCCGAACGGCATCGGAGGGCAGCCGGCGATCCTGGGGGCGTACTTCAAGCTCGACCGCCTGTACGAGGCCCTGACCGAGGACCCGTTCAACGAGAACGGCGAGCTGATCTTCATCAGCGCCGGCGGCGAGCGGCTCTTCGACCCCGCGCGCACCGACCTGACGGAGCTCGAGATCGTCCGCCAGGCGGTCGAGGCGGCGCGGTCCGGGCACCCCGTTACCCGGGTGGCGCCCTACGTGAAGCCGTCGGGCGAGCGCATGCTGGGCGGCGTCGCCTTCCCCCAGACGGTTCCCATCGTGGCGATCGTCGCCGAGCGCTCCGAGAAGAACGCCTACGCCGCCGTCGACAAGATGCAGAAACAGCTCCTGACCTGGGTGTCGTTCGGGATCCTGATCGCCACCCTGGGCGCGGTCGTCTTCTCGCGGCGCATCAGCCGCCCGATCGTCAACATCGGCAAAGTCGCCGAGGAGGTCGGCAAGGGCAATTTCAAGGTGCGGGTCCAGGAGCTCAAGGGGCGCGACGAGGTGGCGGACCTCGCGGTGCGGTTCAACGAGATGATCAAGGGCCTGCGTGAGCGCTTCGAGCTCAAGAAGTTCGTCTCCGCGGAGACGATGAAGGCGGTCACCGACAGCGACACGATCGTCCTGGGCGGCAAACGTGAACGGGCGACGGTCTTCTTTTCCGACATCCGGGGCTTCACCGCCTTCTCGGAAAAAGTGGAGCCGGAGGTCGTCATCGACATGCTCAACACCTACCTGCGGGTCCAGGCCGAGATCGTCGACCTGCACGAGGGCGACATCGACAAGTTTGTCGGCGACGAGCTGGTGGCGGTCTTCAAGGGCGACGACATGGTGCTCAACGCGGTCTGCTGCGCCATCGAGATCCAGCGCGCGGTCGCCGAAGCCAACAAGGAGACCGAGTGGGACATCGCGATCGGCATCGGCATCAACACCGGCGACATGGTCATGGGGGCGATGGGCAGCCCCGAACGCATGGACTACACGATCCTCGGGGACGCGGTGAACCTGGGGGCGCGGCTGTGCTCGGCGGCCGGCCGCCACCAGTCGATCCTCTCGGAAAGCTCTTACCTGGAAGTCGCCGACGACCCCGACCTCGACTTCGCGCCCCTCGAGTCGATCCAGGTGAAGGGCAAGACCGAGCCGATCAAGATCTACGAGATCGTCGACAAGGAGAAGGACGAAGGGAAAGACGAGGCCGAGGAGGAGGCCGCGTGATGAGACACCTCCTCGCCACCTGTCTGGCCGGCCTCTTGCTCCTGGCCGGCGCCGCCGCCGCGCAGTCGACGCTCACCGTCGTCGTCGAGGAGGGGCAGCACATCCGCGACATCGCCCGGGAGTACCTGAACGATCCGAACCTGTGGTCGGAGCTGCTCAAGACGAACGACCTCGGCTCGGTCACCGACGTGCGGCCGGGGATGAAGCTCAGGATTCCGCGCAACCAGGTCTCGCTCGCCAATCTCGAGGTCGCGAAGGCGCGCCAGGCCGTTGACCAGGCCAACAAGGAGGGGGCCGGGATGCTCGCCGCCGAGGCGGTCGGCGGCGCGGTTGCGGGCCTCGACCAGGCGCTCGACGCGTGCCGCAAACGCGAGTGGAAAGACTGCCGCGAAAAGGCTTCCGCCGCCACCGCCAAGGCCCAGGAGGCCCTGAAGCTCACCCAGGGCCGGCGCCATGTCGTCGGCGAGGCGAAGCTCGCCGAGATGAGCGGTCACGTCGACGGCCGCAAGGCCGCGGACCTCGTGTGGAGCCCGCGCTCGAAGGGCGACAAGCTGGAGGAGGGCCAGATGGTCCGCACCCGTTCGCGCTCCTTTGCCGACATCGTCTTCCCCGACAGGAGCCACATGAAGCTCGCCGAGAGCTCCCAGGTGGCCATCCAGAGCCTGCGTCGCGACGTCCTGAAGCGTAGCGAGCAGTCGAAGGTGACGCTCCTGGGCGGAGCGGTCGAGACCGTCCTCGGATCCCAGCGGCGCGGCAAGAGCCTCGACCTCCAGGTCCCCGGGGTCAAGATCAAGAGCAACTCGAGGAAGTTCTTCGCCAGCCGCCGCGGCGAAAACGTGCGCATCGCCAACTACGACCAGACCCGTATGGAGCTCGAGACGGTGAGCGCTACGTTGACCCTGGGCCAGAACCAAGGGACCCTCGTCGAGGGCGGCCGGGCCTCCGAGGTGCGTGACCTCCTGCCGGCGCCCCAAGACTTGCGGCCCGAGAGGCGGCCGATTGCCTACCAGGGAGAGATCGAGCTGCGCTGGGAGGGTGTCGAGGGGGCCGTGCGTTACTGGGTCGAGATCGCCGCCGGCACCTCGTCGTTCAAGAAGGTCGTCCGGAGCCACTCCGACGTTAGAGGCACCCGGTTTTCGCCCCGCGGCTTGAAAACGGGCCTCTATTACTGGCGCGTCTCGGCGATCGACTCCCTCGGGCTACCCGGTCCCAAGAGCCGGGCGGGGTCGTTCCAGGTGGTCCACGACGAAGAGCCGCCCTTTCTCGCCGTCGCCTCACCGCGCGAGGGCGAGGCGGTGCGCCAGGCCGTCGTGGAAGTCACCGGCGAGACCGAGCCCGGCACCGTGTTGAGCGCGGACGGCGTGAGCGTGGAGGTCTCTCCCGAGGGACGGTTCTCGTTCCGCCACACCCTCGCCGAGGACGAGATCGTCTTCGAGGGCCGGGACGACGCGGGCAACGAGATCCGGCTCGTCCGCAAGGTCGTGCGCTGGCCGGCCGAGGCGACCGAGCTGCGCTTCGACGAGGACCTCCTCGCCCTCCGCCCGGGACACTTCCTCACCCGCGGCCCCGGCTTCCTGCTGCGCGGCGTCACCGTGGCGGGGGCCGCCGTCCGCGTCGCCGCCGCCGGAGGCGAGACGGTGGCCGAGGCCGTCGCCGGCGACGACGGAGCCTTCGCGATCCGCCTCGACGCCGGCGACAGTGACGCTGGCGGAAGTGCCGAGTACGTCGCCGTCGCCGTCCCCCTTCTCGGGGATCCGCGCGAGGAGCGTTTCCGCGTCGAGCTCGACGAGGAGCCCCCGGAGCTGCGGCTCGACCAGGAGCCGCCCGAGGCGCTCGCCGAGCGCTCGCTCCAGATTTCAGGAAGCGCCGCGGGAGCCGCGGAGCTCGTCGTCAACGGCCGTAGCGTCGACGTCGCCGGCGGACGCTTCACCACCACCCTCGACCTCGCGGCGGGAGCCAACCGCCTCCTCCTCGAGGCGACGGACCGGGCGGGCAACACGAGCCGCCTCGAACGCCGCGTCGTCGTCGACGACGAAGCACCCGAGATGGTGAGCTACAAGGTGACGGCGCTGGCGCGCGTCGGTCCCGGGGCCGGGCTCCGCGTCGAGATCGCCGTGCACGACGCCTCGGCGCTCCGGCGCACGGCGGAGCTCGTCGTCGACGCCGGTGGAAGGAGCCTGCGCGGCATCCTCGAGCTCGACGCGTCCGGGCGGAGCTACGAAGGCCTCGTCTATCCGCTGCCGGAAGGCGCGCCGACCCACGTCCGGGTCCGCCTCCGGGACGTGCGCGGCAACGGCCGCGAATACGAGCTGCGTTGAGCGAAATGAGCAAGACAGCACACCGGCCACGCCACCACGGGTTACCACCCGAGGCGGGCTTTGGCAGAGAGGAGAAAGGCATGAACAGGGGCATGCGTTGGATCTTGATCGTTCTACTACTCGCCGCCGGGGCCGGGTCGGCCACGGCGCAGGAGGAGGCGCTACTCGTCACCTACGGCCCGGAGGCGTCGACCGCCGAGGGCGACGACGACTTCCGGCAGGTGGTCTCGATCCGTCTCCCGGCGTCGACTGCCGGGGAGCTCTATCTGCGTCTTTTCGACGCCGACTGCGGCGGCGAGCGCGACGATCCGGCCGCGGACTTCGACACCACGACCCGCTTCTCCTTGACGGGTGCCGGCGGCGTGAGCCTCGCCACCGAGGAGTTTTCCGTCGACACGCTGCGCGACGACCGCTGGTACAACTTCGCCACCTTCACCGCCGCCGACGGCGAGGCCGACGGCGACGACGCGGTCTTCGAGCTCGTCGCCCTTGGCATGACGGGCGACGACGCGAACCTCTGGAACGTCGCCGTCTCGACGAGCGACAAGCAGAACCGGCCCCCCGACGCCCTGCATCTCCTGACCCTCACGCCGAGCGTACGCCTGCCACGCGCGAGCGGGCGTGCCGAGCTCCGCTTCGAGGTGCCGGCCTCAGCGGCCGCCATCACCCTGCGCAACTTCGACGCCGCCGGAGCGCGGCTGACGCTCGACACGGCGCTGCGCGAGGACCTCCCGGTCACCTCTTCAGGACAGGGCGACTGGGCCGAGGGCACGGTGGGGCTCGAAGGGGGAGAGCGCGGCGCGGCGGCGGCGTTCGTCTTCAGCGGCGGCGCCGAGGTCCCCAACGACGCCACCTTCCAGGTCCTGGCCGACGGCGAGGAGCTGCCGGTCGAGCTGCCGATCCCGATCCGTGCCGCCAACCACCGTCCCGAGCCCCGACTCGCTCCGCTGGCGCTCGCCGACTGCCGAACGATGGTCTTCGACGCCTCGCTGTCGCGCGACGAGGACGGCGACGTCATCTCCTATCACTGGGACTTCGGCGACGGCGAGAGCGCCGGCGGCCGGCGGGTGAGCCACACCTACGCCCGCTCGGGTAGCTACGCCGGCGAGCTCCGGCTCACCGACGACTCGGGCCAGGTCACCCACGGCTCGTCGCTCGAGCTCGTCACCTTCGTCAACGAGCCTCCCCGCGCCGTCGCCGGGCCCGACCAGGTGGCGATGCCGGGCCGGGAGCTTACCTTCGACGGCTCCGCCTCCTCCGACAGCGACGGTCAAGTCGCCCGCTACCTGTGGGACTTCGGCGACGGCGTACGCACGAGCGGCGCGTCGGTCTCCCACGCCTTTTCGGAGACCGGCCTCTACACGGTCACTCTGCGCGTCGAGGACGACGCCGACGTCCCCAGCCCCTGCAACGCCGCGACCGATCAGCTCGAGGTCTGGATCAACGCGTCGCCGGCGCTGGAGGCCGGTCCCAACAAGATCGGCTCGCCGGGCGAGCCGCTCACCTTCGAGCCGGCCCGCGTCACCGATCCCGACGGCGAGATCACCGCCTGGGACTGGGACCTGGGCGACGGCAACGCGCGCCAGGGCCGCCAGGTCGAGCACGCCTACCTGGAGCCGGGCACCTATTCCGTGACGCTCACCGTGACCGACGACGGCGGGGTCGGCTACTCCACGGCGACGAGCGGTTTTTCCGTCAAGATCAACGATCCTCCCGTCGCCGAGGCCGGCCGCGAGCACTGGGTGGCGGTCGGCGAGGACGTGCCCTTCGACGCCGGCGGCTCGATCGACCGCGACGGCCGCCTGGTCGCCTACCAGTGGAGCTTCGGCGACGGCAGCCAGGCCGCCGGGGGCCGGGTGAGCCACGCCTACGAGCGTCCCGGACGCTACGAGGTCCAGCTCGTGGTGCGCGACGACTCGACGAGCTCCTCGGACACCGACAACGACACGACGGTCGTCGTCGTCAACAAGCCGCCGTCCGCCGCGGCGGGCGAGGACCAGTGGGTGACGGCGAGCGAGGTGCGCTTCGACGGCACGGCCTCGACCGACGACGACGGCAGGGTCACCGCCTACGCCTGGGACTTCGGCGACGGCAAGACCTCGTCGGAGGCGTCGCCGGTCCACGTCTACAAGCATCCCAGCACCTACGAGGCCCAGCTCACCGTGACCGACGACTCGCCGACCTCCTCGCGCTTCGACACCGACGCCCTGTGGGTGATCGTCAACGCGTTGCCGATCGCCGACGCCGGCGCCGACCGGATCGCGGCGCCGGGCCAGGAGCTCGCCTTCGACGGTGCCGGCTCCGTCGATCCCGACGGCGGCATCGCGAGCTTCGCCTGGGACTTCGGCGACGGTGCGACGGCGTCGGGTCCGGCGGTGCGCCACGCCTTCGAGAAGCCAGGCCTCTACACCGTGCGCCTCACGGTCCACGACACGACCGGACACGAGAACGCGACCGGCTACGACGAGCTGACGGTGCGGGTCAACCAGGCGCCGCGGGCCGTCGCCGGTCCGACGCTTGCCGCCGCTCCCGGTGACGAAGTCGTCTTCGACGGCCGCCGTTCCTACGACCCCGACGACAGCATCTCGTCCTATCTCTGGGAGCTGCGCAACGGTTCCGGCCCGGCCGGGAGCGGCCCGGCCATGGAGCTCGCCTCCTCGGCCGTGGCGCGGCACACCTTCGAAAGCCCGGGCATCTACACCGCCCGCCTCACCGTGGTCGATTCGAGCGGCGCGATGAACGCCCGCGCCGAAGACGAGGTCACGATCGAGGTCAACCATCCGCCGCGGGCGGTGCCCGGCGACGACGTCGGGGGCTGCGACACGACGATCGCCTTCGACGCCAGCGCCTCCGCCGACCCGGACGGCCATCCCCTGAGCTACCGCTGGGACTTCGGCGACGGCTCGCCGGCGGTGACCGGCGTCCGCGTCGCCCACACGTATCCCGAGGGCGGCAGCTACCCGGTGGTGCTCAGCGTCGACGACGGCCGCGGCCTCCAAAACAGCACCCACACCGCCGCCATGACGGTGACGATCAACGATCCGCCGTCGGCCGACCCGGGCGGCGAGCGCTCGGTCTGCTCCGGCGATCCGGTGCTCTTCACCGGGGCCGGCTCGCGCGACCCGGAAGGCGGGCTCCTGCGCTACCGCTGGGACTTCGGCGACGGCGAGACCGGGGAAGGGTTGAATCCCACCAAGACGTACCTCAAGGGCGGCGTCTGCCAGGTCACCCTGACGGTCAATGACGACTCGGCCCTGGAGCAGTGCGACACGAGCGTCGCCCAGACCGTCGTGCGGGTGGCCCAGTCGCCGGTGGCCGTCGCCGGGGAGGACCGCACCGCCTGCACCCACGTGGCGGTGCCCTTCGACGGCTCCGCGTCGCAGGACTTTTCCGACGGCGTGGTCAACGCCTACGACTGGGACTTCGGCGACGGCGAGACCGGCGCCGGGGCCACTCCGGTCCACGTCTTCAACGAGCCCGGGACCTACGAGGTGGTGCTGACGATCACCGGCGACGAGATCGGCGACTGCGACAACACCCACTCCGACGAGGCCACCTTGACCGTGCTCTCGGGGCCGGTGCCGTTTTTCGAGGCGCCGCCGGTCGTGGCGACGGACCAGAGCGTCGACTTCGCCGGCTCGGGCTCGTCGGGCTCGGGGCGCCAGGTCGTCTCCTACCAGTGGGACTTCGGCGACGGGGCAACGGCGACCGGATCGGCGGCGAGCCATGCCTGGAAGGAGCCGGGCCGCTACGAGGTGACGCTCACCGTCGCGACCGCCGGCGAGAGCCTCTGCCGGAGCGCCTCGACCGTCAGCTACGTCCACGCCAACGCGACGCCGGTGGCCGTGGCGGGCGAGGACCGCGTCGTCGGTGTGATGGACCCCGTCACCCTGACCGCGGCGGGATCCAAGGACGCCGACGGCGAGATCACGGCCTACGAGTGGGACTTCCACGACGGCGAGACGGCGACCGGCTTCGAGGTGCGGCACCGTTTCGCCGAGAGCGGCCGCTACGACGTGACGCTCGACGTCGTCGACTCGACGAACGTCTCGAACAACCGGACCCGCGACACGGTCCGGATCGAGGTCAACGCGGCCCCGAATCCGGTTTTGACGGCGCCGGAGGCCGGCTGCGTCGACGAGGAGGTGCGTTTCGACGCCTCGGCCTCGGGCGACGCCGACGGGGCGATCACCGCCTACGCCTGGGACTTCGGCGACGGCGCGAGCTCCGAGGGAGCGTCGGCCGGCCACGCCTACGCGGCCCCGGGGGTCTACCAGCTGAGCCTCACGGCCGACGACGGCCGCGGCGTCTCGAACAGCCGGGCGACCGTGACCCAGGCGCTCACCGTCAACCGGCTGCCGGTGCCGCATCCGGGTCCGGCGCGCACGGTCTGTGCCGGCGAGGACGTTGCCTTCGACGGCTCGCTTTCGGCCGACGTCGACGGCGAGATCACCGCCTACGCCTGGGACTTCGGCGACGGCGGCAGCGCCGACGGCGCCCAGGTGAGCCACGCCTACACGGCGACCGGGACCTACGAGGTGACGCTCGCCGTGACCGACGACTCGTCGGCGAGCTGCCGCACGCAGCGCGCCACCGTGCCGGTACGGGTCAACACCTCGCCGGTGGCCGTCGCCGGAGGCGACCGCCAGACCTTCGTCGGCGGCGCCCACGACGCGCTGGTCTTCGACGCCACGTCCTCGTCGGACGCGGACGGCGATCCGCTGACCTATTCGTGGGACTTCGGCGACGGGACGAACGCCGTCGGTGCCCGGGTGCGCCACGTCTTCACCAGAGCGGGGACCTACACCGTGACGCTGAAAGTCGACGACGGTGCCGGCACCGGCTGCAGCGTTTCGAGCGCCGAAGTCACCGTGGAGGTCCGCAACAGGGGGTAGACATGGCAGCTTCCAACGGCAAGACTCTCGCTCCCCGTGGGTGAGGAAGCGCTCCGCGCGGCCACCAAAGATCGATGACGAAGTCGGGCCGGGTCGTTGACGGCGGCACCGGACCCCTGGTAGAATACTTCCTCACTCGACATCTGGAACGACAACCGAAGTCCGCCCTCTCCGGCGTCAGGACGTTTCGAGGGGGAGCCATGGCATCTTCAAACCCTTCGACTTCGCCGACGCCGGGTGGCGATTCGCCACCGGCAACCCGGATCCTCTACGCCAGCGCATGGAGGAGGGGATCGCCGACATGCTCCTGGAGCTGTGTGCCCGGGCGGGGCTGATCAACGTCTTCATCGGTATCGAGACCCCCAACAAGGAGAGCCTGAAGCTCTCCAAGAAGCGTCAGAACCTCACCGGGAGCCTCTACGAGCAGATCCAGAAGTTCTACGACTACGGCATCATGATCACCGGCGGCATGATCGTGGGCTTCGACGGTGACCGCCGCGACATCTTCGAGCGGCAGTACGAGTTCGCCATGAAAGCGCTTCCGATCACCACGCTCGGGGCGCTGGTGGCGCCGGCGGCGTCCCGAGGGCGCCGGCTGGCCGCCGCGCGCACCTAGAAGGCGAGGACGTCACGCACCAGCCGCCGGGCTCGAAGCCTTCGAAGAGGATCTCGGGCCGGCCCAGCGGGGAGATAGGAAGGTTACTGGTCGGCCACCCTGACGGAGACCGTCTGTTCTCTGCCGGATCGAAAGGTCAAGGTCAGATCTACCGTCTGACCCTCGGTCAGGTGCCGCTCAGGGCCCTTCAGCATCAGATGGCTGCCACCCGGCTCGAAGCGGGCTTGGCCACCTGCCGGAACGACCACCTCGGTGAGCTCACGCATCTTCATCAGGCCATCGACCATCGCCATTTCATGGAGCTCGACCTTCTCGAACGCCGGACTCTCGAGCTTGACGAGCGTCACGTCTTCGGAGCCCACGTTGACCAGCGTCATGTACCCCGCATTCACCGGCGCATCGGGATGCGCTTCACGAATCCATGCGTTCATGATCGCTACCGCGTCGCCAGAGGGCACGGCTGGAGCGTCGGAGACCGGTGCGGAGGCCACAGAAGTGCCCCTACGTGCACGTCGTGCTCGTGCTTCTTGCATTTGCACTCTGCGGCTCTCGCTACCGATGTAGCGGAGCACGTCTGCCACATCGACCTTGCTCAAGCGCATGTTGGGCATAGGCACATTGTCGTACTTGGCATAGAGCCCCATCGCGATGGGGTCTCTCTCCTCCAGCATCTGGTCCGGGACAGCGATCCAGCGCTCAAGCCACGCCCGATCCCGCTTCTTCATCACCCCAAAAAGGTCGGGCCCCACGAGTCCCGGCGCCAGACCTTCCTCACCATCTCCGATGGTGTGGCAGGTAACACAGCGAGTGCGAAACAGGTGCTCCCCCTGGGAGATGTTTCGCACTTCCGGGGCGTCCGCATAGTCGAGGTCGGCTTCCGGGGGCCTCTCCCAGCCGGTGAGCCAGCTGCCGATCTGTGTGGCCAACACATAGGGGTTCTCGAACGGCGAGCGCTTCATCCACTGGCCCGTGGCCTGATTGCCGATGATGAGGTTCACGTTGTGGTTGTTGGAGCCGTCCTGGATCTCTTCGATGTAGAGTCCCAGCTTCTTGCGCAGTAGCGTGATGTCCGACTCCTTTCCCGTCAGAAACGTCCAGCCTGGCTGAGCCCGGAACCTCTTTCTGTACTTCGCGAGCACCTCCGGCGTGTCGTTTTTCGGGTCGATCGTAATCGAGTACATGAAGATGTCCTGGCCGACGCGGTCTCCCAGGATCCGCTGCACCCGCGCCAGCCGCGCCGTCTCCAGCGGGCAGGTGTCCGGACATACGGTGTAGATGAAGTTGACGACCACCACCTTGTCTTTGATGAGGTCGAAGAAGCGGACGGACTCCCCTTCGTGGGTGACCAGGGGGACGTTCGGAAAGTAGTCGGCGCCCCACCGCGAGCTCCCGAACGCCGGGGCACTCGCGCAGAGGAGCAGGGCGATCACCGCTTTTCTTATCTGCATGGACTTCTCCTTTGGAGCTCAGGTTCGTGAGATCGTCGGTCAAGGGCGGCGAGCACCGAGGTGCTCGCCGCCTTCCATCCAGTCTTCGTACCTACCTCGTTTCCAGGGCGGGCACGAGACCTGGCTACCGATCGCCGCTACTCTCCATTTTCAGCACGGTCACGTTTCATCGCGCGATGGACCGCCATGTCCAGCGTCATCGGCGTCGGACAGTTGACGACGTGAGGCGACGTGAGGCTCTCGAAGTCGTAGTTGTCCGATCCAATGTTCGGTGGCGGAGGGAACTCCAAGATCTCCAACATCCCTGCTGCCCGCAGCTCCTTGACCCGATCGAGCGACTTGATCACCTCCGTCGCCGGCTGCAGCCAGTGGGTGAATCCGATATGCCACATCGGGCTGAAGTCCTCGCCGGGCATGAAGTAGGTGGGCATCCCGATCTGACCGCCAAGCGGCCCTCCACCCGACAGGCCGTTCCCGTCCGACGGGGTCGGGGGGTACCCCGGACCCAGAGGCGTAGGCGGTATGAACTGGACGAGCGGCACCGCCGCGCCCTGGAGGAACTGGTGCTTCGGAACGTACGGAATGCCCATGTCGCGGGCGGGACCCGCAGGATAAGTATCGACCACGATGTAGTACGGCAGATACTCCGCCCCACCAAAATCCCCACCAAACCACGACTTGTGGAGCTTCAAGGTGACCGTCGGGTCGGGCCCGGTGGTGTTGATCGCCAGGGCATGCCCGGAGTACTGACAGTCCCCAAAGCTCGCACCGTTGTACGGGCACGAAGTGTTGGGCGGATCGTCCGGGAAACCGACGCACGATTGGTCGATTCTCATGTGCTCATAGGATTGATCACCCCACTGCACGAAGAAGGCGTTGACGACGACGTCCTTACTGCCGATTTTCACCGCACGCAACGGCGTGTAGGTGTTGCTGTGGTCCTGCGGCTGGGGATTACCATGGCAAGTGATCGGATTCGGCAGGTCCCCGAAGAACGTCCACTCCCCGCTCCCTGACAGTGCCGCCGGAGACGTCGCCGCCTCGGGTACGCCCTTCAGCCCGCCGGCGTAGATGATGCCCAGCTCTTCCGCGAGCTCCTCGTCATTGACGTCGTGGAGCACGAAATAGACCTCGGTCTCTACACCGTTGTCGTGGTTGGTCCCCTTCCTGAGGGGATAGGTGATCTTGCCTCTCTCGTCCGGTGCCGGGTTGAGGGCGTCACCGATCTCGATGTGCGCCAGGTCCAGCTCTTCGATGACGATGCCGTCTACCCACTCCTCCACGGGATCCAGCTTGGGCCCGAACTCACCCGTTCCGTCGCCGGTCCGGAAGGTCGGCAAGGCGCGGGTGTCGACGTAATCGACCCCGTCCCAGGTGGGCAGGGGGGTCGCCATCAGCTTGACCTGACCCGGGTGCTCGATGTCCCAGCGCATCAGCATGGCGTGGTCTTCGTGCTGGGTGTTGTGGCAGTGCTCCATGTAGGTGCCGGCGAACTCGCGGAAACGCAGGGCCACCTCGACGATCGCGCCGCTGTCCTCTTGCGGTCCGATCCGGTACATGTCCTTGCGCGCCCACTTCTCCCACTCGGGCGGCGCTTTGCCGTCGCGGCGCAGGATGATCCCCTCCTCGAAGTGGATGTGGATCGGATGGCTCCAATCACCGCCGTTGACGATGCGCCAGACCTCCAAGCCGTCGTAATTCTTGCTCGGCGCGGCCGTCAGCCGGCGCGGATCCATGCCGACGCCCTTCGAGTTCCCGTCCGTCTCGATGACCCACGGCTTCTCGTCCGTCGGATTTTTTTCGAAGAGGAAGGTGCGGTGAAGCGCGTTCGCCAGCTCCTCCTCGGTGGGCCTCTGGATCGGGATCAGCTTCTGCTCGCCCGCGACGAAGTCGGCCGGATCCATGCTCAAATCGGTCCCGGCGTAGCTCTTCACCCTGAATTGCAGGAACTTGCCGACGGCCGGATCGCCGTCCACCCAGCGGTCGTACTGCCCGTCGCCGTCGTCGTCGACCCGCGTCGGGTTGTAGGTCCCGTCGAGGACGTCTTCGAGCGGAATCGGGACGTTGGTGATCTGCCCGTCCTTGTGCGACAGCAGGTTGACGAAGTAGAGCTCGTCGCCGTCCTGGAACTGGCTGAAGTCGACGATGATGTCGTAGCGCTCGGCGATGGCCTGCGTCGGCAGCTGGCCGTCCGCGAAGTAGACCGTGTGCTCCATGATGTTGCCGTCGTTGGCGACCATGTGGAAGGGCACCCGGTTGCCGTCCTGGTCGATCAGGGCGAGCTTGAAGTAGCGCGACACCGAACCGTTCAAGATGCGGAAGCGGTAGCGCCGGGCACGCACCTCGAAGTAGGGCTTGTAGAGCCAGTTGGTCAGCAGGTGGTCACCGATGAAGCCGTTCAGGTTGAAGGGGTTGAACCAGAGTTGGCCGTCTTGGTCCCAGGCCTTGTCGGCGATGACCAGGTTGACGTCGTAGTCGCGGTTGCCCCAGTCGAGCGTCGTGCCGCTCGGCAGGCGCAGGTTGACGCCGTCGTCCAGGCCCTCGTTGCCGCGGTCCAGAGCGCTGTAGTAGTTCATCATGGCCGCGTTGCCCTTGTAGACGTTCTGGGCCGTGAAGTCGAGCATGTGGTCGTGGAACCAGTGGGTGCTCATCGTCTCGTGCCAGTCGCCCGGGATCTTCGTGATCCCACCGTTGCCGTCCGGTCGACCGGCCCGCGGGTCGCTGGCGTCCGTGTTGATCGAGTCGTGGCCGGCCAGCGGCATGGGCCAGCGGTAGTCGTAGAACTGCCCCGGAAAAAAAAAGGCGTTGGCATAGCCGTCGCTCTCGGCCGGGCTGTGCCCGTTGTGCTCGTGGGTGGTGATGGTGTGCGTCCCGAAGCCGCGGTTGGTCGCCACGTCGATGGGCAGAGCGTTGTAATGGCGAAAGAGGATCGTCTCTCCATAACGGGCCTGGAGGAGCTTGGGCGGCAAGGTTCCGTCGAAAGTCCAAAGCGCGTCAGGCAGTTGCTCGGGCATCATCGGGTGAAACTTGATCGCGATTCCGTTCGTCGTTCCATCGTACTGCGGGGCCCCCGCGGTGTTGTAGTAGAGACCGCCTTGAGCGAACTCGCCGACGCTGTAGCCGTGGTCCTGCAGAGCGTCGCGAAAACCGCCGTTCACCCGAGAGCCCGCCTGGGCGCTCTGGAACCAGACCTGGGGAGGGAACTCGTCGTAGCGCTGATGGGACCAGCCTTGTCCCGGCGGCCGCCCCTCGGCCGGGGGGGTGTGGAGGCCGCGGCCGAGGTAGTCTTCGATCTCCGCCGCCCACGGGTTCTCGTCCGTCGTGTTCGCGAAAACGGTCGGGGCGGGGTCGAGACGATCCTGAGAGAGAAAGTCTTCGAGCGCCGCGCCGTCCGGCGAGCTATAGGCGTCCGGAGGGGTCGGGAACGTTGACAGGGGGCCGCTGCCACCGGCGCCGATGGGCTGGGGCCCGAACTCCTCGAAGCGCAGCATCTGCTGAGAGTAGGCCGTGGCGCCGAAGAGCGGGCTCGGAGGTCCGTTCGTCGGGACGTTCCACTCGCCGTCGTCCCGCTGGTCTTCCAGCTGCAGGACGTTGTTGTCGCCGGCGTCTGCGCCCGTTCCCGTCGCGCCGCCTTCAAAGGATCCCTCGTTCGCCTCCGGGAGATGTTCGGGGAGGGGGGAGGTGTCCAGGGGTGTGAAGGCCGACGGGTCACTCGCGGGAGGGGATGTGGGGTCGGGAGTATCCGCGGCCGCGTAGAAGACGACGAGGCACGCCGCCAAGAGGGCCGCCGTCGCGATCTTCGGGTTGCGCAGGCCAAGCAGCCTGCTGCTGGCGGGGAGATTCGCTCGCCCCTCGTTCAGTTCATCGGATCTCGGCGTCTTCATGTTCTGGTCTCCTTTCAGGCCATTTGGAAGCACTTAGGTTCGCATCGGTCTTCAGAACGTCTCTACTCGTCGGCATAGGTGTCTCCACCATAGTTTGCCGTTTCGAGCTTGAGATTTCGAGGGGTTTTCCCGGACCCGTGACGAGACGGATCGTCACGTCAGGCAGCACCTCTCTCTTCCTTCGTCCCGCCTTTATGCAAGAGGTGTGCCACGTGGCTGGCAGGCCCGTGACGGCGCCGCTACCATGACGAGCCGGCGTTCGGGGACTGCGCAGGTGGTAGACTTTGTTTCCGTATGTGGTAACCTGTTACCAAATGTGGAAGTCCGGAAGGCTGACAGGCCGGCCGGAAGCTTGTCTGGTCAACCTTCCGCGTCAATGAATGACGAGTCAGCTAATGGTCGTCCGGCAGTGGGGAGCCGGCAAGCATGAGGGAGAGCGAAATGGGGGATACGTACGTAGTTCCGGAAGAAGTCTGGGTTGACCTGTTCTCACTGGCGGCTTCGCCGGCTGTGGCGCTGGGGGAGATCCAGGAAGCCGTCCTGGATGCCGCGCTCGAGGGCACCTCCGCGGATGCCGGAGGGGCTGTCTGCTTCCGGGCCCCCGAGAGCGGTCAGGACTTCTGGCATTTCAGAGCTGTCGGGGGGACCCGGAGGAGCGAGTTGGCGCGGGAGACACCCGGCGCCGATCTCGCCGCTCTCGCGGACGGCGACGAGCCCGTCTGCCTGTATTGCAAGGGCTCGTCGCCGTCGGGCGACGAAGGCTTCTTCTTCCGTGAGAGCCGATCCTTGGTCTGCGTTCCCTTGCGGTGTGGAGGAGCCGTTCGGGGCAAGCTCCAGGTCGAGGCCACCTCGCTGCGGGCTTTTTCCGCGAGGCACCGGCTCATGTTGTCGGAGCTTGGCCTTCTCGCCGGCCTTCTCCTCGACCGCCTCTTGCTCAGCCAGCATGCGGGTGCGGTGGGTCTTGACATCCATCCTGTGGGTCGGAGCCGGCAGTATCTCCTCCTGGAAGGCCTCTTGAAACAGATTGCTTCCGACTCGTCAAGCCCTGTCCTGATCCGCGGAGAGAGGGGGAGCGGCAAGGAGCTGGCGGCCTACGCCGTCCACTACTTCGGCCGCCGGCGCGACAAGCCGTTCGTGCCGGTCAACAGTGCCACGTTCACCGAGGATTTGGCCGCCGACGAGCTGTTCGGTCACGTCGGGGGCGCTTTCACCGGAGCGAACGTGGTTCGCGCGGGGCTTTTCCGGTCGGCTCACCAGGGGTCGCTTTTCTTCGACGAGATCGGCGACATGCCGGCGAGGGTTCAAGCCCATCTGCTGCGCGTTCTGGACCACGGTGAAGTCCGCCGGGTCGGTTGCGACGAGCCCGCGAAGGTCGACGTGCGGGTCATCGCCGCTACGAACCAGGACCTGGAGCGGCTGATCGCCGAGGGGAAGTTTCGTAATGACCTCTACGATCGGCTCAACGTCTTGCAGGTTCGCGTGCCGCCGCTTCGCGAGCGGGAAGAGGACCTCGATCTGCTGGCGGACTTTTTCCTGAAGAAGGCGTGTCCCGGAAGCGGGGCAGGTGAGAACCTGAGCGGCCATGGGGATTGTCAGGGTTGCCGCGAGGCGAACGGCGGGAGGTGTATCCACACGGCTCTGCACGAGATGCTCTCCGGCCACGACTTTCCGGGAAACGTCCGGGATCTGCGCAACCTGGTCTTTCGCTTCGTCGCCACGTTCCGCCGGGAGGAGCCGCGCGCCGGCCGCGTTCTTCGCGGTTGGCTGCCGGACGGCGGCAACGCCGAGACGGCGGCCACTCTGCGCCATGGCGCCTGCGAGGCCGCGGACCTGCGCCTCGACAGGGTGATCAGGAGTCACATCCGGAACGTGCTCGACATGACCAGTGGCAACAAGTCCGCCGCGGCGAGGATCCTGGACATCCCCTTGACGACGATGATCAACAAGATGAAAAGGCTCGGCATGAGCTGAGCCGGCCCGGGCTGGGCTCGTTGGAGCTATTCGCGCGGAATCCGTTGTCTTTCGTTCCGACTGAAACCGGCGGCATGGCCCTGGCGTATAACGGACAGCTAAATGCCCGCCGGAAGCGTCTGAACATCAGGATGGACATCAAGGGTTGGCGCTTCCGGCGCCTTTCCTTCTTAGGTCCCGAGGACGTTGCGTACCAGGCTCGCCATCGCGAGCCCTGCATAGTTACCTGAACTTGTCTTAGTCTGTCCACCACTAGGCGGGGGGTTATTCCTGACGCC
>CBDUYN010000008.1:0-119033 GCA_965371445.1 uncultured bacterium | reverse complement strand
GCTCCCGAATCTTCCGACGCGCCTCCTCGATCTCCTTCGCCACCTGGAACTTCTGAGCCGGATCCGACAGCAGAGCCTCCTGCGCCAGCAGGTGGTCGAGTTTTTCCCGCCAGTTCCGGAGCGCGACGGC
Organism: uncultured bacterium; assembly: GCA_965371445.1. Taxonomy (GTDB): domain Bacteria; phylum Acidobacteriota; class Thermoanaerobaculia; order Multivoradales; family J023; genus DASWIG01. The sequence continues at coordinate 118,903 of CBDUYN010000008.1, read as the reverse complement.
CCCGACAGGAAGAGCGGAGCTCTTCTTTTCTTGCCTTCCCTTGCCATGCCTTTGGTCTTCTTGCCTTAGGTCTTGCCTTTCTCCGGTCCCCTCTCCCCGGCCGAGGACGCTGCCCCGTGGCTCAGACGGTGGACCGGGGAGAGGGTTAGGGTGAGGGTGACCTCCCCCGCCCGCCGACCATACCCACAAGCCTCGACGAGCCCCTTCGCCTCCCCGAGACGACGCCGCGCCTCGCCGACGCCGCCCGACGCCAGGTGCTGACGCGTCCCCTCGAGATGGACGTCGCAGAGGTGGAGCCGCATGCCGCCGCGTTCGGCGATCTCCCGCGCCTCGTCGAGGTCGGCCTGGGCGAGCCCAAGAAGAAGATCGCAATACCGATAGCCCCGAAGCGAAGTGAGGTATGGAACGTTGGGCCATCCCTCCCTCTGCATCGCCTCGGCCTCCCGAAAGGACGCCGCGCTCTCCTCCAGCCGTCCCGCCTGGTGCAGGGCGTCGGCCAGGGCCGTCCGCATGCCCATCCGCTGGAAGTCGTCGCCGCTACGGTCGGCAAGCTCGACGCTCTCCTCGGCGGACGCCACGGCGTCCGACACGTCCCCCAGGGTCAGGGACAGCTCGCTGAGGTTGCCGGCAGAGATGGCGGCGTTCTTCCAGTCCTCTTGGCGCTTCCGAAATTCCAACCCTGCCCGCATCGGTCGGACGGCCTCCGTCAGCCGTCCCAGGGCACGAAGCTCGAAGCCGGCCTGATTCACTAGCCACGCCTGGACGTCGTCCGTGAGGCTCGCGACGGGCTCCTCCCACGGACGGACGAAAAAGCCCGACAAGGCGACCAGGTCGGCACCGAAGGCTCCGAGCTTCTTGACCTGATAAGCCTCTTGCTGCCGCGCTATCCGCTTGCGCTCCGCCCTCCGCCGTCAGGTGACGCAGGTCGAGGCAAGGCGCCGTCGTGTCGGCGAGGTGGGCGACGTCGTCGAGCGGCTCGCGAGTCGTGACGACACAGAGCCCCGGATTCGACGACGCCAGCGACTTGACGAGCGCCGCCAGCGCCGGGTCCTTCAGCCGTCCCGCCAGCGGACCCGGCGGATGCGCCTCGTGGACGTGGAAGTGCAGATCGCGGCCGACAGCCATGGAGCCGTCGCCGGTGGCAAGCTGGCTATGGTCGGCGTCGCGGCCGATCTTGACGCTTTTGCCGCCGGTGGAGTCCTCGGGGGCCTGATCGGACATAGAATCACCTTGAGGAGAGCGTCAGGAGCTTAGCACAAGGTCAGCCGGGCCGATGAGGAAACCTGACGCGACGCTCGTCGGATCCGCCGGAGGGAAAATCGGACCCGGGGCGAGGGCGTCGGAGCGACCTGGGACGTTGTAGGTAGAGCCGCAGTCCCCGAGACCGGGTCCCGCCGCCGTCCGCCGTCTTGCCGCTCGCGACTCTCGCTGGTACTATCCCCATAGCCATGAGAGCCATCGACGAGAGACCCAAGACCGGAAGAAGAAGAGGTCGGTGTCTGAACCCGCCGTGGGGCGGGCCGTCTAACCAGTGGTTCAAGCGTCCAGGCCCGTCGTGCTTCGCTCGATCCCCTCGCCTCGGCAGAGCCACGACCGAACGTATCGGCCGCCTGGCCGATCAACCGCTATCCGTTAGTGCGGACCCAAAGGGGAGACTTGATGATCAGGTTGGTTCACAAGACTTCCACGTCGCTGGTACTCGCGATGGGTGTCGTTCACACAGCAGGCACGTTCTTCTTCTACGAGAACCTGAACGAAGCAGCGATTTGGTTCGCTGGGGCTGGCCTCTGCGGCATATTTGTTGCCTTGCTTAACATGGGCTTGTGGCCCACAGACGTAACAGCTCTTTCGCGGCGCTTGGCCGCAGCCGCCAACTTTCTCTTTTTCTTTTGGCTGGTGGCCGGTGTCTCGGCAACTCCGGCGCCACTCCAAATGGTCGTGGGTGCCGTTGGAGCAGCCATGGTGATCAGTGCACCTTTGTTGGGCCACCGGAAGAAGGACTGAAGGTTGGTGAAAATCCCGCCTGGCAACTCATCCCAGCGGACTCTTGTCGGGGCGCACGGCGGCGCGGCCGGCCCCTGAAGTCCGCCTCCGGCCGCTGGTGTCTAGCGGCGCGTCCGGCGTCCGGCCCGGTGACGGGCCTTCTCGAGAGCTGAAAGCACTCCGCCAACCTCTTTCGCCTCCGGCGCGTCTTGGCCTTCGGCGGATGTTGTATCGACCGCCGGAGCGGGTCCTGACGGCCGCGTTTCAAGCTTCGACCGGCGCCCCGCGGAAGGAGCCTTCGCCTTTTCCCTTGCCATCGGAATGCGAAAGGTGGGCAAGCGGCTCGTCAGTAGCGCCGTGCGCCGTTCCAGCACCTCGAGCAGAAAGGTGAGGAGAACGAGGGCCAGCAACCAGGGCGTCAGCTCGACGAAACGCGGCCGGCGCGGGAAGTCGCGCCAGACGTCGGCGACGTCGATGCGCTGGCGTCCGCCGGTCGAACGGGCCAGCTCTTCGAGGACCAGGTGGCCGCTTCCCGGCTCGGCCGGCGCAAGCTCCGGCGAGTACGGCAGGCGTACCGGAGGAAGCGCCGTCGCCCCCCGTCCCGGCACCTCGAGGCGAGTGAGCGCCACCTCGTCGCCCCCGAGCTCCACCTCCGCTTCCAGGGTATCGGGATCGACCCAGGCGAGCGCGCGCTCGCTTTTCTCGGGAGTCTGCCCCGGTACACCCGTCAGGACGAGCGCCCGCGGCAGCTCGGTGAAAGGATCGCCCGTCCGCTCGGGATCGAGATGGAGCCGCACGCGCAGGAGCCCCCGGTCGAGCTCCTCGGTCACCAGCATCTCCTGACCGAAGTCCTCCGACTCCCCCGCCGTCCACCGCGCAAGGCTCGCCAGGAGCTCGCCGAGCTCGCTCCAGGAGCCTAGATCGCCGCTCCAGGGTCCACCGACCTGGCCGGTGTAGGCGAGAGCCCGGCCCAGGCCCACCTGCCAGGCGGCGACGACGGGCGCTTCGTACTCGTCGCGGGTCACCGCGGCGAGCTGCGCTTCCGGACGCAGGTACGTCAAGTTGTAGCCGCCGAGCGCCGGCGGCTCGTCGAAAGAGCGGCCGGCGAGCGACACGAGGCCCGCGGTCGTGCGCCATGGCGTCGGCACGTCGACGAAGGAGCTGCGGGCGACGACGAAGGTCTCCTGGGCGAAAAGCCGCGGCAGGGCCTGCGGGCTCTGGGTGAAAAAGATCCGGCCGCCACCGCGCCGCGCCACGTCGCGCAGGAAAAGCGCGTCGGTGTCGTTCTCCGTTCCCAGGCCGACCACCGAGACGGTGATGGCGGCACTCCGCGCCCGCGCCAGGAGCTCGACGTAGGCCGCCGGGTTCTCGGCGTCGGCGGCGTCGGCAAAGAGCAGCACGTGCCGGGTTCCGGCCTCGGACTTCAGTAGCTGCTCGACCGCGGCGTGGAGCGCCTCGTAGACGAAGATGCCGCCGCCCAGCGAGTCGATGCTGAGGATCTCCTGGCGCAGCTCCGGGACCTCCCCGACCGGCGCCAGGGGGGCGATGATGTGCGGCTGCGAATCGACGGCGATGACCGCCAGCTCGTCGAAGGGCGAGAGGAGGCCGAGCACCTCGACGGTGGCCAGGTTCGCGAGGTCCATCTTGGTACGTCCGCCGCCTACGCCGACCGACATCGAGCCCGAGCGGTCGAGGGCCACCGCCATGGCGAGGCTCATCTTGCGGTGCTCCTGGCGCAGCTCCATCGAGACCGGCAGGACCTCTTCCAGGGGCGAACGGAAGTACCCTCCGGGGCCGTAGGCGTCGATTCCGCCGGTCATCATCAACCCCCCGCCGGCACCGCGGACCCAGGCGGCGAGGTTCATCATCGTCCCCTCGCCGACGTCGGAGGCCGGGACGTCCTGGAGGAGGACGGCCGAGTAGCCGGCGAGGCTCTCCAGGGAGCCGCGCAGCTCGTGGGGCGCCCGGCGGTCGACGTCGAGCCCGGCGCCGCGCAGGAGCTCGGCGAGCTCGCCGCCCCCGGCGTCGACGACGAGCACCGGACGCGGTCCCTCGACGCCGACGAGGAAACGGGCCGTGTTGTTCTCCGGCAACGGATCGGAGCCCTGGCCGCGCACCGTCAGGGTATAGCCCCGAACCCCTGACGAGCCGGCGCGGTCGCGAAAGGTGAGGCGGTTGCGGCCGGCGGCGAGCGTCCGGCGTCCGCGGGCGATCACTCGTGCGCCGCGGCGCAGCTCGACGTCAACGTCACCTCGCGCCGGCGCGCGGACCCAGGCGGTGACGACGAATCCCTCCCCCGGCGACGCTTCGAGCGGCGCGTCGACGCTCTCGACGGCCACGTCGCCGGTCGCCGAGCGCTCCAGGAGGCGGTAGTCGACCGGGACCGAGGCGAGCGCGGCACGTCCCGCGACGCCGGCCGGATCGCGGCCCGTGTAGCGGCCGTCGGTGAGGACGAGGATTCGTCCGTCGCCTTCGGCACCCAGCAGGGCGAGGGCCGCCTCCAGGGCGGAAGCGAGATCGCTACGCTCCGTGCCGACGTCGGCCGTAAGGCCCTGGAGCTCGCCACCGCCGGGCCGCAGCTCCACCGCCGAGCGTCGTCCGAAGGCGAGCACCGCCAGTCGATCGCCGCCGCCGCGAGAGGCTTCGAGGCGACGGATCACCTCCTGCTCGATCTCCTTGGCGTCGGCCGGCATGGAGGCGCTGCGGTCGGCAAGGACGACGAGCGTGCCGCCACGGCGCGGCAGCCGTACCGCCGGGCGTGCCAGCGCCAAGACAAGGAAGACGAGAACGGCAAGGCGCAGCCAACGTCGCCAGCCGGGGGGCGGCGCGAAGCGGCGGAAGGCGAAGCCCAGGGGGATTGAGAGCGCCAACCAATACGGCTCGAGGAGGGTCATGCGCTCTCCTTCCCGCGTGGCGCCGTCCGAGCCATGTGCAGCAACAGCAGCGCCAGGGCGGCCAGGGCGAAGGCCCAGCCGACGCCACGTAGGCCCCAGAGACTTCCGGCGTCGTCACCGGACGCGTCCCAGTCGCCCCAATGGCCTCCGGCGGCGTCGCTCAGGTTCGACTCGTCGGCCGCCAGGACGTTGACCGCGAAGCGTCCGCTCCACTCGCCGCTGCGGATCTCGTGGACACCGGGCTCGCGGGGCAAGAGCCGCACCACCCCGCCGACCGCCACGACACTTCGCTCCCCGCCGCCGGGCGGTCGCCAGCTCACCTCTTCTTCACCCTGAGGTAGGCGCAGCGTCACCGGCTCGGCAAGCCGTGCGTTGGTGACTCGTAGCCCCGGAGCCTCACCGGTCCGCCAGGCCAGGAGGTTCCACCACAGGACGGGCCAACTCGGCGTCCGCTGGAGAGTCGAGAGGCGAGGCTCGAAACGAAGCTCCAGGTCGTGGACGGCGTCCTTCTCGTGGTCGACCACGAGTGGCACGTCGCCAGCGCTCAGGACCGCCCGCCCCGGGCTCCGGGAGTCGCTCGCGGCGGCGGCCGCCGGGTCGCCGGCCGCCGGATCGCCGGCCGCCCAGATCACGCCGCCCAGCGACAGCCCTTCCGTCAACGGATGGCCGCGGTCGAGGACGAAGGGACCCAGATAGGGCTTCGCCGGCTCCTGGCGGCGCAGGTGGAGCCACCAGGCTCCGGGATCGCGCTCCGGTGACGGCGGCCGTGTCGCCACGACGAGCTCCGCCGGCTCATCGGCACCGACGACGCGAACCCGTCCGGTGGCGGCGAGGGTGTTGCGGACGAGCTCGGCATAGTCGGCGTCGTCGATCGCGACAGCCGTCCGCACCGGACGCGAGACCTCTGGCAAGAGGACGGCCCGGTCGTCAAACGGGAGCACGTCTTCAGAAAGCTCGAGGTACGCCTCAGCGGAGGCCGGGACGGTGAACCGAAAGCGGCCGGTCTCGCCCGCCGCGAGGCGCAAGGCCAGCGTCTCGGCCGGTGTGGTGTCGTCGCCGAGGCGAATGGAAAGCTTCGCAGAAGACGCCTTCGACGAGAAGTTCGCCACCTCGGCCAGCAACGTCGCCGTGGCTTCGGTCGAATCGGTTCGGCGGCGAGAGGCACCGACGAGAGCCAGGTTGGGCTGTGGCCGCCCGAAGGCCCACCATTCGAGGCGTGGCTCGGCGAGCGCCGACGGCGGCGCCTGGTCGCTCACCACCAGCAACCGGGCCCGCGGTCCACCGAGGTCGAAAGCGAGGCCCAGAGCGCCCTCCAGGTCGGCGGTGGGAGCGACGGCTCGCCACTCCCCGAGGGCCGCCAGGGCGGCGGCGGCGTCGAGGGCGCCCTCGCCCAGAGGCAAGGCCTCCTGGCCGGCGAGAAGTAGCCGAATCTCACCGTGACGCGGCTTCACGAGCTCCGAGGCCAGCGCCTCACGGGCCCGGTGCCGCGGCGACGAGACGGTTCCGGCACGCATCGAAAAAGAGTCGTCGAGCACCACCACGAGCGGACGCCGGCTGTCGCGGGTGGGGATCAGAGGACCGAGGGCCGCGGCGACGAGGAGCAGCAGGATCAGGAGCTCCAGCCAAAACAGCGGCGGCGCCCGGAAACGGTCGACGCGATGTCCGCCTTCACGCAGCGGCGGCTCGCCACGCCATAGGATGAGGCTCGAGACGAAGTGTTCGGCCGAGCGCTGGCGCAGCAGGTAGATCACGACGAGCGCCGGTACCGCGATCAGGCCGAGGGCGGCCCAGGGCCAGGACAAAATCCAGCTCATCGCAGTGCCCAACTCATCGCAGCGCCAGGACCTCCTGCAGCACCAGGTCCTCCAGAGCCTCGGGCCGGAAGCCGTCGACGAGGTCTTCGGCGATCAGCCTCACCATCACCGCGCCGATCTCGCGGCAGGCGCGACGCCAGGCGTTCTCGTGCTCCGCAAGCGCCGCGGCGTAGCGGCCGGTCGCGGCGGCGTCGACGAGGAGGTCCCGCGCCTCCCCGGTCTCGCAGTCGACGAGCCGCGCGAAGCCCACCTGCGGCGGCTCGACGTCGGCTCTAGCCAGGAGCTGCACCACCACGACCGATGCCGCGCCATGGGCCAGACGGTCGAGGACGTGACGCGGCTCTTCGTCGGAGAGGAGGTCGCTTAGGAGCAGGCGCAAGCCGCGGGCACGAAGCGGCGGCAGCCGGGCGAGCGATTCGCCGAGCGGACCCGTGTGCTCCAGGGTGAGCTCGCGCCAACTCGCCGGCGCGACGTCGCCCAGGTCGAGCCGACGGCAGCCCTCGGCCGCGAGATAGGCGCTGCGGGTGAAGCCCGCGTGGTCCGCGGCGCGGGCCAGGAGCGCCGCAAGGCCCGCGGTGGCGGCGGCTTTCTCCGTGGCGTCGAGCGCCATGGAGCGCGAGCCGTCGACGACGAGGTCGAGGTGCGGGTCGACCTCCTCGTGGAAGACCTTGACGATGAGCCGGTCGCTGCGGGCGTAGGCCGACCAGTCGAGGTGGCGCAGGTCGTCGCCCGGCTGGTAGTCGCGGTACTCCTGGAACTCCAGCGACGAGCCGCTACGGCGTCCGAGGCGGATGCCGCCGAGGCCCGAGGTGAGGGTCCGGGGCACCGTCAGGGCGTAGCGCTCGGCCGCTCGTTCGCCGGCGGCCAGGTAGGTCTCGTAGGAGTCCAACTTCCCCCCAACCCGATCAAGAGCCCTTTCGGCCGGCCTGGCCCAGCCTGGCCAGACGACGCTGCGCCAGCTCGCAGGCGGAGAACGCCCGTTCGTCCTCCGGCGGCTGGATCTCCAGATAACGGCGGCGCGCGACCTCCACATAGCCGTACTCCTCGGCGATACGGCCAAGGAGAAAAGCGTCGTCCGCGGTCGGTCCCAAATCCTCGCCTTCGCGCAGGTCCAGAACCTGGAGGAGGGTCTGATAGGCCTTTAGCGGTCGTCCGATCTCGGCATAGACCGTGGCCAGGGTGTGGAGCACGTCCGCATCGGTGTAGGTCGAGACCGCGGCGCCGCGCTCGGCGAGCTTCAGAGCCTGCTCGCCCGCACCCTCCTCGAAAAGCAGAAGCCAGGCCCAGAGCTCATAGTCGACGACCTCCATCCAGCCCGACTCGCGGATCTCCTCAAAGAATCCCTTCGCAGCCGCGGCGTCGCCGGCAGCCATGGCGCGGCGGGCAAGGTAGCGCAAGGCTTTCGGGTCCCCGGGGTGGAGACGCAGCCGTTCCTGCGCCAGGGCCGCGAGCTCGGCCAGGCGCCCTTGCGCGAGGAAATCGTCGGCCGAGGTGACGAACAGGATTTCCGAAGACGGCTCGCGCTCGAGGAGCACGGCACGCAAAGCCGTGGCCTTCTCGCCGTCTCCGGAGGTGACGTAGGCTTTGAGGAGCGCCGTCTCGACATTCCGGCGCAGGCTCTCTTCGCCGCCCGCCGCCAGCGCCTCCTCGAGGATCGGCACCGCCAGCTCGGCCTCCGGCTGGTTGGCCGTCAGGATCGCCGCGCCAAGCCGCATCTTCTCGAAGAAGGCCCCGGTGCCCCGAGTCCAGAAGCGGCCGAAAGGCTCGAATCGGTAGGGGTCCTCGCCCTCCCAAGGTAGGAGGACGTCACGCGCCCAGTCGAGCCATTGGTGGGCACCCTTCAAGTCGCGCTGCTCCAGGCGGCGTAGCACCTCCTTGCCCATCTGGCCGAAATCCCGGTCGAGGGCGGCGATCACCCAACGGTCCTCGTAACGCGTGACGTAGACCCGCAGGGGCTCGGCGTCGGGACGCAGCTGGCTACCCACCAGCAGACGGTAGCCGCGCTCGGCGTCGCCGTTTTTTTCCAGCGTCAGAACGCCCAGCGCGAGATCCGTCACCGCGTCGGCCGGCAGCTCCCCTCCCTGGTCCCTCCTCAGCTGCTCGAGGATGCCGCCGATCGAACCGTCGTCGCGCTCACGGTCGGCGAGGTAGAGCGGATGGAAGAGCCGCTCCAAGTCCGCTGTCCGGAAGGGCTGGCGCCCGACCAGGAGAATGAGGCTTCGCGCCAGGGCCTCCGGGTCCACGCTCGAGATCTCCTCGCCTTCGTGGCGGCGCACGTTCTCGAGCAGCGTGGCCCGTCCGAGAACCGCAGAGGCGTTGGAGGCGTTGCGGGCCGCGCGACCCAGCAGCGCCGCCGCGGGAGCATACTCCCGGGCGATCATCAGCTGCTGAGCTGCCGAGGAGAGGGTCAGCATCTCCTCTTCAGGCGTCAACCGCAGGCTCGCGAGCTCACGGATCGCCGCCCCCGGTCCTTGCACGAGCGCCAGGGCCACCAGTCGTAGAGTCCGCGTGGACGCCCTGTCGGCGGCCTGTCCCGTCGCCGCCAGGAGCTCGCGCCACCGCCGCGCCCAAAAAAGCGCCGAGAGAAGGTTCACGTCGAGCTCGACGGTACCGGTCTTGCGGCGAAGGATCCGGTATTCCTCGATGGCACGATCAAGGTCGGCCCCCTCCCCGTAGCGTTTGCCCTGGGCGTCGTATTCCAGGAGGATGGCGAGCTCGGTGCGCCCCAGCGGGTTCTCGGGCTCGAGCTCGACGGCACGCTCGAGGGCGGCCACCGCTCCTTCGCGATCGAATCCCGGGCGAAAGCGCCGGCCGATCGAGTCGTGCTCACGGGCGAAGCCCTGCGCCCAGTGGGCCAGCGCCAGGCCGGGCTCGAGGCGGACCGCCTCCAGCGCTTCCCGCCTCGCCTCCAGGCCCAGACCGACCTTGAGGAGAGCCTGGGCCAGACGGATGCGATGGATCGCCTTGTCGGGCTCTTGCCCGGTCAGGTCCCGGAACGTCATGATCGCGTCCCGCGGCCGGCCGCTCGCGAAAGCCGACGCGCCGGCGTGATCGAACCAGACGAGCAACGGCTCCTCGTCGCGGAACGCCGCGACGGCGCGGCGCGTCTCGACGAGCTGCTCGGCCGTCAGGAATCGCGGGCCGCTGTCGAAGCGCAACACGAGATGTACCTCGCCGTTCTCTTCGCGCACCGTTTGAGTGAAGCGCGCCGAGCCGAGGCGGCGCTCGGCATCTTCGGGGATGGCCCGCACCAGGAAGCCCGAAGGTGCCACGATGCGGTAGCGCCACTCGGTGACGTAGGGCTGGGCGAAGACGAAGGCATGCACGCGGCGTCCGTGTCCTTCCCGGAGCGACCGCGGCAGCTTCGAGGTCAGGTTCCCGTAGCGGATCGCCACCACCGCCTCGCTCAAATCGGTGACCGCGCGGGCACAGGCGAGGCCTTCCAAGGAAAGCTCGTAGGGACGGCTCAAGTCTTCGGGATCGCTTTCTATCACCTCGCCGAGGGCCTTGGCGAGGTAAGACGACTCGAGGTAGGCGAGATACCCCTGACGCTTCTCTTCGTCGCTCGCGGCCCGGGCGGCCTGACGCCGCTGGCGCTCGGCCTCGCCGTGGTAGACGTTGCGCTCGACGATCCGGCTCGCCCCGTGATCGGCCAGGTAGACCTCCCGCGTCTCCCGGGTCAGGTTGGCGACCGAATCCGCGGCGGGCGTGTGGACGAGCTTCTGGGTGGTCGCCGCGGCGAGCAGCGCCCAACGGTTCTGCGCGGCGACCGGAAGCTCCCCGGGACGCACCAGCGGATCGGTCGGGTCGATCCACACCGGCGGACGCGTCGGCACGTGGACGACGGCACGGTCGAAGCGTCCGAGGCCGGGGAGGGCGGTGTCGACGTCCTTGCCCAAGCCGGAGGCCAGAAGGGCGACGTGGGCCGAAATGCCCGCCTCGCGCAGCCGCGCCACCAGGAGGGCCGCCTTGTCCTCGCTCGAGCCGGCGGCGCGTTCGAGGACCTTCGCAAGCGGTGCCGGCCCGGGCTTTAAAGCCCCTAGCTTGACCGGTGTCGAGCTCACCTCGGCGTGGAGCCGGGCGACGACCTCGGCGATCCGCCTCCGGTCAGGGGCACCGGCCGACTCCCCCGCCAGCGCCGGCACGGCCCCGATCGCCTCCTCCACGAGCCTCTCGTAGGACGCCGCCACGTCCTGCCAGCTGCGGCCCGTCGACCAGGCCACTTGAGGAAAACGCGGCAGGCTCCCCGGCAACCCCGGCTTGACCTCGCCAGCGGCGTCCAGAGGTCCGTGCTCGAAGACGACTCGAACCCGGCCGCCGCGAACCTCGCGATCCGTCCGGAGACCGCTCGCCAAGTGGACGACGTAGCGCAGGGGTAGGGTCGTCGGCGCCTCCAGCACCAACCGCCCGCGATGGACCGGGGCGTACATCGGCAGGTGATAGACGCCGGAGTGTCCGGCGGCAAAGTAGGGCTCGACGTCTCGCAGCAAGGTCTCCTCTTCGACCACCGCACCCGGAACGACCCCCGGCAACGACGCCTTGACGAGGCGAAGACCGCTCGTCGTGCCAGGATCCGCGTCCTCGACGGCAGCGTCCTCGCCGAGCACGTGCTCACGGCCGTCGGGATTGAGGACCCGCGCCCGCAGGACGGGCCGCTCCTGGTACCAGGGGGCGTACTCCCTCTGGCTTACGGCCCAGTCCTCGGCGGCGGCCGCGGTGAGGACCCGGTAGAGGAGACGCTGGCGAAAGGTGAGGCGGCCTTCCTCGTCGAAGAGGAGCTCGGCGTCGCGGAAAAGGACGTGGACATCGCTTCCGGCGGGCGAGGGAATCGCCGCTGCCGCGTCAAGGATCGCGCGGGCGTCGGCGGCGAAAGGCTCGTCCACCCAAGGCTCGGCGGTCGTCGCGGCGACCGGCCGTTCGGTCGCCAGAAGACCGACGGCGAGGAGGACGGACGACACGCAGGTCCAGCCGGAGAGACGACGCATACCGCTAGAAACTCTCCTTTTCGACGACCAGCAGCCGGTCGACGCCGGCCGGGACGACACGCTGGACCGTGCCGTCGCTCCACGTCACCCGCAGCGCGTCGATGCGCTCGGCACGGCCCAGGCCGAAGGTCACGACGAGCTCCGACTGCGACTGATAGCCCCGGGTAGGCATGAGCTGCCGGCGCTGCGTGACGCCGCCCGCCTCGAGCTCGACGCGGGCACCGATCGCGTCGCGCCCGAGCGCCGGGTCGACGAGACGCAGCCGCAGGAAGTGGTGCCCCAGGTCCTGGTCGTTGCGGAGCAGAAGCGGCGCGCGGCCCGTCTGGGTCAGCACCACATCCAGGTCGCCGTCACCGTCGATGTCGGCGTAACCGCCGCCACGGCCGACGAGCGGTTTGCCGAGATCACCCGCCGTCGCGAGGTCGACCTCGATGAAGGGACGCTCGGCCTCGAGACCGGCGTTCCAGAAAAGCTGCGCCGGCTGCTCGTAGCTCTGGCTCGGGTCGACCGAAGAGATCTCGCCCTCGAGGTGGCCGTTCGCCTGGAGGATGTCGAGGCGTCCGTCGAGGTCGTAGTCGAAGTAGAAGACTCCGAAGGAGAGGAGCGTCCGGCTCGGCGCGCCGATCCCCGTGCTGATGGCCTCGTCGGCGTAGAGGGTGGGATCGCCCTGCGAAAGGTAGAGCGAGGTCATCTCGTTGGCGAAGTTGCCGATGGCGAAACCCAGGTCAGCGTCGTTGAAGAAACGCCCCGCGTCGATGCCCATCGCGCCGGTGGCCTCGCCGTTTCTGCCGTAGGCCAGGCCGTAGAGCTCGGCAGCCTCCTCAAAAACGATCGCGCCGCCGGCTCCGGCGCTCCGGTTGTGAAAAAAGAAGTTGCGCACCGTGTCGTTCGCGACCATGAGGTCGATCCAGCCGTCGCCGTCGACGTCGACCGGCGCGATGCCCAGGGCTTTCCCCACCGCCACGCCGGTGGCCGGATTCGTGACCTCGACACCGCTCGCGGAGGAGGTGTCCTCGAACGTCCCATCGCCGCGATTCGTGTAGACGTAGGAGAACGTGCCTTCGTAGTTGACCGGCGGCCCGTAGGCTCGGCCGACGCCGGTCAGCCGGTAGTCGACCTGCCGATCGATCTGCCGCGACCAGACGACGTAGTTGCAGACGAACAGATCCAGGTCGCCGTCGTCGTCGAAGTCAAGGAAAGCGGCGCTCGTCGACCAGGCGTCGTCCGCCCCGGCGACGCCGGCTGCGGCCGTTCGGTCTTCGAAGCGGCCCTCGCGGTTTCGTAGCAGAACGTTCCTGCCGACGGCGGCGACGAAGAGGTCGACCCAGCCGTCGTTGTCGAAGTCGCCCACCGCGGCGCCGGTGGCATAAGCCGTCAAGGCGAGGCCCGCCTCGTCGGTGGCGTCGGTGAAGCGTCCGCGGCCGTCGTTGCGATAGAGGACGCTGCGAGCGCCGCGCCGCACCGTCGTATGGGGCCAGGACGTGCCGCTCAAGAGCAACAGGTCCTGGTCGCCGTCGTTGTCGAAGTCGAGGAAAGCGGAGCCCGAGCCCATGGTCTCGGGCAGGAGCTTCTCGCCCTCGGCGCCGTTCTCGTGGACGAAATCGATCCCCGCGGCGGCGGTGACGTCGGTGAAGCGGACGACCGGATAGGAGGTTTCGACCCGCGCCACCTCGACGGGGGCCGCCCTCTCGATCGCGGCGACGTCCGGGGCCTCGCCACGCCGCGCGAGGAGGAGGTAGAGGACGAGCGCCACGGCGGCGATCGCCACGACGGAGAAAACCGACCGTCGGAGGTAGACGGCGATGATCGCGTCGTCTTCGACCTCTTCGCCGAGCTCGTCCTCGAAATCGCGTTTTGGGTCGACGTCGCTCATCGGTCCTCCTCAGCGCTCCTTGGCGGCGAGCTTCTCGTAGAGGGTCTTGAACAGCTCCCGGGTCAGCTGATCCCATTCGCTTGCCGCGAAGCGCCCCGGGGAAGCCGAGAGGCTCACCACGCCGGTGCCGTTCGGCTGGGTGAAGATCTTGATGCGCATCTCGCCCCAGATGAGAGCCCAGCTCTCGGTGGTCTCGACCGCCGGGTCGTAGTAGTAGCCGTGGTGCTTCAGGGCGTCGAGCACGGCGTAGACGAGCTCCGGGTCCTGGCGGGAGTAAGGGCGCTCAAAAGCCGCCGCGGCGCTCCGGTGATCCGCCGGCGGAGTATGGAGGTCGGTGGCCAGCAGCTCGCGGTAGGCGTTCGACTCAAGGCCCAGGAAGCGTTCGTCGGACCTGGCTTTCAAACGCATGCGCTCATCGAGCCGGACCGCGGCACGCAGGGCCTCGACGGCCTGGCTCTCGTAGCCGGTGAGGGCATAGTTGCTGGCGACCAGGAAGGCCGCCTCCGCCGACTCGCGATTCTGCGCCAGGTAGGCGTCGAAGTGCTTTTCGGCTTCCTCGATCCGCCCCTGGAGGACGAGGACCGCCCCCAGGTTCAAGTCGTTGTCGGAGCTTGTAGGATCGAGCTTGCGGGCCTCGACGAGCGCCTCGTAGGCCGTCTCGTAGCGCCCGGAGACGATCTCCAGGCCCGCGAGGTTGAGCCACGCCTGGCGGAGGGTGGGATCGACCTTGACCGCCTGCTTCAGGTCTTCGGCGGCCTTGCCAGGATCGCCGGCCATGGCGTGAGCCGTCGAGCGCAGGAGGTAGGCTTCTCCGCTGGGCTTGCCCTTCTTCATCAGGCCCTTGAGCTCGCTCAAGGCACCGGCGGCGTCGCCTCGGTCGAGCTGTGCCTGGATCCGAGCCAGCTCGCCGCTCGACTGCGCCGCCACAGGCGAGGCGGCGGCGAGCAGCAGGAAAAACGGCAGGAAGGCGGTCAAGAGACGCCGGGGATCCCCGGCACCGCGGGCAGGATTCGACGGGCTCATCGCAGGACTCTTCTCAGGTTCTCGGGACGCCTCTCGCGGGCTCAAAGTCTTTGTTGAGCACCGGTTACACCGCATGTCTACCAGACGCTGCGGCGATTTTCCAGACCCTGCCGGAGCCCGGCAGGACGGAGCGCGGATCGCCGGGGATGAAATTCCCGGCTCCCATTCGGCGCCGAAATGGGTAGGATAGGCGGGTATGCCTGAATTGAAGCGCCGACAACGGCGCGAGCTCTTGATCCGGGGCCTGCTCTACGTACCAATCCTCGCGTTGCTCGTCTTCCAGATCTACGAGACCCGCCTGAGCGCCGAGAAACGGGTGGGGATCGTGATCATGATCGAGGACGTGCCGGTCAGGATCGTCGAGCTCACGCCGTCGAGCCCAGCCGCCACCGCCGGCCTCCGGATCGGTGACGTCCTGCTCACGATCGACGGCGTCGAGATCGGCAAGAGCCTCGACTACGACAAGGCGGCCAAGGGCTTCGAACGAGGTAAGAAGGCCGCCTTCAAGGTGAGACGCGGCGACGAGGAGCTCGACTTCCCGGTGGTGCCTGGCATGCCGGTCGACTGGACCGTGACGATCGTCAACATCGGTATCGCCCTGGCGTGTCTGGCGATGGGGATGCTGACCCTCGCCAGACGTCCGGGCTCGTTCCCGTCGGCGCTTTTGAACCGGCTGTTCGCCCTCCTGGCGGCGGAGGTCGCGTTGCCGCCGCTGATCATCGGCGCGCCGGCAGCGGCGGCGCTCTCGACCTCCGCCTACTATCTGATCCTCGGCGCCCAGGCGGCCACCTACCTGCATCTGGTCTCGGTCGTTCCGGAGCGCCGCAAGTGGCTCCTACGCCGGTCGTGGATGGTCCCGGCCTTCTACGTCCTGGGCCTCGGGCCAGGCTTTTTGACGAGCCTCTCCTACGCCGTCGAGGACGTCTGGAAGAAAAACCTCTTCCCCTGGAACTACGAGGACATGGAAGCCTTCATGGACGGTCCCTGGATCTTCGCCTGGTCGACGACACTGGTCCTGATCCTCGGCAGCGCGGCCCTCGGCCAGGCAAACCTTCAGCATCGGCGCCTCGCGGCCATCGTCCTGGTGGGGACCGTGCCCTGGGTCCTCCATCTCTACTTCATCGAAATCGCCGACCGCCTGGAGGTCTACTATCCGGTCTGGGTGGAGGATTTCAGCGCTCTTTTGTTGCTCCCCTTCCCGGTTTTGATCTTCCTGATGCTGCGCGTCGAGGACCGGGTTCGCAACCAGATCCTGCGCAACCTGGTCCAGGGCGTTCAGGACGCGGGGTCGATGGAGAAGATCTCGGAGCTGATCTCGAACGACCTGAACCGCGCGTTTCACACCAAGTGCAACTACGTCTTCTTCCGCGAAGGGCGTGACAGCGACTTCACATCTGTCCACACCTCGGGGACCCAGCTCCACGTCGAGCAGATCCCCAACGACTACGAGATCCTGTGCACCGCGGACCAAAAAGGCGACGTCCTCGCCTACGACGCGGCTTTGAAAGCCGCCCTGCCGGTGGAGGAGAGCGAATGGCTCGACCTCCTGGAGGCGACCCTCGTCGTGCCATTGATCGAGTCGGACGGCCTCATGGCGGGACTCCTGATCCTGGGCCAGAAGCGCTCGGAAGAGCCCTACACCCCGGATGACTTGGAGCTCCTACGCTCTCTGGCCCACCAGATCACCATCGCCTACGAGAACTTGAAGCTCCAGCTCGAGGCCGTGCAACGCGAGCGCCTCCAGCGCGAGGTCCTCGACCGGCTCGAAGGCCAGCAGGTCAACCTGGCCCAGGAATGCCCGGTCTGCGGCTTCTGCTTCGATTCGAGCGAGGAGACTTGCCCGCGCGACGGAACGAAGCTCAGGCTCACGCTGCCGGTCGAGCGCCTTATCAACGACCGCTACCGCCTGGAGCAGGTCCTGGGACGCGGCGGCGTGGCGG
This sequence comes from uncultured bacterium, assembly GCA_965371445.1. Lineage (GTDB taxonomy): Bacteria > Acidobacteriota > Thermoanaerobaculia > Multivoradales > J023 > DASWIG01. Next base: position 102,391 of record CBDUYN010000008.1, on the reverse strand, counting down.
TGGTCTACCTCGCCTCCGACCTCTCCCTCGACCGCGGGGTGGCTTTGAAAGTCCTGGCACGTACGGCGCTCGACGACGTCCACGCACCGCGGCGCTTCGAGCGGGAAGCACGGGTGGCGGCGCGCTTGATCCACCCTCACATCGTCACCACCCACGACTTCGGCAAAACCCGTAACGACCTGCCGTTCATCGTCATGGAGTACCTGGAAGGCCGCACCCTGCGCCAAGCCGTGAAACACGACGGCCCTTTTGACGGCGAGACCCTCGCCGCCTGGTTCGAGCAGGTCCTCGACGCCCTGGGAGCGGCCCACGCCCTCGGCGTCGTCCATCGGGACCTGAAGCCCGACAACGTCTTCCTCGTCGGCTACCCCGCCGGCAAGGGCACGGTGAAGCTCCTCGACTTCGGCCTCGCCAAGCTCCACACCCACCCCTCGTCGGGAGAGAGCCACCTGACCTCGCCGGGGGCCATCATGGGGACGCTCGCCTACATGGCCCCGGAGCAGCTCGCCGGGACCGACGAGCTCGACCAGCGCACCGACCTTTTTTCGATTGCCGTCATGGCCTACGAGGCGGCGCTCGGCAAGCGTCCCTTCTCCGGCCGCAACCCGGCGAAGCGCTTGAGCGCCATCGCTCAGGGCGACTTCGACTTTCCCGACGACTCGCCGGAAGCACGGCGGCTGCGCCAGGTCTTCGAACGGTGCCTCAGGAGCGAGCGGCAAGAACGCTACCCTTCGGTGGTCGAGCTCAAAGGAGACCTGGTCCCGGCGCTTCGCGAGTGTCCGCCTCTACGCCGCCGACGGCCCCCAACCCAGGAGATCCCGAGGCCATGAAGCTTGAGCCCTTTCTCATGGAACGTATGCAGTCGACCTATGAGCACCGGGTGGCGATCAACCTCTCGGAGAGCGGCGTCGATCCGATGACGGTGCGCGAGCTCCTCGACGGGACGAGCGAATCGAGCGTCCTAGACCAGCAACTGATCTACACCCAGTCGAACGGCACCGACGAGCTGCGGCGCACGATCGCCGCGCTCTACGACGGAGCCGGCGAGGACCACGTCGAGGTGACGACCGGCTGCGCCGAAGCCAACCACCTGGCGGTTTGGCACCTCGTGGAGCTCGGCGACGAGGTGGTGATGACGGTCCCCAACTACATGCAAATCTGGGGGCTCGTGCGCGCCTACGGCGCCAAGGTCAAGGAGTGGCGGATGCGCCCCGATCCGGCGGCCGGGCGCTGGACCCTCGACATGGACGAGCTCGCAAGCCTCGTCACCGACCGCACCCGCCTCATCCTGCTGTGCAACCCGAACAACCCGACGGGCTCGTGCTTGAACGCCCAGGAGCTCGACACCGTCGCCCGCGTCGCCGAGCGCCACGGCGCCTGGGTCCTCTCCGACGAAGTCTACCGCGGCTCCGAGCACGAGGGCGAAGAGACGCCCTCGATGTGGGGAAGAGCCGACCGGGTGATCGTGACCTGCGGCCTGTCCAAAGCCTACGGTCTGCCGGGGCTTCGCCTCGGCTGGATCGTCGCCCCCGAAGAGCAGATCGCCCGCTTCTGGAGCTACCACGACTACACGACGATCTGCCCGTCGGCCCTCTCGGACCGCCTCGCCCGCCTCGCCCTCGACGAAGCACACCGGCCGAGAATCCTCCAGCGGACGCGCACGATCCTGCGCGAGAGCTTCGCCGCCGTCGCCGAGTGGCTCGGCGAGATGGGAGACACCTTCACCTACGTCCCACCCCAGGCGACGGCCGCCGTCTACGTGAAGTACGACAAAGCTGTCAACTCGACGCACCTCGCCGAGCGTCTGCGCGTCGAAAAAGACGTCCTGATCGTCCCCGGCGACCACTTCCTGATGGACGGCCATCTACGCCTCGGCTTCGGCTCGACCGTCGATCACCTGCAAGAAGGTCTGAGTCGAATCCACCAGCTCCTTCGAACGATCTGAGCGCCACCGCCACCATGAGCCAAACCTCCCAAGAGACCCCCTGCCCCGGTTGCGGGCTGACGATGCCCCCGAGCGACACGGCGGTGTATGATGGTTATTTCAACACCTCGCCGGGGTGCTGGAGTCTCTTCACCGAGGTCATCGGCTCCGAGTTCGGCAACGCCGTCCTCTTTAGGCAGGTCCATCAGCTGACCGTCGACGCCTACGCGGTGCAGCACGCCGGCGGACCTCATCCGGACAAGTCCGTCGACGTCCATCTCTGCGGGCTGCACCTTGTTCTGGAAAGGGACGTGGCCCCGACGAGCGTCGCCGGGCATCTTCAACGCCTCGCCGGCCGCGTGGAGGTGTGGCCGCACTTCGAGCCTCCCGTCGAGAAGCAGCCTCTGTCGGTCTGGGACGTGGCCTTTGCCGGCTCTCCTCAGGAGCACGCCGACACGGCAAGGAAGTGGGCCAGGTCGGTCTGGAACGCGTGGGCGACGCACCATGAGGAGGTGGGGCGGTTTCTGCGCCAGCATCTCGACCTGGAAGCCTGCCCTACGCCGGAGGGATGAATTCAACCCCGGGAGGACCCGAACGCCACCCTACGATAGAGGACGGAGAGGGGCTGCGCGAAGCCGATGCTCGGAAGCCGTAGCTCGGCCTCGGGCGTTTGCAAAAGATCCGTCTGCCACCGGTCGCCGTCGAGACGGCGGTGTACCTCGCAGTAGAGCTGGTCCTGGGCGATGAAGACGATCTCCTGGACCGTGGGGACCCTACGGTAGTCGCCCAGCTTGACCCGGCGCTCGTAGGACTCCGTCGATGGTGACAGGATCTCGACGACGACCACGGGATCGAGCGTGTGGCGTTGCCGTGGCTCGTGCTCCCGGCAGGTGACCACGAGGTCGGGGTGATGGACCACCCCGTCGCGGCCCGGGACGATGATCGCCGCCTCGGTACGCACCGTGCAGGGCGGACGCTCGTCGAGCGCCTCGTCGAGATAGCGGGCGAAGCGGGCGGCGAGGATCTGGTGCGCGGGCTTCGTCGGAGCCATGGCGACGACGACCCCGTCGCGCAGCTCGTAGCTTTGCCCGTCCTCGCTTTCCCAGTCGAGGAACTCATCGACGGACATGGGTTTGAGGGCCAGGTTCGCCATGGCTCGATGATAGCGCACAACGCTCCGGTCGCGGAAGAAGAGGCAACGTTCACCGGTCAATCGCCCACGCCGGGTCCCACAAGCTCCAGAAAGGGGAAGATCTCAAAATCGCTCGGCGAACGGCGCGACGCGTACGCGGATCCGGCGGCCCACGGCATCGAGGTGGGTTGCCCTCAGATGACGTGCTCTTGTAACACGGGCTGAGCGCCCGCCCGCCCTGGACTAGACAAAGTCCCGGGGCGGACCTCCGCGTCACTGCAAAACTTGCAGTCCACCACCTGCACGGTTTGCAGAAGTGCAGCTGCAGCCCTCCCCCGGCACTGGCTCCGCCGCCGCCGAAAAGGACCGTTATTTACCTGGTTTTTCGGCCTCTTGAGCGCTTCACACCCGCTTGGCACGAAAGCTGCTCTACCTCTCCGGCGAGGCCCCCGGAGAACCGGCGGCCCGTAAGAACACCAAGGAGGCTGACCCATGAAACGATCGATCCTGACCCTTTCCATCTTCCTCGTCCTGACCACCCTGGCGGCCTGCGGCCGGGGCCGGGGTCCGCGGGGATGAGCCGAATCGCCCGGGCCGGCGCGGCGCCGGCCCGGGGCGCTTCTTTGCCCCCAACCTTCGATAGAGTGGATCCCATGAAAAGCGGCACCATGAGACGATGGGAGCTGGGGCTACCGGCGGCCGGCGTGATCGCGGCCGCCGCTCTCGTGCTGGTGGCCCTGGCGGCGGCGCGGGCGCAGCGCGACCGCCACGCTCTCGCCCTCGAGGGACGGCTCGATCCTGGAGGCGTTGCGCCAGACCGGCGGCCACCGCGAACGCGCTGCCGAGCTCCTGGGAATCTCGGTGCGGACGCTTTACAACCGCCTGCGCCAGTACGGTCTGCGGTGACGCCGGAGGACGCGGCGGCCGTCGCGGAAGGGATAGACTCCCCATGCCATGAGCATAGCCGAGGCCGTAGCCCAAAGGATCCGCGAGTTGCCCGACCGGCCGGGCATCTACATTTTCCGCGACGCCGAGCGCAAGTCCCTCTACGTCGGCAAGGCGAAGTCGCTCAAGAAGCGGGTGACCTCCTACCAGCGCGACGCCCAGGACGAGCGCATCGCCCGTATGCTCGCCGAGGCCACGGAGCTCGACTACCTGGTGGCCGACTCCGAGGCCGACGCCCTGGCGCTGGAGAACAACTGGATCAAGAACCAGCAGCCGCGCTTCAACATCCGCCTGCGCGACGACAAGACCTACCCCTACTTGAAGCTCACCGCCGACCCCTATCCGCGCCTGGCTTTCACACGCCGCATCGGCAAGGACGGCGAGCACTTCGGCCCCTACCTGCCGGCGGGGCTGGCGCGCAAGGCGATCAAGCTCGTCCAGAAGCTCTTTCAGATTCGCGTCTGCCGCATCCCGATCGACGGCAAGCTGCCACGGCCCTGCCTCTACTACGACATGCACCGCTGCCTCGGACCCTGCGTCGACGCCCTGACCACCGAGGAAGCCTACGCGGCGGCGGTCGAGGAAGCGCGGCTTTTTCTCCTCGGGCGAAACGACCAGCTTCTGCGCGACCTGCGCCACAAGATGATGCTCGCCGCCGACCGCGAGGAGTTCGAGGAGGCGGCGCGGTTGCGCGACCTCGCCGCCGAGGTCCAGGTGATCGGCCAGCGGCGGCGGGTCTCCTCGATGCGCGGCGAGGACGTCGACGTCTACGGCGTTTTCGTGGCGGCGGGCAACGCCTCGGTCACGGTGCTCGTGATGCGCGGGGGCCAGGTCCTCGACCGCCGGGAGCTCTTCTGGGAAGGGATCGGCGAGGTCTCCCCCGAGCAGCTCCTCTCGGAGGTCGTCCCCCAGATCTACGACCATACGACCTTCATCCCCAAGGAGGTCCACCTGCCGGCGCCGATCGACGGCGAAGAGGCGCTCGTCGCCTGGCTCGGCGAGCGCAAGGGCGAGCGGGTGTACGTACGGATGCCGTCGCGGGGGGCCAAGGCCGACCGGGTGGCGCTGGCGATGCGCAACGCCGAGCTCGCCTACCGCCGGCGCTTCCGCAGCGAGCGCCGCGGCGCTCTGGCGGCGCGTGTGCTCGCCTCGCACCTCGACCTCGGCGAGCCGCCGCAGCGCATTGAGGGCTTCGACATCTCGACCTTCCAGGGTACCGACACCGTGGCCTCGCTCGTCGTCTGGGAAGACGGACGGATGAAGAAAGGCGAGTACCGAAGCTTCAACATCCGCGGCCTTTCCGGCCCCGACGACTTCGCCGCCATGCGCCAGGCCGTCGAGCGACGCTACCGGCGCCGCCTGGAGGAGGTCGGGGCGATGCCCGACCTGGTCCTGATCGACGGCGGACGCGGCCAGTTGAACGCCGCGCTCGACGCCCTGGCGCTGCTCGGGGTCGAGGAGACGCCGGTAGTCGGCCTCGCCAAGCGCGAGGAGGAGATCTACCTGCCAAGCGAGCCCGAGCCCTTGAAGCTCCCGCGGAGAGATCCGGGGCTTCAGGTCCTCCAGGAGATCCGCGACGAAGCCCACCGCTTCGCCGTCGGACGGCACCGCAAGCGCCGCAAGGCGCGGACCTTGAAGAGCCGCCTCGACCGGCTCGAGGGCATCGGAGCGCGTCGGCGCAAGCTCCTGCTGCGCCGCTTCGGCAGCGTCGCCGGAGTCGAGCGGGCGAGCTGCGAGGAGCTGGTCGAGGAGCTCGGGACGAAGCTCGGCCGCCGAATCTTCGAGGAGCTGCACCGGGAGGGCGTCGAGCTAACGGCTCTACCGGCCGCCCGGTGAAGGTGATAGGTTTCCCGAGACAGCCGATCGGCGAGGATGCCTCGCGAAATGGAGTCGACCAGGTATGAGCACTTCTGAGCCTTTGCCGCTCGCCGAGCTCGTCCGCTCAGTCTACATCGCCCGCGACACCGGGGTGGTGAAAGTCGAGCTGGAGACCAGCGAGCAGAGCCTCTACTTCCGTCAGGGTGAAGTCTTTTTGCACCCGACCCATCCCGCGGCCGTGAACGTCCGGCAGGCGCTCGAAGACGCTGAAGGCGTCAGCCGTCCAGCGGAGTCCCCGGAGCTCCAGCGAGCCATGATCATCCTGGCCCACGAGCTGACCCGAGACAAACGGGTCATGGGGAGCCTCGACGGCGACTCGAACCTGCCGTCCAACCTCCTGGGACCGCTGCCGACGGTGCTCTTGGTGATGGAGCTTTCGGTCTACGGCCTGGAATACGACGAGCTGGTCTCCCGCCTGGGGGGCGAGAGCCAACGCTACCAGGCGTCGGCCGTCAGCGAATCGCCGCCGCTGGAGCAGCTCCCCGGCCTGGAGCCCGAGATGGCCCAGGTGCTCGCCAGCGTGGTGCAGCCGGCCCCCCTGGGAGGGCTCCTGCGGGGCGCCGGCTCGGAGCGGCTGGCGCTGCTCAAGGGGCTCACCAAGCTCCGGTCCGTGGGGCTCGTCGTCGAGGTGGGCGGCCGAGCCGACGGCGACCTGTCCGAGCAGCTCCTACCACCGAAGCTCCTCAACCATTTCCTCACCAGGCTGGCCGAAGACCTCCAGGACCATCCCTTCGAGCTCCCGGCCGACGAGCACCAGAAACAGGTGGCGGAGCTCGTCGCCAGTCTGGGGAAGATGAACCACTACCAGCTCCTCGGCGTGGGCCTCAAGGCCACGGACGAGGAGGTCCTGACGGCCTACAACCGCCTTGCGCGCCTGGTTCATCCGAGCCACGCTCCGAGGCTGGGGCTCGAAGGGCGAGAAGAGGCCGTCGCGGTCCTTTTTGAGCAGGCCACCGAGGCCTACCTCTCCCTCTCGGACCCCCGCCGCCGGGCGAGCTACAACATGATCGTCGGGATCCAGATCAAGACCGAGGTGCAATCGGCCCAGCGCGAGGAGGAGAAGCGCGAGGTGGCCCGCCAGAACTATCGGCGGGCCGTCGCCTGCCTTTCGGAGATGGACTACTCGCTCGCCGTCGATATGCTCAAGGAGGCGGCGCGGCTCGATCCACGCCCCGAGTACTTCGCCCGGCTCGGAGCCGTGCAGACGAAAAACCCCAACTGGCACCACCACGCCGTCGGCAGCTACCGCCGCGCCGTGGAGCTCGCGCCGGACGACGCCGGCATCCGCGCCGGCTACGGCGAAGCCCTGGAAGCGATGGGGAACGACGACGAAGCCATCCAACAATACAAGGCGGCTCTGAAGCTAATGCCCAAACACCCCATGGCGCTCGAGGCTCTCGAACGTCTCGGAGTGCGCTGGAAACGGCGCTGACGCCGTCGGATCGCGCCCCATGGCCGAGTCCGAGAAGAAGAGCCTGATCGACTTCGAGTGGGACCTTTTCGACGACGAAAGTCCCGAAACCGAGGTTGCGCCGCCAGCCGACCTTGCCGGCGAGCTCCCCGAGAAGACCCTCAAACCGCAGGCCGAGGACGACGACTGGCCCTAGAGGGGCGTCCCCGACCGTAGGGGCGCCGCCGCCGTCACTTCCGCAGGAGGCTGACCGAGCCGGAGCTCGAAAGGTAGAGCCGCGGCCCGCCGCCATGGAGCCGGCCGGAAAGCGACGAGCGGCTTTTGTGCTCGCCGTCGAGGCGGAAGTCGCTTTTGATGCGCCCGCCCGAAGCGCGAGCTTCGACCTCGACGCCGATGCCGTCGGCGAGGTAGGCCGTCACCGACCCGCCGGAGGAGGAAAGCCGGCAGTCGCGCTCGGGTTGCTGGCTGATGTAGGCCGTGACGCTTCCTCCCGAGGTCCGGGCGTTGACCGCCCCCGCCACCTCGCGGATATGGATCGAGCCACCCGAGGTCTCGACGTCGGCCTCGCCGCGCACCCGGCCGACGTCGATCGAGCCGCCCGAGGTCCGGGCCCGCAGCTCACCGTCGACGTCGCCCACGTCGATCGAGCCGCCCGAGGTCTTGACCTCGACGTCTCCCGTACACTCGTCGACCTCGATCGAGCCGCCCGAGGTGTCAGCGCGGATCGTGCCGTGGATTCGCCCGAAGGCAAGGCTGCCACCCGAGGTGTGGGCACGGACCTCGCCCTCCAGGTCGTCCACCTCGATCGAGCCGCCCGAGGTCTCCAGGTCGACGTCGAAGCGCTCGGGGACGGTGATCCGGAAACGCACCCGGGGGCTGCGGCTGCCGCCGAAAAACGAGCCCGCGCGCTTGTAGTCGCCGCGCACCACGGGATTCGAGCCGCTGCCGCCGAAATCGACGGTGAACCTCTCGGCATTGGAGCCCGTCACCACGACCTCGACCTCGACCGAATCGCCGCTCGAAGTCCGGACCTCGATAGAGCCGATGTCGGTGTCGACCTCCAGGCGTCCGCCGGAGCCGGTGTCGTAGGTATGCTCATACGTCTCTGCGGCCACCGGGGCGGCGGCGAGGGCGAGCAACGCCACGGCGGCGCTCGCCACCCGGCGCAAGTCTTTTTTCATCCAGTTCATCTTCCTACTCCTGATGTTGGGAGATCTGAAGAGAGCTACGTAGGGGCGGCGCCGGGGTTTCAGGCTAGTGTTTCCCCCCCTCGTTCCCGCCAAGGGGCCGGTACCGCGACTGCTCGATGAAGTCGTCGACGTGCTCCTCGAGCACCGCGAGCGGCATGTTGCCGTGCTCGAGGAACGCGGCGTGGAGCTCACGGATGTCGAAGCGGTCGCCGAGGGCCTCTTCGGCGCGCCGGCGCAGCTCCAGGAACTTCAAAGTCCCCAGCTCGTAGGCCAGGGCCTGGGCCGGGGCGTCGACGGTGTAGCGTAGCGTCTCCGAGGCGATCTGGGCGTTGGACTCCAGGGTGTTCTCCCGCATGTACCGCGAGGCCTCCTCGCGCGTCCAGCCAAGGTGGTTCATCCCCGTGTCGACCACCAGGCGCACGGCGAATTTCGCCTCCCCCGCGAGCCGTCCGTAAAGGCTGTAGGGATCCTCGTAGAGTCCCATCTCGCAACCGAGCAGGGCGGCGTAGTTGGCCCAACCTTCGCCGAAGGCCATGTAGAGGCTCTCGTGCCGGTACGGCGGGATCGTATCGTTCTCGTCCTGGAGCGAGACCTGGAAATGATGGCCGGGAACGAGCTCGTGGTAGATGAGCGACTCGGCGCCCAGGAGAGATCGCTCGTCGAGCTTCGAGCCGTTGTAGTAGTAGGTGCCGACGGGATGCTCCGGTGTCGGCCACCAATAGAAACCGTAGGTCATCGAGCCCTCGAGCGAAGGATCGAGGCGACGGATCTCATAGGGTGTACGAGGCCGGCGTCGGAAGTACTCGTCGATTCGAGGCTCGATTTTCTCCACGTAGGAACGTAGCACCTGCTCGACCTGCTCCGGCGTCTCCGCGAAAAAGCGCGGGTCGGTCTCGAGGGCGTGATGGAAGTCTTCGCGGCTTCCTTCAAAGCCCAGGGAACGGCGCACCTCGGACATTTCTTCGTGGACCTCGGCGACGCGGCGAAGGCCGATACGATGGATCTCCTCGGGATCCATGTCGAGGGTGGTCGTGAATCGAATGCGGTGGCGATAGTACTCGGTGCCTCCGGGATACTGGCTCAAGCCGACCGCGGTGGGTGCCGCGTCGCGGTATTCGCCGTCGAGGTATCCGATCAGACGCTCGAGGGCCGGACGGACCTCCTCCGCGAGCGTCGCCTCGAGCTCGCCGCGCAGGGCCGCCGCCTCGTCGTCAGAGAGCGCCGCCAGGCGCTCCGGCGTGACGACGAGGAAGCGGTCGAAGGCCTGCCAGACCGGCAACGAAAGGTCGATCCCGGCCACCGGCAACCGGATGCCGCGCTGGGCCTGACCCGCGAGCTTGGAGCGCAAGGCGTCGATCCAGACCGGCAGCTGGGCCACGAGCCGTAGATAGCGGCCGGCGTCGTCGGCGTCGTCGAAGACGAAGTCCTCGAAAAGAGGCCGAATCGACAGGCTACGCAGCTGACGCGGGGTCACGGGAAACTGCAGCCAGTAGTACTCGGCCTCCTCGACGCTCATCGAGAGATCCCAGCGAAGCCCGCCGAGAGCGATCCGTTCCTCACGGCTGAGCCGGTCGGGGCGAACCTCCCCGAGTCGTGCCAGGAGCCGGCCGGCCAGCTCGCCCGACTCGCGGGCCGCGGTCTCAGAGAGCTCCGGCAGGCGTTCGACCTCATCGCCGTATTTGAGCTGCAAAAAGAGCCATTTCTCGATCTCGTGACGGTGAAAGCTCTCGCCGACCTCCCGCAAGAGGGCCGAATCGTCGAGGCTCTCTTGCGGTGCGCGAGGCGAACAGCCAGCGAGCAGAAGGGCGCATGCCAGAGCGGTTTTGCTCGTGTTCATCCTTCCCTACCCATTTCACAATCGTCGTTTTCGTCGGTCCACATTTCGCTTTCGAACATCTTCTCGGCGACCTCGGGCGGCACCGGCCGGGTAAAGAAAAAGCCCTGCCCGTAGGGGAGCTCGAGCTTTATCATCTCCATGAGCCGGTCGCGATCCTCAATGCCCTCGGCGATGACGCTAAGCCCCAGGCTCTCGCCGAGGGCGCCGATCGCCCGTACGACCTCCAGGGTGCCGCTGCCGGGCGTGGCATGTCGAATCAGCGAGCGGTCGATCTTGATCGAGTGCACCGGGAACCGATAGAGCGAGGCCAACGCCGAGTTGCCGGTGCCGAACTCGTCGACGTAGAGGCGGAAGCCCTTGCGATGCAGCTCCCAGAGGGTGTCGTGGATCGAGTCGTCGGCGCTTGCGATCAGGCTCTCGCCGAGCTCGAAACCGATCGACGCCGTCTTCACCCCCGTTTCCCGGGCGGTCTTGACGACGGCTTCGAGGAAGTCGCCCTGCGAGGTCTCCTTGGCCGAGAGGTTGATCGTCACGAACACGCAGTCGCTTTCCGGGAAACGCGCCTGCCAGGCCGCGACCTGTTGGAAGACCTGCCGGAAGACCCAACGGCCCAGGGGGACCACAAGCCCCGTCTCCTCACAGATCGGGATGAGGTCGGAGGCCGTGACCAGCCCGCGGCGCGGGTGCGACCAGCGCACCAGGGCCTCGAAGCCGGTGATCCGCCGGGTGCGAAGCGAAACCAGCGGCAGGTAGTACATCTCGAGCGCCTCCTGCTCGATCGCCCGGCGCAGCTCCGTCTCGAGCTGCAGACGCACCATGGCGCTCTTGTGCATCTCCTCGTCGAAGATGGCGTAGCGGGCCTTGCCGGCCGCCTTCGCCCTGTACATGGCGATGTCGGCGTCGCGCACCAGGTCCTCGGCGTTCTCGTAGCGCGGCGAGGAGTAGGCGACGCCGATCGAGCAGGTGTTGGCCACCTCCTCGCCGCCGGCCTGGAAGGGCTCGCCCAAGAGGTCGAGGATGCGCTCGGCGATGCGGGTCGCGTCGGCCGGGTCGCTCAAGCTGTCGAGGATGACGGTGAACTCGTCGCCGCCGAGCCGGGCGGTCGTGTCGCCAGGGCGTACGGCTTTTTCCAGGCGTTTCGCCATCTCGATCAAGAGGTCGTCGCCCGCCCTGTGCCCGAGGCTGTCGTTGATCACCTTGAACCGGTCGAGGTCGATGAAAAGCAGCGCGAATCGGTACTCGGGTGTCCTCTCGACCCGGCGCAGCGCCCGCTCCAGGCGCTCGTTCAGGAGCATGCGGTTCGGCAAGCCGGTCAACGCGTCGTGAAAAGCGTGGTGAAAGAGCTTGCGCTCGGCGTTCTTGCGCTGCGTGATGTCGGAGTAGATGTTGAACGCGCCGATCCGGCGGTCCAGGACCTCGATCGGATAGCCGACGATCGAGACCTCGACGGCCGAGCCGTCGCTGCGCTTGCGGGTGGTCTCGTGCTCCGTCATGCGGTCGCCGAAAATCGCCTGCGAAAGCTCCGCGGCCTCCTCGCGAAGCTCCTCGGGGACGATGAGGTCGTTGATCTTCTGCTTCTTGACCACGTCCAGCTCCAGGCGGAAAAGGTCGAGAAAAGAGCGGTTGGCGTCGATGATGCGGTCCTCGGGGTCGAGGATCGTGATGCCGCTCGGCGAGTTGCGAAACAGCTGCTGGAAAAAGACCCGTTCGCGCTGGAGGTCCTGGGCCATGCGCCGGTGCTCGGTGATGTCGCGCGAGGTCAGGACCACGCCTGCGACCACGGGATCGTCGAGGAGGTTCGTCAGGAGCGACTCGAAGTGCGGCCACTCCTCGCCCCGTCGAAGGCGAAACTGGCCCGAGATCACCGTCCCCGGATTCTCGACGGCACGGGTGAAGACCTCGTTGAAGAGGGAACGGTCGTCGGGGTGGAGGTAGCCGAAAAAATACGCCCCCATCAAGTCGTCGGCGGGGATGCCCATCATGTTCTCCGAGGAGGCACTCTGGTAGAGGACGTTGCCCTCGGCGTCGACGACGGTGATCAGGTCCGAGGAGTTCTCCAGCAGCGAGCGGAAGTACTGTTCGCGAAAGCCCAGGTCGCGTTCGGCTTCCTCCAGGCGCCTGGCCACCTCCACGTTCCTCTGGCGCCGCGAAAGGTGCCGTTCGCCGATCGCCAGACGCAGCTGGAGGGCAGCGAGCCCGATCGGCTTCGCCACGTAGTCGTCGGCGCCGGCGGCGAGCGCCGAACGCATGGCCTCGATCGTCTCCGAGGCCGGCAGCACGAGCGAGTAAGTGCGCTCGCCGTGCGGGAGCTCGCGGATCGTCTGGCACAGATCCGCCGCCCCGGGGCCCGCCTCCAAGTCGATCAAGACGTAGGAGAAGTAGTTGCCCGCAAGCTCGCCACGGGCCGCTTCGCAGCTTGTCGAGACCACCACCTGGTGGTTCCGCTTCTGGAAGAACCCCTCCAAGAGCTGCCGCTCGGCGGCGGCGGCTTCGGGCAGGACCAACAGTACGTTCATCGCATTGGCTCGTCCTGGATCCGGGACGGCGCTCGCCTCCCAACAAGCGGTCGCGGAACCGTCTCGACTTTTCGGGAGGCTATCATGAGCTGAGGACGACCTTACGACTTCTTGTTGAGCGCCGCGGCAAGACCCACCAGGAAGAGCGTCCCCCAGACCGGCCAGGTCTGCCACCAGGGGTCGCCGGCGGCCACCAGGATGGCGCCGGCCACGAGGCAGAAGCCGCCGAAGATCGTCCCCCGAACGCCCGCGAAGGGGTTCTCGCTCCGCCGTCGGCTCGTCTGCTCGAGCAAGCGGATGCCCTCGGTCACGAGAAGCGGCGCCTTGACCACCGCGTCAAGCAGCTCCGGCGCCCCCCGCAAGCTCTCCTTGATCACCCGTAACGGGTTGAACTGGTTGAAAAAAATTTTCGAGATGTGGACTTTCGAGGCCGCAGCGACGTCGAAGCCGGGGGTCAACTGGTTGCCGACGCCCTCGAAGGTGACGAGCGCCTTGACCATGAGCACCAGCTCGACAGGGAAGTAGACGCGAAACTGGCCCGCCATCGTCACCGACTTCAGGATCAGCTGGGCGAGCGAGAAGTCCTTGAAGTTGGCGGCCCGGCGCCAGCGGCGGCTGACCTCCACGACGGCACGGCGAAAGGCCTCGGCGTCGCCGCCGGGACCGACGTCCGCGGTCGAGGTCAGGTAACGGGCGCCGTTCTCGACGTCGCCGATCACCAGGCAGTAGTAGTAGTACATGAGGGTGCGCCGCACCTGGTCGTCGAGGCGGCCCACCATGCCGAGGTCGATGAAGCCGGCCTTCGGACCCGGCAGGATCAAGAGGTTGCCCGGATGGAGGTCGGCGTGAAAAAATCCGTCGTGGTAGAGCATCCGGATGATGGCCCCGGCGCCCATGTCGGTAATTTTTTCCCGCGTCTCGAGGTCCAAAGCCTTGGCCTCCGGAGAATCGGGGCGCAGGCCGTCGAAAAACTCCATGCACAGAACCGTTGGGCCGCTGTACTGGCGATAGATCTTGGGGAAGACCACGTGGGGGTTGTCGCTGAAATTGGCGGCAAAAGTCTCGGCGTTGTCGGCCTCCATCCGCAGGTCGACCTCGCGCAGGGTGTACTCGGTGAACTCCTGGATCACCCGCCGCGGCTGGTAACGGCCAAGGAAGAGCTGAAGGCCCGTGCCAAAGATCTTGAGCAGCCGGGCGTCGCGCTCCAGGGTCTTCTTGATGCCCGGCTTGACCACCTTCAAGATCACCGAATCGCCTTCGACCGTCGTCGCCCGGTGGCTCTGGGCGATCGAGGCCGAGCCCGTAGGCACCGGGTCGACCCAGGTGAACATCTCCTCCAGCGGACGGCCTAGGTCCTCGACCACGAGCTCCAGGTAGCGCGGGAAGGGCACCGCCGGCAGCCGGTCGAGGAGGTTTTTTAGCTCCTCGGTGACCGAGTGGGGCAGGATGTCCTCGCGCAGGCTCAGGATCTGCCCCAGCTTGATGTAGGTCGGACCCAGCATCTCCAGGCGCCGCCGTAGCTGAACGGGAAACGGAAGGTTGCGAAGCGAGCGCTTCACGAAGGGGCGGAGGAACGCCGAAAAGACCTGCAGGGCGCGAAACCGGAGCTTTCGCCGCTCCGGCGGACCGGTGCGCACGTAATCGAGGATGCCGCCGGCCACCAGCCCCGTCAGGTGCCGGTGGGTCGTCGCGCCGCGCCGCAGGAGGCCCTGCGGACGCTTCTCGAGAAACTCCTCGAAGCCGGCCTCGGCGAGGGTCGCCACGCCCTCCTGCGCCGAGCTCTCGCCCACTGGCGCTTCGAGCTCGCTGAGGATGGGACTTGCTGTTTCCATGGAGGGTATCGCCTGCCGGCCCAGGGCGCCGGCGTCGTTGGTAGGATCGACGCACCCCGTCCGGAGGGGACGAGACGCGGTGCGGTAATTCTAGCAGGACAAGACTGGCTTGTCTTTTGCAAGTCTCCCTTGCGAGAATGGTCCTTGGCCCCACCAAGACCCTACCAAGAGCCACAGGGGCGCGATCATGAGAAATCTACAAAAACGAAGAACGTCTGCTCAGGATGACGGACCTGACCTCTTGAAGCGGCACTCACCGGCGAAACCGCCGCGACGCCTGGGCCTGCTCGTCTTCCTCCTGACGGCTCTCGCCCTCTCCTACCACAGCACGGCGCCGGTCTCGGCACAGGCCAATCCGGCGCCGTCGGCCGGCACCGCGGACGCTTTCAAAGAGCTACGCCACGACATGGTCGAGGTCCAGATCCGCCGGCGCGGCATCGAGACGGCTCCGTTGCTCGACGCCATGGGGGAGGTACCGCGTCACCTCTTCGTACCCGAGAGCGCGCGGGACCAGGCCTATCGGGACACGCCGGTGCGCTTCGCGCCGGGCCAAACCCTGCTCCAGGCCAACGTCTCGGCCCAGATGATCGAGCTCCTGGAGATCGAGAGCGGCGACAAGGTCCTCGAGGTGGGCACCGGCTCGGGCTACGACGCTGCGGTGCTCTCGCGCCTGGCCGCCGAGGTCTACACGATCGAGATCGACGCCGTCCTCGCCCAGCGTGCCGAACGGCTCCTCGCCCAGCTCGGCTACGACAACGTCGAGGTGCGCACCGGCGACGGCTACCGCGGCTGGCCCGAGAAAGGCCCCTTCGACGCCATCCTGATCACCGCCGCCCCCCACAAGATCCCCGAGCCCCTCTTCGAGCAGCTCAAGCTCGGCGGACGCATGGTCGTGGCGGTCGGCGCCAGGGTCCAGGACCTCCAGGTGATCACCAGGACGAAGAACGGACGACAGGTCCGCATGATCCGTCCCGTCGTCCTCGGACCGATGACCGGCGAAGTCCGGGAGGACTGAGGTGTCACCGCGCGCCGGCCGTCCCTGCCGGGCGGCGGCCCGCGCCTGAAACAATCCCGCCCGACCGGCGTTCTCTTTAGACGGCGGCTTGAATCGCCGACTGAAGCTCTCACGAAACACCTTTTGGGGGAGAAACCGATGAACGCCATCGTCCAGGACGTCCGCTTCGCTCTGCGCCGGCTCCGCAAAAGCCCGGGGTTTGCCGTCCTCGCCGTAGTGACCCTCGCTCTCGGCATCGGGCTCAATTCCGCGGTCTTCAGCGTCGTCGACGCCGTCGCCCTGCGTCCGTTGCCGGTCGAGACGCCTGGCGAGCTGGCGAGCCTCTACACCGAATCCCTCGGCGGCGGCTTCACCCATGGTCCCGTCGCGTTTCCCGACTACCTGGACCTGAAGGAGCAGGCCGCGAGCTTTGAGGACCTCGCCGCCCACGCTCTTTCCGGCATGATCTTCGAGCACGGCGGCGAGAGCCAGACGATCCTCGGCGAGATGGCGACCGGCAACTTCTTCACGCTCCTCGGCGTGCGTCCCCACGTCGGACGCCTCTTCAACGTGGACGACGACCGGACGGGCGATCCTCAGGCCGTCGCCGTCCTGAGCCACCGAACCTACGAGCGGCGCTTCGGGGGCACTCCGGACGTCATCGGCTCGACGATCCGCTTGAACGGCCACCCGTTCACCGTCGTCGGCGTCGCCCAGCAGGGCTTCTACGGTCTTTCCCGCGGTCTGGCGCCCGAGCTCTGGGTCCCCATGAGGACGACGGCCTGGATCGGCGCCCAGTCGATCGCCAACTCCGGCGAGGCCACCCCGGGGCTCGAGAAAATCGACGACCGGGCGCAGATGTGGCATTGGATGATTGGACGCCTCCGTCGCGGCACGACTTTCGACGCGGCCGGCGCGGAGCTTTCGACACTCGCCGCCCGCTTGCAGCAGATCTACCCGGAGACCAACGAGAAACGCAGCTTCCTCCTCGTGCCGACGAGCCAGGTCCGCATCCTCCCAGGAGTCGACGGACCCGTCGTCGCCGCCTCGTTCGTCGTCATGGGGCTCGTGTCGCTGGTGCTTCTCATCGCCTGCGCCAACGTCGCCAACATGTTCCTGGCCCGCGCCGTCGAGCGCCGCAAGGAGATCGCGACGCGCCTGGCCCTGGGCGCGAGCCGGACGGCCCTCGTCCGTCAGCTCCTCGCCGAGAGCCTGAGCCTGGCGTTCGTGGGAGGCGGCCTGGGCCTCGCCCTCGCCCACGCCTCGAACTGCTTCGTCGACAGGATGCCGCTGCCGATCCCCATCGACTTGACCCTCGGCCTCCAGCTCGACCTGCGGGTCCTGGGCTTCACCTTCACCGCCGCGACGCTGACGGCCGTTCTCTTCGGCCTCGCCCCGGCTTTCGAGGCGACCCGCACCAACCTGACCTCGGCGCTTCGCGAGGAGTCGCGGGGCTCGTCGACCGGCGTCGGCGGCCGGCGGCTGCGCAGCGCGCTGGTGGTCGGCGAGGTGGCGCTCTCGCTTCTGCTCCTCGTCTGCGCGGGCCTCTCGGTGCGCAGCATGCAAAACGCCCACCGGATCAATCCCGGCTTCGAGCCGGCGGGGGTCGTCAGCGCGAGCTTCTCCCCGGACCGCCAGGGCTACACCGAGCCGCAGAGCCGCGACTTTTACCGCCGGTTGACGAGCCGCCTCGAGGCGGCCCCCGGCGTGCGCTCCGCCACCACGGCGAGCCACCTGCCCCTGACGCTCAACATCTCCATGGAACGTGTGGCGCGTCCCGGCGAGGAGGCCTTGCCGACCGACGAATGGCCCATGGTCGACACCGCGACCGTCGGCGCCGGCTACTTCAAGACGCTCGGCATCCCGGTGCTCTCGGGCCGCGGCTTCACCCAGAGCGACACGGAGGACTCGCCCCGGGTAGCCGTCGTGAACCAGACGCTCGCCGAGCGCTTCTGGCCGGGCGAGGACGCCGTCGGCCGGCGCCTGCGCGTCGACGAGCGCGACGGCACGGACTACGAAATCGTCGCAGTGGTCGCGAACGGCAAGTACCGCACCCTCGGCGAGGAACCGCGTCCCTTTATCTACCGTTCGCTGGAGCAACGGTTCCTGCCGGCGCTGGAGGTCCTGGTCAAGACCGAAGGCGATCCCAGAGCGGCGCTCTCGACGGTCCGCCAATACGCCCGCGAGCTCGACCCCAATATCGCCGTCGCCGACCTCTCCACGGTCGAGGAGGCGATCTCGGCGTCGCTTCTCCTGCCGCGCCTTAGCGCGACGCTCTTCGGCGTCTTCGGCCTGATCGGCCTCGCCCTGGCGGCAGTGGGACTCTACGGCGTCATCTCCTACGCCGTCTCCCAGCGGACGCACGAGATCGGCATCCGGATGGCCATGGGCGCGCGGCGCCGTGACGTCCTCGCCATGGTGGTCAAGGACGGCCTCGTCCTGACCGGCATGGGCCTCGCTCTCGGGCTCGGCGCCGCGGCGCTCGTGACGCGGGCTCTCGAGAGCGTCCTCTACGGCATCAGCTCGACGGATCTCGTGACCTTTGTGGGCGTTTCCCTCGTCCTGACGGCGATCGCCATGGTCGCGAGCCTCGTCCCGGCGCGCCGGGCCTCGACGGTGGACCCGTTGACGGCCTTGCGTTACGAGTAGCCGACTCGCAAAAAGCCTTGACTTATGCACTTCGATGCATATAATAAGTGCCGCGAATCATTCCAGGGTAGGGGTCGCTGTCGGAGCTCTGTCCATTCTCCGAACAGCCGGCCTGCTCCTGAGCTTCAGCAGCTACAGCCTGAGACCGGGGGACCGGGGCCAGATCCTCTTCAAGGACACCTGGAGGCACAGCATGAAGCGAAAGAAGGTCTTGGCATTTTCTCTGGTCGTGGGTTTGGCGCTTGCGGGACTGGTTCCCGGGGCAGGGGCCGAGGACACGATCTCCAACGTGGTGATCTTCGCCACCAACAGCATCGATCTGAACACCAGCTCGGACGTTCTGAGTGGGGACATCGTCGTCAACGCCGTGGCCACCGGGCCGACTATCGGTTCGGTCGAGCTGGAGGTCGGCCAGAGAGTGACGACCATGCAGGGCGACCTGAAAGCCCATAGAATCCTGATCAAGAGGCGGGCCGTGGTTACGGGCGACGTCTTCTTCGACGAGCTCGACAACGACGGCACCATCATCGGCAACGAGTTTCCTGGCTCGAGCCCTCCGTACGCCAACGCTCCGCCCTTCCAGCAGGCGCTACTACGGGACGAAGCCGAGGACAGCCGCTGCTCGGTGACCACAGCCCAGGTGTGCACGGTGGACGCCGACTGCCCCACGGGAGAGACCTGCGAGCCTCCCCCGCCGGGCACCGGCGAGGACGTAGACATCCCCGACTTCGGGTTCGCCGAGCTGCCGGCAGGCGACTACGGTGACATCCGGGTCGGCGTTGGCGCCACGGCCCTCTTCAGCGGCGGCCTCTACAACGTACGCTCGATCGATGGCGGAGGCGAGAGCCAGATCCTTTTCGACGGCCCGTCCGACGTGAGAATCGATACCACGTTCCTGACCGCGAACAACTCGGTCGTCGGGCCTGCTTCCGGCTCGGGCGTGTCGGCTTCGGAGATCATTCTCTACGTCGCCGGCGAGAACGACGACAGCGACCCCGAGACATTTCCCTTCGCGGCGAAGGTCGGCAACTTCAGCGACGTCGACGTCAACTTCTACGTCCCCAACGGCACCCTGCGGCTCAAACGCGCCACGGACGCAACCGGAGCGTTCCTCGCCCGGGATGTGCACATCGAGCGGGACGTGCAACTCAGCCTCGACAGCGCCTTCGTCAACCAGGGCCCGACGGCCTTCGCCCAGGAGGTGCTGAGCGACGGCGCCAGCGATCTGGTGATCACCCTCGAGGGCAGCGATCCGGAGGGCGGGGATCTCAGCTTCTCGATCGAGGTCGACCCGACGGAGGGGACGCTCAGCGCGACGATCACGCCCATCATTCCCGCGGCGATCGACCAGTGCTCGCAGTCAGGAGAGTCGTGCTTGCTCGACTCGGACTGCCCGGGCTTCGCCGAGGGCGAGACCTGCGACACGGTCCAGCCGCCGATCACCCAGGCGACGGTGACCTACACGCCCAACCTGAACAACGGCTGCGTGACCGATCCGGAATCGGGTGAGGTCACCTGCCCCGAGGACTTCTTCACCTTCGGCGTGACCGACGACTGCGGCGATCTGGGCACGGCGATCGTCAGCGTCAACGGCGGCACCGACGAGGCTGTGCTCGATCCTGGCATCTGCTCGGTCTCGACCACGGCGGAGTGCTTTCTCGATTCCGACTGCCCGCTCTTCCCGGCCGAGACCTGCCTGCTGTTTGGCGTGGTCGCTGTGGCGGCCAACGACCTCGAAGTAGACGTGATCGTCGACGAGGTCAGGACGATCACCCTGAGCGCCGAAGCGCCAGCTGCGGTCGCATCCCTGACCTTCCGCATCGAGACGCTGCCGGCTGGGACGTTGGCCGACTCGGACAGCAACGAAATAGCAGCTATCGACCTGCCCTACGACCTGCCGAGTCCGGTGGTCGTCTACGCGGCCCCCGCGACCGCGCAGACGACCAGCTTTTCCTACTCGGCGCGCGATTCCTTGACCACGGGGTCGCCGTGCGGCTCGCCTTCCTGTGACACTGCAGTGGCCAACATCGACATCGGCAACGCGCCGGAGCTGGCCCCGGATCAGGCCGTGGAAACCGACCTCAACACCTCGGTCGAGATCACGCTGAGGGCCAACGCCGGTGGCACGAGCGGCGCGCCGCCGCCGCCCTTGACAAGCCCGGTCACGAAGGTGACCTATGGCGACAACGGGCCGCCGATGACGACCTATCAACTCGACCGACTCGAAGCCCTGATGGACGCTTCCGCATCCGGCAGTCGCGCTCCTGCTCCGCTCTCCCTGAAGTTGATCACGGTGGACGGGGGCTGGGACCAGTTCAGCTGGTGCGATATCGCGACGAGCCCCCTCTGCAACGATCTCGTCGATCTGGTGAACGAGTCCCCGGTGATTGAAGGTCCGTTTGACTTCACCAACACAGAGGACTCCTGCCTGAGGGTCACCGACACCCTCGCCAAGGGCGATCACTGGAGAGTCGAGAACCTGGACGGCGGCAACGTGGACTGGACCGATTTCACTTCCGAGGTCGACCAGAGCACCGTAGGCACTACCGGCGATCCGGACGTGGCATTCGGAGACCTGTCTTACAGCCACGGCGAGTTCGATATCAGCGCCGGCACGTTCTCGATCCGGCTCACCACGATACCGCCCAACTCCTTCGCCTTCGGCACGGCGGGTTACATCCGGGTCGACACGGGCCCGTGCGTGGACATCGTGTGGGAGATCATCAGCCTGCCTGCACCTGCCAACGGCACGTTGACCAACCTCGACGGTAGCCTGGTGCAGATCGGCGATACCTACCTGAGTCAGCCCACCGTGGTCTTCACGCCATCGTTCGGCATCTCCGGCACGACCTCGTTCGAGTACCAGGTGACGCAGGGGGCGACCGTCGGCATCGGCGTCGTCGACACGGCGATCGTCGACCTGTTGGTCAGCGCGACCGACTCGTGCGGCCTCGTCGGCCGTGAAGTCGGCTGCGCTCCGGGTAGCTAGCCGTCGACCTGCGGGGAGCTGGCGATCAGCCGCATCGACTTCGAGGCCGAGGTCGATGTGGCTCCCTCTCCCCCCGGGGAGAGGCGATTCAAGGAGGAGGCTTCGCCTCAATCCTCCGGCACCAGCACCGCCGGCACGGCGTGCTCCAAGAAAAGCGCATTGAAGGCGGCCAGGTTCTCGGCCAGCAGGCTCTCGATCTCGGCCTGACGATCCATCCACTCCGCCTTCAAATCCGCGTAGCGCTCCTCGGCACCGGCCATCACCGGCGGATCGGCGTCGGCGGCGCTCATGTAGACGAAAAGGAGCTGTGCGCCCAGCGGATTCGGGTAGTTGATCACGTCCTGGAAGTTCTCGGTCTTCGCCTGCACGACCGCCTCTTCCCAGTCGTTGAGCGCCTCGACCAACGCCTCCCCAGCCTCGGTGATCATCTCCGAGGCCGGGTGGTCCTCGACGCGCTTCATCTGCGCTTCGACCTGGGCGCGCACGGCCCGCACCCGCTTGACCGTGGCGTGGAGCTCGTCGGCCGTGCGCCACATCTCCTCCACCAGACGCTGCTGCGCCGCGTAGTCGTCCGCGGTGAACGACGAGCGCGGGTCCGGTAGCAGCTCGAAAGTCTGCGACGCCACCTGCTCGCCAAGGCTCAGACGTACCTCGTAGGTGCCCGGCGGCGCCCAGGGGCCGGAGAAGCCCGTGAAGCTGAAGAGCTTCGGTATCCGGGTGACCGGCTCGCGGCTGAAGTCCCAGGCCACCCGGTTCATTCCCACCTCAGCCGGCAACGCCTTCGACGGATCCGGCGGATCGTCGCCTGTAGGAGGATCGCCACCGTCGTCCTCGGCCTTGGGATCAGGATAGGTCCGCATGACGTTTCCCTCCGCGTCGAGGATCTCGAGCTTCAGGGCCGGCGGCTCCTCGGCAGGCTCCTCCTCCGCGTCGTCCTCGCTGGGCGCGGAAGGCTCAAACGCTTCGACCGTAGCCTCCGAGAGGACGTAGGAGATCTGCACGCCGTTGGGCGGGTTCTGTCCGCGTCCGGGAGGCGGCTTGGGGCCGCCACCGCCGAGGCGGATCGTGTCGCGCGGACGCAAGAGGACGAGATCGCCCTCGGCCGCCTCGTCCATTTGACGGAGCGGCGTCAGGTCGTCGAGGATCCAGAAGGCGCGGCCCTGGGTCGACGCCACCAGGTCGTTGTCGTGGATCACGAGGTCGGTGACCGGCACCACCGGCAGGTTGAGCTGAAACTCTTGCCAGCGCTCGCCGTCGTCGAACGACACATAGAGGCCGGTCTCGGTGCCGGCGTAGAGCAAGCCCGGACGCGCCGGGTCCTCGCGCACCACCCGCACCCAGGCTTCCTCGCCGATCCCTTCGGTGCGCAGCGTCCAGGTCGCGCCATAGTCCTCGGTCTTGTAGGCGAGCGGCGTGAAGTCGCCCATCTTGTAGCGCGACACCGCGATCCAGGCGGTCGCCGGGTCGTGGGGCGAGAGCTCGACGGCGTTGATCATCGCCTCGCCGATCCCTTCAGGGGTGACGTCGCTCCAGGTCTCGCCCTCGTCGCGCGTCAGTTGGACGAGGCCGTCGTCGGTCCCGACCCAGATCGTGCCCGCCTCGTGCGGCGAAGGGACGACATAGAGAATCGTGTTGTAGATCTCGCCGCCGGCCCCCTCGTTGGTGATCGGACCGCCGCCCCGGCCCTGCTTCTCGAGCTCGTTTCGCGTCAGGTCCGGGCTGATCGCCGTCCAGCTGTGGCCGCGGTCCTCCGAGCGCAGCAGGACGTTCGCGCCGTGGTAGATCACGCTCCGCTCATGCGGCGAGGTGACGACGGGGGCGTTCCAGTTGAAGCGGTACCTGACGTCCTTGCCGTCCATGCCCAGGCCCAGGTAGGGATAGGCCATGATGTCGCGGGAGCTCCGGGTCTCGACGTCGAGCTCGCTGATCAGGCCGACGATGCAGGTAGCGTAGACGAGGCGCGGGTCGTCGGGGTCAAAAGCGACCCAGGCGCTTTCGCAGCCGCCGACGTCCATCCAGTGCTCGCGACCGATGCCGGGGCCGAAGCTGCGGCTCAGAATACCGACGGACGTATTGTCCTGCTGCCCGCCGTAGACGCGGTAGGGAAAGAGCGCGTCGGTCGTGACGCGGTAGAACTGTGCCGTCGGCTGGTTGCCCTGGGTCGACCAGGTGCGTCCGCCGTTCCACGACACGTTGGCGCCGCCGTCGTTGCCGTTGATCATGCGCTGCGGTTCCTCGGGATCGATCCACAGGTCGTGGTGGTCGCCGTGGGGGCCGCGGATCCGGGTGAAGCTCACGCCGCCGTCGACCGAGCGCATCATCGGCGCGTTCAACACGTAGACCGTTTCCGGGTCCTTGGGATCCGCGAAGACCTTCATGTAGTACCAGGAGCGCGTCTGGATCAACCGATCGGGGTTGACGAGCTTCCACGACTTACCGGCGTCCTCGGAGCGGTAGAGGCCGCCTTCTTCCGCCTCGACGATCGCCCACACCCGATCAGGACGCGCCGGCGAGGCCGCGACGCCGATCTTGCCCATGAGCTCGGGCAGCCCGTCTTCGAGCTTCTCCCAGGTGTCGCCGCCGTCGGTCGACTTGTGGATTCCGCTGCCGGGTCCGCCGGAGCGGACCTTCCACGGTACGCGTTGGTGGTCCCAGAGGGCGGCGTAGAGGATGCGGGGGTTGCTCAGATCCATCGACAGGTCTGAGGCGCCGCTCGAGGCGTCGACGAAGAGCACCTGCTCCCAGGTGTCGCCGCCGTCGCGCGAACGGTAGACGCCGCGCTCCGGCGTCGCCGTCCAGGGACTGCCCTGGGCCGCTACGTAGACGAGGTCGGGGTCCGAGGGATGGACGCGGATCGTCGAGATCTGGCGGGTCTTCCCGAGGCCGACGTGGGTCCAGGTCTTGCCGGCGTCGCGCGAACGGTAGACGCCGTCGCCGTGGGAGCTCGCGACGCCGCGGATCTCCGCCTCCCCCATGCCGACGTAGACGACGTTCGCATCCGAGGGCGCCACGGCGACGGCGCCGACCGAGCCGGTCTTCATGAAGCCGTCGGAGACGTTCTTCCATGTCGTACCGGCGTCGGTGCTCTTCCAGACGCCGCCGCCGGTCGAGCCGAAGTAATAGGTCAGCCGATCTCCGACGACACCGGCGACGGCGGTTGACCGTCCGCCGCGGAACGGGCCGATGTTGCGCCACTTCATGGATTGGAAGAGCTTCGGCTCGACGGGGGGCGCGGCTTCGGCGGCCGGCTCCTCCTTCGGGGCCTTGCGCTTGGCGAAGACGGGGGACGAGAAGAGAAGCGAGAGGAGGGTGAGGAGGACGATGGACGACAGGACTCTCGATGGACGTCGGGACATGCGGAGTCTCCTTGGTTTTGAATGCTGGCGAGCTTATCAGCCGAGCCCGCCGCGGGCTCATGCCGGCGGCGAACGACCTCCGGCCTCGCCGGTGCCGGATCGGGGAGTCCTCCGGCGTCCGGCGGCGAGGACTCTGTCAGGTTTTGCAGAGATTGGACGCGTCCATATGGCCATATGGACGGGACGAAAGCTCGTCCGTCGAGCACATATGGCCATAGGGACGAGGCGGAAGAGCGTCCGTCGAGCACATATGGCCATAGGGACGCGTCCGACGGACTTTTGTCGCGTCCCTATGGCCATATGGACGGGACGGAAGACCGTCTGTCGAGTACATATGGCCATAGGGACGGGACCGAAGAGCGTCCGTCGAGCACATATGGCCCTGGTCTTCGAGTTTCCCCTACGAAACACCTGACTGAACCACGACCACGATGCATTTTGGCCTATTCGACAGGCATAGCCCCTCATATCGAAAAGGTATGGGTGGCAAGGTCAAGCAGACGGGAGCCGTTCATCGGGGCTCAGACGTTCGATCTTCAGCTTGACGTTGGATCGTAGCTCCGCTTGGCCTTGTTCCTAGTGTCCGCGGCCTCGGCTCCGCGGCCACGGCTCCGCGGCCTCGGCTTCGACGCCAGCCGACTCAAGGCTACAATGGACGACACCATGCCCAACGAACAACCATATCGCCTCCGCCTCGCCGTCCACCCCCAGGGCCAAGCCTACTCCGCCCGCTTCATCGAGCCCGAAGGACAGGAGTCCGAGCCCTTCGTGCTCACCCTGCCCCTCGACGAACGCGCCAAAAAAGACCTCCGCTGGTACCTCGAGGACTACGCCGACTTCGTCGGTGCCGGCGACCGCGTCCGCGCCACGAAGCTCGAGCAGCAGGTCGACGCCTGGGGACACGCCCTCTTCGACGCCCTCTTCAACAACCCCGAAGGCCTCCGCGTCCACATGCGCCTCATGGACGCCACCAAGGCCGGACGGCCCGCGGTCCTGACGATCGGCACGGACGACCCCGAGGTCCACATGCAGCCGTGGGAGATGATGCGCGACCGCCGCGGGCCGCTGGTCTTCCGCGGCGTGACGATCCGCCGTCAGCTCAAGGGGGCCGGGGAGGCGCGGCAGCCGAAGCTCGCCCTGCCGCTGCGGGTCCTCATGATCACCAGCCGTCCTCGCGACGCGGGCTTCATCGATCCCCGCGTCTCGGTCGTCCCGGTGCTCGACGCTCTCCAGGCCCTCGACCGACAAGCCAGCGTCGACTACTGCGAGCCGCCCACCCTCGGACGCCTGGAGGAGATGATCTCCGAGGCACGGAAGAAGAAACGTCCGTTCCACGTCGTCCACTTCGACGGCCACGGCGCCTACCTGCCGCAGACCGGCGTCGGGGCGCTCGCTTTCGAGCTCGACGAGACGGGCGAGAAGACCCATCTCGTCGCCGGACGCGAGCTCGGCGACCTCCTCTCGCGTCTCGAAGTCCCCCTGGTCCTGCTCGAAGCCTGCCGCAGCTCGGCGCTCTCGAAGCGTCCGGTCTTCGGCTCGGTGGCGCCGGCGCTGCTTCAGAGCGGCGTGGGGAGTGTCTCCGCGAAGGCCTGGACCGCTTCGCCGACGCCTCGGCCGAGGAGGCGCGCAACCGTTCGCTGCTCGCGTCGCTCGCCTTCTCGACGCGTCGGCTGAGCGAGGCGGCGCGGGGGGTGCTGCCGTACCTGGCGTGGTTCGAAGGGGGTGCCTTCGAGTCCCGATTGCGCAACTTCACCCAGCTCGACGCCGACGCCTGGGAGGCGATTCGCGGCGAGCTCGTGGCGACGGCTCTGATCCGCGTCGAGGAGATTCCGGGGTTCAACAACCCGTTTCTCCGCTTCCATCCGACGTTGCCCTACGCGGCGCGTCCCGACGACGTCGCGGACATCGAGGCCGTGGAGCCGCGCTTCCTCGCGGTCTACCTCTCGGTGAGGCACGAGGTCGACAAGGCCCTCCACGGCTCGCAGCCCGCCGCCGGGATGGCGCTCCTGGCGCTCGAGGAGGCCAACTTCCGGTCCGCCCTGCGGCGCGCCTTCCGGCGCGGCGCCCGGCAGGAGGGAGCGTGGATGGCCGAGACGCTGGGCGACTACCTGCTGAGGGCCGGACGGCTGCGCGAACGTGACGATTTCGTCGCGTGGGTGCGTTCGCAGTTGCCGGAGGACGCGGGGCTCGACGGGTCCACCGCCCACGCCATTCGTCAGCACGCCATGGGTCTGCTGAGCCAGGGCAAGGCCGACGAGGCCGTCGCCACGGTGCAGGACCTCATCGCGCGTCTGGAAGCGGAAGGTTTGGCCGGCGGCGAGGATCCGACGTTCCAGATCGCGACCAGCTATTCCCAACTTGGCCAGATCCACGTCAACGCCAACCGGCCCGATCTCGCGCTCGAGCCGTCGCAACGAGCGGTCGTTCTGCTCGAAGAGCTGCCGGCCGAGGCGGCAAAGGGCAACCTAGCATCCACGCTTGGACACCTGGCACAGGCGCATCTAGGTTTAGGGCAATTCGATAAGGCCTTGGCTTCTATGGAGCGGGGGCTCGCGCTCAACCGAGAACTGGGCAGAGACCGTGAGATCGCCGCGAGTCTGGGCCAGATCGCTGAAATCCTGAGCAGCCAACAGCGCTACGCCGAAGCCGACGTCCGCTACGGCGAGGCCCTCGACGCCGCCCGGTCCGCCAGCGACCTCGGGCTGCAGGGATCGCTTCTCCAGCACCAGGCGATCATGCAGGACGAGATGGGCAACCCCGGACGGGCCGTCGAGCTTTACAGGAAAGCCCTCGTCCTCTTCCAGCAGGCCGGCGACGCCGGGGGCGAGATGAGGACCTGCGATCTCCTCGGCAGCGCCGAACAGCAGCTGGGCCACCTCGACGCGGCCGAAGCCTGGTACTCGCGGAGCCGCGAGCTCGCGAAGAAGAGGAACGACCGGGCGATGCTGGCGGGGACCGCCCAGAACGTCGGCATCCTTCACCAGACGCGCGCCGAGCAGGCCGGCGATTCCGAGGACCGTGCCGTCCACCTGCGGCGGGCTGTGGCGTCGATTGAGGAGAGCCTTTCCGGGTGGCTGGAAATGGGGAATCAAGTCAACGCGGCATCCTCGTACTCCCAGCTTGGCATCCTCTGTCGAATGCTGGGTGAGCTCAATCGCGCAGAAGAGAACCTCCGACAAAGCATGGGGATTCGAGAATCGTTGAATCTGCCCCAGGTTCACATCGACTACAACGCCCTCGCCGACGTAGCCCGCGACCGAGGCGACGCCAAAGCCGCCGCCGAGTGGCAGGCCAAACGCGACGCCAAGCTCGCCGAGGTCGAACGTCTGCGCCGCGGCGGCGACGCTCCGGCGGGCGTGCCGGCGCAGGTGGTCGAGGTCGTCCTGGCGCTGGCTCGGGCCGTCCACGACGCTCGCGTCCGCGGGGTGGCGTTGCCGGTGGAGGCGTCGGAGGAGGTGGCGCGGTTGGCCGGGATGCC
This sequence comes from uncultured bacterium, assembly GCA_965371445.1. Classification (GTDB taxonomy): domain Bacteria; phylum Acidobacteriota; class Thermoanaerobaculia; order Multivoradales; family J023; genus DASWIG01. The sequence continues at coordinate 74,260 of CBDUYN010000008.1, read as the reverse complement.
GGCGCCCTTCGGGGACGTCGGGGGGTTTCTAAAAGAGGTGGCGGACGGGGGGATGCCGGCGGTGCCGTCGGGGGTGCCGTCGGAGATTGGGGAGGTTCTTGAGGGGTTGGTGGAGGCTTTGAAGGGGTAGAGGGGCCGCCTCACCGTTTCCCAGGATGCGCCGCGGGCTTATCCTGGGCTATGGGGTTTCGGAGGAACGGTGGATGGTTTCTCGGTCTTAAAACCCCATAGCCCAGGATAAGCCAACGGCGCATCCTGGGAAACCGGGACGCCGGCGCTCCCAGCGAAAGGCACGTCCCTGCGGGACGGAAAGGCATGGCAAGGATCCAAGTTTCAACCCCGGGGCGGCGGGACGCCGACCTTGACCTTGCCACCCGGAGCCGGAGGATGAGGCACCCAGACTGGCCCCTATGCTAGAGTACGCCCGAGGCTCAGCCACATACCGAATCCCAAGCTCGGAACGGCGACCTCGGCTGTCCGATGAGCCGCAAACGAAACGCCTCCCACCCCGCGCCGGAGCTCTTCCAGACCGTTTTCGAGGCCCAGGCCCGGCGCTTCCAGACCGCCGTCGCCGTCCTCGACGCGGCGACGGGCGAGCCGATCACCTACCGGCAGCTCAGCTACCGGGCGAATCGCCTCGCCCATACCCTCATCGAGCGCGGGGTCGGCGCCGAGACGGCGGTCGGCGTCTGCCTGGAACGTAGCCACGACCTCGTCGTCGCCGCGGTCGCCGTTCTCAAGGCGGGCGGCGTCTACGTGCCCCTCGATCCCGAGCTCCCGGCCGCCCGCCTCGGCTTCGTCGACCGCGACGCCCGACTCCACACCGTCGTGACCCATGAAGCCCAACGGCCCAAGCTCGGCGAGGCCGGAATCGACGAAAGCAAGCTCCTCAGCCTCGACGCCAAACCCAGCGTCCTCGGACGGCGCCAAGCCAACCCGCCCTGCCGGGTCGGTCCCGCCCATGCCGCCTACGTGATCTACACGTCGGGCTCGACCGGCCGTCCCAAGGGTGTCGTCGTCAGTCACGCATCGCTCGCCGGGTACGTTAAGAGCGGCGGCGAGCGCTACGCCATCGTGCCGGGCGAACGAGTCCTCCAGTTCGCCTCGATCGGCTTCGACGTCGCCGTGGCCGAGATCTTCCCGGCGCTCGGACGCGGCGCCGCCGTCGTGCTGCGCGACGACGCCATGGCCGGCTCGATCGACGCCTTCTTTCGCCGCGCCGACGAGCTCGGCGTCACCGTCGTCTTCCCCGCCACCACCCTTTTTGACGAGCTCGCCCGCCACGCCGCCGAGGACCCCGGCGCCGTCCCGGGGACGCTCCGCCTCGTCGGCCTCGGCACCGAACGGCTGCGCGGCCGAAGCGTCGACGCCTGGCGCCGCGCCGTCGGACGACGCGTCGAGCTTTTGAACCTCTACGGTCCGACCGAAGCCACCGTCGACGCCACCTGTCACGACCTCGCGGCGGAGCTCGAAAGCGGCGACGGCGGCGACCCGCCGGGCGGCGACCCGCCGGGCGGCGACCCGCCGGGCGGCGATCCGCCGATCGGTCGTCCGGTCGCGGGGACCGAGGCCTGGGTCGTCGACCGGCGACTCCGTCCGGTGGCCGACGGCGAGGAGGGGGAGCTCGTCCTTGCCGGGACCGGGCTCGCCCGCGGCTACCTGGGACGTGCCGCCGCCACCGCCGAGAGCTTCGTGCCCAACCCCTTCTCCGGCACCGGCACCCGCCTTTACCGGACGGGAGACCTGGTACGCCGCCGCGCCGACGGCGAGCTCCTCTTCGCCGGGCGCCGCGACCAGCAGGTCAAGGTGCGCGGCTTCCGCGTCGAGCCCGGCGAGGTGGAGGCGGCGCTCCTCGACCATCCGGCGGTACGCGAGGCCGCGGTCGTCGCCCCCGAGGACGACGAAGGCGTCCGCCGGCTCGCGGCCTTCCTGGCCGGCGACGGCGTCCCCGAGGCGGCCGAGCTGCGGCGCTTTCTCGGACGGCGGCTGCCCGCGCACATGGTGCCGTCGTCTTTCGTCGTCCTCGAAGAGCTTCCGCGAACGGCCAGCGGCAAGCTCGACCGTCCGGTTCTCGCCGAGCGGGCCGCCGGTGCTCCGGCGCCGACGACGAGGCCGTTCACCGCACCGCGCAGCGACATCGAGGAGACGCTGGCGCGGATCTGGTGCCAGGTGCTGCGGCTCGAGCGCGTCGGAGCACACGACGACTTCTTCGAGCTTGGCGGCGACTCGATCCTCGGCATCCGCATCGTGGCACGGGCCCACCAGGAGGGTTTGACGCTTCAGCCACGGCACCTCTTTGCCCACACCACCGTGGCGGAGCTCGCCCAGGTGGCCGGCCCGGCGGTGAGCGGTACGCCGGCGGCGGCCGAAGCCGGGCAGGCCGAGGTGCGCGGTCCGCTTCCCCTGACGCCGATCCAGCACTGGTTTTTCGAGCGCCGCCTGCCCGAGCCCTGGCACTTCAACTGGACCAGGCTCTACGAGACGCGCGAGCCCCTCGACCCGCAGCTCCTGGCGAGCGCTCTTGCCCACCTCCTCGAACATCACGACGCGCTGCGTCTGCGATTCCGCGACGACGGGGGGAGCTGGCACCAGGAAGACTCGGCCTTTGACGGTGCCGTACCCTTCACCCACGTCGACCTGACGGCACTTGAGGCCGGGCGCGCCGCGGAGGCGATCGAGCGAACGGCGGCCCGCGTCCAGGCGAGCCTCGACTTGGAACGGGGACCGCTCCTGCGGGCCGTCGATTTCGCCGTCGCCGGGAGGGCGGCGCGCCTTCTCGTCGCCGTCCACCACCTGGTGATGGACGGTGTTTCCTGGGACCTCCTCTTCGAGGACCTGGAGACCGCCTACCGCCGCCTCGCCGCCGGACGCCGGGTGGTGCTGCCGCCTAAAACGGCGTCGTACAAACGCTGGGCCGAGCGCCTCGTGGAGGAGGCGGCGTCGGAGGCGACGCGGGCCGAGCTCGACCACTGGCTCGAAGCCTCGCGCCGGCCGGGAGAGCTGCCTCTCGACCATCCCGCCGGAGCGAACACCGTAGCCTCCACCCGGACGGTCGAGGTGCGACTCGAGGCGGCGGCGACCGAGCGGCTCCTGCGCCGGGTGCCGGCGGCCTATCGGACACGGATCGACGACGTCTTGTTGACGGCGCTCGCCCGCGCCTTCCGGCGCTTCACCGGCGAGGGGACCCTCTACCTGGAGCTCGAGGGACACGGCCGCGAAGCCGACAACCTGGGCGGCGAAAGCCTCGACCTGGCCCGGACCGTCGGTTGGTTTACCTCCGCCTCTCCGGTGCGCCTCGTGCTCGGCGACGGCGACGAGCCGGGCCGGGAGCTCCTGGCCGTCAAGGAAGAGCTGCGCCGCATGCCGCGCCGGGGCCTCGGCTACGGCCTGCTGCGCTACCTCGACCCGTCGGCAGCGGGTGCCGCGCTGCGTGTCCTGCCGCCGCCGCGGGTGAGCTTCAACTACCTGGGACAGCTCGACGACGCCTTCGCCGGCTCGGCACTCCTCGTCCGCGCCGGAGAAAACCCGGGACCTCGCCACAGCCCGCGGGGACGGCGCACCCAAATACTCGAGGTGACCGGAGCCCTGCGCGACGGCGAGCTGCGCTTCGAGTGGAGCTACAGCCGCAACCTCCACCGCCGCGAAACCGTCGAATCGCTGGCCTGGAGCTTCGTCGGCGAGCTCGAACGGCTGATCGACTGCTGCCTTCGTCCCGGTGCCGGCGGCTACTCGCCGTCGGACTTCCCGGCCTCCGGCCTCGCTCAGGAAGAAATCGACCGCCTCTTCGACGGCGAGCGCGGCGTCGAGGACGTCTACCCGCTGACGCCGGCCCAGGAGGGGATCCTCTTCCACGCCCTCTACGAGCCCCGTTCGGCGGTCTACCACGAGCAGTCGAGCTGGGAGCTGCTACGCGGCGAGCTCGACGCCACGGCCCTGCGCGACGCCTGGCGACGGCTCGTGGAACGTCACCCGGTGCTGCGCAGCTCCTTCCGCTGGGAGGGGCTTGAGCGGCCGCTCCAGGTCGTCCGCCGCGGGACGTCGGCCCCATGGCACGAGGAGGACTGGCGTGCCCTCGAAGCCTCCGAGCAGGAGAAGCGCCTTGACACGTTCCTCGCCGAGGACCGCCGGCACGGTTTCCGCCTCGCCGAAGGACCGCTCCTGAGGCTCTCTCTCCTGCGCCTCGGCGAGGAACGGTACCGCCTTACCTGGACCCTCCATCACGTCCTGCTCGACGGCTGGTCGACCTCGCTTCTCTTCGACGAGCTTTTCTCGACCTACGAGGCCCTGCGCCTCGACCGTCCGCCGGAGCGGGTGCGTCCGCGGCCTTTTCGCGACTATGTCGACTACCTGGCGAAGCAGGACGACGAGCCAGCGCGGCGCTTTTGGCAACGGACGCTGCAAGGCGTCGACGCGCCCACGCCCCTCGTGCTGGCCAAAGGCCGGGAGGGCTCCGGCGGCAGCTCGGCGGTCACCGCGGTGCCGGTGGCGGGGTCCGCAGCCCTCAAACAATACGCGCGACTTCATCGCCTGACGCCGGCCACCGTCGTCCAGGGGGCCTGGGCACTGTACCTGGCGCGTACGAGCGGCCGGCGCGACGTCGTATTCGGCATGACCGATTCGGGACGCGGCGTCGCGCTTGCCGGGACCGAGACCATGATGGGTCTTCTGATCCGCATGCTGCCGGTCCGCGTCGCGGTCGACGACGGCGCCGAGGCGTCCGCGTGGTTGCGGCGGCTCCAGGAGGAGCACCTGGAGCGTCGCGAGCACGGTCACCTGGCGCTCGTCGAGATCCAGGCGCTCGCCGGCCGCGAGGAAACGACGCCGCTTTTCGAGTCGATTCTCGGATTTCACAACTATCCCGGCGTCGAGGAGCTTCTGGAGCGTCACGGGCGGCTCGCGGCCGGAGGCCTTCGCTACTTCAGCCAGACGAGCTATCCGCTGGTCGTCGAAGCCGTCCCCGAGGGCGGCGGACGGCTGGCGTTGCGGGCGCGTCATGACCCGGCACGGTTCGAAGCCACAGCCGCCCGGCGCCTGCTGCGGGGACTGGCCACCGTCCTCGACGGCTTGACCGGCGGCGCGGAGCGAATCGGCGAGGTCGGGATCCTCAGTCCGGGCGAGCGTCATCAGGTGCTTTTCGAGTGGAGCGCGTCCACCGAGGGAGACGGTTGGGACGTCGCCGCTCGGCTCGAGGAGCTTTTCGAGGCTCAGGTCGAGCGCTCGCCCGACGCGCCGGCCGTCGTCTACCGGGGCGTCGCGACGAGCTACCGGGAGCTGGACCGGCAAGCTGAGGCCGTGGCGCGCCGGCTCCGGGAGATGGGTGCCGGGCCGGAGGAGCGCGTCGCGATCTCGATGGAGCGGACACCGGAGGCGATCGTTGCGCTCCTCGGGGTGCTGAAGGCGGGCGCCGCCTACGTGCCGGTGGATCCTCGGCAGCCGGAGAAGCGGCAGCAGCGGATTCTGGCGGAATGTCGGCCGGTGGTGATCGTTCGAGATGGGTTGGACGTTCGCGCGGGGGAGAGGCCTGCCCCCGCCGGCAACCAAGCCACTAGCCACGATTCAAGGTCCATGGCCGCCTACCTCCTCTACACCTCCGGCTCCACAGGCCGCCCCAAAGGCGTCGTCGTCGAGCACCGCCAGGTCCTCGGCTACCTTCGCGCCTTCGCGACCCGCCTCGGCCTGCCCTCCCCGGGACACGGCGCCGGCACGAGCTACGCCCTCGTCCAATCCCTCGCCTTCGACTCCCCGGTCAGCGTCCTCTACCCGGCGCTCTTGACGGGCGGCTGCCTCCACCTCTTCGACGACGACGAGTCCCGCGACCCCGACCGCCTCGCCGCCGCTTTCGACGAGTCCGGCGTCGACGTCTTGAAGATCACGCCGACGCACCTCGAAGCCCTCGAGGACGCCGCCGGCCGCCGGCTCCTGCCACGTCTCCATCTCGTGGTAGGCGGCGAAGCGTCGCGGCGCGGTTGGGCCGAGGCGCTCGTCGCCGAGGGTCCCGCCTGCGCGGTCTGGAACCACTACGGCCCCACCGAGACGACGGTGGGGACGAGCACCTTCCGCATCGACTCGACGCTTGCCGCCTCTTGCGCCTCAGGCGTCCCCGTCGGACGTCCTCTCGGCAACGCCCGCGCCTACGTCGTCGACGCGGCGCTCCGGCCGTTGCCGCCCGGCGTCCCCGGTGAGCTGGGGCTCGCCGGAGCCTGCCTGGCCCGCGGCTACTTCGGCCGTCCGGCGGCGACGGCACAAGCTTTTGTCCCGGACCCCTTCGCTCCCGCGCCGGGCGGACGCCTCTACAAGACCGGCGACCTGGCCCGCCACCTCGCCGAGGGCAACCTGGAGCTCCTGGGACGCCGTGACCACCAGCGCAAGGTCCGCGGGCACCGGGTCGAGCCCGGCGAGGTGGCCGCGGCCCTCGCCGAGCACCCGGCGGTACGCCGCGCCCTCGTCGAGCCGCGCGACGCACACCTCGTCGCCTGGATCGCCGCCGGCGCTGCGGCCGGCGCTGCGCCCGAACGTCGCCGGGCCTGGGAAGAGGAGCTGCTCGCCGACTGGCGCTCCGTCCACGACTTGGCGAAGTCGGCGCCCGCCGCTGATCCGACCTTCAACACGACGGGCTGGGTCAGCTCGGTGACGGGTGAACCGCTTCCCGAGGAGGAGATGCGCGAATGGGTCGCATCCAGCGTCGGGAGAATCCGCGAGCTTCGGCCGCGGCGACTGCTCGAGATCGGCTGTGGGCAAGGGCTCCTCCTCCACCGCCTCGCCAGCGACTGCGAGCGCTACCTCGGCACCGACTTCTCCCCGGCCGTCCTCGCGGGGCTAGGAGAGGTTGAAGGCGTTGAGCTCCGGGAGCAGCGGGCCGACGACTTCTCCGGCATCGAGCCCGGCGGTTTCGACACCGTCGTCCTGAGCTCGGTCGTCCAATACTTTCCGAGCGCCGAGTACCTCCGGCGGGTGCTGCGGGGCGCGGTCGAAGCGACAGCCGTTGGGGGGACGATCTTCGTCGGCGACGTCCGCAGCCTGGCGTACCACGAGGACTTCTGTGCCTGGGTCGAGCGCCGGCGCTCGCCGTCCCTGACCGACGCGGAGCTCAAGCGGCGGGTGCGGCGGCGGATGCGCGAAGAAAAAGAGCTCCTCGCCGATCCGTCGTTTTTCACCGCCCTCCGCCACGAGCTGCCGCGCATCCGCGAAGTCCGTGTCCGGACGAAGCGGGGACGATTCGAAAACGAGATGTCGCTCTTCCGCTATGACGTCGTCCTGCGTCTCGACACCGCGGACGGCGAAGCGGAGGCCGAAGAGGTGGAGACCCTCGATTCGCCGACCACCAACGATCCGCTCCGCGCTCTGGCCGAACGCGACCTCGTCCCGCAGCTGCGTGCCCACCTCGCTGAGCGCCTTCCCGAGGCGATGCTGCCTTCCTCCTACGTCGTCCTTGACGAGCTGCCGCTGCTCGCCTCGGGCAAGATCGACCGCGCCGCCCTGCCGGCGCCGGAAGCCGTCCGCGACGAGCTTGGCGAGGCCTTCGCCGCGCCGCGCGACGACGTCGAGGGCGCCCTCGCCGAGATCTGGGGCGACGTGCTAGGTGTGGAGCGCGTCGGCATCCACGACAGCTTTTTTGACCTCGGAGGCGACTCGATCCTGAGCTTGAGGATCGTCGCGCGCGCCCACGAGCGGCACCTGCTGCTGACACCCCGCGACGTCTTCGAGCACCGGACGGTCGCGGAGCTCGCCACGGCCGTCGCCGGACGCGCCGACGAACGGCCTCCGGTGCCCCAGGGCCCGGTGACGGGTCCGGCGCCGCTCACGCCGATCCAGCACCGCTTCTTCGAGCGACGGCTCGAAGAGCCGTGGCATTACAACTGGTCAGCGCATCTGGAAGCGCGGCGTCCGCTCGTGCCCGGCGTCCTGGAGCGGGCCTTCGCCGAGCTGTTGCGTCACCACGACGCGCTGCGCCTGCGCTTTGCACAGAATGAAGAAACCTGGAGGCAGTGGCACACCGCACCCGAGGACGACGTCCCTTTCCATCGCGTCGACCTCTCGCGCGCTGGCGACGCAGACCGCGACCGCGTCATGGAACGCGTCGAGGCAAGCCTCGACCTCGAAGCCGGACCTCTCGTCCGCCTGGTCCTCTTCGAGCGCGGATCCAATCCCCAGGAGCTGTTGCTCGTCGTTCACCATCTGCTCCTCGACGGCGTCTCCTGGCCGCTTCTCTTCGAGGACCTGGAACGTGCCTACGCCGATCTCGTGGAGGGGCGTCCGGTTTCGCTGCCCAAGAAGACGACGCCGTTTCGCGACTGGGCCGCGGGGCTCGCCCTGGAGTCGCGTTCTGAGCGGACCCGCGGCGAGCTCGACTTCTGGGAGCACCAGACGACGGCCACGCGGCTTGCCGTCGACACGAGGGCCGGCACGGACGACCTCGCCTCGGCCGACAGCGTCGTCGTCGAGCTCGACAGCGACGTGACCGCTCATCTCCTGCGCGACGTCCACGGCGCCTACCGCACTCACGTCGAGGACCTGCTCCTGACGGCTCTCGTCCGCTCTCTCGGACGCTGGAGCGACGCGGACGAGCTCGCCCTCGAGCTCGAAGGCCACGGCCGCGAAGACCTGGTCGCGGGCGCCGACGTCTCGCGCACGGTGGGCTGGCTCAGCACGACCTATCCCGTCGTCCTCGACCTGCGGGAAGCGTCGGGCGAGGCTCTCGTCGCGGTCAAGGAGACGCTTCGCCGGATCCCCCGGCGCGGTGCCGGCTACGGCCTCCTGCGCTACCTCGACGGCGAGGCCGCCGAGCGTCTCGCCGCCGTGGCGAAGCCCGAGGTGAGGTTCAACTACCAGGGAGCCCTGACCGAGCCCTTGCCCGAGGCCTCGCTTTTCCGCACCCTGGCGGAGCGGGAGTCGACCACCCGGCGCGGCGCGCGGACTCACCTCCTGGAGATCGATGCCGGCCTCGTCGAGGGACGCCTGAAGCTCGAGTGGACCTTCAGCCGCGCCCGCCACCATCGCGCCACCGTCGAGGGTCTCGCCGCGTCGTACCTCGACGAGCTGCGCCGGCTGATCGACCATTGCCGGACGCCGGGGGCCGGGGCCCTCTCGCCCTCGGACTTCCCCCTCGCCGAGCTCGACCTGGAGCAACTTGCCGCCGTCTCCGAAGGAGCGCCCGGTGCCGTCGAGGACCTCTACCCTCTCTCGCCCATGCAGGAGGGCATGCTCTTCCACGCCCGGCTGGCCCCGGAGTCGCCGGTCTACGTCGAGCAGGTGAGCTGGGATCTCGACGGCGGCACAGACGTCGCGGCCCTGCGCCGCGCCTGGGCGCGGATCGTCGAGCGGCACGCGGTCTTTCGCACGGCCTTTCCCAGCCGGGGTCCTCTCGTCCAGGTGGTCTATCGCCGGGTGGAGCTGCCGTGGGAGGAGCGCCGGCTCGGCCCGGAAGAGGAACTCGACGCCTTCCTCGCCGCCGACCGCCGCCGCGGCCTCGATCCGTCGACGGCACCGGTGATGCGCCTCACATTGCTGCACCGCGACGGCCCACCGCGCCTTGTCTGGACCTGTCACCACCTCCTGAAAGACGGCTGGTCGACCGCCCTCGTCTTCGAGGAGCTGGTGCGGATCTACGAAGCGGAACGCAGGGGCCGTCGTCCCGAGCTGCCTGCCGCGCGGCCCTACCGCGATTTCATCGCCTGGCTGGGCGAGCGCGACCGGGCGGCGGCCGAGGGCTACTGGCGCCGTACCCTGGAGGGCTTCACCGCTCCGACACCTCTGCCGGGAGATCGCGGCAACGGAGCCGGCCAGGAGCCACGGCAAGCCGTCCACCGGCTCGACGCCCCGACGAGCGAGGCGCTCACCGGCTTCGCCCGCCGGCACGAGCTGACGACGAACACCTTGGTCCAGGGGGCCTGGGCCGTCGTCCTCGGACGCCACGCGGGGCTCCGCGACGTCGTCTTCGGCGCCACCGTGGCCGGGCGTCCGCCGGAGCTTATGGGCGTCGAGCGGACGGTGGGGTGTTTCGTCAACACCCTGCCGGTACGCTGCCTCCTCGACTGGCACGCGGACACCACGGCCTTCCTTCACCTCCTCCAGCGCGAGCAGACGGCGGCACGGGAGCACGAATCGAGCCCGCTGGTTCAGATCCGCGAGTGGAGCGACGTCCCGGCGCCACGGCCGCTTTTCGAGAGCATCCTGGTCTTCGAGAGCTTCCCGGAGGGCGCGGGGCGCGACCTCCTGGCGCGGACCGACGAGTCGTCTTTCAGCCATACGGGCTATCCCCTGACGGTGGTCGCGTCGCCCGGCCCGCGGGGTCTCGCCTTTTTTGCCCTCTACGATCCGGTCCGCCTTTCGGGCTCGGCCGTGACGCGTCTCCTGCGCCGGCTCGCCATGGTCCTCGAAGCACTGCATTGCGAGCGCCGGCTCGGTGAGCTCCCGCTCCTCGGCCGGGCCGAGCGCCACCAGGCCCTCGTCGAGTGGAACGACACGGCGGTCCTGGCGCCGGCCACGCTCCTCGACGCTTTCGAAGCCCGCGCCACCCGAGCACCGGAGGCGACGGCGGTCGTCTGCGGCGGAAAGCGGCTGAGCTACGGTCAGCTCGGGGAACGCTCGCTCTGCCTGGCTCGTCAGCTGGCCGCCCACGGCGCCGGGCGCGGAACGTTCGTGGGCCTTGCCGTCGAACGTTCGTTGGAGATGGCGCTCGGCGTCCTGGCGATCCTTCGCTCCGGCGCCGCCTGCGTGCCCTTCGATCCCGGCCACCCCGACGCCCGCCTCGCCGACATGGCAGCGAGCGTCTTCGGCGACGGCGCGGGGCTCGTTCTGACCCAGGCGTCGCTCTGGCACCGAGTCGAGGAGTGGACGGCGGGTACCGAGGCCAGCCTCGTCGCCTTCGACGATGCGAGCGTCCCCGCGGCGTCCCGGCTGCCGCGTCCCGGCCGACCGCGGCCCGGCCGACCGCGGCCCGGCCGACCGCGGCCCGGCCGGGACGACGACGCCTACGTCGTCTTTACCTCGGGATCGACCGGACGTCCAAAGGGCGTCGTGGTGCCCCACCGGACCCTCGAGCACCTCCTCGCCTGGCTCGCACCTCATCTCAAGGCCGGCGCGTCGACGCTCGGCTACGCCTCCCTCGGCTTCGACGCCAGCTTCACGGAAGCTTTTTCGGCCTGGACGACGGGCGGCGCGCTTCACGTCGTCTCCGAAGAGCTGCGGCGTGACGTACCGGCTCTCTACGACTATCTGAAGCGCGCCAAGATCGAACAGGCGGTGTTGCCGGTCCTCGTCCTCGGGCGGCTCGCCGAGGAGCACCTGGCCCGCGGTGGCGAGCCCCTCGCGCTACGGCTGGTCGCCGCCACCGGGGAACAGCTTCACGTCACGCCGGCGATGGAAAGGTTTTTCGAGAAACATCCGGAGGCCGTCCTTCATAACCATTATGGACCGTCGGAGACGCATGTCATAACAGCCGACGTTTCGGTGACGCGGAACCCCCACTTTACTCCACTGATCGGACGTCCTATAGCAGGGGTTCGGGTCTATCTCGCAGGAGACGGCGGTTTCGAGCTGGCAGGTCCGGGCGCCGTGGGTGAGCTGCTTGTAGGAGGACAAGCGCCGGGACGCGGCTACCTTGGACAGCCGGCGTCGACCGCGGAACGCTTTCTTCCCGATCCCTGGGGTTTGGAACCAGGGGCAAGGCTCTACCGCACGGGCGACCTGGCACGCTTTACGGACGACGGCAACCTTCAATTCCTCGGCCGCTTCGATCAACAGGTCAAGGTTCGCGGCTACCGGGTAGAACCCGAGGAAGTGGAAGCGGTGCTCGCCGGACACCCCGGCGTCCGCGAAGCGGCCGTCGTCGCGCGGCGCGGCGACGGCGACAGCGCCGAAACGGAGCTGGTGGGCTTTTTCGTCGCCCGCGGCGAGCCGCCCACCGAGGAAGAGCTCCGAGAAGCCCTCGCTGTGCGGCTGCCCTCCTACATGGTGCCGGCGCATCTCGTCGCCGTGGACGAGCTGCCCTTGACGGCCAACCGCAAAGTCGACCGGACGGCCCTCGCCCGGCTTCCTTTACCAGGTCCGAGGGAAGCGACGCCCGACGCCCTGCCACGCACCGCGGCCGAAGACGTCCTTGCCGGGATTTTTCACCAGGTCCTCGGCCGCGACGACATCGGGATTCATACGTCGTTTTTTACCCTCGGCGGCCACTCCTTGAAGGCACTTCAGGTGGTCTCGCGCGTACGGGAAATCTTTCACGTGGAGCTTGCCGTACGCCGGATCTTCGAAGAACCGACCGTCGCCGAGCTCGCCGCGGCGATCGAAGCTCGGCTCGCGGCGGGCACCGAGACGGCCGACCCGCCGATCCAACGCCGCGCGGACCCGGACGCCGAGGCACCGCTTTCCTTTGCCCAGGAACGGCTGTGGTTCCTCCAGTCGCTGGAGCCCGAGAACCCCGCCTACAACCTGCCTTTGGCCGTACGGCTGCTCGGTCCCCTCGACGCGCCGGCGCTCTTTGCCGCTCTCGGCGAAGTCGTCCGCCGCCACGAGGTGCTGCGCACCACGATCCGCGGCGACCGCGGCGAAGGACCCCGCCAGGTCGTCGAGCCCGCCGGTACGACGCCGTTCGTGCAGATCGACCTCACGGGCCTCGCCTACGCAAAGCGCGGCGTCGAGGCGCGCCGCACCGCACGACGCGAGGTGCTGCGTCCCTTCGAGCCGGCCACCGAAACGCTCTTGCGAATCGCCGTCTTCGTCCTCGGCGAGGGCGAGCACGTCCTCTTCGTCCTGACCCATCACCTGGTCTTCGACGGCTGGTCGGAAGCGCTCTTCTACCGCGAGCTCGCCGAGCTTTACGCCGCTTTTCGGCAACGCCGGCCGTCGCCGCTCGCGGAGCCGCCGATCCAATACGCCGACTTCGCCGTCTGGCAGCGGCGACGCCTCACGGCGGACCACCTCCGGGAGCATCTCGCCTACTGGCGGGCGCAGCTCGGCGACAAGGTCCCGGCGTTGCGGTTGCCCTCGGACCGGCCGAGGCCGGCCCGACGCTCGCCTCATGGGAGCGCGTGCGAGCTCGTCTTCCCGGCCGAGGTCTCGGACCGGCTTGCGAACCTCGCAGGGGAGCGCTCGGCATCGCTTTTCATGACGCTTTTAGCGGCCCTCTGGTCCTGGCTTTACCGCCTGACGGGTCAAGGCGACCTCGCCCTGGGGACGCCGGTCGTGGAGCGAAACCGACACGACCTCGAAACCCTGGTGGGGCAGCTCACCAACACGCTCGTCCTGCGCGGCCGTCCGGGAACCGATCCGGCCTTCCACGAGGTCCTCGACCAGGCCCGCAAGACGGTGCTGGGCGCTTTCGCCCACCAGGAGATGCCCTTCGAGCTTCTGGTCGAGGATCTCGACCCCCGGCGCGACCTCGCCACCCATCCGCTCTTCGAGGTGATCTTCACCTGCGACGAGAACCCACGTCCCTTAAGACGCCTCGCCGGAGTCGCGGTCACCGACTTCGACCTCGGGGCGTGGCCGGTCCACGTCCGCTTCGACCTCGAAGTCTACTTTTGGCGCGACGCCGGGCGCCTGCGAGCGGTCCTTGCCGGCCGCCGCGACCTTTTCGACGCGACGACGCTCCGGCGGCTGGCGCGGAGCCTCTCGACCCTCGTCGAGCACGGCGCCGCACAGCCCGCCACGCGCCTCTCCCGTCTGGAGATCCTGCCGAAAGCCGAACGCCACCAAGCGCTCTGCGAATGGAACGCCAGCCCTGCCGTCGCCGGCGATGGCGAGCTGCTTCACGAGCTCTTTGCCGCCGAGGGGCGACGCCGCGGGGAAGCGATCGCCGTCGTGGGAGAGGACGGCGCCCGGTTGACCTACGGCCAGTTGGAACGGCGCGCCAACCACTTGGCCGAGCGCCTGCGCGGTCTCGGCGTCGGCCCCGAGGCCCGCGTCGGCCTCCTGCTCGAGCGCTCCCCGGACCTTGTGATCGCTCTTCTCGCCGTCCTCAAGGCCGGCGGCGCCTACGTCCCTCTCGATCCGTCCTATCCCAGCGAGCACCTGGAACAGACGACCCGCGACGCCAACCTGACGGTCCTCGTGAGCGCTGCGGCGGCCGGGCTTTGCGCACCTCCCGAGGTCGTGCATCTCGTGCTCGACGCCGAAGGCCTTGCCGAGGAAAGAGAAGCGCCGCCACGCATCCGGATCCACCCCGACAGCCCCGCCTACGCGATCTACACCTCGGGCTCTACCGGACGGCCGAAAGCCGCGGTCCTCACCCACCGCAACGTCACCCGGCTTTTTGCGGCGACCCGCGGCCTCTTCGGCTTCGGCGAGGACGACGTCTGGACGCTCGTCCACTCCTTCGCCTTCGACTTCTCGGTCTGGGAGATCTGGGGCGCGTTGCTCCACGGTGGCCGTCTTGTCGTCGTCTCGCGAGCGTCGAGCCGCTCGCCGGAAGAGCTGCACCGCGTCTTAACGGAGCACGCCGTGACGGTCCTCTCCCAGACGCCGTCGGCCTTTCGACAGCTCGTGGGGGCGGTGCCGGACCCGCCCGCATCGCTGCGCCTCGTCGTCTTCGGCGGCGAGGCCGTGGACCTCGAGGCCGCCACGGCTTGGCGCCGCCGGGAGCGGCCGGTGCTCGTCAACATGTACGGCATCACCGAAACGACGGTCCACGTGACCTCGCGGCGCCTCGCCGCGGGCTTGAACGACGCTGGCGGATCGGTCGTCGGACGGCCCCTCCCGCACCTCGCCGCCCACGTCCTCGACGCCGGCCTGGCCCCTCTGCCGGCCGGCGTCGCCGGCGAGCTCTTTGTGGCCGGCGAAGGCCTCGCCCGTGGCTACCTCGACGAGCCCGCGCGCACCGCCGAGAGGTTCCTCCCCGATCCTTTTGGCGAGAGCGGATCGCGCCTCTACCGAACCGGCGACCGCTTCCGCCGTGACGCCGGCGGTGAGCTTCGCTTCCTGGGCCGCGCCGACGACCAGGTCAAGGTGCGCGGCTATCGGGTCGAGCCGGGCGAGGTCGAAGCCGTCCTCGCCGAGCACCCGGGCGTCGCCCGTGCCGCCGTCGTCTCGCGCGACTTCGGTGTCGGCGACCGGCGGCTCCTCGCCTTCCTCGTCCCCGACTCGCGCCACGCGTTGGGCGTCCGGCGCCTGATCGCGCTCGACGAGCAAGAGGCCGCATCGCTCCACCGCCTCGACGACGGCGTCGCGCTTTTTCATCGCAGCCGGAGCGAGACCGATCTCCTCTACCACGAGATCTTCCGGGAGCGATCCTATCTGCGCGGCGGCCTCGTCCTGCACCCCGGCGACCGGGTCTTCGACGTCGGCGCCAACATCGGTCTCTTCAGTCTTTTCGTAGCCCGCGAGGTCGGCGACGTCGCCCTCTACGTTTTCGAGCCGGTGCCCGCGGTCTTCGAGCTCTTGCGCCGCAACGTGCGTCTCTGGGGCCTCGACGGCGCCCGGCTCTACGAGTGTGCCCTGGGCGGGCAGGCCGGCACGATGGAGGTCGACTACTATCCCCACGCCTCGATCCTCTCCGGACGCTCTCGTGACGACGACGGCGTCCGCCGCACGGTCGAGGGCTTTCTGAGGCGTAGCGGCCAGCTCGACGACGAGGTGGCGCTCGACGAGCTCCTCGACGAGCGGCTTCGCAGTGAGCGCCTCCGCTGCCAGGTGCGGACGCTTTCGGAAGTGATCGGTGAAGCCGCCGTCGAAAGAATCGATCTTTTGAAGGTCGACGCCGAGGGCTCGGAGGCCGAAGTCCTCGCCGGCATCGCCGAGGACGACTGGCCGAAGATTCGTCAGCTTGTCGTGGAGGTCGACGAGGGCGAGGGACGGCTCGACGCCATGGCCGGCCTGCTCCGCGGGCATGGCTACGAGGTGTCGACGGAGCGCTCCGAGATGCTCGCCGGCACCGGCTTCGTCAACCTCTACGCGCGCCGGCCCGGCGAGAACGACGGCCGGCGGGCCGAGCGGCCAGCGAGGTGGTGGCAAGCTCGGTCCTTCGTCGACGACGTGCGCCGCCACGCCCGGCGCCGGCTTCCCGAGTTCATGGTGCCGGCACACTTCGTGCCCCTCGACGAGCTCCCGAGAACACCTGGCGGCAAGGCCGACCGCGAGGCGCTCGCACACCTGCCCCTGCCAGGTCCCCCAAGCGGGGCCGCCACACCCGGAAGCGCGCCGGCAAGCCCGATCGAGGAAGTCGTCGCGGGAACCTGGTGCCAGGTCCTGGACCTTCCTGCCGTGGCTCGGGACCAGAGCTTTTTTGACCTCGGCGGCCACTCGCTGCATGCCGCTCAGGTCGTCTCGCGGTTGCGCCGCGACCTGGGTGTGGAGCTCGACCTGAGGCGTTTTTTTGCAGCCCCTACCGTCGCGGCCCTGGCCCGCGAGGTCATGGACGCCCGGAGCCATGGCGAAAAAGCGGCAGTGCTAGAAGGCGCTCCGCGCGACCGAGAGCTGCCGCTCTCCTTTGCCCAGCAGCGTCTCTGGTGGATCGACCGTTTCTATCCCGGCAGCGGCGCCTATCACCTGCCCGCCGCCTGGGAGCTTATGGGCCGGCTCGAGCGAGCGGCCCTCGAAGCGGGCCTGCGCGAGGTCGTGCGCCGTCACGAGAGCCTGCGGACGACCTTTCCAGAGACCGGCGGGAGCCCCCGCCAGGAGATCACGACCGAGGTCGAGCTCGTCCTACCCGAGGTCGACCTCTCCGCCTTGCCCCACGGACGCCGCCGCGCGGCCCGCGGCCTCGTGGCCCGCGAGACCGCGAGACCCTTCGACCTGGAGACAGGACCGCTCCTGCGTGCGCTCCTCGTGCGCCTCGGCAGGGACCGGCACGTCCTCTTCACGAAGACTCACCACATCGTCTCCGACGGCTGGTCGCTGGCCATCTTTCATCGCGAGCTCGCGGCGCTCTACCAGGCAGCGCTGCAAGGTCGTCCGTCGCCGCTCGCCGAGCCGCGTCTCCAATACGCCGATTTCGCCATCGCCCAAAGGGAACGGATTCGAGGTCCCTACCTCGAAGAGCTCCTCGACTACTGGCGCACCCAGCTCCAGGGGACGGCGGATCTCGAGCTGCCCGCGGACCGGCCGCGACCGGCGATCCGATCGTACCGAGGCGGCGTGCGCTGCTTCGTCCTGCCGGCGGAGACGACCGCGGCGCTCCAAGCGCTCGCCCGCGGTCACGCCGCCACGCTCTACATGGTGCTTTGCGCGGCCTGGAAGGCCCTGCTGCAACGCCTCACCGGCCAGGACGACGTGGCCGTGGGAACGCCCGTCGCCCAGCGCGACCGGCCGGAGCTCGAAACGATGATCGGTTTTTTCGTCAACACGCTCGTGCTGCGCAGCGACCTGGGAGGCGATCCCGGCTTTCGCGAGCTCCTGGCCCGGGTCCGCGACACCGCCCTCGGGGCTTTTGTCCACCAGGAAGCACCCTTCGAGCGCCTCGTCGAGGAGCTACGGCCGCAACGCCAGGCCAACCGCAATCCGTTTTTCGAGGTGATGCTGACACTTCAGAACACACCCTGGGAGCCACCGTCACTGCCGGGCCTTCGCCTTCGCCCGTGGGAGTCGCTCGCCACCGTGGCTCTTTTTGACCTCGACCTCACCTGGACGGAGGACGGCGGGGTCCTTTACGGCGAGTTGGTCTACGCCCGCGATCTTTTCGACGCGACGCGCGCCGGGCGCCTCGAAAGCCACCTTACGACGCTGCTTGCCGACGCGGCCGCCCATCCCGACAGGCGTCTCTCGGATCTCGCGATCCTGCGCGCCGCCGAGCGCCACCAGCTCCTCGTGGAGTGGAACGACACCACCGAGGCCGAGGCGCCGGAAACCGACGTCGTCGACCTCTTCCTGGCCCAGGTCCGGCGGGCTCCCGACGCCGTCGCGGTACGCGACGCGGCGACCTCTTTGAGCTACACAGAGCTCGCCGCCGCCGCCGGCCACCTCTCCCGGCTCCTGGATGCCGCCGGTATCGGCAACGAAAGCGTCGTCGCCCTCCTTGCGGAGCGCGACTGTGGCTTCCTGGTCGCGGTCCTGGCGACTTTCATGGCGGGCGGCGCCTACATGCCCCTCGATCCGCAGCACCCGGCACGCCGCCTCGGCCGTGCTCTCGAAGAGGCCCGAGCCACCCTCGTCCTGACCTCGCCGGACCTCCAGGACCTGGCTCTCGATGCGTCCCAGGACGCGCAGCCTGCGATCTTCCTGCTTGAGAAGCCCACGAGGTCCCACTCCGTAAGTGGAAACGAGCCCGTCCTCCGCCGCCGCCACGCCGACCAACTCGCTTACGTCCTCTTCACCTCGGGCTCGACCGGCACCCCGAAGGGGGCACTGCTCACCCACGGCGGCCTTGCGAACCACCTCCGCTCCAAGGTCCGCGACCTCGGCCTCGGCCCCTCGGACGCCGTCGCCCAGACGGCTTCGCAATGCTTTGACATCTCGGTCTGGCAGCTCCTCGCACCGCTGGCCGCGGGAGCCACGGTGGAAATCGTCGAACCGGCGACGGCCGAGGACGCGAGCCGGCTCCTTTACCGAATCGAGAAGACCGGCGTAAGCGTCCTGGAGATCGTGCCACCGCTCCTACGGCTCCTCCTCGCCGAAGTGGGCCGCCGCGCCGAGCGTCCGCGGCTTCAGGAGCTGCGCTGGCTCATCCCGACGGGCGAAGCGTTGCCGCCGGAGCTCGCCCGCGCGTGGCTTGAGGCGTATCCGCAAATCCCTCTGATCAACGCCTACGGTCCCTGCGAGTGCACCGACGATGTCTGCCTGGGCGTCCACCGCTCGGTGAACGATCTGGCGGCGAGATATTCGGTGCCGATCGGACGGCCTGTCACGGGCCTGCGGCTCCATCTCCTCGACCGGCGGGGGATGCTCGTACCGGCCGGCGTACCGGGGGAGATCACGATAGCCGGCCTGGGCGTCGGACGCGGCTACGTCCACGATCCGCGGCGGACGGCGGCAGCCTTCGTTCCAACCCCCTGGGGCGACGGCGAGCGCCTCTACCTGAGCGGCGACCTCGGCGTCCGGCTAGCCGACGGACGCCTCGTTTTCCTCGGACGCCTCGACCATCAGGTCAAGGTCCGCGGCCACCGGATCGAGCTCGGCGAGATCGAGGCGTCGATCGAGCGCCACCCGGCGGTGCGCGCCGCCGTGGTGGTCCCAGCTGCCGAGAGCGGTGAGCCGCGGCTCGTCGCCTACTTCGAGGCCCACGAAGCCGCCGGGCTCGATCCCGGCGAGCTCCGTACCCATCTCCTCGAGGAGCTGCCGACGCCGATGGTGCCGGCAGCCTTCGTCGCTGTGGCGGAGCTGCCGAGCACACCTCAGGGCAAGGTCGATCGGATCTCGCTTGCCGAGCGTCCGCTGCCGGGAGCCGGGGCGGACCGGGAACGTCCGCGCTCGCGCATCGAACGCGAGCTCGCGGCGCTCCTCGGCGAGCTTCTCGGCAGGAGCGACGTCGGCCGCGGCGACGACTTCTTCGCCCTCGGCGGCCATTCGCTGCTGGCGGTTCGACTCCTCGCCCGGATCGAAGAGCGCTTCGGCGTCCGCCTGCCAATGACGGCGTTCTTTCGCGACACGAGCGTCGCCGCCCTCGCCCATCGCCTCGACGAGGAGGTCGAAGAGGTCCCCTGGACCCCTCTGGTGCCGATCCGTACCGGAGGCTCGCACCGGCCCCTCTTCGCGGTCCATCCTGCCGGCGGGACCGTCCTCTGCTACCGGGAGCTGGCCCAACGCCTCGGCGACGACCAGCCGTTCTACGGCCTGGAGGCCCGGGGCTTCGAGCCCGGCGAGAGCTTTCACCAGAACGTCGGCGAGATGGCGATGGCCTACGTCGAGGCGGTCCGCGCCCTCCAGGAAAAAGGCCCTTACCGCCTCGCCGGCTACTCCGACGGTGGCGTCGTGGCCTTCGACATGGCCCGCAAGCTACGTGCCGCCGGCGAGGAGGTCGAGCTCCTGGTCCTGATCGACGCCGCCTTTCCCGACCCCGAGGCCCTCGAGGGCGACGAGACGGCGGCCCTGGAAGGCTTCGGAGGTGACCTGGGTCTCGACGCCAATGCGGTAGCCCACGTCGTCAAGGCGCGCAACATGACTTTTGAGCAGCGTCTCGACCGGCTGTTCGCCGAAGGACGCCGGGCGGGCTTCTTCGGCGAGGACGACGCCGAGCGGCTGCGCCGTCTTCATCGTCTCTACCGGCACCTCTCGGAGGCCAAGGACCGCTACGTGCCGCGCCTCTACTACGGGGCCCTGACGCTGGTACGTCCCAACTCCCAGCGCGGGCGCTCCGACCTGGCGGCGGGCTGGATGGAGCTCGTCCGCCGACTGGAGGTCTGCCTCGTCCCCGGGGATCATTTCTCGATGCTGCGGGAGCCGTTCGTCGAGGAGCTGGCGGCACGGTTGCAACGTCGGCTGGCGGCGGATCCGACACGCACGTGATAGTATGGCCGTCAAGGCTGCGGACAGACCAGCCAAGGAGGACACCGTGACGGTGATGGACCTGAAGCGAGAGGTTGCGACCCTGGAGCCGCCGGATCAAGACGAACTGACCGCGTTCCTTTTTCAGCTCAAGCTCCGGCGCGATCCCGAGCATGGCAGGGAGATGGCGCGACGTCGGGACGACCGACGTCCGGAAAGCTGGGTGCGCCTTGAAGACTTCGAGGCGGAGATCCGCGGTGACGGGTCCCCCGAATGATCCGACCTTACTCGGTGTTCCTACGCCTCGAGGCGGCAGAAGAGGTCCGCTCTCTGCGCGGCTCTGAGCGCGACAGGATTCTCCGGTTCATCCATTCTCTCGCTGGCGATCCTTTTCAACCCGGCGACTTTCAGGAAAAGGACGACCAGAGCCGTTCCAACGAAGTCAAGATCGTTGGTAGGCTGGCTGCCGTCTACTATGTCGACAACGCCGATCGAGAGGTCCGAATTCTCGCGGTTCGGCGAGCGGATTCGTAAGCCGCAACACGCAGTCTGGTATCCTCCTGCTCACTCCGACAGACGGACCACGGGAGCAGCGAGGGATGACCCAGCCGGAGGCAACTCCACAGCGCAAGGAGCTCGGACCCTACCAGCTCGGCCTGCTGCTCGGACAGGGCGGCATGGGGGAGGTCTACAAGGCCTTCGACGACCGCCTCGGACGTTGGGTGGCCGCCAAGCGTCTGCGCGGCGACGCGACCGCCCAGGCCCGGAAGCGCTTCCGCCGCGAAGCGCGCACCCTCGCCCAACTCGGACACCCCGGCATCGTGCAGATCTTCGACGTCGTCGAAGACGAGACGGGTGACTGGATCGTGATGGAGCTCGTCGACGGACCCACCCTCGCCGAGCTGCGCCGTGGCGGCCCGCTCGACGTCGGGCTCGCGCTCGACTACGGACGCCAGATCGCCTCGGCCCTCGAAGCCGCTCATGCGAGCGGCATCGTCCACCGTGACCTCAAGACCGAGAACGTCATGGTGCTGCCCTCGGGCCACGCAAAAGTCCTCGACTTCGGGCTGGCGCGCCGCGTCGCGTCGCCATCGACCGGCGTGACGCTGCCCGAAGGCTTCGCGTCCGCCGACACCGCGCTCTCCCTGCCCGGACGCATCGCGGGCACGCCGCGGACCATGTCGCCCGAGCAGGCCCTCGGACGCGACGTGGACGCGCGCTCCGACCTCTTCTCCTTCGGCGTGCTGCTCTACGAGATCCTGACCGCGCGTTTGCCGTTCGTGGCCGGGACCGTCGAAGAGATCCTGCGCCGGGTGATCACCCATGGCCCGCCGTCCGCTCGGCAGCTCAATCCGAAGATCCCGCGGGAGCTTTCCGAGCTCGTCGATCGGTTGCTGGACAAAGATCCTGCCCATCGTCGTCAGACCGCCGCGGCGGTGGAGGCCGAGCTCGTCGTCATCGCGGCCGGGGATCTCGTCTACCGCGTGGCCTCGCACGGGCTCTCAGAGATCGAGACCCTCGATCAGGACACGACCGCGACCGTTAATTCCCAAGACGACGCCGTGGTGACGACCCTTCTGGTCAGCGACCTCGTAGGTTCCACACGACTCGTCGAGGAGCTCGGCGACCGCGAGGCCGCGGCGCTCTTCCGGCGCCACGATCGGCTGGCCCGGGACCTTCTGGAAGAGCATGCCGGGCGCGAGATCAACAAGACCGACGGCTTCTTGATGCTTTTCGACCGTCCGTGGAACGCGGTGAGCTACGCCCTCGCCTACCACGACGGCTTGGGAGAGCTGGCGCTCGCCGCGCGGGTGGGCATCCACCTCGGCGAGGTGATCCTGCACCGCAACACCCCCCGCGACGTGGAGCGCGGCGCCAAACCGGTCGAGGTCGAAGGGCTGGCCAAGCCCACCGCCGCGCGGCTCATGTCGCTCGCCGGCGGCGCTCAGACGCTGCTCACCCGGGCGGCCTATGAGGTGGCACGGCGCAGCGCGGACGGCGAGGACGACCAAACGAGTCGACCCGGGTGTTCCTGGCGGCGATTGAGAAACCGTTGACCTTTTCGGAGTCCCGCTGGCATTTCCCACACGGCCACGCCGAACGCCTGGCCCGTGCCTTCGCCAAGGCCCGGCTCGCTCGTCCCGACGCCCCGCTCGCTCCGGAGCTCCAGGTGGTGCTGGCCCATCTCCTGGCGGCGGCCGGAGCCGACGGACGCGTCACCGTCCCCGACGATCCCGGCCCTTGGATCGACCAGGCCCTGGACGACCACCTGCGCCGGGCTCTCGAAACGGCGTTCCCCGCCGACGCCGCGGCGAGCCCCCTGGTAACCTCAGGCGGTCGCGGCTACGCGACACGACGCGCCCGGGCGCTTCTGGCGCTGCGCGAGCTCGCCACGACCACCGGCAGACGCGACGAAGGGCTTCGCTCCGACGACCTGGCCCGGGCGATCGGCGACGACGGCGAGGCGATCCTCGCGAAGCTGGCCACGCCGCTCACCCGGCTGGTGGTCGTCCGAGAGGCGCCGGACGGCCCGCGGTGGGTGCTCGCCCACGACCAGATGGCCGAGGCGGTGGTGCGCCGGGTGGAGGAGGAAGGTCGACACGGCCAGCTCGTGGTCGACACCGAGCTCCTGGCCTTGCGGCGTTTCGTGACGCTGCGCACGGCGCTCTACCGGTCACGGGAAGTGAGGACGTCACTGGTAACCTCAGGCGGTCGCGGCAGCGCGACACGGGTGCCGCGCCACGGCTTCCGGCGGATCGAGGAAAACGCCGAGGCCCTCCTGTGGGACGACGAACGGCGTGCCTGGTTCACGGCCTGCCGCCAGCGACGTCGTGCGGACCGGCGACGCTTCGCAGGGCTCGTGACCGTGGCGGTGCTCGTGCTCGCCCTGGTCGGCTGGGGGACGTGGACCTGGGCGCGTCGGCTGGCCGAGCATCGGGCGGCCGGGATCCTCCTTTCGCCGAACGTGCGCGAGCCTTGCGGGATCGGGTCCTGGAGCCGCTGCGTCGGCTCCGGCCGCCGCCATCTTTTCCCGAGCTGGAAGATCCAGACTGGACCCAGGTCCCGGGCGGCAGCTTCCTCATGGGGACGGCACCCGACGAAGAAGGGGACGACGATGAGCGACCTCGGCATGAGGTGACCGTCTCGGCCTTCCGCATGCAGCGGCACGAGGTCACCAACGCGGAGTATCGGCGGCTCGTACCCGACCATCACCTGGGTGCCGACGAGGATCTGCCCGCGGCTTTCGTCTCCTGGTACGCCGCCTACACCTACGCCGCCTGGCTGGGCGGACGTCTTCCCACCGAAGCGGAGTGGGAGTACGCGGCACGGGCTGGCTGTCCGTACGCCTATTGCACGCGAGACGGGCTGGAAACCACGGTCGACGCGGTGGCCTGGACGCTACGGAGCTCGCGCGATGCGACCACCGGCGATCTCACGCCGCGGCCGGTCATGCAGCTCGAGCCGAACCCCTGGGGCTTTTACGACACGTTGGGCAACCTCTGGGAGTGGACGGCGGATTGGTATGATGAGTACCCGGATGGTCCACAGCGCGGACCACTTCGGCGCCCGGCTTGAGGAGGTCCTCGAACTGGTCGATCACGAGCACCGGCGATGCGTCGTCGGCCAACCGGCGGACGGCGACGAGCCGGTCGACGAAGCCGCGGGCGTCCGTCTCCTCGGCGTTCCCCTCATCGGTTTCGACGAGGTCCGCGAGGAGCCGCGACACGAGGCCTGCCTCCGCGGGATGACGCTCGAAGGCCACCGGACGTCCCTCGGCGCGCAGCGTCGGCACCAGGGCGCCGGCCAGAAGCGAGCTCTTGCCGGTGCCCGAGGCCGCGTGGAGCCCCACGACGGTCACCGGACGCTCGAGCCGCCGGCGCAGATCGGCGAGGTCGTCGTCGCGTCCGGCCAGGAGGTCGGGGTGGGTGTAGGGCAGGAGCAGCGGGTAGGGCTGCGCCGGCAGCTCGGGGGGCGGGAAGCGTCGCAGTCGGAGGTCCGCGGGCGGTCCCGGGACTGGGGAAGCGCGGCCGACGTCGCGGAGCCTGGAGCGCGCGAGGCGGCGAAAGTCGGTCTCGTCGTCGAAGACGGCACCGACGCGGGCGAGCTCGCCGCGGAAGTCGTCCACCACGGCGCGGGCCTCGGGGACGTCCTCCCGGAGCTCGGGCGCGAACGTCGCAGAGGTCAGAAGCGCCGTCACGGGGATGCCGTGCTCGAAGGCGCTTCGGACCTCCCAGTAACTCCACGGCCGCAGTCCGTCGCCGCCGAGGTCGACCGACGGCACCCGTCCGCGGCGCCAGCCGACGATGGCGACGACGGCGTCGGCGCGGGCGACCTGGCGTCCGCAGGCGGTGACGGGATCGAGGCCGCGGCGCCCGGCCGGATCGCGCAGCACCGGCTCGTGGCCGAGCTCGCGGACGACATCGACGGCTGCCTCCTGGTGGGCCTCGAGCTCGTCGGGAGTCGAGGTGATGAAGACGTGCATCGCCTGGAGGATAGCGCGGAATCGGCGTACGGACCGTCCCGAGGCGGCTTTAGCCCTCGCCGTCGACGTAATCGCTCTTGGTCTCCGCCGCCCTCTCCTGGGCCAGGTACTCGGCGGGCGTGTAGCGGGGAGTCTCTTTCGGTTGGCCCATGGTGTCTCCCTTCGAGGACAAGCCTACCTGAATCCGGCCTCCCAAGGCAAAGCCGCAGCCTCAGCCGCAACGTGCCCGCGGAAACAATCGAAAGAAATTCTCCGAGGTCAAATCCGACGCCTCCTCGGACGTCATCCCAAGCTCCTCGGCGACGCGCTCCAAAATCTCCACCACATAAGCCGGCCGGTTCGGCTTCCCCCGGTAGGGCACCGGCGCCAGATACGGCGTGTCGGTCTCGACCAGGAGCCGCTCGCGCGGAGTCACGGGCAGCACCTCGCGGACGTTCTCGGCACGACGGAACGTCACCATGCCCGAAAGTCCCAGATAGAACCCCCGATCGAGGAGCTCCCGCGCCATCTCCAGCCCGGCACAGTAGGAGTGGAAGTCGGCGGCCAGGCCGTCGAAGCCCGGATCCCGAACGACCTCGAGCATCTCCTGATCGGAGTCCCGGTTGTGGACGATCACCGGCAAGCCGTGCTCCACCCCGAGCTCCCACTGCTCGCGCATCACCCGCAGTTGCACGTCGCGCGGCGAGAGGTCGTAGTGGAAGTCGAGCCCGCACTCCCCCACCGCCACGACCTTCGGATCGGAAAGCATCGACGCCAGCCGTCCGCGGTCGCCGTCGCGCCAGGTCTTCGCCTCGTGCGGATGGACACCCAGGGCGCACCAGACGTCGTCGTGGCGGTGGCTGAAGTCGAGGAGGTCGTCGGCCTCGTCAAGCCGGGTCGCCGGCACCAGGAAACCGCGCACGCCGCGCTCGCGGGCGGCGTCGAGCGCCGCCTCGCGTTCGTCGGCCGGAAGCATCTGGAGATGACAGTGCGAGTCGATCGGACCGGCGTTCATCGCACCCGCATGCCGGGCTCGGCCCCTTCGTCGGGCTGGAGGACGAAGACGTCGCTCTCGCCCTCGCCCGACGCCGCGAGGACCATCCCTTCCGACATCCCGAAACGCATCTTGCGGGGCTTCAAGTTGGCGACCATGACCGTCAAGCGTCCGACGAGCTTCTCGGGCTCGTAGGCCGACTTGATCCCGGCGAAGACCTGGCGCTCCTCGCCGCCCAGGTCGAGCTTTAGCCGCAGGAGCTTGTCGGCCCCTTCGACGTGGTCCGCCTCGACGATCCGCGCCACCCGGAAGTCGAGCTTGGCGAAGTCCTCGATCGTGATCTCGGGCGAGATCGGATCGTTGGCAAGATGTCCGGACGGCGCCTCGGCCGCAGTGTCGAGCGATTCTTTCGACGCCTCGACCATGGCGTCTACGTCTTTCTTTTCCATACGCGTCATCAAAGGTTTGAACTTGCGGATCTCGTGACCGAGAAGCGGCTCGGTAGCGTCTCTCCACAAGAGAGGCGAAACGTTTAGAAACTCTTCGGCCTTGGCGACCGTTGCGGGAATCACGGGTTTCAAGTAGGTCACGAGGCTCTTGAAGACGCTCAGCCCGGTCGTCAGGACCTGGTGGAGCTCTTCTTCCCGGCCTTCCTCTTTCGCCAGGACCCAGGGTTTCTTCTCATCGACGTAGCGGTTCGTCCGATCGGCGAGAGCCATGATCTTGCGCACCGCCTGGTTGTATTTGCGCCCCTCGAAGAGCGCGGCGATCTCTTCGCTCGCCGCGGCGACCGCGGCGAAGAGCTCCGGAGCGTCCAGCTTCTCCGCCAGGCGTCCGCCGAAGCGCTTGTTGACGAAACCCGCGCAGCGGCTCGCAATGTTGACAAGTTTTCCGACCAGGTCGGAGTTGACCCGCTGGATGAAGTCGTCGAGGTTCCAGTCGATGTCGGAGAGGCCGTCGCCGAGCTTCGCCGCGAAGTAGTAGCGCAGGTAGTCCGGCTCCAGGTGGTCGAGATAGGTGCGTGCCAGGATGAAGGTGCCACGCGACTTCGACATCTTCTCGTGGTTCACCGTCAGGAAGCCGTGGACGAAAACCGACGTCGGCATCCGGTAGCCGCCGCCATGGAGCATGGCCGGCCAGAAGAGGCAGTGGAAGTAGGTGATGTCCTTGCCGATGATGTGGTAGAGCTCGGCGTCGGAATCCGGGCCCCAGAAGGCGTCGAAGTCGAGGCCGCGCTCGTCGCAGAGCGCCTTGAAGCTCGCCATGTAGCCGATCGGCGCGTCGACCCAGACGTAGAAGTACTTGCCGGGCGCGCCGGGGATCTCGAAGCCGAAGTACGGCGCCTCGCGCGAGACGTCCCAGTCCTTCAAGCCCTCGGTGAACCACTCGTCGAGCTTGTTGACGACCTCCGGCTGCAGCCTCTCCGGCGTCACCCACTCGCGTAAGACGTCCTTGAAGTCGTCGAGCTTGACGAAGTAGTGCTCGGAATCGCGCTCGACGGGCTTGGCGCCGGAGACCACCGAGTAGGGGTCTTTCAGGTCGGCGGGCGTATAGGTGGCGCCGCAGACCTCGCAGCTGTCGCCGTTCTGGTCGGCGGCACCGCAGCGCGGACAGGTCCCCTTGACAAAGCGGTCGGGCAGGAACATCTCCCGCTCGGGGTCGTAGAACTGGCGCACCGTCCGCGTGGCGACGTGTCCGTCGGCCCGGAGCCGCTCCCAGATGCCCTCGACGAAGGCCTGGTTCTCGCTCGAGTGCGTCGAGTGGAAGTAGTCGAAGTCGATCGAGAACTCGTCGTAGTCGCGCCGGTGCTTCTCGGCCATGTCGGCGATCAGCGCCTCGGGGGTGATCCCCTGGCGGTCGGCGGAAAGCATGATCGGCGTACCGTGGGCGTCCTCGGCGCAGACGAAGTAGCACTCCCGGCCCCGCATCTTCTGGAGACGCACCCACACGTCGGTTTGGACGGATTCCACCATGTGGCCGAGGTGGATCGGCCCGTTGGCGTACGGCAGGGCATGGGTGACGAGGATCTTCTTGGCTTGGCTCATGATGGCTTGGATGGAGTCGGCGGGTGGCGTCCCCGCGGGCGTGGGGACGAGGGGACCGCGGGGATTGTGCCAGACCCGGGGGGCCAGGGCAAGCGGACGCAGGTCGACTCTCGTCCACTCTGGGGGTCAGCGGATCATGCGTACTGCAAACGGCGCCCCTTGGGCTCAGGCACCCGTCTACCGAATTCCTTCGCGGTGTCGATCCACAGGCTGATGGCCTCCTCGCAACTCGCGAGGGCCTTGTCCGCTGAGTCTCCATGAGCCGCACAACCCGGGAGCTCGGGAACCTCGGCGACAAACGCGTCGTCTTCGTCGCTCCAGTAGATGATGATCTCGTATTTATGCATCGTCGTCACCTCCAAGGCCGTAGCGACTGATGGTGCGACGGACCTGCGCTACCTGGTATGACTTGGCCTTTCCGCGTTCTTCTTGGAGATTGATCTGATCCTCTACGCCTTCCTTGACGAAGACATGATGACTCCCTCGCACACGCTCCTCGAATCCGAGATGAAGCAGGAGCCCCCTGAGGTCGCTGAATGAGATGTTCGCATCTGATCGCCCGCCCGCGATTCTCCAGATCAGCTTACTCCATTTCGGCATAGGTCGATTCTAGACGGCCCTCGGGTCGATTTTCAAGAGGAATCGGTCCCGGGGAAGGCGTCGAGGCAGAGCGGGTCTGGGATAACCTGCCCGCATGGGATCTGAAGTGTCTGAGGCGTCAAGCAAGAGAATCATCACCAAGCCCCCCGACGCTGCAGCGACACCCAGCGCCCGGCCCCGCCGAGAATCAGGTGGTCGGCGAGACGCACCCCCACCAGCTCCCCCGCCTCGGCCAGCCGCCGCGTGAAGACGAGGTCCTCGGCGCTCGGTGCCGGATCGCCCGACGGATGGGTGTGGAAGACGACGACCGCCGAGGCGCTCCGCTCCAGCGCCTCTTTCAGGATCAGACGCGGCTCGACGGCACTGCGCGAAAGCGTCCCGCGGTAGAGGTCGACATCGGCGATCAAACGGCTGCGGACATCGAGGAAAAGCGCCCCCATGACCTCCTGGTCACAGCTCCCGTAGCGCAGGGCCAGGTAGTCGGCGACGGCATCGGTGCGTTGCAGGACGCGGCGTTCGGGGATCCGCGAACGGGCCAGACGCCGGGCGAGCTCGACGGCCCCGAGGAGCATCGCCGTCCGGGTACGGCAGAGGCCGCTGCGGCTCAGCGTGGCCTGGCTCGCCGACAGGAGGCCGGCGAGCCCGCCGCAGTCCTCGAGGACTCCCAGCGCCTCGACGAGCGTCGAGGTGCTCGCGTCGTCGCCTAGCAGGATGGCAAGCAGCTCGGCGTCGGAGAGCACCAGGGCGCCGCGGCGCAGCAGGCGCTCGCGGGGACGGTCTTCCAGGGGATGTCGCCGGACGACGGCAAGGTCTTTGGTGCGAATCGGCATGCGGTAGAACCTCCTTTGCGATTTCCGTGAGGCCCCCGCCACAGCGGGGACCCGATCGGCTCTACCCCTCTTAAAGACGGAAAACGGCCACCGCTTCTGACAACGATTCGTCCCAGGAGGCGATTTTCTTGCCGCGCCGAGGACTTGCGGGCCCGCGCCGGGCCACATAATCTGCCGCCATGTCGGAGCTCAGTCTCTCCTTCCTCGGCCTCGAAGCCGAAGTCGACACCTACGAGAACGCCGGCGCCTGCATCCTGCCCGTGCCCTTCGAGCGCACGACGTCCTACGGACAGGGCACCCGCCGGGGCCCCGAGGCGATCTTGAAGGCCTACCCAGTTCCGATCCCAAGGAACTCGAGGACCGCGGCAGCGAAAGCCTCCGGCTCCTCACGGCGGCCTGGACTGCCCTTCCGCCCGCAAGAGGCAGAGGGAGACATCGATTCCACAAAGGGACTCGCATGGAGGTGCCGAATCGTGTAGGCTCGATGCATGATGGAGATGAGCCCGGTAAAGCGGAATCTGAGACGCTTTGGCGGAGGCTCGGGGCGAGACAGCGCTGGCAGGGTACCCTGCGGCTCCTTGAAGTCGTGGACCGTGGACTGCTGATGGCTGTGACCTTCTCGGCCTGGACTCAGAGCCGTTTGGTGCCATCGATGGGCACGAACAACGGTGCGCCCCGGCTGGCGTTCCAGAAGTGGCGGCATTTCAAGGAGGCCTTCACACCGGAGTTGGTCGCTCGCGCGATCGACGAGAACCTGACCCCGGTCACCCGCTGCCTCGATCCCTTTGGTGGCTCCGGCACCACCGCAATGGCCTGCCAGTTCCTTGGCGTAGAGCCGGTCACCATTGAGGTGAACCCCTATTTGGCCGATCTCATTGAGGCCAAGCTAACGTCCTATGACCCTGACGCCCTGGTGAGGGATCTTGGACGCGTGCTCCGTTCAGCAGTCAGACGACGAGCAAGAGCGGCGCTGTCGTTGCCGGACGCAGCCCCGGTGACGATGGTGGAACCTGGCGTGAACGGCCGCTGGATCTTCGATTCGTCGATCGCGCAACGGATCGGGGCATTGTTGGCGGCCATTCAGACGCTGGACGACGACAAGCACCAACGCCTGTTTCGGGTCCTCCTCGGAGGCATCCTGCTCGACGTGAGCAATGTCGTCGTCAACGGGAAAGGGCGCCGGTATCGCCGGGGCTGGAAGGAGCGACGCCGCGAGGCAACCGCGGTGGAGCTTCTCTTCAGCGAGGCCGTCCGGCGTGCGGTTGTAGACATCCATCGCTTTGGGGACCGTGCGCACCTAGGTTCCACCGTGATCAGGGGCGACGCACGCCGAACCCTTGAGGACGTGCCCGCCTGCGACCTCGCCGTATTCTCGCCGCCGTACCCGAACTCCTTCGATTACACCGACGTCTACAACCTCGAGCTCTGGGCCCTCGGGTACCTGGACAACCGCATTGCCAACCGGGAGCTTCGGCAGTCCACCCTTTGCTCCCACGTCCAGATCGACCGCTCATACCCGCCGCCCCCGCCCGGTTCGCCTACTCTGGACGGCGTCTTGAGCGGACTACGAGACTGTTCCGACAAACTCTGGCACCGCCGCATCCCGGACATGGTGGGCGGCTACTTCGCCGATCTGATCGAAGTCTTGTCGGGGATTCGGGCGGTGCTTCATGAGCAGGGGTCCGTCTGGCTGGTGGTGGGTGACAGCCGATATGCCGACGTGGTCATTCCAACCGCGACCGTCCTCGACGAGCTCGCAGAGGCGGCCGACTACCGAACCGTATCCGTCGAGTCGTTCCGTTCGATGCGCTCTTCCGCGCAGCAGGGCGGAGAGTATAAGCTGGCCGAGTCGCTCGTGGTTCTCACGCCGCCGCCGGCGCGGTGAGGGCTTTTCTCGCCAGTTCTGAGCTGGCGTAAAGGTACCAGCGGCGTAGGGCGACCTCCAATTTGCCAGCAAGCTTGCTTACTGCTTCAAAGCACTTGTTTCCGTCATCTTTTTTTCGCATGTCGAAGCAGCACAGCGCCGCTATTCGGTGTCCGCGCTCTCTCCTATACATCCCGGCCTGCCGCACGCCCTTCTCGACCGACTCCTCGTTTTTCTTGGCACCGTGAGATTTTCCATTCTCGGAAAAACTCCGCAATACTTTGAGTTCGAGAACGGCGTGATAAGTCAACTTCTCCGGACTCAGCGGATCCTGCTCTGCGATCTGTAAGTCTGCCCGTCCCATTATTCCTGGTATTTCGTCTTCTACTTTGTAGTATTTGCTTGACGGGAACTCTCTTGCGAACGCTGCCTTAAGAAGCGCCTGCACCCTTTGCTCGGCGTTCCCATGGGGCCAGTGTTTATCAGCATCTTTCCACAGCTTGTTCGGCGGCGGCTGGACAGTAGGTGTCTTCAAGCACTGATCGTAGACATCGTCAACAACTGCAATAATTCGTTCTAGGTCAACTTCACTGCAGTGGAGGGATACCCGTTTGTATTCGTCGAGCGCATTCAGACCTTTTTGGTAGTAGCGCACTTCGGTCTTCGGTGGGCTGGGGTCAACGATGACGGTCGGCACGTCGCCAAGGTCAAGCTCATCGGTCACAGTTCGGAAGACACCATCGGAATCCTCGACTTCCAACTGCTTCGATCTACCCCAGACAACAGCTGCATTAACAAACCAGATGTACCCGGCGATCGTGGTCTTACCATTGTCGAGCATCGGCTTGCGTGGCAGATCTGCTTGTCCGCCTACGTCGGGAGCAAGCAGGAAGACGGAGAGCTTCTTGGGATCTTCGTGCGTTTGGTCAATGGCCTCCCTCTTGCGGACCAGGGTCGCGACTCCACGGACAAAGCGGTCCTCCAGTTCGAGGTCATGGTCTGAGCCCACGCCAGAGAACTGCTGAAAGATCGTGCGGAGCTCATCCGAAGTCCACCCGGCGAAGTCCAGAGAAGCCTGCTCAGCCGGCATGGATTCTCCGGTGGAGGTTGCGCACATAAAGATGAAGTTTCTCTCCGGGAGTTGCTTTCATGCCACCGGGCATGAAATTGTCGAAGTAGTTCGCCGCGTTGGCGCTCGGATTTCTCCGTTTCCACTCCCCGAAGTCGAGGACGTTGTTCTCACTCACGGAAGGGTCGGAGTAGGTAGCATCCTCCACCAGTGCGCGCTCCAACTCCTCCTCCCCTAGGGCGGAAAGGGCGTAGGCGATCTCCGTGGCGAACGAGGCAAACCGACCCTCGTCCGGGAGATCGAGAAGGTAGTCAACCGCTCGCGTGGACAACTGGCGGTTCAGCCTGTAACGGCCCTCCAAGCGCCACTTGCCGTCGGCTTCGCGGACGTGAGCGACCTGCGTGATGAGCACCATCCCCAACCCGACCATTCGATCGAGATCTCGCTGTAGCGCAGGATAGAAGGGACCGCCTTTCCTCTTCAGGATCTTGCCGTCAAAGGCGGGCATGTCCCAGACGGGCGCCAACACGTTCGAGAGGAAAGCGAACGCGTGGAAGGGGATGATGCCCATCGGCGCCAAGCCTGCTTTGGCTGCGCCGTCCAGCAGGATCAAGATCCTTGCCTGCCGCCGTAGGGTCGCAGCGACTGTAGGGCTGAGCTCACTCATGAGCTTCTCCTGTCGCTGACAGCTCTGAAGACCCTGTCCCTCGCGTCGTTGTATTCGTCCTCGAGCTTTCTCACCGCTGCAGTCGGCTCGGCTACCTCGAACAAGTCGACCATCCGGGGTTCCCAGTCGCTATCGAACTGAGCGAGTAGCCGGGGTATCAGATCACCCTCGGTGAAGTTCGACGTCACAACCAACCGGTTTCCAAGATCGGGAGTCGCGAACCTCCCCAACACATCCGCTGCTAGACGCACAAACACCGCATCGAGCGACGACTCCGGTGCATCAATGACAAGTGTCCCGCCGGCTTGCGGATCGGCGGCTGCCATGAGGGCCATGCGGAAGGACAGGTCGATGAACTCTCGCTGACTTTCAGACACCTCCTTCGGCCCCTCGCGGCGAACCGGTGATCGGAACGACGCGGATGCCATCTTGAGATCGAAAGCCGGAAACTCGATGGTAATCCCGGTCTGCCCGATGCGCTCCTTGCGCGGCGACCAGTCGAGCGAACAATCCTCGACAAGGAAGCCCCGCGCATAGCTCTCGAACGACTCCTTGACCAACGGCGCTCTTTCCATGAGGGAACCCTTGACTCGTTCTATGAACTCGGCAAACGCCGCACGGCGCCCGGTGAGCTCTTCCTTCAGCGACGCCACTCGACGACGCAGCAAAGCCAGCTCGTCGCGCTGTTGGTGCAGAGTCGCCTCCTCCTTCGGCAACCTTCGGATCAAGGCGTCTATCCTCTCCCGCCGTCGCGTCACGGCTACATCCAACTCCTGGAGCTTGTGTCGAACCTCGTCATATCGGCTCTCTGCCTCTTGGAGCTTGGCTTTCGCTGCGTTGACGTCAGCGTCGACCTGCGCGAGGTCCCGCGCTCTGCGTGCGACTCTCGCGTCGGACAAATTGGCAGTTTCGGTCGAGCGTGCGGCTTCGGGCGCTACCTCGGAGCCACAGACGATACACTCGGAATTGACGAGTCTGGATTCAAAGGCCTGGGCTACCTCTGGGACCTGATTACCGCACGCAAGGCATTCGGCCTCTGTGAGCAACTCCGCAAGAATGTAGCGTGCGGTCTCCGAAGCCGAGGGGAAACGGTGTTCGAGGGCCACAAGCTTGGCGTGTTCCAGCGCTCGGAAGGTGGCTTCTCTCTCTTGCTCAGCTTGCAAGAGGGTGAGTCTTGACGCTTCCCTTTCCGCGTCGAGCTCCAAGAGTTCCTCGTCGAGCTCATCTCGGCGCTGCTCGTCTCTCTCCTGGAGATCCTGGAGGCCATTGAGCTCCTCCCGAACATCCAAGGCGGAGTCTTGGAAATCCTCATCTTGTGCCAGTTCACCTTCTCGTCGCGTCAACACGGCACCGTCATTGCGAACTCGACTGTCGAGTTTGAAAATCTCCCGCTCCCTTTCGGTCCATTCTTTTGCCGTCGCAGCCGGCAAGAAGAGGAGGCGCAGGATCTGTCGTTGGGCGGACGTGTCCCAGACGAGCTCTCGCCGGTCCTCGAAGTAGAATGTCAGGTGACGAAGCAACAAGATCCAATCGCCGAAGGACCAGAGGCCCGTCATTTCGGCGATCGCGGTCTGATAGGATTCTCGCTCGTTGGTCGGGCGCTCTTCGTCGTCGACCGTGAACTCAAGCAGCTCAAGGCTCGACAGGCGCCGCGCGATGGAGATGGACCTTTCGCCGAGACGGAAAGACAGGCGGGCTACAGCATTCTCGGCGTTGTCAGCCACACGCTGCGCGAACATCTGCTGTTGCGGGCGTCGCAGCTTTCCGTGCTCCAGGGTGCGTCCACCGAGGACACCGCCAGCATCAAGGCTTGTGATGTCGTAGGGACCCGAGAGCAGACGGTAGAGGATCCACACCAGCGTCGTCTTGCCTAGCCCGTTGGCCCCCAGGACGACGGTGAGCCCGGGCTCGAACGTGGCCTTCAGACCTCCCCGATCGGGCTTCGAACCGGGAAACAGCCCGTAGTCGGTGACGTGCAGGCTCTCTAGAACGGGGAAGCGAACAGCAGCAGCTTGGGCATGAGCACGTTTGGTGGGCGGTTCCGTCGTCCTCGGCTTCTTCTTTGGTCCTGCTTTCCGGCCGGTATCCGGAGGTGGATCGCCGTCGCCGGTGGCCTTGCGGCCGAGGATGCGCTCGACGATGTCGGCTTTGGCGCGTCCGCTCTCGTCAAGGTCCATCTCGCGGCAAAGCTCCTTTAGGCGTGTCCGTGGCAGAGCGGCCAGGATCTCGGTCAGGGCGGCCTTGCGCGAGCGTCCCAGGGCATCGACGAGGAGGATCCGCTGGCGCCGGTCGTCGACGCTCAGGTCGAAGGCGTCGAGAGCGGCGAGGAGCTCGTCGCGTTTCAGGTGTTCCAGGACTTGGCGCTTGGTCGGCATGCTCTCCCTCCGCGGATCGGCCGGTCGCGGTCGACCGGGACTGCGTCGGCGAATCGGTGCACAGCGATGATACCCGACTTGGGTGCATTTGACGACGGTCCACCTAATGTAGACCTCCGTGGACGGCCAGCGACGGCCGGAAGGCGGCCGGATTCGTCCGCGGCCGGCCAGAACCCGGAAAGCGGTTTCCTCCGTGTCCTCTGCTTCCGCACCCAGGTCGGACGGACCGGCAAAGAACCGCGTCCGGACGTCACCTGTCGGTCGATTCCTGCCGCAAAGTGACACCCTCGGCCGATTCGGATTCTTGCCGGTGCTTCCGACTTTGACAACAGCTCTATTCGATCAAGGATCCAGAATCTACGGCTCGGGGCGGCCGGGGAGAACGACCCGGAACCCCACGTAGCCGTTCTCCGAGTCGGGGTTGGACTTGAACCCACTCCGGCCCGCCACGCGTACCTGGTCTGCGTCGTCCCTGAAGCAGCCCCCACGATAAACCCGCTTGCCGCCGAAGGTGGCGGCGGCCGCCGCCGCGGCCGCTTCGTCGGCCGAAACGGCCTCGGGCCGGTGCTCCACGCCCCCTTCCCGGCCACCATAGCTCTCGGTGCACTCGCTCAGGGTCCATTCCCCGGCGTTGCCGTGGATGTCGTAGAGCCCCCAGTCGTTCGCCGCCTTCTCGCCGACCTGATGACGGCTTCTGGCGGAGCTCTCAAGAATCCAAGCGACCTGCGCCCCGGAGTTCTCGAGATACCAGTCGACCCGCGCCAGATCCTCCTCGCTGTCGCCGCTCCAGTAGCGCGTCGTGGTACCGGCGCGGGCGGCGTATTCCCATTCCTCCTCGGCCGGCAGCCGGGCTCCGGGGAATGCCGTGGCCAGCCAACGGCAGAACGACATCACCGCCCACCAGGTGACCCAGACCACCGGGTGCCGCGGCGGCTTCGCGTCCGCGTGCCGCGGATCGAAGGCGGCGTATTGCGCCGTCCGGGTACGGCAGAGGCCGCTGCGGCTCAGCGTGGCCTGGCTCGCCGACAGGAGGCCGGCGAGCCCGCCGCAGTCCTCGAGGACTCCCAGCGCCTCGACGAGCGTCGAGGTGCTCGCGTCGTCGCCTAGCAGGATGGCAAGCAGCTCGGCGTCGGAGAGCACCAGGGCGCCGCGGCGCAGCAGGCGCTCGCGGGGACGGTCTTCCAGGGGATGTCGCCGGACGACGGCAAGGTCTTTGGTGCGAATCGGCATGCGGTAGAACCTCCTTTGCGATTTCCGTGAGGCCCCCGCCACAGCGGGGACCCGATCGGCTCTACCCCTCTTAAAGACGGAAAACGGCCACCGCTTCTGACAACGATTCGTCCCAGGAGGCGATTTTCTTGCCGCGCCGAGGACTTGCGGGCCCGCGCCGGGCCACATAATCTGCCGCCATGTCGGAGCTCAGTCTCTCCTTCCTCGGCCTCGAAGCCGAAGTCGACACCTACGAGAACGCCGGCGCCTGCATCCTGCCCGTGCCCTTCGAGCGCACGACGTCCTACGGACAGGGCACCCGCCGGGGCCCCGAGGCGATCTTGAAGGCCTCCCAATACGTCGAGCTCTACGACGAGGAGCTCGGCGCCGCGCCCTGCGATCCGGGGATCTCGACGCTGCCGCCGCTCGTGCCAGAGTCCCTCGACATGGCCAAGGCCCTCGAGGAGATCAAGGACGCGGCCCGGCGGCCGATGGAAGACGGAAAGACCCTCGTCGTCCTCGGCGGGGAACACAGCCTGACGCTCGCACCCGTGCGTGCCGCCCGCGAGGTCTTCGGCGAGATCGGCGTCGTCCAGCTCGACGCCCACGCCGACCTACGCGACGCCTACGAGGGGACGCCCTACTCCCACGCTTCGGTGATGCGCCGCATCGCCGAGGACGTGGGGCTCAGGAGCTTCGGTATCGGTATCCGTTCGCTCTCGCGCCGTGAAGCCGAGTGGCTGGAGCGCGACGGACGACCCGTCGTCTGGGGTCACGAGCTCGAACGTGCCGAGGAGCTTCTTGACGCGGGCCTTGCGACCCTGCCCGAGCGTGTCTACCTGACTTTCGACCTCGACTTTTTTGATCCGTCGCTTCTGCCCGCGACCGGCACCCCGGAGCCCGGCGGCGGCTTCTGGGCGCCGACGATGCGCCTCTTGCGGCGCCTCTTCGAGACCAAGGAGGTCGTCGCCATGGACATCGTCGAGCTGGCTCCCATACCGGGTCAGCCGGCGAGCGACTTCGTCGCCGCGAAGCTCGTCTACAAGTGCCTGGGCTATCGCTGGGCCGCAGCCCGTCCAGCCTGAGCGGGTAATGGACTCCACCCTCGAGCCAGGCCGCGGCGTTACGCCAGGAGATGGCGCTGCGCGCCGGACGGGCGCGTCTCGTCCGAGAGCTAAGCATAGCATCGGCCCGCCGCCGCTGCCGGTGTCCGCCTGTGAGATCATCGCTGAGATCAGACCGAGACGAAGCGATGGCACGACGACACCGAAAGCGAAAGCGCTCTCCGGAGCCAGAGGAGGTCCTGGCGGGCCGCGTCGACTTGAAGCCGCCGGAGCTCATCGAGCTGATCCACCGGGTGAACCCGACGGGCCGTGAGCTCGACGCCTCGCAGGAGGCGGATCGTTATCGGCAGAAGGCCGCGCTCCAGAGCCTCCTGATCCGACGCTTCGGCGACGAGCATCTCGCGGTGACGCCGGCCGAGCCCGAAGGCGTCGTGAGCCTTGACAGCCACCGCGGAGGTACACGCGACGCCTGTCACGCCGTCGTCGACGAGCTCGACCCCGACGCCCGCGCCTGGGTACAGCGACGTCTCGACCTCGCAGTCTCGTCCCCGGCCGAAGCGGCCGAGGACGACGGGCCGACCGCTCGACCCCAGAGGCCAAACCCTCCGCAATCCCAGTCCGCGCCCGGGACGGCGGAAAGTCCGGAGCAGCTTCTCGAGATCGCCTCCGCGGCCCTCGAAGAGTATGACTACGAACGCGCCGAGCATTGCCTGAGAGAGGCCTTCGACCTGAGCGGCGGCGCTTTTTCGACGGCTCGGCCGCTCCTCACCTTCCTGGCCGAGCAACTCGGCCAGGACGACGCGGTCCTCGAGCTCGAGGGACGGCTCGAGGCCGAAGCCGCGGCGCATCCCGACCTGCGGACGATTCTGGCGCTGGCCGCCGCCCGGCAGGGCGACGCCGAGGGCGCCGCGCGACACGTCGCGGGGATCGACCATCCGCGCCTCGCGGAAGTCGACGCGGCCCTCGCGGCCACGGCTCTGGGACGCGGTGACGCCGAGACCGCCGCGCGGCATCGCGACGCGGTGGCGGCGCGCGATCCCGGCCACCCGCAGCTCGCCGGCCTCGATCGCCACCTTGCGCAGCTGCACGCCCGCGGCCAGCAGGCCGCCGAGGAGGCCCTCGAGCGCCGCTACCGCGCCGAGGGACCGCGGGCCGTGGAAGAGGCGGCCCGCACCCTCCTCGGCCATTGGAGCGAAAGCGCCGTCGCCCGCCGCATCCTGCGCGAGATCGCCGCCACACACCGCGAGGAGCAGATCGCCGTGTACCTCGAACGCGGCGAGAGCGCTCTCGCTGAAGAACGCTTCGGCGAGGCCGCCCGACACTTCCAGGCGGCACTCGACGCGGGATGCGAGCACGAAGGTCTGCCGGAGCGGATCGCCAGGACCCTGGAACGAGCCCGCCAGAGTGCCGACGACGAACGCGTCGCCGCCATCGTCGAACGCTTGGCGTCGGCGGCGGATTCCGCGGCCTACCTTGCCTACCTGAACCTGTCGGCGGAGCTGCGGCGGCGAGCACGCCAGGAGACGGGCGACACGAGGCTCGTTCTCCTCGAGCAGGCCATGCCGGAGTCGTTCTCGGGGGCGAAAGCCCAGGCGCTTGTCGCCGCGGTCCTGGCATTCGAGCGCGCACGGGCGGCGCTTCGCCGCGACGAGCCGGGCACCGCTCTCGACGAGCTGGCGCCGCACCAGCATGCCCTACGTGGCCTCGACGAGGCCCGCCAGCTCGAGGACGAGGCCCGCGTCCGCCTCGCCGCGGCGAAGCGGAAAGCCGCCGGTGCGACGCTTCGCACGGCCTGGGACGCCTTCTCGGCCGGCGATCCTGAAGCGGCCCGGCGAACATTGGACACTCTTGCCCTCACCGATCTCGACACCGCCGAACGGCAGCGGGCCGAGACGCTGCGACGGCAACTGGACCGCGCCGAGACGGCCGGACGCCTGGAGCAGGAGGCCGCGCACCACGAGGCCGCAGGCGACCTCGTCGGAGCCCTCGAGCGGACGCGGACGCTGGCCGAGGTCGCCGGCGACGACGAAGACGCCCGGCGGCGATGGCTCGATCGCTCGACAGCCCTCGAGGGCCACCTGCGCAAGGCCTGGCGCATTGAGGTGACGGAGGATCCGGTGCCCCTCGCCGAGCAGCACGACGTCGATGCAAATCCCATCCGCGGCCCGGAGCTGGGGGCGTGGCTCGACGACGACGGCAAAGAGCTTGTCCTGGCGAGCTGTTGGGGCGAGGAGCTCTTCGTCCGCCTCGTCGACGTCGAGAGCCGCACGGTCCGGCGGCAGCTTTCGCTGCGCCTGCCGCTTTCCCTGGAAAAACCGGAGTGCGTCCGCGACGGAGACCGTCTGCTCCTCGCCGCGGCTCCTGGCGTGTACCTGGAGCTGGGCATTGAGGACGGCCGGATCCTGGCGTGGCGCTCGCTCGACGAGATCGTCCCTCCCGGTTTCCGGGTCGACTTGGCGGTGCCGTTGCCGGGGGGCAGGTACCTGTGGCTCCTTCTCGACGTTCCGGGAAGGATCGGCGAACGCACCCTGGTGGTCGACACGAAAACGTTTCGGATCGCCCGGACCCTCGAGAAGGTGAGTATGTTC
Organism: uncultured bacterium; assembly: GCA_965371445.1. Classification (GTDB taxonomy): domain Bacteria; phylum Acidobacteriota; class Thermoanaerobaculia; order Multivoradales; family J023; genus DASWIG01. The sequence continues at coordinate 34,141 of CBDUYN010000008.1, read as the reverse complement.
ACGGTGTTGATCGGTGCCGAGACGCCCAGCGTCCTGTGCAGCGACGCCACCGGCCGTCGACTCTACAGCGACCGAGGAGCGCTGCGCACGAGCGAACCGGTCCCGGGCCTCCACACCGGCTTCGCAGCCTCGGGGCCGCCGCGCGGCGAGGCGCTGCTCTCGCTGCTCGAAGGCCCGACCGGCGCCGTCGCGGAAGACGACGTGGACGTCCCCGACGGCACCGAGGAGAAGGGCGACGACGACGCACAGGGCGACGGGACCGAAGACGGAGCGCAGCCGCAGGAAGACGAGGTAACGAGCGTCGCTCTCATGCGGTTTGAAGCGTCGCCGGACGGGGAACGGATGGAATGCTCCTCGGCATTGCGCCTGGACGGCGAGCCCGACGGGGCGCATTCGATCGCCAGCGACCTGACGGCGGAGGTCACCTTCGCGCTCGTCGAGGCTATGGAACAAGAACGCGAGCTTCTGGCCATCGACGTTTCTCAACCGAAACTGGCACCTCTCTACACGGCCCTGGTGCCGTTCGAGACCTTGCTGGTCCAAGACCGGCGCTCGCGCCACGTCGTCGCCCTCGCGCGCCTCGGCGACTCGCTCGAGCTCTACCCTCTCGGCGGCGAGCCGCCGCCCTGGGAGGACTTCCCGGTCTATCCCCCATGGGAAGAGCGCCGATTCCCCGACGCTTCACCTCCTTTCCATTGCGCTCATCCTTCGGTCGGCGAGACCGGGTATCCTCTCGACCGGATCCAACGCCTTTCGGATTCCCAGTCGGAGGAATTCGTGCAGGAGCTCCTCGCCGACGAGCTCCAGGCTCCGGAAGAGCCGATCAGCGTTCTGGCATGGCTTTTGCGGAGGGGTCGCTGCCCGGAGGTCGTGGGACAGTGTATCCATGAGCTTGCCGGCCGGCATCCCGACAACGCCGGAGCGGTTTTGCTCAAAGCGGAACACGAGGCGGTCGCTGGACGCTGGGCCGAAACTCGCCGCTCTCTGGAAACGATCGAGCCACGGGACCTGGAGGTTGTCCGGAGGTGTCACGTCTGGCACCTCCTTGGCCTGAGCTGGCTCCACGAAGGCAAGACGGAAAACGCCCTGGCGACCTTCCGGCTGGGACTGGACGACATTGTCGAGGGAGGGCATTGCTCGATCCTTCCCCTCTACCACCTGGCCCGGCCGATGGAAAGCCCGCCACGACCGGAGGAATGGGGTCCGGAGGAGCCCTTCGGCCGCCAACTGCTGGGCGCGGTGCGCACGACGGACGCGACGCTTCAGGCCGGGGACCTGGAGGCCGCCCGGCAGGTGATCGACCGTCCGGTCGTGTGGCAAGAAGAGGAATTGCAGAGCGCGGCGCGGCTGGCAAGCGTCTATCTCGACACCCCAGCGGCGAAACCGGGGGAGCGTTTCCGCAAGCGGCTCGCCCTGGCGTTCTTCCGCCACGTATGGAGACAGGACGAGACCCTCCTCCGCCACGAGCTCCCGCTGCCGGACGTGAGATGGGATGCGCCGCGGTTGGAGGATCTCGCCAGGCGTTCGTCCCGGTGGCTTGACGGCGAGACTTGAGACCCTGGGTGGCAAGGTCAAGGGACACAAACCGTCGCTCGGGCAGACGACCGCTTTCTCGTTGGTGTTCTATAATGGCGCAGCAGTTGAGAAATGAAGAACTTCAGGAGATGCCGACAATGGTCGCGATGCCAGCGGAGCAACGGGGATGAGCGAAGCCACGGTCCCACGTCTCTGGACGCTCTTCGCCACCATCCTCCTGGTCTGCTCCGCGACGCCGGCAATCGCCGACAGCGTCTACCATGGATGCTTGGTCGATCCTGCGGGTCTGGGATCGCAACGGGCTCCAGCCGCATCGCCAGGAGACCTTCAAGTACAGTAACGATCCCCTGTTGAAGGAGAAGGTCGTCGACCTGGTCGGGCTCTACCTGCATCCTCCCGAGAAGGCCTTGGTGTTATCGGTCGACGAGAAGGCCCTGTGCGGGCTCTCGAAGTGATCGGGGCCAGGACGACGTCGGCGTCGCCAGTGTCGAGGATTACCAAGGCTGGACGTTTCTTTCTGAGATGCGGGCCGGATTGCGGGAAGGCGATCAAGAGGATGTCCCCGACCTTATAGGTCGTCATAGATCGCGTCCTCTTCATCATAGGCCCGCAGGAAGCTCTCGGACCCCAGCAGTCGCCATGATTCCTCCTCGTCCTTGTCGACGAGGCGGATCTCGACGACCTCCCCCGGTGAGGAAGCCAGTGGCTCTGCGAGCTCCAGATGTGTGGAATCGAGGACTTTGGCCGTGAGCATCTTCATGGGTTTCTCCTATGCCACCAGTCTACCACAGGACGGAGATCACCTCGCCCTGGCTATTCGCCGAATGTAGACTCGTCGCCAAGTGCCATCATGGGCGGCGTCGCCGGCTTTGTGCTCGGCATCTGGGCGACCCGCTGGGTCGTGGCGATCGCACCCCACAACCTGCCGCGCCTCGACCAGACTCGGGTCGACGCGCCATGGGTCCTCTTCGCCTTCGCCCTGAGCACCGCCACCGCGATCCTCTTCGGGGTGCTGCCGGTGATGCGCCGATCGCGCTTGCAAGGCGACGCGATGCGCCCGACCGCGCGGTCGCGCCACGGCCGCTCGGCGCAGCTCGGATCGCGGCTTCTGGTCGGCAGCCAGGTGGCCATGACGGTGCTCCTCCTGGTGACCAGCGGCCTCTTCCTGCGCAGCCTGTGGGGCTTGGAGAAAGTCGATACAGGCATTCGGCCGGAGAACACCCTGGCGATCGGCGTGTCGCTGCCGGAGCGCAGCTAGCCGCAGATCGACGAGGCGCTCCGCATGGCGGTGGGTGCCACCGGCCGAGACGTCATCCGAGACGTCTTGGCACTTCCCACGGGGGCCTGCGTCCTGCCAGCGCGGCGGGCGGCGCGGGTCAACCCGACCGCGGCCCTACGCGCCGAGTGAAGGGCCCGGGAGGGTGGAACGGTCTTGTAGCGACGGCGTAGATCGCCATGACGTCACGCGCCAGCCTCCGGATCGGTCATGGCTCGATCTCTCGGAGAACGTCGAGGACGGCGGCGCTCACCTGGTCGGCGTGGCGCTCGTACATGATGATCGATTCGTGGTTCGAGCCCTCGACCGGGGTCGGTCCCCGGCCCCGGGAGGAGAGCTCCGCGATCTCCCGATCGCCTGCCAGGATTCGCGCCCGCCGGGCGATGCGCCGCTGCCGTATTTCCTCGGTCTTGGCTTCTTCGATCCGGAAGTGATCCGAATGCAGGACGACCACGGGGACGGTCCCGAGGTCGTCGTTCTTCAGGGTCTGATGGCAGGTGGGCGCGACGTTTTTCAGGTAGCCGATCGTCACATAGGCGGCGCGTGGTGTGCCGAGGTGGACTCGGATCTCCGGTACAACAGCGGCCGGGTAGCTCTCGTCGGACATGATGCCGCGGTTCGTGAAGCGCAAGAAACCGAGGCGTGCGGTGAGAGCCGCGGCGCTGCACTGCCAGTCACAAGGCACTACGTCCGTCTTGCCCTCCTCCAGGTATTCGGTCGGGATCCCCGGATCGGGGAGCACCAAGCCGGCGACCTCGCCGGGATAGAGCTCGTAGTAGATGCGGACCGTCATGCCGCCGAGGGAGTGACCGACCAGGACGTACGGCGGCTCCTCGCCGGCGCTCTCCAGGAGGTGGTGCAACTCGCGGACGATCGATTCGCCGTCGAAGGCCCCGGGCCCGGTCTCGCTCCAGCCCTGGCCGGAGCGGTCGTAGGAGCACACCCGGACGGTCTTCTCCAACTCCTCCTGCACCCAGTACCAGCTGCTCGACCAGAGCTGCAGCCCGGCCTCCAGGACGACCGTGGGCCGGCCCTCGATCGCCTCTCCGGTGCAGTGAAGGTGCATCTGGTGGGTCCCCACGTCCACCATCCGGCCGGGCGGCGGAAAGCGGTCTCGGTCGCGGGCGGCGAGAACCGCCTCGACGGTGGCGGCGACCGCGGCGGCGACGATGAGGAGCGCGATCAGGCCCCCGAGGCCATAGCCCAGCCAGCGTCCGCTCGTGCGCAGCCGGCTTCTGTTGGTGCTTTTCGGATCGAGATCCATCGTCTTTCCTTTCGGTCGGGCGGGTCAGGACAGGGAACGTCCGGCGAGCCAGAAGGAGAACCAGCAGATCGTGCCGAGGAGCAAACTGACCGCTCCCGCCTCGGGAAAGCTGTCGAGGAGAAAGCCCATCGAGACGGCGAAGAGCAGCGTGAAGAGAACGGCCAGCACCAGCAGCACGTGGTGGAGGAGCATCCGCCGACGGGCGCGGAGGAACGCTTTCATCTCGCCGTCGACCGGGGGCGGCGAGGTGTCGGGCAGGCGCACTTTCTGCGCCGTAGCGACCAGTTGGGCGAAGCTCGGATCGGTCTCCATGCGCCGTTCGATGAGGGTGCGGGTCGTGGTGCTCGCCTCTCCGGCCAGGTAGACCGGGAGCAGGTCGAGGAGGGCTTCCTGGTCGAGCTCGGGTGTCGTCACTTCGTATTCTCCTGAATGCGGGCCGCGGCCAGCTTCAACCGGACCCGGTGGACTTTGACCTTGGCCGCCGACAGGGAGAGGCCGAGGGTGCGGGCGATGTCGTCGTAGCTCAGCTCGTGCTCCACCCGCAGGAGGAACGCTGCTCGGTCCTCTTCGCGAACCGCGCCGAGGGCGCGCCGCACGCGCTCGAGCTCCTCGCGTCCGAGCAGGGACCGCTCGGCGTCCGGGGCCGGGTCGAGGGCATCGGGATCGAGCTCGGCCAGCGGTCGCGCTCGGCGGAAGTGGTGCAGCACGACGTTGCGGGCGATGGCCAGCAGATAGGCCTTGACCGTGCCGACGCGGATCGACTCGCGCTGCGTCCAGGCGCGGGCGAAGGTCTCCGCCGTGGCGTCGTCGGCCACGGTCGGATCGCCGGACAGCCAATAGCAGAAGCGGCGCACGTCCGGCGCGTAGCGTTCGTAGATCTGATGAAAGTCAACCATCGTCTCTTCCTGTGGAGGGTATCCACGGGGAGCCCGTCGGTTACAAAACCGACTCCGCCCGGATCGCGGCCTGGACCGATACTCAGAACGCCTACACCCGCGCCGTCCTCGATTCGCTACCCGGTCGCCAGGCCGTCTTCCAGCGGTTCATGCGGCTCTTCGCGACCGGTGGCTCCCATTCTTCAGGCTTCGCTGGGCACGAGGCGCCGGGAGCGCACCAGATCGGCGAGCTTGGCGAGCCGCGCCGCCTCCGTTTCGAGCGCCCGGCGTCCGGCGGGGAGAAGAGTGAAGATCTTGCGTCGTCTGGCCGAGTCAAGCGCCCCGGCCGATCAATCCTCCAGGTCGGGGATCCGGGTCCATTGGATGGTGAAATAGACCTTCATCTCGCGGCCGGGAAAGGCCAGCTCGTAGACCTCCTGGAAGCGGTAGCGATCGGCGATCTCCACGCTCAGCCGGGCACGTATCCCCGAGCCGTTCTCGACGTCCTCGCTCGTGCAGACGAAGCGCTTGGGCTCGACCTGGCACTCGGAGCGAACGACGTAGCCCTCGACCATGAACTCGCGCTGCACGATGCTGCCGCGCCCGCGGTCGTAGCTGAAGACGGCCAGGTCCCGGTGGTAATCGCCCTCGGGACTCTTCTCCTGCGGCAGGCGGACCGAGGCATGCCTGGATACGAGGTAGCGCCCGTCGAGGATGAATTCGTAGCGGCGCCTGCCCTCGCCCTGGCCGAGGATGCCGTCGATGGCGCCTATCCAGGTCCCCTCGAGGAGCCGGAAAGGCTGCCAGGGATCGGCCTCGGGCATCGCCTTTTCGGCCGCCTCGTGCGGTGGCTCCTCTTGCTCCGCCGCTACCGGCGGCGCGACGCCAGCGACGACGCAGCCCGAGATCAGCAGTACGGCGCACCAGGGCGCCGCGTATCGCGAGCGCGCCCGGCGGGCGGAGGGGTCGGCCAGGGATTCGTGTTCGAGCATCGTTTTCTCCTTTCCGGTTCGTTGTCGGAACAAGGATAGACGAGCCTTCACGAGCCGAATGGGAAAAATCCGACAGCCGCCGCTTTCCGGGGGTCATCCGATCTCGAGGAAGGAGAAGCCGCGCCTGGTTCCACGAAGCCGGGACGCTTCTCGACGCCGGTCTCACGCCATCCGACGTGTTACTCCTCGCGACTCGAAACGCCGCTCGCGCGCTAGGACTCGAGGATGAGGTCGGAACCCTCGAAACGGGCAACCCACACGACCTTGCCACCCAGCCGACCGACTCCGTTTCCTCGACGCCGGACCGGGCAAGAGGGCTGGGCCGAGAGGGATCACCCGTCGTCGCCGACGTAGCCCAGGGACTCCAAACGTTCGATCTCCTCGCGGCTGAAACCGCGCTCGCCGTCGTCCCCGAGCTTCTCCCGGCGCCGCATCTCGACGACAAGCTTGCGCTCCGCCCGCTGACGGCGGGAGAGAAGCTCCGCCAGCTCCGCGACGACCTCCGGCCGCTCGCTCGCCAGGTCACGCCGCTCCTCCGGGTCGCTCCCCAGGTCGAAAAGGCGCGGCTCTCCCTGAAGCGGAAAGACCGCCTTCCAGCCGTCACGGATGACGACATGGTCGTGCGTTCCGGCAAAGATCGCCGCCCCCGGACGCGGCGCGAGCAGGCTCGTCCCGGAAAGCCCCTCTGCGTCGAGCCCAAACGCCTCGGCGAGCGTCGGCGCGAGGTCGACAGAGCTCGTCGCGGTCTCCATGCGCTCGCCGGCCCGAGCGTTGCCAGGCCACTTGACGAGCAACGGCACCCGCAGCACCTCCTCGAACGGCTCGCCGTGCATGAAGCGTCCAGGTCCTTCGAAGGACTCGCCGTGATCGCTCGTCACCACGATCGTCATGTGCTCATATAGCCCCGCCGCCCGCAGGTTCTCGAACAGGAGCCCGAGTTGCCGGTCGGTTTCCAGGACGCCGCGCCGGTAAAGGTGCTCCAGGATCTCGGACTCGCCGTCGAGCATCGGCACCCTGCCCTTGTCGATCTGACGCAACAGGCGCGAAGCGCACAGACCACGGCGGCAGCCGTAACCCGCGACGGAAAACCGCTCCTCGATCGCCGCCGCGGTCATTCCCGGCGACTCGTAAGGGATCCGATGTCGGTCGGAGTGGACGTCGAAGACGTGAAGGAAATAGAAAAACGATTCGTCGCGGTGGTCGAGGACGAAGTTGCTCGCCTCCCGCACCATCTTGGGCAAGTCCCAGGGCACGGACCGGTAGACGTCGAAGCCGCGGTCGAAGCCGAAGCGCGGCTCGAGCCACAGACAATCGTAGACCAGGGCCTCGGTTCGAAAGCCCTTCTCGCGAAAACGCTCGGCGAGCGTCCTGACTCCGGGACGCAGCACCAGCCGGCGTTCAACGAGCCCGTGGACCTTGGGCTGCTGGCCCGTGAGGATGGAGCCGTGCGAGGGCAGCGTCCAGGTGGCGGTGGCGTAGTGCGGCGAAAAAACCTGGGCCTCGGAGGCGAAGCGCGTGAGGTGAGGCACGGCGTAGCCTTTCCCCGGATCCAGGACGGCGTCCTCGCGCAGGGTGTCGGCCGAGATCAGGAGCACCTGCCGGGGCTCGCCGGACAGTGTGCCCCCGGCCGCGAAGCGGCTCTCCACGTAGAGGTTTTTCACCAGGACCGCGATGTCGCTCGAAACGGAGAGGTGCGCCTCGCCGGAGGGCAAGGAAGCCAGGTTCAGAGTCGCGGCCATGGAGCCACTGGCCGAGAATTCAAGCTTCACGACGTCGCTTTTCGCCGCGCCGTCGACTCCCTGGACCTCGAGAAAGAGCTTCCCCTCTCCCCCGCCATCTTCGGGAGCGCAGACCTCCACGTGAAGACGCGCCCCCTCCGCCACGGCCAAAGCCGAACCGAGCCGCACACCGGCCGGGAGCAGAAGGCCCAGATGAGTGGTGTCGGGACAGTGGACCTCGACCGGAACGGCCGCCTCCCCGGCCAGCGTCAGCTCGCCACCGAGCAGCAAATCGCTGTAGTACGGCGCCCCGGCCGGCGGGGCGCAGGAGGAGACCCACACGACGAGCCAGACCAACGCCGTGGTGGCGGTATGGCTCACCCTTCGGCTCCGCTTCGCCGCTCGGCCTCCAGGAAGGCCTGGTGGTATCGCTCTTCGAGATCGCGTCGGCGGCTCGATTCGCCGAGCCGGTCCAACAGCCGTTTCCCCTCTTCCAGGTGACGGATCGCCTCGATCCGGTCGTAGCTTTTCCGGCTGGCCTGCAAGTAGTAGCCGACGGCCCGCTCGAGGTCTTCCGCCTGCGTGTAGTGGTGTGCCACGACCTCCGGAAAAAGCCGCGGGCCGTCTTTCACTCCGCCTTCCAGGACCCGGGCGATCTCCGCGTGGTACGCACGGCGTTGGTCCTCGAGCAACGACTCGTAGGCGGCTTGCTGGATGAGCGTGTGCTTGAAGACGTACCGAGCGGGATTGAGCCCCTTGTGGTACAGGAGCTCGGCGGCGACGAGCCGTTCGAGCCCCGTGTCGAGGAATTCCCTGTCGAAAGGCGCGACGGCACGCAGCGTGTCGTAACGGAGCTCACGTCCGAAGACAGAGGCCAGCTGGGCGAGTTGCTTGGCGGAACCGAGATGGTCAAGCCGCGCCATCAAGGCGTCGTTTAAGGTCGCGGGGATCCGTAGCGCCGCTCCTGGACGGCTCAGCTCGTAGCGCCCTGCCCGCTCGACGAGCATGTCGGACTCGATGACGAAGCGCGTCAGCTCCTCGACGAAAAGCGGGACACCGTCGACCAGCTCGACGATCTGCTCCAGGAGCTCCCCCGGCAGCCGCCGGCCCCCGGAGCTTGCGTTGACCAGCTCCTCGACCTGCTCGCGGCTCAGCGAGCCGAGATTGAGGCGGGTCAGATAGGTCGGCTCCCCCCAGGGCGGCTTGAAGCGAGGACGAAATGTGAGGACAAGCGTCAGCCGAGCCGCCGGGACCTGCTCGAAGAGGAGCCCCAGGAGCTCCAGCGTCGAGGGGTCCACGAAGTGGAGGTCTTCGATCACCCACAGTCGCGGTTTCTCGGCGGCAAGGGCCAGGACGAGCTCGATGACGGCCTCGAAGGCGCTGCGGCGTTGAAAGCGGCCGGCGTCGCTTTCCACAAGCCCCAGAAGCGCCGCCAGGACGCCCTCCTTCGAGCTCTGGCCGTAGGCCTCAAGGACCTCGGCGAGACGTGCCCGGCTCTGCGCGGCGCTCGCCTGGCGGCCGACGCCCAGAATCTGCCAGAGGAGCGAGATCACCGGCCGCAGGGCGCTCGACTGAAAGGCGGGCTCACAACGGCAGGCGAGCCATTGCGGCCCCGTGAGGTCCAGATGTTGCCGGAGCGCCCAGACGAGCCGAGTCTTGCCGATTCCCGGATCGCCGACAAGATAAGCCACCTGCCCCCGGCTCTCCGTCGACAGACGCCAGCGCGCCGCGAGCAGCTCCAGCTCCCGGCGACGGCCCACCAGGCCGTCGGGGCCGGAACGTGCGGCCACGCCGCGGCGATCGACCTGGCGCTCGACCCGATAAAAGGCGATCCCCCGGTCACTGTTCTTGGCCTCCAAACGGCCGCCGCTCCGGCAGACGAAATGCCGCGTGACAAGACGCTGGGTCGCCTCGCTGACGACCGCTGTGCCGGGCTCAGCGCCCCGCGCGAGCTCGTCGGTGACGCTCCAGAGGACGCCGGCGTCGGCACCGAAGACCACCCGTCCCCCTCCCGGACGCTCCCCCATCCGCGCCACCCCGGTATGCGCCGCGACACGCAGCGTCAAGGGCTTCTGGCGCCTCGCGAAGCGCTCCGCGCAGCAGGCGATCAGCTCGCGGGCCGCGCCGACGGCCTGCTGGGCGGCGTCCTCGGGAGAACGCGGGAAGCCAAAAAAGGCGGTCAGGCCCTCGTCGTCCTCGCAGCGCACGCGGCCCATGCGCCGCCGGATCCGCTCGGCGGCCACCTGGTTGAAAGCCTCGACGTCGCGCCAGATGCCGTCGGAGGGATCCGTGCCCTCCTCCGGCCCCAGGACGTAGCGCAAGACGGTGATCTGACGGCGCTCGTCATGCAGGATCGACGCCCGGGGCAACGCGGCCCTCAAACCGCGGGCTTCGCTACGAGCGATCTCCGCCAACGCTTCGCTGACCTCGCGCGCGCTCTGCGGCCGGTGCTCGGGTCGCTTTTCTTGTAGACGCGAGATCAGCCGCGAAAGCTCCGCCGGCACCTCGGGGTTGACCTGATCGACAGGCGGCGGATGGTGGTAGCAGACCTGATTCAGGATCTGGAGGACCGTCCGGCCGCGAAACGGGCTCTCGCCCGTCGCCATGTGGTAAAGCAGCGTTCCGAAGGCGAAGAGGTCGGAACGCTGATCGGCGCCGTGGTGGTGCACCTGCTCGGGCGACATGGCGACGGGAGTCCCGATCAAGGTGTGCTCCGGCGTCGCCTCGTAGTCGTTCTCGTCGGCAAAACGCGGCCGGGCGAGGCCGAAGTCGAGGATCTTGGCCTGTCCGGGCCGCATGCGCCCGATCGCGGGCCGCCCGAAACCGGGATCCGAACGCTCCGTCACCAGCATCACGTTCTCCGGTTTCAGATCGCGGTGGATGATCCCCTTGCGGTGCGCCTCGACGAGCCCTTCGGCGAGCTCGCAGGCGAGCCGCAGCGTGTCGGTAAGAGACAACGGACCCCGGCGCAGCAGATCCGCCAAGGTCTCGCCTTCGACGTACTCCATGACGATGCAGTCGTCGCCGTCGAAGTGTTCGACATGGTAGATCTGAACGATCGTGGGATGGCTCAGGCGAGCCGCCATGCGGGCCTCGTTCAAGAAGCGCTCCAGGGCCCGGGTGCTGACGCTGTCGGTGTGGACCCGCTTGATGGCGACCAGGCGGTCGAGCCGCTCGTCGTAGGCCCGGTACACCTCTCCCATGCCCCCGCTGCCAAGGAGCTCTTCGATGCGATAGGGTCCGATCTGCTCGCGTTCGTAAGTGGACACGCCTGGATTCTAACCTGTAGCGTGCGCGCCGCGCACCCACGGAGACGACCGAACCGACTCAGGAAGATCATTATCAGGCATGAGGATCTCGATCGTCACGCCCGCCCCACGCGGCTCGCGCAAGGGCAACCGGATCACCGCAGAACGTTGGGCGAGGGTCCTACGCCGCCTGGGACACCGGGTCGACCTCCGCATGGAATGGGACGGGGAGCGCTGCGACCTCCTGGTGGCGCTCCACGCCCGCCGCAGCCTGGCGTCGATCGAGCGCTACCTCGGGCACGGTCAAGGACCGCTCGTGCTGACGCTGACCGGTACCGACCTCTACGACGACATCCGTCGTCACGCGAAGGCGCGAAGCGTCCTCCACCGGGCGGACCGGCTCGTCCTCCTCCAGGCCTTCGGCGTCGACGAGCTACCGGAAGAGCTGCGCTCCCGGGTGGTGGTCCTCCACCAGTCGGCGACGGCGAGCCGCGCCCGTCTCGAGCCGAGACGGCGCACTTTTGACGTCGCCCTCGTCGCCCACCTGCGTCCGGTCAAGGACCCCTTCCGCGCCGCGGAGGCGGCGCGCCGGCTCGACGCCTCCTCCCGCCTCAGGATCCTGCACGCCGGTGAGGCTCTCGACGCCGAGACGGCCGGCCAGGCGCAACGTGAGACCGCGTCGAACCCTCGCTACCGCTGGCTGGGCGAGCTGCCGCAATGGCGGGTCCGCCAGCTCCTGAAACGCTCGCGGGCCATGGTCCTGACCTCGCGGATGGAAGGTGGGGCCAACGTCATCGGCGAGGCCGCCGTCGCCGGTTGCCCGGTCGTCGCGTCGCGCATCGCGGGCTCGGCCGGACTTCTGGGAGAGGACTATCCAGGTTATTTCGAGGTCGGCGACACCGAGGGCCTGGCGGCCCTTTTCCGCCGCCTCGAAACCGAGCCGGCCTTCCTCGACGACCTCGCCGAGCGCTGCCGTCGCCTGGCGAGCCTTTTCGATCCGGCGCGTGAGGAGGAGGGATGGAGGAAGCTCCTTCGCGACTTGAGCGAGCCGGCACCCGGGGATTCATCCCCGGGTGACGGCCTTGCCGATTCGGCACCCTCCCGACGATTGTCCAGGCAGCGGGAACGACACCCGCTTGGTGCTAGGATCGACGTGGACGAATCCTGAGCAATCGACCCCAGAACGGAGGCGAGCGTGGCAAACGACGAGCAACAGCAACAACCGGGGGCGGTGCCCCAGGTGCCTCAGATGCCCGGCATGCAGGCCAACCCGATGGCCATGATGCAGATGATGCAGATGATGCAGGGCATGATGATGGGCGGCGGCATGCCGCAGATGGCGATCGACCCGTCGGCGATGCCCTTCGCCGCGCCCGCCGCGGTCGACGACCAGGACCAGGGTCTCGACGCCGACATCATCCGTCCCGCCACCCTCACCCAGCGCTTGAAGACCCAGGAGGCCATGCCCGTCGGGTCGGTGCTCGACGTCCTCTGCCTTACCGAGGACGGCCAGAATTCCCTCGGCGGCCTCCCCAAGGGTTGCACCATGGCGCTCGCCGGTCCTCCCGGCAAGGGCAAGACCCGCTCCGCCCTGGCGGCGCTCGTCAAAGTGGCCCAGAGCGGCGAACGGGTCGCCTTCGTCGTCGCCGAGGAAGGCTTCCACAACGCCGAGCCCTCGGGACGCGACGACCTCTGCTCGCGCCTGACGAAGCTCGGCATGTCGATCACCGGCCTTGACGAAGAGACGCTCGCCAAGGACGTCCTGGAGAACTTTTACGTCCTCGAGAGCCAGTACCACAAAGGCCAGACCTGGGACGACTTCATCGCCCGCTACCGCTACCTGGTGGAAAAGGAAGGCATCGGCTTCGTCGTCATCGATTCGCTCAACATGCTCGACCCGTCGAAGAGCCAGAAGACCGCCGACAACCTCTCGACCTTGAAGACCTACAACCACGAGAAGGGCGTCACTTGCCTGTGCATCGGCCAGATCCGCGACACCGGCGCGCCGGTGGGCGGCGAGGCCCTCCAGCACACCGCCGACGCGGTCTTCCTGATCGAGGAGATGGGGCTGGGCTCGAAAGAGATCGCCGAGGCCTGGGGCGGCAAGTACCGCGAAAAAATCGACGTCATCCGCGCCGTCAAATGCGTGACCACGCCCATCCACCCGTACCCGATCCGCATCTCCCGCGACGAGAGCATGGGCGTCATGGTCGTCCACCCGGACCAACCCGAGCCCTACAAGCCCCTGCCGATTGCGCCATGAAGTGGGTCGGAACCAGCGACGTCCGCTCGTGGCTCGACGGCTCCGCCGAATGGGGAGGGCTCGTCGCGTCGCTGGGGACTCGTGGCGTCGACACCGACTACCTCTCCAACACCCTCGGCGTCCCGCTTCACCTGGCGGCGGTGCTTGAAAAGCGCGTCCGCGAGCAGGAGCTTCAGGCGACGTCGTTCGCTTCGATCCCGTTCTACAGCCTCTGCCGAGGGCTCTTGCTGCCGCTCACCGGAATGTCTCCCGAAAAAGGAGCGCAGCTATTCGGCGTGAAGATCCCGCCGCCGCCCGCGAGCGAGGAGCGCCAGGCGCTGCTGAAGAGATTCATGGACACCGAGCTCGGGCTCGACGTCCTGCAGAAAGTCGGCTGTCTGCTGGGCGACGCATTCCAAGGACGGCCATCGACGTTTCGCCGCGAAAGCCTCCTGCGGCTTCTCCACTCGGTGCAGATGAAGACGCGCCGCGAGATGCTCGATCGGCTGACGGTGACCGGCGACGTCGCGGCGCTTTTCGCCGAGAGCCGCCCGAGCTTCCGGGGCGAGGAGCCACTGAGCGCCTCCGAGGTCCTCTCGACGCTCCACCTGGTGCCCGACTTGAAGCGCAATCGTCAGTTTCAAGTCCTCCGCTCGCTTCTCGTCCGCTGCGGCAAGGTCGAGGCCTACTTCCTGGCGAAGCTCCTCCTAAAGAGCGCTGGCCTGCGCTACGAAGGCGAGCTTCTGGCGCGTTTGATCGGCGAGCGCTTCGGCGTCGAGCCCGAGCAGGTCTCCCACGCGATGGCCTTGACCGACGCCTTTCACGTGACCCGTCTGCTCGACGAAGAAGGCCCGGAGGGGCTCCGCAAGATCGAGCTCCAGCCGCTGGTGCCCGTGCGGCCGGCGCTGGCGGCCGGCACCACGGAGTCCCTGAAGAGCTTCCCCGTCTGGGTCGAGCGCAAGTACGACGGCATCCGGTTGATGCTCCACAAGACGACGGACCCGTTGGGCTCGGTCCTCGCCGGGGCCTACAGCCGCAACCGCAAGGACTACCTGGAGCTGGTGCGTAGCCTCGACGCGACGATCAAGACGTTTCCGGCGCAATCGGCGATCGTCGACGGCGAGCTCCACGGCAGCGTCATGACGGTCGACGGCCCGCGTCCGGCGACGGTCTACGAGGTCTTCGGCGCGCTCCAGGGCGAGGCGTCGCGTCCGGTGTCGCTGCGCTACGCCGCGTTCGACCTCCTCTACCTGAACGGCGAGGATTTGACGCCCCGGCCGCTCTCGGAACGACGCCAGCGGCTCATGGCGCTCTTGGGTCCCCTCTCGAGCCTGCCCCTGCCCATCCCGGTGACGGTGGCCGAAGGTCAGATGGCGAGCACCAAGGACGACGTCAAGCGTCTCTACCAGCACTTCCGGGCGCAGGGCTACGAGGGCGTCATCACGAAGGATTTGAAGGCGCCCTACCGGCTCGCGGCGCGGGATCCGTCGTGGCTCAAGCGCAAGCCCGAGGTGACGCTCGACCTGGTGCTCCTGGGAGCGGTGCTGGCGGTGACGACGAAGGAAAAAGCGGGCATGTTCGGTTCCTACGTCATCGGCGCCCGCGGCGAGGACGGCTCGTTCGAGGACGTCGGCGACGTGGCGGGCCTCGACCAGCTCCGCGACGCCGAGATCCAGCAGCTGATCATGATGGAGGGCCTCCTGACTGGACAGCGCATCGAGCGCCAAAGCGCCTCGGGCTCGCGTCCCGGTTTCGAGCTGGCGCCGCACATCGTGGTCACGGTCCGCTTCGAGGGCGTGATCCGCGACGCGACGACGGGACGGATGACGCTGCGCGACCCGAAGCTCGTCGTCATACGGGCCGACAAGGGAGCGCACGAGGCCGACAAGACGAAGGCGATCGAAGAGCTCTATTTGAAGCAAAAGGTGGGCTGACCGTCTCTCTGGGTGCCGCGGCGGCGCGGGAGCTCCGCGACAAAGCACGCGCCCTGCGGTGCGCCTTCGCGTCGGGCGGCGGTTGAGCTTGCCAAGGGCTCGATCCGCCGTCCAGGTGACGAGGGGAGAGCTTGAATTGATGATAGGTACGTTAAAATACTTTTGAAGTGACTTGACCCAGCCTTCTCAGGCGGCGTGAAAGAGATGCCCCGGGTCGCGGACGAAAACCATCCGTGTGGGCCGAGGTACCCGTGCCGGCGGACGCACCTGCACCGGTTGACGCGCCCACATCGGCTGAGGTCTTCGCACCGGCGGACGTAGCGGCGGTCGCGTCACCGGCCGATCGTAGAGCGAACGCAGCCGGCGGACGCGTTCCTCAGTCGCCGGATGGGTGGAGAGCGGACCGGCCTGGCGGCGGCGGTTGGGGAAAAAGAGCCGCTCCCAGAAGCCCAACGGCCTCTCCAGGTTGGTGAGCGCCCGCGCCAGGCCCTCGGGGTCGCCGGTCAGCCGGGCCGCCTCGAGGTCGGCTTCGTACTCCCGGGTGCGCGACAGCGCTTGGAAGAGGAGCGTCGCGAGGGTCGGGGCGAAGAGGAGGAGCAGGATCGTCGTCCACGGAATCGTCGTCCACGGCAGGAGCGGTGAGCCGACGATGGCCAGCGGCAGACTGACGAACGCCAGCACGCGGCCAAAGAAGGCGAGCGTCCTGGTCATGCGGTCCATCATGCCGGCGATCGCCATGATCTTGAGGTCGCCGTTCTTGACGTGGCTGACCTCGTGCGCCAGGACGCCCGTGAGCTCACGGGTGTCCATGCGTCGGAGTAGGCCATCGGTGACGGCGATGGCCGCGCTGCCTTCGCCCCCGACGGCGAAGGCGTTGGGCTGCGCCGACGCCACGTGGTAGAGCCGTGGTCGGGCATCGAGCCCGGCGCGGCGGGCCAGCTCGCCGATGATCTCGTAGAGCCGCGGTGCTTCGCTGTAGGCGAGCGGCCGGGCACGGTGGAAGCGCATCGCCCACTCCGGCGCCAGTCCCGTACCGAGGCCGCCGAGCAGGACGATGGCTGCCGCGACGACGACGGGCCCCGGCCCGCCGAAGACCAGCGATCCCAGCCATGCCAGAAGCACGGCCATGGCGCCAAGCAGCACGGTCGAGTGCAGCAGGTTGCGGAGCTTTTGACCTTGGACGAGCAGAGGATTCATGGTGACGTTCTCGTGATTCGATGAGGGCAGGTTTCGTCAGGCTCTCACTATTTACAACGCCGGGGACCGAGAATTTATTCACCACGGAGAAGAGCAGGCGGGACGCCAGCGCTCCCAGCGAAGACGCCTTTGCGGGACGGCCGCCGTCTTCTAGGAGCGGATGCGGCAACGTCCTCCTTGCCGACCGACACCCGCGTTGCTAGAGTCCGTCAAACCCGGACCGTTCGCCAACGGCGCGTGACGCGAAGGTCTCATCATGACCGTTACCACGCTACCTTTCATCGACCTCGAGCCGCGCACCAGGACGCTCCTCGACGACGTGCTCGACGGCCTTGGCCAGGACGTCAAGTGCTTGCCTTGCAAGTATTTCTACGACGAGCAGGGCTCCCACCTCTTCGACGAGATCTGCGAGCTCGACGAGTACTATCCGACACGCACCGAGCTGGCGATCATGGACGACCACGTCGACGAGATGGCCGCCTGCCTCGGGCCGCGCTGCCTGTTGATCGAATTCGGCAGCGGCAGCGGCCGCAAGACCGAGGTGCTGCTGGAGTCGTTGGACGATCCAGTGGGCTACGTGCCGATCGACATCTCGCGCGAGCACCTGATCGCCTCGGCGGAGCGCCTCGACGAGCGATTCCCCGACCTCGAGGTGCTACCGGTCTGCGCCGACTACACGTCGGACTACGAGATCCCCGAGCCGGCACGTCCGGCGCGGCGGCGCGCGATCTACTTCCCGGGCTCGACGATCGGCAACTTCCGGCACCACGAGGCGGTCGACTTCCTCGCCCGCGCCGCCCACGCCTGCGGCCGCGGCGGCGCCTTGCTGATCGGCGCCGACCTGGTCAAGGACCCGGCGATCCTGGAACGCGCCTACAACGACGCGAAGGGCGTCACCGCGGCCTTCAACCTGAACCTGCTGGCGCGTATCAACCGCGAGCTCGACGCCGACTTCGACCTCGACGCCTTCCGCCATCGGGCGATCTGGAACGAAGAGGAAGCGCGCATCGAGATGTATCTTGAGAGCGTCGCCGAACAGACGGTGGCGATCGACGGCCGGAATTTTCACTTCGCAGCCGGCGAGACGATCCTCACCGAGCACTCGCACAAGTACACCCTTCCAAGCTTCGCCCGGCTCGCCGCGGGCGCCGGCTTCGAAGTCGAGAGAGTGTGGACCGACCAGGACGATCTGTTCAGCGTCCAATACCTGAGAGCGAGTTGAGGGATCCCGCCAGCCGCCCGTCAGGGTGTCGAGGCCGACCACGCCGAGGTGTCTCCCGTCTCGAAGCCGTCGGAGAAGATCGGGGCGTGGACAAAGGCCCCCCAGATCTCCATCTCGGCCGCGCCCAGCGGCGGGTTGTCGTCGTTGCCTTCCCAGATCGCCAGGAACCTACGACCCGCCGGCAGCGACACCAGCTCGGGATCCAGGGCATCGTAGGAGCTGTCCCCGTCCGGGCCCATGGCCGTCAGACGGACCGGGGAGCCGAGAGACGAGGCGTCCGTCCCGGCGAGCCAACGACCCCAGATCTCGAGCTCGTCGTTGGCCAGTGCACCCCCGTCGTCGCAATCCCAGCCAACGAGATAGGAGCCTTCGGTAGGTAGGTACCCCACCGCCGGCCGGTACGCGTCGTAGGAGCTATTGCCGGCGGGGCCGACGTCGCTGATCTTGAAGTCATTGGCACCGATCTCCGATCCGTCGGATCCGGAGAGGCGTTGTCCGTGCACCTCGAGCTCGAAGCCTGAGGAGCTCCCGTCCTCGTCTCCCCTCCAGACGACGAGATACTGGTTGACGTCCGGGTTGAACACTACGGCGGGCTCGCGGGCCACGTAGCAGGGGCTTCCCGAGCAGTAGCGCACGATGACGCCACCGGTGCCGAGAGAGCTCATGTCGCTGATGCGGTAGTCGTCCCCGAGCTCGGCCCCGGTGACGGCATCGAGACGCTGAGCATAGATCTCCCACCAGACGTAGTATTGCCCGGTGCAAGGGAAGATGCAGAGATCGGCGTGACTCACACCCTGCCAGACCACCAGGAGCTCGCTTTCGCCTGGGTTGAGCACGACGTCGGGAAGGACCGCGTCGTAGTCCTTCTGGGACAACCCGGAATCGGGTCCCTGATGGCTGATCTTTGTGCGCCCGCCGATGGCGCTTGCGTCGGTGCCGTTGAGACGTTGTGCAAAGATCTCGAACTCGTTGTCCAGTTGAGGTGAAGTGTTGTCGTCGCCGGACCACACCACCAGGTACTCGTCGGTTCCAGGGTTGTGAGTCACGGCGGCGTCGTAGCTGTCGTAGAGGGCGTCTCCTGGCGGACCCGTGTTGCCGATGACCAGCTGCGACGCCAGCAGTGAGCCACTCGAGGCGTCGATGCGACGGCCGTGGATCTCGAATCTGCCGTCCACGGCCCCGTCACCGTCCCACACCACCAGGTACTCGTGGTCGGTGGTGTTGTAGGCGATGTCGGGGTAGCAACCGGAGCGGCTCGAATCCCCGTCGGTACCCATGAAGCTGATCCGAATCGCTGGCCCGACGGGGGCGCCGGTGCTGGCGTTGAGGCGTTGGCCCCAGATCTCCATCTCGTCATCGGCCAACGGTGGCGTCTGATCGTCTCCACACCAGACGACGAACACCTCGTCGTCGACGGGGTTCAAGGCTGCTGCCGCCAGCATCGCCTCAGCCCCAGCGTCTCCGTCGGTTCCCATGGCGCTGATCCGATACGGCGGCGCGGCGGCGAGGGTCGACGCGGTGAACGCGCAGATCATCCAGAGGGCCGTGCCCAGGATCACATGGTGTCCAGAGTAACTCAAGCCAAGCTCCTTTCGTGCCCGAGCGCCTTCTCAGCGTAGCCAGTGGTTTGGCTCAGGGACAGCAAGATCCTTGGCCCCCCCAGTCTGCCCTAAGCCGATGAAGTGACCCTGTTATCACAACAGAGAATAGCGCTCCCTCGCGATCGACGGGACCACCCCTTCGGGCGGGCACTGAGCCGTCGCCGGGTGGTTCGACGGCCACCCGAAGAGACGGGCGCCGGCAGCTCCACTGGCCGGCACTCTCGAGGCCACGGTCCCTCAGTTGACGTAACCCAAAGCCCGGAGACGCCGCTCCGTCTCCTCGTCGACCCCAGGCTCCTCACGGTCTTCGTCCGCCTTCTTCGACGCGATCCAGGCGAGGAGCCGAGAGCGCAGCCAGGCCGCCTCCAGGCCACCCTCCCCCGCCAGGTTCCAACGCTCCCCGGGGTCCTCCGCCAAGTCGAAGAGATACTCCGGCGAACGCGTCCGTCCCGGACCGCCGCCGAGGCCCCAGTCGAAGCCGGTCCGCGGTGCCCAGACGAGCTTCAAACGATCGGTCTGAGCTGAGTAGATGCCACCCTTCACGCTCGCCGCCGCCGCCAGATGAAGCTCCGAGACGTCGCCGGCCCCGCCTCCGGACAGAAACGCCAAAAGCGACCGTCCTTCACTCGCCACCTCCGCACCCACAAGCTCGGCCAGCGTGGCATGGAGGTCGAGCGTCCCGCTCGAACGACTCGACTCCCCGACCTCGACGAGCCCCGGCGACCACACGACCAGCGGGATGCGGACCATCTCCTCGTAGAGCGTGTAGCCGTGGAGCAGCCCCCCATGGTCGAAAAGCTCCTCGCCGTGGTCGGAGGTCACGACGACGAAAGGACGCCGAGGACCGCGAAGCTCCTCGACCCCTTCGAGAACCCGTGCGATCTCCGCGTCGGCATAGGCCAAAGCCGCGGCGTAAAGACGGCGCAGGCGCTCCCGGTCCGCCTCGTCGACCTCGCGGCGACGCTGACGGATGGCGGCCAGCGTCCGCGTGCTGCCGTCGATCGCGGAGTCGACGCCGCGAGTCAGCCGCTCCTCGAGCTCCGGCGGCGGCGCGTAGGGGTTGTGGGGATGGATCACGTGGACGTAGGCGAAAGCCCGCTCGCCGGGACCCAAGGAGCCGAGCCAGTCGAGCAGCGCCTGGCCGAGCCGGGCCGCGTTGTCGTTCCACGTGTCCTCCTCACGGATCGGCTCCTCCACCACGTGCTCGAAGCCGCGGTCCATGCCGTAGGCCGGGCTGACGTAGACGTTGCCCGAGAAAAGCCCCGTCCGGTAGCCCGCGTCCCAGTAAATCTCCGCCAGGGTCGCGCCGCCGTCCGCGGCCAGCTTGTGGCCGCCGCGGTCGACCCGGGCCTCGCCCAGGAAGAGCGCCTTCGTCGACGGCAAGGTGTTGGGCGCCGGGCTCCGATGGGCTCTGAAGGAAAAGCCCTCGCGGGCCAACCGGTCGATCGTCGGCGTGACGCCTTCGAGGCCACCGAGGTGAGTGACCTGGTCGGCGCGAAGCGCGTCGAGGACGAAGACGAGGACGAGCTCCGGCGGCTCGACCGACACCGAGGCGCCGGCCCCGTCGTCCGCGGCTTGCCGCTCCGGAGCGACGAGAGCGAGGTCGCGCCAGCTTCCGGGCGGGCCTTCGCCACGCGCCTCCAGACGGACGCGCACGAAGCCGTCGGCGGTCAATGGGACGTCGATCGAGGGATCGCCACCGTCGTCCGTCGAGTAGCTCCACACGGTCTCAAAACCGCCGCTTTTGTCCTCGACGAGAATCCGGAGCTCCTGGCCGGGGCTCGGCGACGACGGCGGCTTGAAGCTTCCGGCAAGGCGCTCCCCGGGCTGCACCCGTCGGACGAAATCGACCACGGCGGTACCGCCGTGCACCAGGTCCGGGCCTTCGCGACGGACCTCCCCCGCCGCCAGCGACGGGCGCGAGGAAGCCGCCAACACGGAAAGCGGCGCGCCGCGTGGCACGAGCTCGACGAGGACGCGTCCAAAGGGCAAGTCCGCCGGCAGAGGGATACGCAACGGATCCGCGACGGGAAAGCGGCCCAGGTCACGCCCGGCGGCGCGGACGTCGACCGTCGCGCCAGCGACGACGTCGCCCGGCCGGCGAACCGGCGGCCGGCGAACCGGCGGCCGGCGAACCGGCGGCGCCAGGTCGAGGGCCAGGACGCGCGGACGCGCCGCCAGGTGGACGAGCTCCAGGCGGGCCGGCTCGTCCTCCCCTGCCACGAGCCTCGGCCGTCCCTCGCCGCGCAACGGCCACCACCCGGTCAGGAAGCGGTTGCCTCCGGCCGAGGCCTTGAGCTCGATCCGACGCGCCTCCACCAGGACGTCCGGCGCGTAGGCGTCGTCGAGGAGCGGACGGCGGAGCGTGGGCTCCGGTGCGGCGCAGCCGGCCAAGGCCGCGGCGAGCGTCAAAAGACGTAGGAGACGCCTCAAGACGCGGCTCAAGACGATCCGTCCATGGCCCGGCGCTCCCGCAAGTGCTCCTTCAGGATCCGCTTGACCTCCAGGATGGCCAACGCGTGGGAGTAGACGTTGTGCCGTCCCGGGACGAAGAGCTCCGAGAGCGCCTCCGGCAGGTGGGCGCTCTCATGAGTCACGACGCCGTCGGAATCGACCTCGGGATCGCCGGTTGCGGCGTCGCGGTCGCCGATGATCGTATGCAGCTTCACGCCGGGGGCGAAGGGCAATTCAGCCAGCGCCTGGAGCGTCGCGTCCTGTGGCGAAAGGGCCTTGATGCTCGTCGGCCCGCCACGCGCCATCGTCTTGCGGACCTCGGGCCGGATCACGTCCCAGTTGGCCTCGCTCAGGCGATGGAAAAAGTCCGTGTAGTCCTCGGGGAGACGGATCACGCTCGAGCCCAACCGGCCGACGAAAGCGTTCGCCAGCCGGCTCCCCCGGTGCGGCGTCGAGAGGAAGATCACGCGCTCGATCGACGGCAGAGGCTCGAAGATCAGCATGTCTTGCAACCGCTCGACGTCCTCGGGGAGCCCTTGCACCTGCTCGGGACCGACCGTCAGGATCCCGTCCCAGATCGCCGTCCCCGACGAGGAGACGAGAGTCTTCGCCAAGAGCCCCCCCATGCTGTGGGCGACGATCACCATCGAGCGCAGCGCCAGGTGGGTGCCGTTGGGATCGAGCCGGTCGAGCTCCTGGAGCTGCCGGCGGAGGATGGCACCGTTGTAGAGGTACGGCAGCCCCGACGGATAGAAGTAGTGCCAGATCTGATAGGCCGGCCGGATCTCCGGATCGCCTTCGAGCTCGTTCGTCATCTCGAGCCAGACGAGCGGGCTGGCGCGCAGGCCGTGGATCATGAGGACAGGAATCTTCTCGGGATCGTAGGGCTCGTGCATGTAAAGGCCCTGGAGGTCGGCGACCTCCTCGGCGTCGCGGAAGCCGAGGGCCTGCGCCTGCCCCATCGTCTTGTCGCGCACCGCCTGGAGGGCCAACGGCGCCGTGATGTCGAAGGCCAAAGGGACCTCCGAGCCGGCGATCTCGATCGTCGAATCGTCGAGCGGGTTGTAGAACGCCAAGACCGCGCTCCGCTGACCCTGGGTCGAGACGAAGTCGTCAAAAAGAGCGTTCTCGTCGCGTCGAAGCGGCTCGTCGGCGTCGAAGCGCAGCACCGCGCTCAACGGAAAGATCATCCCCGCCGGCGGGTAGTAGGACTCGAGCAAGCCCTGGCGCGGGTTCTCGCGCACACCCACCAGGGGAACGCCGAAACCCGGCACCCGGTAATGGCTGCGAAATCCTCGGACGTCGAGCTGCTCGGCGAGATGCATCTCCCCGAAAAAGCCCGGGTCCCAGACGTCGCCCCGGCGTTGGATGCGAACCTGATAGGTCTCGCCAAGCACCTCGTAGAACTCGTCACGCAGCCCCCCGGGCTCGGCGAGGAGACCGTGGAGGTAGCCGCCGGTGGCCCTGCGGTGGACCTCGGTCATGTCGTCGAAGACCGGGTCGAACGCGCGGCGAATGCCGGAGTCGAAGGCGAAAAGGTAGTCGTAGGCCCGCGCCGCCGCGACGAGGTAAAAGCCGCGGGCGGCGAAGGAATTGACCAGATCCAGGCGCTCGGCCTCGTGCAGCGTGAGCTCCGCGACGGCAGCGAGAATCGCCGGCTCCGGGGTGTCGCGGTAGACGCGGTCGAGGGCGCGGACGACGAGCTCGGGATAGGCGATCCACAGCTCCTCCATGTCGTGCTGGCGCAGCACCTGGCGCGTCGCGGTGCAGAGCTCGTCGACGGCCGAGGTCACGGCCTCTTCCGTCGCTTGGCGAGTCGACGACCTCGGCTCGGAGCCGATCTGGCGCACCGAGATCGCTCCCGAGCAGCCGAGCGCCACAATGGCCAAGAGGCCCACGGCGGCGGACCACCGCGAACCGCGACTTGGGGGTCCTGGATCTCTCCTGCTCATCCGGCGCTCGCTCCTTGTCGATCGACGTCTCCCTATTCTCAACGATTTCAGGGCGCGGGTCGAGACCCTTTCCGTCGCGGCTCGCGGTGGCGGTCGAGCCAGAAGGCCCAGGCGACGAGCAGCCACTGAGCGTGGCCCACCCAGGCGACGGCGACGGCCGACGGTGGCGGCGGGCCGAAGAGGTTCCCGGCATAGACGGCGAGGAGGAAGGCGACGAGCGCCCAAAAGCCCCAGAGACCCGCACGGTCGCGGGCCCGCGTCGCCCAGGCGTAGAGGACGACCGCACCGGCGAAGATCGTCCCCTCGACGAGGATCGTCTTTTTGACCGAGCTCCACAGGCCCAGGCCGTAGAAGCGCTCGCCGTAGGGATGGAGCAAGAGGTCCGGCCGGTGGGTCACGAAGTCGAGCAGCCAGTGGCTGGCGACGGCGGCGACCAGGAGCACGGCGAGAGCCGTCTGGCCTTGGCCCCGGCCCGCCCCACGGCGGCTCCAGGCGCGGTGCAACAGGGCCAGGGCAAGGCCCCAAACGGTGAGCGTCAACAGGCTGTGAGAGATCGGATAGTGGACGAAGTCGAGGGGGGTCACGGCGGTGATGCCGGGAGCGACGCGGACTTTCTCCAGCCCGAGGAGGACCAGCGTCGGCCACAGAAGGTCGGCGAATTGGACGGCCAGAAAAAGCGTCCCGAGCGACAAGCGCGGCAGGGCGGAACGGGCGGTGAGAGCGCGAGCGGCGAATCCGACGGCGAAATGTCCGAGGAACACGAGCTGGATCCTTTCTGCGTCCAGGACGCCCTAGGACGTCGCCTAGAGCTCCTTCCCGAGGACCCGGCGAAAGACCTCGAGGCTGACGTTGGCGCCGCACAAGACGACAACGGCGGTGCCCTCCGTCCGGCGTTCGCGGTCCTTGAGGTAAGCCGCCACGGCGACGCCCGCGGCACCCTCGACCATCATGTGGTGATGCTCGGCGACGAGACGCATGCCCGCGGCGATCTCCTCTTCCTCGACGAGGAGGAAGCGGTCGATCAGCTCCCGGCAAGGCTCGAACGTGATCGTCCCCGCCTCGACGCCGCCGGCGGTGCCGTCGGAGAGCGTCGGGAGCGACTTGAGGTCCAGGATCTCGCCCGCCTTGAGCGACTCGTACAAAACGGCCGAGTTGCGCGGCGAGGTGCCCACGACTTCGAGATCGGGGTTCTGCGCCTTCAAGTATCCCGCGATGCCGGAGATGAGTCCCCCGCCGCCGACCGAGACGTAGATCGTGTCGATTCGCTCCAGCTGGCGGGCGAGCTCGAAGCCGATGGTCCCCTGGCCGGCGACGACGCGCGGGTCGTTGTAGGGCGAGACGTAGGCGACGCCACGCCGTTCGGCCTCGGCGCGCGCCCAGCGTTCGGCGATGACACAGTCGGCTCCGTGCTGGACGACCTCGGCGCCGCGGGCACGGATCGCCTCGACCTTGGTCGGCGAGGCGTCCTCGGGGACGACGATGAGCCCCTCGCCACCGATCCGCTGCTGGGCGTAGGCGACGGCCGCCCCGTGGTTGCCCGAGGAGGCGGTGACGAAACCGCGCCGGCGTTCGTCCTCGTCCATCGCGAGGAGGCGGTTCATGGCGCCGCGCGCCTTGAACGAGCCTGTGACCTGGTAGTTCTCCAGCTTCAAGAACGCGCGGCCCCCGCCCCGCCGGCTGAGGAGAGGAGACTCCTCCACCGGCGTCTCGCGGATGTAGGGGCCGATCCGGTCCGCGGCGGCGGTGACGTCCTGGTCGATTCTCATCCGGCGAATCACGGGCTCGACCAGTCCTCGACAGGAATGTCAGATAGAGCTTCGAAGTCGCGATCCGTAGTAAGGATCGTCAGGCTCATCTGCCTGGCAAGCGCCGCCATCATCATGTCGACTTGCGAAAGCACACGACCGCGTCGGCGAAGATCCTGGTAAATCTCGCCGTAGATTTTCGCCGTTTCAAGATCGATGGGCCAGATACGAACACGGCGGAGCAGTTGCCTGAGAGCGCGTCGATATTCCTCAGGGTGACTCACTTGCTGAATGCCAACTTCGACTTCGCATAGCACCGGAACACAAGTCCCGATCCTCGTACCCTTCTTGGGCAGTTCCAGGACCCGCTTGCGAATCAGGGATCCAGGTCTCGTGGCCCCCAGATGGTTGGAGTCAAGAATATAGCCGTCAGCCATCAGGGCTGAGTCTCCCACTGGCGCCGCATATACTCTTTCGCCTCCTTCTCGTGCTCATCGAGCGCGGCTTCGAACCGGTCGTGGTCCTCGGGGGGGATCTTGGCCATCGCTGCTTCCACGTCTTGCGCCCAGGCTCCGACCTGCGAGTCCGATTCCGCAAGCTGTTCGACCTCGGCGATGACAAGCTCACGGCCGTCTGCCCAGTCCTCCGGCAGGAGGGTCAACGGCTCGATCGCCCCGTTGCGAATGACTGCTCTGACCATGGTTGCCTCCGACTTCTCGTTCTCGCTGCCTGACAGCACTCTACCACATGGCTCTGGTACCGTTGTCGAAGTGACGAAGCTCACAACGCGGATGTGCAGCCGTTGACAGCACCGGTCCCGTCCTGAGCTTAGGGTCCTGGGCGTGAGAGAATCGAAGGACGAATCGCCGTCGCGCCCATCGAACGTCCACGTCCCCCACAGATCGCGGCATGAGGAGCTTGTCACCATGGTCCGAGCGTCTCGTCTTCTGCCCCTTCCCCTCGCCTGTGCCGCGCTCGTCGCCACGAGCGGCACGATCGCCGCCCAGGCCCCGTCCGTCGAGGTCGTCCAGGTCGCCAACACCTTGAGCTCGGCCATCGGCCTCACCAACGCCGGCGACGGCTCGGGACGCCTCTTCGTCGTCCAGCAGAGCGGCGAGATCCGCATCTGGGACGGCGCCCAGGTGCTCGTCGCGCCTTTTCTCGACGTCGGCTCCCTGGTCTCCGGCGGCGGCGAGCAAGGTCTGCTCGGCCTCGCCTTCCATCCCGACTACGCGACGAACGGCTTCTTCTACGTCAACTACACGAACCTGTCGGGCGACACCGTCGTCGCCCACTACTCGGTCTCCGCCGACGATCCTGACGTCGCCGACCCGGCCTCGGCACCGACTGGTGCGGCGGCACGCTCTGGGCGGCCGAGCCCTCGTGGACGTCCTACGCGGTTGCCGACCTCGGCTTCGGTTACACCGGCTTCGGCGAGGACGAGAACGGCGAGCTCTACATGGTCAAGGACAACCTCCTCGTCCGCATCACCGACCCGACGACCGTCTTCGCCGACGGCTTCGAGTCGGGCTCGACGAGCGCCTGGTCGTCGGTCGTGCCTTGAGCCGAAGACCCCGCGGGGTAAGATGTCTTTCCCCGCGCTCCGGCGGCGCCTC
This sequence comes from uncultured bacterium, assembly GCA_965371445.1. Classification (GTDB taxonomy): domain Bacteria; phylum Acidobacteriota; class Thermoanaerobaculia; order Multivoradales; family J023; genus DASWIG01. Next base: position 7,269 of record CBDUYN010000008.1, on the reverse strand, counting down.
GGTCCTGCCAAGGGAGACGAGGCCCCGAGACGCGGGCGCCGAGACGTGTCCTAGTTGCCGACATCTATCGAAGAGGTCCTCCCCATGCGCCGACGCTTTCGTGTGTCTCTCGTCCTCCGCGCGGCCCTCGTCCTGGCCGCGCTTTTCCCAACGCTCGTTGCAGCCGGTGCCCCGCCGACCGAGGCACGGCCCGTCACCGAGGTGGTCCACGGCGCCGAGCTCGTCGACCCCTATCGCTGGCTCGAAGGCAACGCCGCGCCCGAGCTCAAAGAGCCCTCCCCGGAGCTCGCCGCCGAGGTCGCGGCTTGGACCGACGCCCAGAACGCCTACACCCGCTCCGTCCTCGACAACCTGCCGGGCCGCGAGCCCTTCAACCGGCGGCTCGCCGAGCTTTACCGGGTCGACACGATCGGCGCGCCTACCGTCCGCGGCAAGCTCTACTTCAACACCGAACGCCACGGCGAGGAGGCCCAGCCGGTGCTCTACGTCCGCCAAGGGCACGACGGCGAGCCACGCGCTCTCTTGGATCCCAACACGCTGGACGAAAGCGGCCTCACCACCATGCAGTGGTTCACCCCCAGCCCCGACGGGGAGATCGTCGCTTTCGGTCTCTACAAGAGCGGCGACGAGAACGCCACCCTCTACCTCGCACGGACCTCGGACGGCGAGTGGCTCGCCGACGAGATCCCCGGCAAGGTCGGCAACGTCGCCTGGCTCCCCGACTCCTCGGGTTTCTTCTACCGCCGGCTCGGCGACGTGGCCAACCCCTACTCGGGACAGATCCGGTTCCACAAGGTCGGACGCCATCCGCGCCAGGATCCGCTGATCTTCGAGCAGTACAAGGAAGGACCACTCGCCACCACCTGGGGACCCAACCACTATACGAACTCCGAGGCCCGATGGCTGGTGATCAGCTACGCCACCGGCACCGACTCGAACGACGTCTGGGTCTACGACGCCGAGGAGTGGCTGCGGAGCGGCGAGCTCAAGAGAATCGACGTCGTCCTCGGCGAAAAAGCCTCCAGCCGGCCGCTCCTGGTCGGCGACACGCTCTTTTTGCACACCACCCTCGACGCTCCCAACGGCCGGGTGGTGGCCGTCGACCTCCATCACCCCGAGCGCGAGAAATGGCGCGAGATCGTCGCCGAGCGCGACTTCCCGATCCGGGGCGTCTCGCAGGCCCGCGAGCGGCTCGTCGTCAACTACTTGCAGGACGCCTCGACCCGGATCGAGGTCTTCGGCCTCGACGGGACGTCCCAGGGCGAGGTCGAGCTGCCGGGCCTCGGGTCGGCGAGGCTGCGTACCGAGGAGGGCGCGACTGAGGCCTTCCTCTCCTTCTCGAGCTTCAACGATCCTTCGAGCATCTACCGCTGCGACCTCGCCGACGGCAGCCGCGCCCTCTGGGCGCGCCCCGACGTGCCGGTCGACCCGACGCTTTTTGAGGTGGAGCAGGTCTTCTACTCCTCCAAGGACGGTACTCGGATCCCCATGTTCGTGGTTTCGAAGAAAGGGACCAAGGGCGTTCGTCCGACCCTCCTGACGGGCTACGGCGGCTTCAACATCTCGCGGACGCCCTTCTTCTCGTCGCGCACGGTGGCCTGGGTCGAGGCCGGAGGTGTCCTGGCGGTGGCCAACCTGCGCGGCGGCGGCGAGTATGGCGAGGCCTGGCATCGGGCGGGCATGCGGGAGTACAAGCAGAACGTCTTCGACGACTTCATCGCCGCCGGCGAGTGGCTCATCGAAAAGGGCTACACCCGCCGAGAGAAGCTCGGCATCTACGGCGGCTCGAACGGCGGGCTCCTGACCGGCGCCGCCGTCGTCCAGCGGCCGGACCTTTTCTCGGCGGTCCTCGTCGGCGTTCCGCTCCTCGACATGCTGCGTTACCAGCACTTCCTGATGGCACGCTTCTGGGTCCCTGAGTACGGCACGGCGGAAGACGCCGCGGACTTCCAGTTCCTGCGCGAGTACTCGCCCTACCAGAACGTGAAGCCCGGCACCAAGTACCCGGCGATCCTCCTGACCGCGGGCGAGAACGACGCGCGGGTCCATCCGCTCCACGCCCGCAAGATGACGGCCCGGCTCCAGGCGGCGACGAAAAGCGATCCGGCGGCCGAGCCGGTCCTCCTCTGGGTGGAACGCGAGGCCGGGCACGGTGCCGGAAAACCCATGGAGCTGCGAGTCCGCGACACGACCGACCAGCTGATCTTCTTCGCCTGGCAGCTAGGTCTCGAGCACGGGCCCGAGGTCTCGAAGTCGGACGGCCCGCTGGGCTAGATCTCCCCGGGCCGCCGGGACGGTGCGCCGAGGCGGAGCGTCGGTGCGAGGATGCCAGCCAAGGCCAGAACCTGCTAGGATGGAGTGGCTGGGACGTCGCGACGCGACACGGGCCCCAACCAACCTGGAGGACGTGCCCATGGAAGCAGTGGCCCTTTCGGAATACGAGATGGAGAGAGGCAAACCGATGCCGAGCAGGAACCATGCTCTTGTCCAGTCCTGCATGACCGTAGCCTTCATGCGCTACGACGACAAGCTCTCGATCCTGCCGGAGTTCTCCCTCGAGCTCGACGGGCAGCCGTTCGTCCCGGACATCAGCGTCTACCGCCGGCTGCAAGACGTGAGCGCGCTCCACGACGAGATCAAGGGAACGGAGCCACCTCTTCTGGCCGTCGAGATCCTCTCGCCCACCCAACCGCTCGACGACCTCGTCCAGAAGGCCGAGGCCTACCTGGAGGCGGGTGTCGAGGCGTGCTGGCTGGTCCAGCCGTCGCTTCAGAACATCACAGTCTTCCTGCCCGGCCAGAGACCCCTGACCTATACGGCAGGCGAGGTGAGCGACCCGGGGACTGGGATCACCGTCCAGCTTGAGGAAGTCTTCCGTCCTTTTCACTGAAGATCCGGCCTCCGTTTCGCTGTGGATCCGGATGTCCTGAGGCGTCGCCGTCACTTCTGTGGCCCGCGGCGCGGGCTGGGTTCCTCGCGGCCGTTCGTCGGCCCCGACGCCGTCGCGCCCGTCGGTGGGCTTCGCCGCTGGGACCTGGTGTTCACAGCGCGGCCGGGGGTTGGCGCGTTGGGACCAGCTGGATAAAGGCGACACCACTTGACGAGAACAAGTACGCCGAGCCAGAAAGCAAGCTACTGGCTCCGGTCCGATGCCCTGAGGACGCTGATGTCGCTCGAGCGAGCTCCGGCAAAGTGCCCGTGCAACCGCATCATGATTCCTGCGGTTCGTCCCGCAAATTGTCCGGCTCGAACCCGTTCCAGGACGACTCGCTCCCTTTGCGTTGTCTCCTTTCCGAGGACCTGAGCCGGGGCCGGCCGTGCCTGGAGCTCCGCCGTCCCATGCCTCAGCGCGCCGCGGCGTAGCCGTCGCCCGTCGCGCTCGCCTGCACGCGGCCGGTCTGCGGATCGATCTTCAAACCCGCCCAGTAGCCGATGAATTGACGATTCTCGGGCTCGATCTCGACGATCTCTCGCCCCTGGGCGGCGAGAGCGGCGATCACCTCCTCGGAAAGCGCTCCCTTGAGGCACGCTCCTTGTCGAAGGGCCGGAAGGCGTGGTCGAAGCGCTCGAAGTAAGGACCGAGAAAGCGTGGCTTTAGGAGCGAGGCCTGCGGATCGAGGCCGTAGACCAGTAGGTTCACGACGTTCCGGCAGGCCCAGGCCGACGATCTCGTAGGGACCGAAGCCACCGCGCGACGGCTCGCGCCACACCGGACGGTAGGAGCGCAGGTCGGCCATGGTCATCCGCCCGCCGTGGGCACGAAGGGCCTCGACGAGCTTCTCGGCCCACGCTCCCCGGGTCGTGTCGAGTTTGTCAGCGAGGCCGACCGCAAGCCAGTAGCGGGGGACGAATCTCCGTCATCGAGGGCTAGCTAGACTTCACACCGACGCACGATGCGCGGCAGCAGACGAAGAACATGGAGAGTTGCCCATCGAAGGCCAGGAGAGTACCCTTGGCGAGGTCAACAGGAGGACGACATGGCAGACGACGGGCTTTCCTGCCAGCAGCTGCGCCTCTGGGCACGGCGTTTCGACGAGAACCGCGAGCGCTTCGAGGCGCTCGTCGCCGAGCTCACCGACGAGCAGGCGGTCTGGCAGCCGGCGGCGGGCCGCTGGTCGGTCAGCGAGTGCATCGACCACCTGAACGTCACCGGCGACGGATACCAGCCCCGGATGGCCGACGCCATAGCTCACGGCCGGCGACGCGGTCTCACCGGCAGCGCTCCCTACCGTGGTTGGACGATAGCCGGACGCCTCATCCTCTACATCCTGGAGCCGCAGAAGCGACACAAGGCCAAGGCCCCCGGAGTCTTCCAGCCGGCTCCGGGATCGGCGCTCGAGCTGGCGCAACTGCGGGAAGGCTTCCTGGCTGTTCACAAGCGATGGGGCCAGCTCCTTGCCGACGCCGACGGCCTCTCCCTGGGCCGAATCGTCTTCGCAAGTCCGGCGGCGCGCTTCCTCCGGATCACCCTCGCCGAAGCCTTCAGGATCCAGGTGCTGCACGAAGAACGCCATCTGCGACAGGCGGAGCGAGTGGTGGCGTCGGCCGGGTTTCCCGATTGACCTTCCAAGGAACAAACCCGTTGCTGCCTTGCTCGACGGTCCCCTCCGGAAGGCGGCTTTGGCCGGCTTTGGCCGACTCTAGCCCGGGCCGCGATCGGCGTCTTTTCATCTATAGCACGGGCCTTCAGGCCCGTTGCGGAGGTCGGCCGTGCCCCGACCGCCGTGCCCCGACCGCCGTGCCCCGACCGCCGTGCCCCGACCGCCATGCCTCGACCGACCGCCGTAGGTCGCGCCCTCGCCCGGGGCTGGCGTACGTCGAGGCCCCAGTCGGCGCTGACTTCCCGGAACCGGATCTCCTCGCCGAAGGCCGCGCCGGTGGCGAGCCCACACACCATAAGCCAGCTCAGGACGGCTGTCCGCTGGCGTTTCCTGGCCCACATGGGCGGGAATCTAGCATACGTACGCTCGGGCAAGGACGCCTCATGCGTCGTCCTCGGCGTACCACCTCTCGTGCTCCGACCACTGGTGACAGGCGAGGCACTGCGTTTGGGTCCACTGCTTGGCGCAGACGGGGCAGAGGCCGCGGGTGTCGAAGGTGTTCCAGGCGTAGCCGCAGGTACAGCTCCAGCGGTCCCAACGCCTCGGTTGCCAGCCGCACAGAGGACAGCGGATCCGGGGCGGTCCGTCCTTGGGCTTCGTCGACGAGGCCTTCTTGGGCTTCGCCGGCTTGATGACGGGCGGATCTCCTGTTCGGCGGGCTTGGCGAACCTCGGGCTGTGTCATGAGGGCTCCAGGACATGAGGTAGAACACAGTAAGCCACGTATGCTATCCTGCTCGTCTAGGAGGCAGAGATGACGGCCCACGCTATTACACTTCGGCTCCCCACCCCGGTGTACGAGCAGTACAAGCAGCGAGCCGAGCAGACCCATCGTAGCGTGGAGGCGGAGCTTCTCGATGCCGTGACGACAGCAGCACCGGAACCGGAGAGGCTACCCGAGAGCCTGACCCAGGCAGTCGCCGAGCTCGAGACACTCGACGACGACGCTCTCTGGCTTAGCGCTCGACACGCCTTCTCTCCCGAGGCCAGCGATGAGTTGGAGGCGCTTCACTTCAAGCGCCAGGACAAGGGCCTTACCGAAGCCGAACAAGAGACCGCGTCAAAACTGGTCCAAGAGTACGAGCGGATCATGCTGGTGCGGGCTCATGCTGCCAGACTGCTTCAAGAACGCGGCCATGACGTCACCGGGCTCGTCGTCAGGAGATGAGCTCGGCTTACGTACCCAAAAACCTCCGAAGGCGGGTCGCTGAGCAGGCCAGGTATCGCTGTGCACCCACCCGAGGACTGAGGGACGTCTTCGACCCCCCGATTGACCGCCGGGAGCTGCCTGCCGAGGCCGGGAGCTACGTGCTCGAGCTCCGCCTCGACGCCGAAATCGCCGTCCGCGCCGGACGCCTGGGCAAGGTACGTCTGGGTCCGGGGCTCGTGCGCTACTACGGGAGCGCCCGTGGCCCGGGCGGGATCCGCGCCCGGGTGGCCCGGCACCTGGGCCTCGTGCCGCGGCGTCCGCGCTGGCACGTCGACGCGTTGACGTCACGCGTCCCGGTCATCCGGGTGCTGGTGAGCTTCGAGGCGACGGAGCACGAGCTCGTCGCCGCCGATTTGGCGAAGGACTGGCGGGTTGCCGTCCGCGGCTTTGGCTCGTCCGACTGCCGGACGTGTCCGGCGCATCTTCTTGCCCTGGGTTGAAACCCCGAGGCGTTCGTGGCTGGGAGCGCCGGCGTCTCGCCGGATCTCGTCGGACCACGGGTCACCCGCGACGATCGTCTCGTCGGTCCAGACACGGACTTCGAAGAGGTCATGGAAGAAATCGAGCGGGCTCGGGCCGTGGAAGACACGGCATGATTCGCTGGCTCTTCGACACCGACCACCTCAGCTTGAACGAACGCGGTCATACCCAGGTCAGACAAAGGCTGGCTGCCGTCCAGCCCGAGTCTGTAGCCCTCAGAGGCACGACCTCAACCGAGACCGTCCCTCCAAGACTTTCCGGAGGCCCGACCTCAACCGAGACCGCCTCTCCCAGGACTTTCCGGAGGTGCGACCGCAACTGAAGCTGCGTCTCCCAAGACTTTCCGGAGGTGCGACCGCAACCGAGGCCGCCCCTCCCAGGACTTTTCGGAGGTGCGACCTCAACCGAGACCGCCCCTTCCAAGACTTCTTGGAGGTGCGACCTCACTTGACCGGTCGGTTTCCCAAAATCCCAGAAGGGCCGACCTCACTTGACCGGACGGTCCCCCAGATCCCCAGAAGGGGCGACCTCACTTGACTGGACGGTAAAGCCAACCCCCAGAAGGGGCGACCTCACTTGACCGGGCGGTAAAGTGAATCCCCAGGAGAGGCGACCTCACTTGACCGGACGGTCCCCCAGATCCCCAGAAGGGGCACCTTCACTTGACCGATCGTTTTCCAAAAAAGTTTGGAGAGGCACCCTGAAATCGCTCCGAGCCTTGAAAAACCTGGGTGAAACCGTCCCAGCCGAGACCCCCGGCGCCCTTGGAGGGTACTTCACGGTTCCTTCCGGGAGACGGCTTCAGCCGTCTTTCTAGCCTATAGCACGGGCCTTGAGGCCCGTAGCTAAGGTGAGCCGAGCCTCAAACCGTCGTGCCTCGCGCCGTCCCCGCACCGGGCCTCAAGGCCTGTGCTATGGACGAGCAAGACGGCTGCGCGCCCCGGGCTGAAGACACCCTGTGTCAACCCCTTGGTCCAAA
>CBDUYN010000007.1:0-124373 GCA_965371445.1 uncultured bacterium | reverse complement strand
CCTCGGCGCGCTGGAGCTGGCGGGCCAGAGCTTGAACGTCATGTCGTTCATGGGGCTGATCCTCTTGGCCGGGATCGTCGTCAACAATGCGATCGTCCTCGTGCACCGGATCGAGCAGCGGCTCGACGCGGGCCTGAAAAGAGTCGCCGCGATCCGCGAGGCGGCGGCGGAGCGTTACCGTCCGATCCTGATGACGACGTTGACGACGCTTCTGGGGCTGATTCCGCTGGCGGCGTTGGGCGGCGAGGGCGTGGAGCTGCGCCGGGCGTTGGCGTTGGCGGTCGCGGGTGGGCTGGTCACGTCGCTTTTCGCGGCGCTGCTGGTCGTCCCGGTGCTGCACCGGGCATTGGTACGCCGCTCGGCGTAGCGAGCTCGTGACGACGCTCCCGCGTCGTCACTCCAGCCCGACGCTCCGCGTCGTTTCCGGCCTCGGGGTCGTTGCGTCCCGGAACGGGCGATAGAATGGGCGAATGTTCGGTCGGATCCGAACGCTAGCCGCCAGCGCCGCCCTACGCAACCGAGCCGGTCACCCCTTGGGAAGCCTGAGCCTCCTCGGGAAGGAGCTCCGCCGCCTCGACCGGCTCGGCGAGCGGCTCGGCACCCGAGCCCTGATCTACGTGGTCGATGGCGTGGGCGAGGACGTGCTCGCCGAGCTCAGAGCCCGGGAGGGCGGCGCGGCTCTCCTCGCGCTCGCCCCGGCCGACGGCAGCGGCCAGGGCGAACCCCGTCCGCGGCCACGGTTCCTGCACAAGCTCTCGCACGCCGACGCCGGCTTCTACCTGCGCCTCGCCCTCGTCTGGGAAGCTTCGGCAAGTCTCGAAGCGGCGACCCTCTCCGGACGGGCTCTCGACGCGCCACCCTGGCTACGTCTCTTCCTCGCCCAGGTCAGCGACCCGGGCGAAGGGCCACCGGCCGAGGACGGCGAGGCCTTCGACGCCTTGATCGTCGAGGAGATGCTGCACCTCTACGGCGCGCCTCCCGACCTCCTGGTGCGTGCCTTGCTCACGGCGGGCACGGCACACGGATACCCGCCGGAGCTAACCCAGCGGATCGGGGGTTTGCGAAACCTCGGACGTGTCGTCGAACGCCATCCCGAGCTCCTGCGCCAAGCAATGGCCCGTTCTCAGGAAACAACCGTCAAGATAGCGGCCTTGAGGGCCCTGCAAGAGCGCGAGATCGACGTCGCGGCTTTCGCCGGCGTGATCGTCGACTTGGCCGTCACGAGCCCCTGGGCCGTCCGCAAGGCCACCGTGGCGCTGCTCGTGCGGCTCGGCGAGGCCTCGCGGCCTTTGCTCGAGCAAAAAGCCGCCGCCGGGACCCCGGGCGAGCGCCACCGTGCCGTCCTCCTCCTCTGGGAGCTTTTCGACGTCGAGGTCGCGGGCTTCCTGCACCAGCGTGCCCGCGACGAAAGCTCGACCCGGGTTCGCGCGACGCTCGCAGAGATCCTGGCCGCGAACGTCGAGAGCGAGCCCGAGGAATGCGCTCCCAAAGACATCGACGCCGACTCGATCCTGTCCTGCCCGCGGTCGCAGCCGCCGATCGAGGTCGATGCGCCACCCGCAGAGGAAATCCGCGAGCTCCTGCGACGGATGCTCAGCGTTTGGGAGCGGGAGGCCGGCGTTCGCCAGAAGAAGCTCGCGAAACGCGGGGAGGCGCTCTCCCGGCAACCGCTGACTTTTTCCGAGGCCGACGCCGATCGGATCTTCGAGGCGCTCGGCACCTTCGTCTATCGCGGCCGTCCGCCGCGCTTCCAGCTTGAGCTCCCGTGGCAAGGGGACTTCGACTTCCTCCAGCCGCTGGAGACCCTCCTCAAGAGCCCTCGGCTCGAGCCCGTCCACTTCGTCCGCCTGATGTGGGTCCTCGGTGAGCTCCGTTACGACAAGAGAGCGGCCGTCGTGCCCTTCGGCGCGCTGGGGCCACGGCTCGACCACTACTCGACGGTCTATCGCAAGAGTCACGCCCCGGCCTTTAGCTTGCGCGAGCTGGCCGCGGTGCTCGAAGCCCTCGGGGCCGATCCCCGGATCCTCGGCTGGGGACGGCTCGTGGCGCGCCGCTTCCACGGCACCTTCGTCTGGGAAGACGACGCGCTCTGGCCTTACTTCGCCGACCACCCGGCGATCCTGGAGGAAGCCCTGGAGCTGCGGGAATCGACGGTCGAGATCCGCCATTTGAAGCCCACGTTGCGCCGCAACGCCTTCGCGGTGCTGGCTCAGATGCCGGCGCTGCCGAGGAACCTCGCCGACTACCTCTGGGAGGTCGCCCTCGGGACCTCGAAAGTCGAGCGTCCGATGGCCCAGGCAGCGCTCGCCTCCCAGCCGGACTGTGAGTCAAGGGCCGTCAAGGCGCTCGGCCACAGCCAACAGGAAGTCCGCGCCGCCGCCGCGGAATGGCTGGCCGACCTGGGAGGACGAGGCGCCGTGCCGGCGCTGACCGAAGCGCTCGCCAAGGAGCGGCGGGAGCTGGCGAAAGCCGCCTTCCTCGCCGCCCTCGAGCGGCTCGGCGAGCCGGTCGAACGATTCCTCGACCGCGAAGACCTGCTCCGCGAGGCCCGGCGCGGCCTGGAGAAAGGGATGCCGCCACAGCTCGCCTGGCTCGACTTCGAGCGCCTGCCCAGCGTCCATTGGGCCGACGACGGGAAGGAGGTGGCGCCGGAGATCCTACGCTGGCTCCTCGCCCGCGCCGCCAAGCTCCGGAGCCCGGAGCCGGGTCCTCTCCTGCGCCGCCATGTCGCCCGCTTCGGCGCCGAGGAACGACGCGCCTACGGCCAATACGTCCTGGAATCCTGGATCGACCACGACGTCGCGGCTGGCTCGTCGAGCCGGGACCGAGGCATCCTCTCGGTGGCCGCGGCCTGCTGCGGCGCCGCCGGTGCGGCGGCCGTCGAACGTTACGTTCGAAGCGTCTACCCGCACCACGTGGCGCAGTCGAAGAGCCTGACCCGTACCCTCGTCTGGATCGACCACCCTGCCGCCGCCCAGTCGCTGGTGGCGATCGCCGGCCGCTTCCGTACCGCCAGCGTGGGCCGCGAGGCGGAACGCTCGGCCGAGCTCCTCGCCGAACGCCACGGCTGGACGGTGGAGGAGCTGGCCGACCGCGCCGTGCCCAACGCCGGCTTCGAGAGCGACGACGACGGCGGCGAGCCCCGGCTCCGGCTCGACTACGGCGGCCGAGAGATCTTCGCCGCCCTCGACGCGGACCTGCGCATCGTGCTCACCTCGGACGACGGGAGTGCCCTCAAGTCGATCCCTGCCCTCGCCCCCGGCGACGACGCGGCGCGGGTGAAGGACGCGAAAAGGACCCTTTCGGCCGCGCGGCGAGAGGTCAAAGCGATCGTCCGCCAGCAAAGCGAGCGCCTCTACGAGGTCCTGTGCGCCGAGCGGGGCTGGCCCTTCGCGGAGTGGCGCGCCTACCTGGCCGAGCATCCGATCTTGAGGCACCTCTGCCCGCGCCTCGTGTGGGCCGCCTGGGACGACGGAGGGACCGAGCCGCGCCTCGTGATGACCTTCCGTCCCCGAAACGACGGTACTTTGGTCGACGCCCACGGTCAGGAGATCGAGCCGGCCGCCGGATCGCCGGCCGCCGGATCGCCGGCCGCCGGGACGCTCATCCGCCTGGCCCACCAGCTGCGCACCGGAGAGGAGGCGGCCGATCTCTGGCTCGCCCACTTCCGAGAGCGAGGGACGAAGCCTATTTTCGCCCAATTCGGCAAAGCTCCTTTCGTCCTTCCCGAAGCTCGCCGTCACGAGCTCATGGCGATCGATTTCGTCGGTCACATGGTCGACGCGTTCAAGCTCCGCGGCGAGGTCACCCGCCTCGGCTACGTCCGTGGGGGGAGCGAGAACCGGCGCATCTTCTACACCTACCGCAAGAGCTTCCACACCCTGGGGATCGATTCGGTCATCGAGTTCTCGGGCAACCTCTTACCTGAGGAAGACATCCCCGTGGCCTTGAAGAGCCTCTACTTCGAGCCGGCCAAAGGCGACGGCGCGGCGCCCTCCTCTCACCTCGGCCACCGAATCCCCCTCGGCAAAGTGCCGCCGGTGCTCCTCGCCGAGGCCTGGAACGACCTCGTGAGCCTGAGCTCCGTGGGCTGGGGCTTCGACCCCGAATGGGAGCAGAAGGTCGGCTGGTGATCCGACCTCGCAAAGCGTCGATACTGCCGTCCTGCCTGATAGAGTGCCGCCAGTAGCGGACACGAGAGGACCCAAGAGCAAGGACCGACACCATGGAGCCCGGCACCGCGCAACACGGCGACTTTCGCCCCTCGCTGATCTCCTGGAACCTCACCAAGCTCTGTAACCTCCGCTGTCCTCACTGCTACCTGGAGGCCGGCAAGAAAGACGCCGAGGAGCTCGACACCGAGCGGTGCCTGGCCTTGGTCGACGAGATGGTCGACCTGGGCACCGAGATGCTCATCCTGACCGGCGGCGAGCCCCTTTTACGCAAGGACATCTTCGAGATCGCGAGCGCCGCCTCCTCCCGCGGCCTCTGGGTCGTCATGGGGACCAACGGGGTCCTGATCAACGACCGGGTGGCCGCGAAGATGGTCGAGTGCGGCATCAAGGGCGTCGGCATCTCGATCGACTCGATCGATCCGGCCAAGCACGACCGTTTCCGCGGCGGACCGAGCTCCTGGGAACACTCGGTCCGGGCGCTCGACGTCTGCCGGGAGCACGGCCTCGCGGTCCTCGTCCAGACCACCGTCATGGAAGAAAACCGCGACGAGATCCCGCAGCTGATCGACTTCGCCCGCGAGCGCGGCGTCTGGTCCTTCAACCTCTACTTCCTGGTGCGCTCCGGACGCGGACGCGAGCTCCACGAGCTCACAACGGAGGCGACCGAGGCGATGCTGACCGACCTCGTCCAGGCGCAGGAGCGCTACAAGCCGATGCTCGTGCGCTCGAAGTGCGCGCCGCAGTTCAAACGCATCGCGTACGAGGCCGGGCGCGCGGGTTTGGAGAGCGGCGGCTGTATGGCCGGCGTCGACTACTGCCGGATCACCCCGGGCGGCGAGGTCACGCCCTGTCCCTACATGGATTTGGTGGCAGGCAACGTCCGCGAGCAGTCCCTGGCCGAGGTGTGGCAAGGCTCCCCGGTGCTCCAACGCCTCCGCGACCTTGACCAGCTCAAGGGACGCTGCGGCGCCTGCGAGTACAAGGAGCTCTGCGGCGGCTGCCGCTGCCGCGCCTACGCGGAGCTCGGCGACTACCTCGGCGAGGACACGGCCTGCCCCCACGTGCCCACGGGCCGGACGCTCGACATGGGCGAGGTCGTCTGGTCGGCGGAGGCACGTGCCCGCCTGGAGCGGATCCCGATCGCCTTCATCCGTGGCAAGCTAGAAAAAGGCATCGAAAGCTACGCCCGCCAGAAGGGAGCGGCGACGATCACCGCCGAGCTGATGCAGGAAGGCATGCAGGGCGAGGGGCGTCCGGCGATGGCCGGCATGCCGGACTGGGCGAAGGGTATGCGGCGGCCGTTCAAAGGCCGCCAACCGTCTTCGTAGGGCCCTGACCCGCCTCCGGTGGGGGGCTCTCGTCGAGTCGAGCTCATGCCACCACGTGATCAGGTTGACCTGGTGGTCATACCTGGTCATACTTAGCCCATGAAGATTGCGATCTCCGTACCGAACCCCATCTTCGAAGCCGCGGAACGTATGGCCCAACGGCTCAGCATGTCCCGAAGCCAGCTCTACTCCCAGGCCGTGGAAACGTTCGTCAAGGCCCACTGTGGCGAAGACATCCGGCAGGCGTTGGAGGCGGTCTACGGCTCCGAGCCGTCCGAGCTCGACCCGGTCATGGAGCAGCTCCAGTTCGAGGCGCTTCGCGAGGAGTGGTAGTGCGCCGCGGCGAGATCTGGTGGGCCGCCCTCGAGCCTCCTTTCGGATCGGAGCCCGGTTACCGGCGGCCCGTCCTGATCCTGCAGATCAACGACTTCAACGAAAGCCCCATCCGGACGGTCGTCGCGGTCACCCTGACCTCCAACCTGGACCGCGCCCAAGCCCCCGGCAACGTCCGGTGCGGCAAGCGACAGACTGGTCTCTCCAAGCCGTCGGTGGTCAATGTCTCGCAGATCGCGACGCTCGACAAACGACGCCTCCTGGAGCGTGTCGGGAGCTTGGACCAACGGACCCTGTCCGAAGTCGAAGACGGGGTTCGCCTCGTCCTCGGACTCTGAAGAAGGGCGAACGCCTCGCGGCGGGCTGGGAGGGCAGACGTCTCGTTTCGAACGAGAACAACCCTGCCGTTTCCGGGTGACACCCGAGAACAACCCTGCTATTCTCGGATAGGAGGCGATGTGGACGAGCAACTGATCCGCGCCCTGAGGTCGACTTCGTGCTCGAGTGTCAGGGGCGCCGAATGGGAATCGAGCTCAAGGCCGGCGAAGCGCGGGGCAAGGTCAGCCGCTCCGCCAGGAGCTTCATCGACGCCTATCGTCCGGAACGGTTTTTGATCGTCCACGGCGGCGACCGGGAAAACGCGGAGATCGACGCCACCCGGGTGGGCTTCCTACGCCTTGAGGAGCTCGGCGCGGCCGTCCGGGACTTTCTGGGCCAAGGGACAGCGGCGGCTTGAGGCCTTGGAGGTCCTGAGCGATGATATCCTCCTCCCACTATGACGCGTACGACACCCACCCCGAAGCTCGTCCACCGCGGAGCCGCCGTCTCCGCCATCATCTTCATCGCGGCGCTGGCCCTTCCGGCCGCCGCGGACTGGCTCGTCACCCTCGAAGGCCAGCTTGTCGAGACCCAGGGTTCCTGGGAAGTCGACGGCGACACGGTCGTCTACGTCGACCTCGACGGCGAGGAGCGCCGGGCCGCCGTCGCCGAGATCGACCTTATGGGCAGCGCCGACACCACCGAGCTCCGTACGGGACGCCGTCCCGAGCTTCCGGCACCGCCGTCTCCGCCACCTGCCCCGGAGGCCGAAGAGAAAGCGGACGTCCAAGCCGAGAACGGGCCGGACATCGTCCTCTACGCGACCAGCTGGTGCGGCTACTGCCGGCGAACCCGTCAGCTCCTGAAGGAGCTCAAGGCCGACTTCGTCGAGAAAGACATTGAAAAGGACCCGGAGGCCGGGCGCGAGTTCAGCGAACGGTTCGGACGCTCCGGCGTCCCGGTAATCGACGTGGGTGGTCAGGTGATCCGCGGCTACGACCGCCAGCGAATCCGCAAGGCGGTCCGGGAGCTGGAGCGCCGCCAGGCGGACGGCTGAGTATCGTCAGAGGTCGGGACGGTCCTGCCTGGGTGGGGACGCGGGCCGCCGAGGCCTGGAACTTGGGCCTTGTACCTCGGGCGGCGGAGTGAAGTGGCTTGCCACCCCTCGAACAGCCTAAGGCGAGAACCACTTGCTGACCTTGATCAGGACGACGTTGTGCGCAGGAGCCGAGAAAAGCTGATCGACGTCCTGGCGGAAGTCCAAATCGTCGCCTAGGAGGTCGAAGTCTTCCCGCACCTGGGACCAGACCAGGAACGCCGTCGACCCCGGACGGTACTCCCAGCGGATCACCAGGTTGGAGTTGAACTCCCGGGCGTCGAAGTCGGGGTTCCCAAAGCTGTAGTCGATCGTACCGTCGCGGTTTTCGTCGACGTTGAACAGCTCGCTCGCGGGGTCGAAGGCGATCTGCTCCGCGTCGAAGACGCTGAAGCGGTCCCGGTACCGCCCGGCCTTGGGGTCGGTGATGCGCTTGTGGGCGCTGTAGCGTCCGGTGGAGAGAAAGGGCGAGGCGTAGAGCTGTACCGTCAGGTTGGGCGTGATGGAATAATCCATCCGCAGGGTGAGCACGACGGTCTTCTGCTCGATGCTGCCGAAGAGATAGCGCTCGGCGTCGCCGGAGGTGACCGTGTCGACGGACTGCATCTCCTGCCGGTTTTCCCTGTACTGGGGACTCAGGGAGAAGCGAATGGCGTTGGTGGGCCGGATTGACAGGTCCGTCCAGGCCGACCAGCCGTCGGCGCTCGCCTCGTCACCCTGGGTCACGGACCCGCCGAAGCCGTAGGAGAAGTCGCGGCGTCTGTCGGAGTTGACCCAGAGGTTGTAGCTCCAATTCCCCGGCCACCGCGAAGAAGGTCCGCCGCGCAGCCGGGTGTTGGAGGTCGATTCCTCGGAACGGGTGAGGCCGAAACCGGCGCTCCACTTGTTGCGGAACTGGGCGTTCGTGTTGACGTTGTAAGACGCGCCCAGGAAGTTACCGCCGAAGTCCCAGTCGAGCCACTGGTTGCCGTTCAACTGCCAGCGGTCGAAGATGCTGAACGGCTGGCGCTTGACGTAGCCGACCCAGGTGAACTGGTTGATCTCGTCGGCGGAGCGCATGAAGCCCAGGTCGTTGACCTCGAAACCGGGAGAGCGCCAGGCGACGCCGGTCTGGAACATGAGGTCGTGGTTGTTCGTCCGCCGGAAGCGGACCGAGCCGGCGTGACCGCCGAGCGACGTACGACTCGGATCGAGCGTCGCCTGCTCGTTGTCCGGACGCTGGAAGTAGCGGGCCGAGGAGGTCTGGGCCTCATGGATCGCCTCCTCGCTGCCGCGCAGCTCGCTCGCCACGAGGCTCGCCTCGAGCCGGTAGTCGCGCTCCTTGAAGTAGGAGCTGAAATCAAGCCCCACCGTGTAGGCCTCCTCACGCAGGAAGTCGAGGTGGTCTTCGTCGAGCTTGCGGTGGACCGCCGTCACGATGCCGCCGAGCTGCACCTCGCCTTCCCGGAAGTCTTGCTGCAAACGCCCGACGAAGTAGCTCGTCCAGGGCTCGACGGTCTGGCGGCTACGCTCGCCGCCGACGTCGATCGTGGCCGTTTCCTTCGACGTCACGCTTTCCAGGATGCCGATTGAAAGGCCGCCCGCGGTCTTGCCGCTCAGCTTGAAGGCGCCCACGATGGTGGTGTTCTGAGGCGTGTCGGCAAAACCGCCGTCCGGGACGTCGGGATCGTAGACGGGACGCCGGCCGACGCGGCGCGAGTAAAACAGCCGGTCCTGGGTGAAGGAGCCGCCGGTGACGGCGGGGGCGACGCGAAACTCGAAGATGTCGTTGCCCTCGATGAAGAAGGGACGCTTTTCCGCGAAAAAAGTCTCGAAGGCGGTGAGGTTGACCTGCGAGGGGTCGGCCTCCACCTGTCCGAAGTCCGGGTTGACGGTGAAATCAACCGTCAGGTTGTTGGTGATGCCGATCTTGCCGTCGAGGCCGACGGCGGTGTCGCCTCCGCTGCCGTCGCGAAACGGGTTGCCGGGCTCCGCCTCGAAGCTCTCGGCGCTCGCCACGGCGTAGGGTAGGAGCTCGATCCGCCGTTTCGGCTTCAAGTCGCGCAGGCCGCGCAGCTCGCCGAACTGGCTTACCCAGCCGGAGCTGTCCCTGGGGATCCACTGCCAGGTCGAGCGCTCCTCCAGGCGGAAAAGACGGCGGTGGACCTGGAGCCCCCAGGTCTGCTCCGCCGCGCTGCTGAAGCGCAGCTGGCTTAAAGGGATGCGCATCTCCGCCGTCCAACCATCGTCGTCGACCCGGGTGGCGCCGTCCCAGACGGGGTCCCAGTTCGTGTCCCACCGATCGCCGTCGTTGGAGACGAATTCGTCGCCGCGGGTGCCGGAGACGCTCAAGGTGAAAGAGAAGGCGGTACGGCGGTCGCGGTAGCTGTCGACGTTGACCTCGATCCAGTCGCCGGGGAAGCGGTCGCGCCGGGCCAGGAGGCGTGACACGAGCTCCGGGTCGTCGTAGAGGCGAAAGGCGAAGTAGAGCGCCTCGTCGTCGTAGACGACTTTGAACTTCGTCGGCTGCGAAGGCGCCTCGCCGTCGGCAGGCTGCCTCTGCGTGAAGCCGCCCGACCACTCGACCGTGTCCCAGACCGGGTCGTCGAGCCGCCCGTCGATGGCGGGAGGCTCGTCGGCACGGCGGCTCATGTAGGTCCGGGCTTCGATCGCCCTCTCGCCCTGGGCCAGGACGAGAGCCGGGGTAAGTAGCGCAGCGCCCGTCAGGAGACTGCCGATGAAAAAACGCGAGCCGGGTACGAGCATACGGTCTCCTTGTCTCCAGGCAGCGCGTCCGAGAAAATGCCGGAGACGCAGCAGGGACGCGCTTCCCGATTCATAGTGATACGAATCGTGAAGGAGACGGTTTTGGACTGGACAACGGTCTCGGTGTTATACTAGGGTAACACACCGAGGCCATGATGTTGAAGATCGACCCCTCCGACTCCGTCCCCATCTGGAAGCAGATCGAGGAAAGCGTGCGTCACCTGATCGCCTCGGGCGCCCTGGGACCGGGCGACGCGGTGGCCTCGGTGCGGGAGCTCGCCCGGGAGCTGCGGGTCAACCCGCTGACGGTGTCGAAGGCCTACCGCCGGCTGGTCGACAGCGAAGTCCTTATCGTACGCCGCGGCGAGGGGACCTTCGTCGCTCAGAACCCGCCGCGCATGGGCTCCAAGGAGCGCGGACGCAAGCTCGACGAGGCGGCCGGACGCTACACGAGCTACGCCCGGACCCTGGGGGCCGACGGCGGCGAGACGATCGAGGCGGTGAGCCGCAGCTGGGAGGAGCTGACCGGCGAGCCGCCGCTCGGCGGAGAGACGTCCCCATGAGCGGCGACAGCCAAAATGGCGCGGCGTACGATTTGCAACCGGCAAACCCCGGCGAAATCGGGTCTCCACGGACCGGGTGGCCTGCAAGGGTCGAAGAAATCCGTTCTTGTCGCGCGCGGGTGTCAAGGCTCGTGAAGCGTCACTCGCCCGTCGAGGTAGATCGCCTCGAATCGCCCGTCGACGATCTCGAGCGCCGCTGGGACCCCTCCGTAGTACTCGGCAAGCATGCCAGTGTCGATGAGGAAGACCCGCGAGTCGAACCGTTTCACGATCCGCAGCTTCTCCTGCGGGGAGTGGCCGACCACGAAGTGTTTCGCGCCGAGGCCGTCGAGGATGGGCGGCAGCGCGGTCGCGGCCTCTTCGTCGGTCCACGTCGTGTAGCCACGGAACCAGAAGGGTCCGAAGTCCCATCTCAGGTACCACCTGTCGAGCTCGAAAAAGGCATCGAGATCGACGGGGTACTCGGTTTCGGTTTCGCTCCCCTCCCCGGTGAGCATGTTGATCTCGTGGATCACGCGGGCGATGTAAAAGAGGTCGGCGGCGGAGATGATGCGTTCCTCTTTCAGGAGCCAGCCGCGGTAGGCGTCGAAGCCCGCCAGCTCCTCGCGGACCTTGGCATTGATCTCCTCGACGCTCTTCCCGGCCAGCTGCGGAGAGATCCCGCCGTGGACGAAGACCACGTCGCCCAGCCGGACGACGGCGGGCAGGGTTCGCAGCCACTTGCCGAGTGGCGCGTCGGCCTCGAGGGCGTCGACGTACTCGGCGAGCCCGGGTGGATGCTCGGCCAGGCAGCTCTCCTTGAGCTGGTAGCTCGCCAGGGGTTCGCGGCCGAGGGCCCGGACCCGCTTCCTGACGAGCGCGGCGTGCGTCTTGCACATCTTGCGCCGCCGTGCCTCCGATTCCTTGTCGATCAAGGGAGCCACGATCTCGGGGGTCACGTAGCGCCGGTCGCCCATCAGGTTCATGACCTCGTGGTTGCCGAGCAGCACCACGACGCGTCCGCCGGCCGCCGCGGCCTCCTCCTGGAGTCCCTTCAGCCACCAGGCGACGCGCAGCGCGTCGGCGCCGCGGTCGAGGAAGTCGCCGGTCTGAACGAAAACGGCGTCGCCCCCGGCCCAGTGGCCGGCGGCGCCGACGAGGCCGGCTTCGCGGAGGATGGCGGTTGCGGCGTCGTAGGCGCCGTGGATGTCGCCGACGGCAACGATCCGGGGTCCCGCCGCCGCAGGGGACGCGGCGAGGAGTAGCAGGAGGGCGGCGGCCCAACGGTCAGGTCGACGCCAGCTCACGCCTCTCCTCTTGGGTACGGCCCCCCTCCGAACCCTGCGGAGGACGCAGCAGCTGCCGGAAGAGCGCTTTGACGATCTCGATGTTGTTCGACAGCAGGTCAAAGAAATCCTCGGCGTCGATCACGAGGGCCACGGTGTCGTCCTCGGCGCGGGCCTCCTCGGCACGCAGCCGGTCGCTCAGGATCTCGGCGACCCCGAAAAATCCCTTCGCTCCGACCCTTCGTTCGGCCCCCTCCGGGGAGGTGAGAACGACCGACCCCTCGGCGACGCAGTACATCGCTTCGGCCGGATCGTTGGGGTTGTAGACCTCCTCGCCGGCCGCGAAGTTCCGCTGCTGGGCGATCGAGGCGATGCGGACCATCTGCTCGGCGGTGCAGTAGGCGAAAAGATCCACCGCCTGCAGGTAGACCACCATCTGGATGCGGGTTAGCGCCGTCACGTCTCCTCCGTTCGCAAGCGATCTTACCTCAGCCGGCCCGGCGGGCGCACGGCCGTGGGTCCGTCGAGGAGCCGCACCGTCCCGGGATGGAGACGCTCGCCGGCCAGCATCCGCACCTCGAGGAGATGGGGACTGTCGTGGACCGGCAGGTTGAGCTCGACTTCGCCGTCGACGAGGACGGCGCACAGGGCGACCCTCTCCCCGTCCCAGTAGAAGGCGACGACCGTGCCGTTTGGACGGACCCGTTCCAGGTTGACGGCGAGGCCGGAGGCGTCGCCGGAGGGCAGGAGCTCCAGGAAGGCACTCTCTCCCTCGGAGCGCCATGCGGCAGCCGGCCACTCGCGTCGGCGGTGCTCGTCGAGCTGGCGCTCGGCCTCGGCCACCTCGACGAGCGCCCCGCGAGCCCGGGCGAGCTCCAGGCGCGCGCGAGCGTAGCCCAGGGTCTGTTCCGTCGCCGAATCGGCGACGCCGAGAAGCGTAGCCGCCTCGGTGAGCCGTCCCGTCTCCACCAGGTGGCGGAGCTTGGCGACAACGTAGGGGCCCCAGGCCTCGACGCCGAGGGAATCGGTCATCCTCTCCAGGCGTTCGGCGTGGTGGAGCTCGCCGCCGACGAGCGCCGCGAGCGCCGCCTCGCTCGGCTCGAGCTCGCCCGCGGCACCGGCCAGGCGAGAGACGACGAGCGGCGGCAGAGGGTTCCTGTCGACGGCGTGAAGCTTCAAGGCCCACCGTAGCCAGCCCTCCAGCAGGTCGGTCGTGGCGAGCCCGTGGAGCCCCGGAGGATAGCGTTCAAAGGCTCGTGCGACGAGCGGCGCGAAGCGGGCGTCGCGGGGCGAGCGCGCCACCACCTGCAGGAGGAGCGAGCGGCTGTGGTAAAGCTCGCCAAGCCGCAGCCGCTTCTCGGCCTCGGCGAGGCTCACCTTGAGGTCGCGGCGCAGCGCCCGCAGCCGCCGTTCATGGACCTCGGAAAACGCCTCCCAATCGCGGTGGCCGGCGTAGATCTGCTCCAGGAAACGCCAGGAAGAGGCGGTGTCGGGGATCACCGAGAAGGCCTCTTGGCGCTCGCCGGCGGTTTCGAGCCAGGCGGGTACGAGGCTCTGAAACGCCTCGGCGTCGTCGGTGAAGGTCTCTTTCACCAGCTCGCGGGCCATCTCCCGCTTGGCCGGCGCCAGGGCTTGCCAGAGCTCCAGATAGGCGGCCGTAAGAAACCGCCGCGGCTCCCTCGCCCCCGGGGCCTCGGCGAGCGCCGCGCGAAGCGGCGCCTCCCAGTCGGCCGCCGCGACAAAAAGCCGCCGGTCGCGGCGGATCGACCGTTCGAGATAGACCGCGGCTCCCTGGAACGTCATGGCCTGCCAGCTGTTGGGCTGCGAAGCGAGCACCTGGCGGGCGAGCTCGGCGGCCGTCGGGAGGCGGTCGACGGCCGCCTGCCACTCGGCGGATCCCGCCACGAGACGGTCCTCCGCGGTGCGGCCTGTGGAATCGAGGTCCTGGGGAAACGCTCCGGCGGCGTCGAGGACGTCATATACCAGGGCGCGCGCGACCAGAATTCGGGCATGGTGGGGTGTGCGCTCGTAGCGGACACGGTCCACCGCCTCGTCGATCCCGGCCTCTTCGAGGATCGCGACGAGCTCGGCGCGGCTCTTTTGCCACTGGCGAAAGCTGGCGAAGGCCAGGATCGCCACCAGCAGGCAAAGGCCGATCAAGGTCCGGCGGACGATCGTCAGGGCGGTGACCTTCATCGGGATCGCATACTATCGCACCTGTGCTGAGACTCCCTTCCCCAAGAGCCTCCGCGGCCCTCTGGACCGCTTTCGTGCTCCTCGCCTGCCTGTCGCCGGGCCGCGCCGTCGACGCCGGTCTGAAAGTGCCCGGGCTCGACAAGGCGGTCCACGCCGCGCTCTTTTTCCTGGAGAGCTTCTTTCTCCTCCGTGCCTTGCGCGGCGGCCGGCCAGCTGGAAGAATCCGCTACCTGAGCGCCACGGCCCTGGCCGGCGGCCTGGCGGTGCTGACGGAAGCAGCGCAGATCTGGGTGCCGAACCGCATCGGCTCGGTGCGGGACCTCCTGGCGGACTTCCTGGGCATCCTGCTTTGTGTGGCCTGGTTTTCTTTCCGGCAAAAAGCCTCCAACGACGAAAGACCCCATCCATGAAAGTGACCGAACATTTCGAGCGAGCCGACCGGCCGCTGATCAGCTTCGAGATCATCCCGCCGCTGCGCGGCGGCGATTTAAAGAGCCTCCTCGTCCTGATCGAGGAGCTGGTGAAGCACAAACCGCCGTTCATCGACATCACGAGCCACGCCGCGGAGGTGATCTACGAAGAGACGCCGGAGGGGATCGTCCGCAAGATCAAGCGCAAGCGCCCCGGCACCCTCGGGGTCTGCGCCCTCATCCAGAACAAGTACAACGTCGACACCGTGCCGCACGTGCTGTGCCAGAGCTTCACGCGAGAGGAGACCGAGGACTTCCTGATCGAGCTGCGCTACCTCGGGATCGACAACGTCCTCGCCATCCGCGGCGATGACAGCGGCTATCGCAAGAAGCTCGACCACGGCCGCACGATCCACCGCTTCGCCTCGGAGCTGATCGGCCAGGTCCAGGACATGAACGAGGGCAAGTACCTCGAAGAAGACCTCCTCGACGCCGATCCGTCGGACTTCTGCATCGGCGCCGCCGGGTATCCTGAGAAGCACTTCGAAGCGCCCAACCTCGACGCCGACGTCCACTGGGTGAAGGAAAAAGTCGACCGTGGCGCCGACTACGTCGTCACCCAGATGTTTTTCGACAACCGGGTCTACTTCCACTTCGTCGAGAAATGCCGCGCCGCCGGCATCGAGGTGCCGATCATTCCGGGGCTCAAGATCCTCACCGCGAAAAGCCAGCTGCGCTCGATCCCGAGCACCTTTCACTGCGACATCCCTGCCGAGCTGGCCGACGAGGCCTGTGAGGCCAAGAAGAAAGAGCACGTGGTCGAGATCGGCATCGAGTGGGCCCTGCGCCAGGCACAGGAGCTGGTGGACAAGGGAATGCCTTCGGTCCACTTCTACATCCTGCAGAACGCCAAGGCGATCAACGCGCTCTTGCCGCGGCTCAAGCAGTAGATGGCGAGCGGACGTGCGAGCGCACGGCATCGTCGGCCCCTGGCGCCTCCGATCTCGGCGCGGGCGCTTCGCCCTACTCCGAACCCTGAGGCTTCTCGCCATTCTCGCCGCGGCATCCGCCGCGGCCGGGGACGACGCTCCCGGCCTGCGTGGCTTCCTCGCCGTCCAGGGCGAGCGCGTCCTGGCGAGCGAGAACGCGGACCTCGCCATGACGCCGGGCTCGGTCCTGAAGCTCACGGTGACGGCGGCGGCCGTCCACCACCTGGGTCTCGAGCACCGCGTGGTGACGGTTTTGCGCGGCTCGGTCCCGCTCTCGCAAGGCACGCTCGCCGGCGACCTGGTGGTCGTGGCGGCGGGTGACCCGACCTGGAACGTCCGCTTCTTCGCAACCGATCCTCGCTCGCCGCTCCACGAGATCGCCCGCCAGCTTCATCGCCGCGGCCTGCGGCGTGTGACCGGCGACCTCCTCGTCGACCGGAGCCGTTTCCCGGGCCGCGGCGCGGCCTTGAGCCGTCCGGCGGCGGAGCTGGCCTACGCCTACGGTGCGCCGGCCTCGGCGCTCGCCGTCGACGAGAACACGACGTGGGTCGAGATCGCTCCGGGCAACGACGTGGGCGATCCGGCGCGTCTCCGCGCCCTTGCGGGGGCGGAGCGCTTCGAGTGGACGAACCACATGCGGACCGTCACCAGCGCACGGCACGAGCGCGGCACCGTCGACTTCCAGCAGGTCTGGGGGACGGCGAGGATCGTCGTCCGCGGCGAGTATCCGGTGAGCGAGCCGTCCTACCGGGTCGCGATGGCCGTTCCGGATCCGGACCGTCACGCCGGGCTCGCGCTGCGCGAAGCCCTCGCCGCGGCCGGGATCGTGATCGCCGGCGAGGTCCGCCTCGTGGATCGGCCCTGGCCCACGGCGCGGGGAGAGGTCCTGGCGCGACTCGCGTCGCCGCCGCTTGGCGAGCTCTTGGAGACGATCTTGGCGGACAGCCACAACTTCTACGCCGAGATGTTGCTGCGGCTGCTGGCGGCCGAGATCCTGGGCGAGGGCCGCGACGACGAGGCCTTGGAGCTTGTGGCGAGCTTCCTCGCCGAGGAGGTGGGTGTCGGCGACGAGGCCTGTCAGCTTGACGACGGCTCCGGGCTCTCACCCTACAGCCTCCTGTCGCCCGAGGCGGTGGTGGCGCTGCTGCGGTGGATCTACCGCCAGAGCTGGCGCGACGCCTACCTCGCCGCCCTGGCGCGTCCGGGGATCGGGACGCTCCGCGCCTGGGGGCGGCTACCGCCGGGTCTTGCGGCCAAGACGGGCTCGATTCGTGGCAGCTTGGGAATCGCCGGGTATCTCAAGGATCGCGGCGGCGAGCCGGTGATCTTCGCGGCGTTTCTCGGCCATCGCCAGGAGGAGGCTCCGGTTCTGCGCGCCGAGCTCGCGGCGTGGCTGTGGCGACTTGCGAAGGGGCGGCTTCCGGAGCTTTCGCGTCGTCCTGGCGGCGGGAATGAAGCCGCATCCCGCAGCCGAGACCGATCACCACCGCCAGGGTGAAGGCGTTGGTGGGCACGGCGAGGCCGAAGTCGATCGTCGAGTGGGCGAGGGTGCCGGCGAGAGCGCCGAGGGCGGCGAGCGCCATGGCCCGGTCCTCGGAGCGCCGGGCGCGCCCGAAGCTCCTCAGGAGCTGCCGGAGCGCCGCGGCGAACGCCACGGCGACGAGCGCGAGGCCAAAAAGCCCCGTCGTCACCAACACTTCCAGGACGTCGCTGTGGGCGTGGACCCAGGTCCGGCCGAGCTCCGGCGGTTGCACCCACGGGAAGGCCTGGCGAAAGGTCCCGAGCCCGGTGCCGAAGACGGGGGCGTCGTAGAAGAGCTTCAGGGCGTGGCCGTAAACCTCGAAGCGTATGTTCCAGGCGATCTCGTAGGCCGGGGTCTCCATCCAGCGGCCGAGCCCCTGCTGGTAGCCGAAGTAGTAGATCCCTCCCAGGCCGACGGCCAGGGCGCCGAGGCCGGTGAGAGCGGTCCTCCACCTGCGATCGTGGAGGAGCAGCACCAGGGTCTGGACGAAGAGCGCCAGGATCGCGGCCACGAAGCCGCCGCGCGAGCCGGTGAAGGCGAGGGCCACGAAAGACATCAGGAAGAAAAGCCACGGTACGGTGAGCAGCAGCAGGCGCCGTTCGGCGAGGTGGCCCCGGCGCTGGGCACGGCGTAGCGCCCACCACGAGGCGGCGAAGCTCGCGCTCAAGGGCACGAGGAGAAAGGTCGCGAAGTGGTCGGGATTGACGAAGGTTCCCCGCAGCCGATCGCCGCCCGGGAGCTCGCGACCCCAAATCGCCGAGTGCTGGGAGAACCATTGCTCGGCGCCGTAGACGATCTCGAAGACCGTCACGGCCACGAGGCCCGCGGCGAGGAGCCGCCGATTTCGCCGTTCGACGGCGACTCCCGCCGCCGCCGCCAGGCAAGCGGCCGCGGCCAGCCAGACACAAGCGACCTCACGGCTCACCGGGGGAGAGAGGCTCAAGGGTAGGAAGCCGCCGTCGGTGCCGCCGACCAGCTCAGCGCTCCGGCGCCACGACTCCGCGGTGCGCGCCGTCACCAGCTCGGCGAGAGGACCCGGCCAGGGTAGCGACTGGAGGAGCCCGACGAGGCCCACGCCGGTAATGGCCAGAGTCGGGACCGCTGCGCGGCGCAGCGCCGTCGCCTCTCGCGAGCCGAGGAGCACCGCGCAGAAGGCGGCGAGGGCCAAGAGCTCCAGGAGCAGGCGCTCGCGCGGCAGGACGCTCCCAAAAACGACGGGCCCTCCGACGAGGACGGCGAGCAGCAGAAACACCGCGGCCTCGGCTCCTGGTTGCCGGCGAACGTGTATCATCTCCAGACGATCCTTTCGTAGACGAGCACGAGGAGGTTCGCAATGTTCAGTCGTATGTGGAAGAGCTTACTTCTCCTGATGTTGATCACGTCGCCGCTCGCGGCGCAGTATATCCCCCCGGGATCGACCCGGAGCCCGGTGGAGCTTCCCTATCCGGAGCAGGAGGTGCGCACCGGGCTCGACGAAGCGGCTTGGCGGCTGGGCGCTTTGCGGCTCAGCCCGTGGCTCGGGCTGAGCGACCTCTCCCTCGTGAGCCAGCGCAACGAGCTCCGGGAGGAGGAGACCGACGTCACCGCCACCGCGGGCGCCGGGATCCGTGCCTATGTGAAGAACGGCCGCAAGGTGATCTGGACCGCTCACGTCCTGCCGGAGTACGTCTTCTGGAAGGACGACAAGTCCAAGGAGAGCCTGAACGGCCGTTATGGTGCCGGCCTTTTCGCCTACGGGAACCGTCTCGACATGGAGGTCTCGTGGCGCCGGAGCGAGCAGCAGTCTTTTTTCAGCTCCGAGGTCCAGGAGCTCACTACCCGCCGCGACGACATCTCGCGCTTCCTTTTCGACCTGGAGCTAACCCGGCGCTTTTCGCTCGTCGGCGGTTACAGCCTCAAGGAAACCGGCAGCCAGGACGAAGAGGCGAGCTTCGCCCTGCTCGACCGGGACGAAGAGGAGCTGGCCCTACGGCTTTTCGTGCGCACCGCCGGTTGGAGCTTCGCGGTCGGCTTCGAGGAGCGCACGACCGACTTTGCCGCCGAGGCCCGCAACCTCTCCCACGAAGGAGAGGTCGGCCTTTTTCATCTTGGCTACGAAGGTGGGCGATTCGGGCTCCGCCTCGAAGCGGAGCGTCTTTCCCTCGCGCCGCGCACAGGCTCGGCCTTCGCTCCTCTCGAGGCCACGACCGGGTACCTGGAGACCTTCTGGGAGCTTGGCCAGGGGGGCTCGCTTTTCCTCTACGCGAACCGGCGCCTCGACTACTCGATTGAGAGCGGCGTCTCGAACGTCCTGGCCGAGCGTCTGGGAACGAGGCTCAACTGGAAGCTCTTTGCAGCGCAGCTGGGGTTTCTCCTGGAGGCCGGGGACGACGAGTACCGGGAATCGACCGGCGTCGTGAGCCGTATCGACGACGTTCATTCCTACGGGACGACGCTCGGCTTCAATCTGCGCAGCTTCGGGGTCCGTTTTCGCGCCGTGCGGAGCGTTTACGACTCGAGCTTCGACATCTTCGACCGCGACGTCGTGACCTGGGGCTTTTCGATCGAGCTGGGTGCGGTCCGGGAGTTCGGCCTCGGCACGGGGGATCGGCTCTGGTAGGAGGGGCCGGGAGGCCCGTTTGGCCAGGGTTGCGCGGATGGGATAGCATCGAGCCCATGGAGAGTCGCCGGCGGAGCTTGCTGTTATCAGCTCTTCTGACCCTCGGAGCGGTGATCCCGGGGCTCGTCGCGTCTGCCGCCGCCCAGGAGAGCGCGATCTACCGCATCGGGTCACGAGACACGGTGGAGATCCAGGTCGAGGAGATGCCGGAGCTCGATCGGGAGCTCGAGGTCCGCTTGGACGGGACGGTTTTCCTGCCGGTGATCGGCAGCGTCGAGGCGCGTGGGCGCACCGAGGCGGAGCTGGCGCGCGAGATCCGTGTTCTGCTGGAGCAGGAAGGCCTGCGCCGGGCGACGGTGCGGGTGCGGGTGACGGGCTTCTTGTCGCGTCCCGTGTCGGTCCTGGGCGCGGTGCCGGAGCCCGGGCTCCAGATCGTGCCGGGAAGCGCGACGCTCCTGGAGGTGCTGCTCGCGGCCCGCTTCACCGGCGGCCACGGCCAGGTCGTGCGCGTCCGGCGCCGGGCCGACAACGGCCTCGCGGACGAAGTGACCATCTCCTCGGCGGAGCTTTTCGAGCTCGGCGAGCCCGCGGTCAACATCCCCATCTTCGCGGGCGACGTGATCTTCGTGCCGCCGGTGCCGTCGGTCCGGGTCAACGTCCTCGGTGCGGTCAAGAGCCCTGGCACCGTCCAGTTCGAAGGCTCGGAACGAGCGACGCTGCTCGTCGCCCTGGCCCGGGTGGGTGGGCTTTCCGAAACGGCCGCGAACAAGGTCCGCATCCGGCGCCGCAGCGGTGGGGAGGAGGTCGAGATCGTGGCGAGCTACCGCCGCGTCCTCGGCGGCAAGGACCCGGACGTGGAGCTTGAGGACGGTGACGTCGTCATCGTCAAGGAGGCTTTCTTCTGATGACCGGCCTGCACCCGGAAGGCGAGGGCTTCGGCGTTTCCCCGGCGGCGGCCGAGCCGACCGAGGACGTCCTCGACTTTTCCAGGTACTTGAACGGCCTGCGCCGCCGCTGGCCGCTGATCCTGATCTGCGTGCTCCTCGCCGGGACCGTGGCCCTGCTGCGCTACTCGCTCACTCCCAAGGAGTATCGCGCCACGACGACGATCCAGATCGAGCGCAAACGGCTCTCGATCCTGGCCCTCGGCCAGGCCAGTTGGCTCGAGGACTGGTGGAACCAGGAATACTACCCGACCCAGTACCGGTTGCTGCGCAGCCGGGGCATGGCCGAGCGGGTGGTCCAGAACCTCCGGCTCCACGAGGATCCCACCTTCACCGGCCGGGAGGCGCGCCTCCTACCCCAGGAAGAGACCGTCGCCACCCGGCTCGACGACGCGGCAGCCCTCGCCCGGCTCGCCGAACGCCTCCGGGGGGGCTTCTCGGTTAGCCCGATCGAGGACACTCAGCTCGTGGTGCTCACCTACGTCTCGACCTCCCCGGAGCTGGCGACGCGCGTCGTCAACGGCTATGCCGAGGCGTTCATCGAGTGGGGGATCGAGACCCGTACGTCCACGGTCGGCAAGGCCTCGGACTACCTCACCGCCCAGATCCGGAGCCTTCGCGAGGAGATCGACGAGGGCCAGCTCGAGTTAAACGCCTACACCGTCGACCGCGACATCGCCCTCGACCCGGCGGGCGAGGCCCTCGTCGAGCGGCGCCGCAAGCTCGAGGGTCAGTACAACGAGGTCGTCGCCGAGCGGATCAGCCGCGAGGTCGCCTACCGGCAGCTCCACAACATGAGCGAGGCGACGATCGCGGTGACCGACACCCGGGTCCGGAACCTGGAGGAGGAGCTCTTCCAGCTCGAGAGCGGCTACCAGGAAAATTTGGAGACCTATCGTCCCGAGTGGCCGGACATGGTGGAGCTGGAGGGCCGCATCACCGAGAGACGCGAGCAGCTGCAGCAAGAGAGGCGTCTTGCCGCCGACCGGGTGCGCGACCAGAAGTACGCCGAGTACCAGCAGGCCCTGCGCGAGGAGGATTCGATAAACGTTGAGCTGCGCAAGCTCGCCTCGGAAGCCCGGCAATACAACTCCTCGGCTCTCGAGTACCGGAACCTCGTCACCCGGATCGAGACCCGAAAAGACCTCTTGAACGAGCTCTTGAAGCGGCAGTCCCAAACCGAGGTCGCCGCGCGGGTCCAGCCTTCCCAGGAGTCCAACGTCCGCATCGTCGACACGGCCGTCGTCCCCGGAGAGCCGTTTCGGCCCTTGCTCAAGAAGGACCTCTTGAGAGCCCTCCTCCTGGGTTTGTTGCTGGGGGTCGGTGCCGTCGTCACACTGGAGTACTTCGACCGCACGATCAAGACCCCGGAGGAGCTGGAGAACCTCCTCGGCCTGCCCAACCTGGCGGTCATTCCCGACATCGCCGAGGCCCGAGGCCCGAGGCGGCGCCTCAAATACGGTCAAGGCTACGGTTACGGTTACGGCTACAGCTACGGCTACGGCTACGGTTCGCGGCTGGGCAGAAGCCGCAAGGAGCGCGTCGTCTCGGCGAGGCGCTCCGAGCCGGAACCGGCCGCGGAGAAAGTCATCGAGCTCCTGCCGCACTTGAGCTCGCGCCTGGCGATCTGCGAGGCCTATCGATCGCTGCGTACGGCGTTGTTGCTCTCCAGCGCCCAGGCCCTGAAGCTCGTCGCGGTCACCTCGGCGGAGCCCGGAGAGGGCAAGACCGCCACGACGGTCAACCTGGCGATCGTCATGGCGCAGCTCGGCCGGCGGGTCCTGATCCTCGACGGCGACCTGCGCCGGCCGCGCATGCACAAGGTCCTGAAGGTCTCGAACCGCTACGGGCTGGTGCACTTCCTGACCGGGCAGGCCGAGGTCGACCGCGTCGTCTTGGAGACCGAGGTCCCCAACCTCTGGGTTTGTCCGTCGGGGCCGATCCCGCCCAATCCGTCGGAGCTCCTCTCGGCGGAGCCGATGTCGCAGATCTTGAAGTTCGGCCGCGATCACTTCGACATGGTGCTGATCGACACACCGCCGGTGCTGCCGGTGGCCGATGCGGTGATCGTCGGCACCCAGGTTGACGGGGTGGTGCTCTGTGCCTGCGCCGGGGTCCTGCTGCGCGACGACGCGCGGCTCTGCCGCGCGCGGCTCCAGTACCAGGAGATCCGAATCCTGGGGACGATCCTGAACCGCTTCCGCACGCAACCGGGCCGCTACGCACGCCGCTACCGGTACTACGGCCTCTACGAGGAACCTCAGGCTCCGGTCGAGGAGTCCCAAAGTGCCGCCTGAGGGGAGCCGAGAGCTGATCGACATGCATTGCCACGTCCTGCCCGGCGTCGACGACGGGGCCGCGGACTTCGAAGAGGCGCTCGCCATGTGCCGGCGCGCCGCGGCCGAGGGCTGCCGGACGCTCGTCGTGACGCCCCACCTGCGCCACGCTCAATGGTCAAACGACGACCGCGGCGATCTCGAAAGGCGTTTCGGTGAGCTGCGCCACCGCCTCGCCGGCGCCCTCGAGATCCACCTCGGAGGCGAGATCGCGGTGAGCTCCACGAGCCTCGACGAGATCCTCGACCTCCCCGGCGGGAAGCTCCTGACGCTCGCCGGCTCGCGCTACGTGCTGCTCGAGCTCGACTGGCTGGGCCTGGGTCCCGACGTCCTGGAGCTCGTCCATGAGCTTCAAGTCCGCGGCCTCGAGCCGGTGATCGCCCACCCCGAGCGTCTTCCCTGGCTGGCGGCGAATCTGACGCTCCTCGAAGAGCTGGTGCGCCGCGGCGCCTATCTGCAGCTGACCGCGATGAGCCTCACGGGCGATCTCGGAGCGGGCGTCCGTGACCTCTGCGAGGACCTGGTGGAGGCCGGCCTCGTCCACTTCGTGGCGAGCGACGCCCACGACATGGAATTCCGGCCGCCGGGCCTCCGGCGGGCGTTCGAGCACGTCGTGCGCCGTCATGGCCCGGAGCCTGCCCGCCGACTCTTCGTCACCCATCCCCAGGCCGTGGTCGAGGACGTTCCGCTCGCCTCGACGCAGCGTCTCCGGCAAGCCTCGGAGGGGCTCAAGCCGTGACGCTCCTGAGAAGAGCCTCCGGCCTCGCCGCGGCGTTTGCCGTCTTCTTCGCCATCCCGGCACCGGCGGCCGATTCCTTCTACGAGGACCTGGAGCGTCAGGGGATCCGGGCCGCCGCGCGCGGCGATCACGAGCAGGCCGTGAAGCTCCTGCGTCTGGCCTCGTTCGGTATGCTCGAGGAGCCGCCGCGTCTCGCCGCATGTCTCGCCCATCTCATGACGGCGCAGGCGGAGATCGGCGACGAGGAGGGCTTCAACCGCTCGTTCCGGCGTCTCCTGGAGGCCGAGCAGCGGTTCCGGGCCTACAGCCAGGCGGAGCTCTCGGAGCGCGTTCGCGCCCGCCTCGAGGATCACCTGGAACGGCTCGTCCCGCACGAGGTCCTGCTGGCCTCGTCGACGTTTCGTGCCGTCGCGCGGCGCCAGATGACGGCCCAGACCTCCCAGGAGACCCCCGCCGCCGCCGCCGAGGACGGGCCGGCGGCCGCCGCGGCGGCCGAGGGCGAGCCCGAGCTCGGCGCCGAAGAGGCCCGGCTCGTCGAGGAGGCCCGGGAGGTGATGCGCGACGGCTCCCTCGACGAGCTCATCGCGGCCTTCAGCCGCATCCGCCAGGTGGCCGAAGAGCACCCCGAGCACGCCGTAGTCCAGCACCTGGCCGGCGAGCTAGCCTACCGCGTCAAGCTCTGGCCCGAGTCCCGCGGCTACTTCGAGCGTGGCGGGGTGATCGAGGCGGAGCGTCCTGACCTCCACTTCTACTATGCCGTCGTGCTTTTCGAGACCGGCGACGTGGCCCAAGCCGCCGCCGTCCTTGAGGAGTGCCTGCCGCGCTTGCGCGTGAACGACTTCATCCGCGAGTACGCGGAGAGGATCCGCCGCGCCGCGGCCGGGGGCTGACAGAGCGGCCCGGAGGTGCGTCCTCCACCGGGGCCGCCCGGGTCCTTAGAGAGCGACAGCTACCCGGACGTCGGGCCGCCGGAGCGCTTCCGGAGCCAGGAAATCCGGGGATTGGCCAAGCTGGCATCGCCTTTGCTGTACACCCATCCAGAAGCGGGGACCGTACCCCGCAACCGGTCCTCGACGCGATGGAGGTGCCTGCGATGCGAAAGCTCACGAAATCAAGGACGATGATTCCCGCGTTCCTTCTCCTTGCCTTGTCCGCCGCCCTACCCGCGGCCGGTGACGGAGACCAGGTAGAGCTCGACTACACCCGTGCCCGGGTGGAACGGCGTCCGGGCGTCCGGCCCGAGAAGCCCTTGCCGCGTGAGCTCAGGATCTCGGTCGACGCGACGCGTCGCGAGCCCGAGGCGCGCCACCGTCCCCAGGGTCCCCGGAGCGACGCCCCGGGCGAGGGCGAGCCCGACTGGCAACGGCTCGCTCAGGAGGCCCGCCGGGCCGCGTCGGCTCTGGCGAGCGACAAGGTCGACCGCGAAGGCCGTCGCTATCTCTGGACCGCCGGCTACTACGACGGCCTCCACGACGCCCTCGACGATCCTCGCCTCGGGCGCTGGGACCACCAGGACGGCTTCGAGCGTGGCCTCCGGGCCCGTGACGCCCACCGCCTGGGGAACGACCTCGGCTACGGCGAGGCCGAGCGCGAGGCCACCGACGCCGCCTTGAGCGACGTCGCCGCCCAGTTCCACGACTTGAGCCGCGAGCCGCGCTTCACATCCAGGACGTCGGTACCGGCCTTCGACGTGGCGACCGGCTATGCCCGCCCGCCCCGTCTTCGCGACGTCTTCCGTGGCCTCTCCTGCCACCGCGACACACCCTTCGGCGCCCTTCACGCCCATCCCTGGGAGCTTTATCGCCACACCGGCTATGGCGACTTCTACGACCGCCGCTGGTGGAAACCGGCGCACGCTTTCGGCACGTGGCAACGGCGCCATGGTTCCTTCTGGGGGAATCTGGCCGCCGAAGAGAAGGAATACTTCCGCGATGTCTTCCTTCACCGCTACGAGCGCGAGCTGGCCCGTTTCCACGCTCAGGTGACGGAGCGCGCCTACCACCGCGGCTTCGAGCACGGCCACGACCACGGCGCCGAGATCCAGTACGAGTGGAGCTACCGGCAGGGCTTCCACGAGGGCTGGAGCGAGGCGTTTCGCGCCAGCGCCCGCGACGCTTTTCACCACGGTTACCGGGAGACCTACGCCGAGCGCTACGGCGCGAGCTTTGACGACTGGTCGACGAGCCCACGGCCCGAGATCGGCGCCTTGTTCTTGAGCGACGCCGACGCCGACGGCGTCTTTGAACCCGGCGAGGGGATCCGCCTCGACTACGAAATCACCAACTACGGCGGCGCCGCGGGGGCTTTTCGCGCCACTTTGTCCGGGGCACCGCTCGCCGCGCCGGCGACGGCCGAGGTGGCGCTGCCGCGGCGGCAAACGGTTCGCTCGTCCTGGCCGCTCGAGGCGGTGATCGACGCGCGACAACGGCCGCGGACCCAGGGCGAGCTCGACTTCCGCCTTGCCGGGCCCGGCGGCGGCGAGCGTCGGTTGTCCCCCTCGGGGGATCAACGGGGGGAGACACTGCCGCTCTACGTCTCCTATCCCCTGGAGCTGGACCGCCGTGTGGCGTTGCTCGCCCACGACACCCTGGCGGGCCGGGCGGTGATCGAGGTGCGGGTAAGAAACACGAGCCGCCGGCCGGTGGCGGGGAGCCTGGCGCTGCAAAGCCCCTTCCTCGGAGCTCCTCTCGGCAGACAGCTCGACGCTCTGCCTGCCGGCGGCGAGCGCCGGGTGGCCTTCGAGCTCGTCGGTCTCAAACCTCTCGACCTCCTGGGGGGGACGGTCGAGGTAGACCTCGTGGCTAGTAGCCGTGGCAAGCTCCACGACGAGCTGAGCCACCGTCTGCCGGCCCTGGCCCTCGACCTGGGCAAGCGTGACCTGCTGGAGCTCATGGCGGCGCTGGCCGCGAGCCCCGCGGCCTCGCCGGCGGAGATCCGCCGTGCCCAGGAGCTGATGCTCCGCCGCCTGCGCCTCGACTGGGACGCGGTGGCGTCGGCCGACGGCAACGCCTACAAGCAGGACCTCAAGACGGGTGGCCGCTCGACGGCCCTCGGCGACCTGGTGGCGACCTACCGCGACGGGCGTCGTGGGTTCCGGCACCGGGAGGTCTTCACGGGCCTTGCGCCGCACATCGAGGCCTTGGCCAAGGAGCTGCCGGGATCGCATCCCTTCCTCCGGCGGTCGATGAGGAAGCTGGCGCGTCAGCTCGGCTGAGGTACAGGATCAAGGAGTTGAGACGATGAGCACCGGAGCCGTTGCGATGGAAAGCTTTTGGGACCAGGCCTACCGCACCGGCGAGCACCGCGAGCACTGGGAGTCGCCCCATCCGTCGCCGGAGCTCGTGGCACTCGTCGCCACGGAGCTCGTCGCGCCGGGTGCCGGGGCTCTCGACGTCGGCTGCGGCACCGGCCGCGACACGATCTTCCTCGCCCAGTGCGGCTTTCGGGCGATCGGGGTCGATTCGAGCGTCGAGGCCTTGAAGATCGCCCGGCAGCGCTCCGAGGCCACCGCCCTCGCCGTCGACTGGCGCCTGGGCGACGCCCGCGACCTGCCCGTCGAGGACGGCGCCGTCGACCTCGTCAACGACCGGGGCTGCTTTCACACGATCGAGCCCGAGGACCGAGAGCTTTTTGCCCGGGAAATCGATCGTGTGCTCGCCCCCGGAGGGCTCGTCCTGTTGAGGGGCGCGGCCCGGGACTGCGAGGAGGAAGGCCTTTTCGCCGTCGACGCGCAGGAAGTCGACCGCTGCTTCGTCAATGAGCGGTTCGAGCGCGGGCCGCTGGTGCCTCTCTACCTCACGGCGCCGGCGGGAGATCTCGAGGGACGTCTCGTCCTTTTGCGCAAGCACGGCCGGGGTTGAGCCGCGGATTCCAAGAGGCGGTAGCATCCCGATTTGCTGAAATCGAAGACGGCCTGACCGCGACGGATCGCGGATCTCGAGATCTGGGAACACGGAGCCGAGGTCGAGCGCGCTGCCAGGCTCAGCTTGATGATTTGATGCCTCTTTGCTGTGTGCTATGATGCGGCCATGCGAACGACACTGACGCTCGACGACGACATCGCCGCAGCCCTCAAGGCCGCTGCCTACCGGACGGGCAGCTCCTTCAAGGTGGCCGTCAACGAGGCCCTGCGGGCTGGGCTCGCGGCCCTGGACGCCCCGCCGAAACCCAAGCGCTATCGGCTGAAGCCGGCTTCCCTGGGAGGGACTCGGCCCGGTGTCGACATGGACAAGGCTCTTCACCTGGCGGACGCGCTCGAAGACGAAGCGATTGTCCACAAGCTAGAGCTCCGCAAATGATCCTCGTCGATGCGAACCTGTTGATCTACGCCATCGATGCTGATTCACCTCGTCACCACGCGGCACGGAGTTGGCTTGAGGAAACCCTCTCCGGGAAGATGCGCGTCGGGCTTACGCTGGTCGTCCTGCTAGCCTTCATCCGGATCACGACTCGATCTGGAATCTTTCGCAATCCCTTGTCCCCGGAGGAGGCGTTCGCCTATGTCGACTCCTGGCTTCGCCAACCGTCCGTCGAGATCGTCTCGCCAGGCGACAAGCATTGGTCGATTTTCCGCAACCTCGTTCTTGCCGTAGGGACAGCTGGCAACCTGACCTCGGATGCTCACCTGGCCGCCCTGGCCATCGAGTCTGGCAGCGAGGTCTATTCGACGGACAATGACTTCAAGCGATTTCCTGGTGTTGTGCACGTCAATCCACTGACCGACTGAATCCGGCTGGGCGCGCGCCGCGGTCACCCGCCGGGCCCGATGTCGCCCGGTGTCGCCGGCGTGTCCCACGCCGAGCGGCCTACCTGCCCCGGAGGTCCTCGGAACATGAGGAACGGTCCCTCCCGGGCGTTCCGGAGGCTCCGGGAGACGCGGGAAGGTCCTTCCCGTCCGTTCCGGAGGCTCCGGGAGACGCGGGAAGGACCGTTCCGCGCGTCCCAGAAATCCCGCCTCGGCCGGGCTGGCTACAATTTCCCGTCGAACGACGATTTTCCTCGAGTGGCCCGAGAGGGCCTGGAGCCCCGCCCAGTAAGGCGCCAGGCCACTTTGGCCGTTTTGCCGCGTGGCGGCTGCTGGCTTCCGGCTCGTTTTACGCTCCTTCAAAGTCGCTTCTTGACATTATCGGTTCGATATTCCACCATAGACATGGAGGTTCCATGGCGGTAGACCAACAAGAGCTCGGACGACGTCTCAAGGTAGCCCGGACGTCCTGTGGCCTGACGCAGGACGACGTGGCCGGTCATCTCAGGCTGGCCCGTTCGGCGGTAACGCAGATGGAGTTGGGCAACCGGGCCGTCACCGGCCTCGAGTTGCATCGCCTGGCCGAGTATCTCGGCCGCGACATGCGCGACCTACTCGCCGAGAGCTTCCAGGAGGACGACGTTCTCAGCGCTCTCTTCCGGGCTCATCCCGAGCTCTCCGGGCGTCAGGATCTCCACAACGCCCTGGTACGCAGCCTCGCTCTGGGACGCGAGTTGACCAACCTCGAACGTCTGCTTGAGATCGACCGGGACTTCGGAGCCGCCGTCTCCTACCCGCTACCGAGCGCGCGGACGAAATGGGACGCCGTCCGCCAGGGCGAACGGATCGCCCAGGAGGAGCGTCGCCGCCTTACTGTCGGCCAGACGCCTCTGCCCGACGTGGCTGAGCTCCTGGAAGCTCAAGGAGTCTGGACGGCGCAAGAGGACTTGCCGTCGAGCGTTTCCGGGTTGACCTTGGTGGAACCTTCCATCGGCGTCCTGGTGGTGACGAACCGCGACCACCACTTCTACCGACGCCGATTCTCAACCGCGCACGAGTATTGCCACGTCTTGGTCGACCGTGCCCGCCGTTGCCTTGCCAGCCGGACGGAAGACCGCGACGAGCTCATTGAGGTCCGGGCCAACGCTTTCGCCGCCTGCTTCCTGATGCCGGAGGAGGGTGTTCGGCAGTTCGTCCAGGGTTTGGGGAAGGGCTCTTCAAGTCGCCTTCGACGGGAGATCTTCGACGAGAAGGATGACGTGGTCGACACCCGTTCACGGACGGTGCCGGGGAGTCAGGACCTCCAGATGTACGACGCCGCCCGGCTGGCGCATCATTTCGGCGTCAGTGTTCTCGCGGTGCTCTTTCGCCTGAAGAGCCTACGCCTCGTGAACGAGTCTCAGTTTGCCGCGTTGCGCGAGCAGGACAAGCAGGGTGTCGGCAAGGAGATCGTCAAATTCCTCGACCTGCCCCAGCCGGACCACGAGGCGAAGCGCAACGAGTTCCGGCAACGGTTCCTGGGGCTGGCGTTGGAGGCATACCGCCGCGAGGAGATCTCAAAGCGAAAGCTCGCCAAGATCGCTCAGCGGGTATCCGTCACCGAGAGCGAGGTTGACACCATGCTGGCAAGCATGGGACTCGACGAGGAGGAAGCCGTTGACGTGCTGTTGCCTGAGCTCTGAGGGCGGCGGTCTAAGCATGACTGCTTCAAGCTATCAGATGCATCAAGTAGCTCTCATCTTCCCACCATAACAGCGTCAGGACGACGTCCCCGGTAATCCACGAACTCTCAGTCACAGAATATCGCCCAGCACTTTCACCCACGAACCAGCTGTCCGCAGCAACGCTCATTGAATCGTTCGTGCCTTTACCCGCTAAGATATCAATCGCCAAGGTATTTCTACCAGGTTGATCACGGAGCTGAAGTAGTTTAGCAGGGATGTCCGGACTCTGTAGGAACCACTTAATTAGCCCTGTATCCATGTCGGTGCAGACAATCAAGGCTGGCATAGGTCCGCATTCGACAAGTCTTATGGCCGTTGCCATGATGCTCACATTGTAAATCTCTGCTAAAGACTTGGCGCCATCGAGCGTCACTGAAACATCCCTGGAATCGCGCTTGAAA
The DNA here is from genome assembly GCA_965371445.1 of uncultured bacterium. Taxonomy (GTDB): domain Bacteria; phylum Acidobacteriota; class Thermoanaerobaculia; order Multivoradales; family J023; genus DASWIG01. The sequence goes on along the minus strand of CBDUYN010000007.1, from coordinate 93,946 downwards.
AGCGCTTCCGGGAGAAGGAGTTCAGTCGCAAACACATTCGCCCTTCTCTCTGGATTAATGGTGGACCAGTTGTTCGAAAAATCTCTTTCTGCACAAGAAAAGGTCAACCTTTTTCGATCAAGCATCCAGTGCCCGAGTTCATGCGCCGCAGAAAATCGCTGCCGACCCCTAGTGGACCGCTCATCCACACGTATAACGGCGTGATCGCCATGCCCGATAATCCAAGCTGCGCATCCTTCAAGCCTCTCGTATACCACCCTCGCATTATAGTGATAAGCGATGGCTTCAATATCTATATCTTCAGGTTCTGATATGCCCAAATCGTCCAACAAGAGTTGTGTGCGATAGCGCTTAGCTGACCTCATCCTTCCGGCCTCCGTTCAATGCTTCACCCAGGGCCCCGAGTTCAGCTAGATCTTTTAGGCAGCTCTCTACATCACTGTCGGACATTTCAGAGTACTCTCGAAACTGCACCGTTAGCCCGCTGCGAAGGTCAGGTTTTCGACTGACTACCAAATCAAGAAGAGCGCGCCGTTCGGATGGTGATGTCGGGAGATCGTACCTGCTCTCTCGCATAAGTCGCGCCTGATGATCGTACGCTGTTCGCGCCCGCTCAAGTTTCCGGCGTGCATCTTGGCTAAGCGCCCGCGAAAGCACTTCCTTTGCCTTTCGGGCGATCACCTGGGAGTCTTCGCCTCGACTTTCCGCCTCCGCCAGGATATCTTCGTCCGAAGCGTCCTCAGCAAAGTCCGCTAAGACGTTCATTAGGTTCCAGTAGTCGTCATCAAAGTCTTTCCGCTCTCTAGGCATCGTAGAGCTCCTTGGGTGAGTTGCGAAGGATCCTTTTCCTGGCCGCGTGAAAAACCTTATCAGCGAGATTGTAGTATTCGCAGATTTCGGGTCCGGAAAATCCCGCCATCTGTCCTTCGATCACGTTTAGAACGATGACATCTTCGTGAAAGTGTTCCCTTAAAAGGGCCAGTCTTTCGCGGCCGCTATAGGTCGCCTCCGGTGACGGCTTTTCGTCCTCCACTTTCAGCTCTTCGACAAGCGACGTCCCAGTTGAATTGACTTCTTTAGCGTGTTTCTCTTTTCTCTTTTCTTTCTCTCTCCAGTTCCACACGATGCCTTTCATTGTCTCGAACAAGTGAGCAATGAAAGGTACCTGCTTTTTCCAAGCTCTACCGCCTGACAGCGTCGATGTGAATACTTCGTGAAGAAGATCTTTATGATTGCGGCCCCGGGCATATCGACCCAATGCGGCGATTCGTTTCTGAGCCACGCTAGTCAACCGGCGGAGGTCTGCCTCGCTGCCCATGATATCCACAACAGCGGCATGGGTCTCCTCAGGTGTAGCCGATCCGATATTTCTTACGCTCATGCAGCATGACTCCCGTTTGATCCACAGTGCTCCTCACCCCTGCATACTCACTCCCTGTAGATTCTGGACTTTTTTCTCTATCTCTGTCCAATCTCGGGCCCGATTGAGCATATAGCAGGTGACGGGCGACGCGAAAGCGATCGCCGGACACTAACACCCAATCGTTGGAGAGAAAATGTCGTATCAGCACAGCCCTGAAGAAGTTGACCTCGAACTCTGGAGCCAGGAACACCCGGATCGCGAGCCGCCCAAGTGCCAACGCTACCGGATCCGCATCGACAAGACGCGCTACGTAGTGCAGACAGACCAGATGACGGGTCGAGAGTTGCTCCAACTGGCGGACAAGACTCCGCCGGAACGCTACGCCCTCTACTTGAGACTGCGCGGCGGGCAGAAGAGGCGGGTCCAACTCGCCGAGACGGTGTCCTTCCGGACGCCGGGCATCGAACGCTTCCTGACCATCCCCCTCGACCAAACCGAGGGGGATGGTCCCCTTCGTCACCAGTTCCAGCTCCCAAAGACGGATGAGGACTACTTGGCCGCGTGTGGACTGTCCTGGGAGACGGTGGCCCAAGGGGCCACACAGCGAGTCGTGATCTCCGGCTTCCCTGTGCCGGACGGCTACAACCACGCCGAGGTGTCCGTGAGTCTACAAATCATGCCGGCATACCCTGACACACAGATCGACATGGCCTACTTCTCCCCAGCCCTTGCCTTGCGGAGCGGACGGCCGCTTCGAGCGCTCACCAACGCCAGCTTCGACGAAAGGCCGTGGCAGAGATGGTCTCGTCATCGAACCCGCCAGAATCCCTGGCGTCCTGGCGTCGACGGGATCGAGACTCACCTGCTTCTGGTCCGTGACTGGCTGGAGCGCGAGGTCGGGAGCAACTGATGTCTACTCCAATCAACCTCACTTTGGCCGGTCGGCAGCACGCTGAGCTTCGGCCGTTGCTCTACCCGGGAGACGGACATGAGGCGGTAGTGATCGGGCTCTGCGGCCTTCACCCCGGCGAGTCCAGGGACCGGATGCTGCTTCGGAAGGTCGTACCACTTACCGACGACGCCTACTCCATCCGTCGGTCAGATCGCGTGACGTGGTCGACCAGCCAACTGGTACCCCTCCTTGAAGAGGCAGACGGAGAAGGTCTTCACCTCCTCAAGATCCACAGCCATCCAGGTGGAACGCCGAGGTTCTCAAGCTATGACGACACCGCCGATCGAGAGCTCTTCACCTCTGTCCACGGTTGGCTGGACGGCCCTCACGGTAGCGCGATCATGCTCCCGAATGGTCGCCTGTTTGGCCGCGCCATCGATCAGGACGGTGAATTCCAGCCTTTCCAGAGCGTCAACGTGATCGGCGACGACCTCCTGTTCTGGCCGGAAACTGTCGGCGCCACCGACACACAAGGTACCGCTGAGCGCTTCATCCAGGCCTTCGGGCAGGGCACTTACAGGACTTTGCGGAGCCTCAAATGTGGCGTCGTAGGATGTTCCGGAACTGGCAGCTTGGTCGTCGAACAACTGGCCCGCAACGGTGTCGGCAAGCTTGTACTTGTCGATCCTGATCACGTCGAGCCTAGGAACCTCAATCGCATCGTCAACGCAACGAGCGAAGATGCCCGGCTGGGGCGGTTGAAGGTTGAAGTGATGGACCGATCCGTCAAGGCGATGGGGTTTGGTACGGCTGTCTCTATCTTCGACGAGAACCTCTGGAACTCGTCGGTTGTTCATGCACTTGCAGACTGCGATGTCGTCTTTGGCTGTATGGATAGCATTGACGGCCGGCATCTGCTGAATCGACTTGCAACCTTCTACCTACAGGCCTACTTCGATCTCGGTGTCAAGCTTGAGGCAGACGGCCACGGCAGTGTCGATCAGGTGTGCGGGACGGTGCACTACCTCCAGCCCGGAGGCTCGAGTCTGTACAGTCGTGGCGTCTATACGATGGAAGAGGTACAAAGCGCAAGCCTCTTCCGAATTGATCCAGACGCTTTCGCAGAGGAACGGAGAGCAGGCTATATCGTTGGCGTCGCGGAGGGTCAGCCGGCCGTGATATCCGTGAACATGATACCTGCCGGCCTGGCGATCAACGAGTTTCTGGCCCGGCTTCACGTTTTCCGGGTTGCCGAAAACGGTGACTCCGCAGTGCATCGCTTGAGCTTTAGTCACTCACTTCACGTGTGTGAGCCCGATGGCGAGCCGTGCTCGCTTCTGGCTCGGCATGTCGGTCGCGGTGATGTTGAGCCGCTTCTTGAGCTACCATCACTTGATGACAGCGGGGAGGCTGCGGCGGCGTGAAATGGCTTCGAGCCTTATGGCGCAGATTTCGACGATATAGGTCTATGAGAATTGGGGAGGCTCCCAGCCTCCCCAGGTCTCGTCGAGTCTATCTCGTCGAGGACGATGGTGATCCATGGTGCGCAGTAATGCTCTGTCCGTGCGGTTGCCGAGAGACAATCTACTTGAGCCTCCTCCCCGAGGATCGCCCGAGTTGGGTTTTCACTGAGCATCTCAATGACACGATCAGCCTGCATCCATCGGTATGGAGAGTGCGTGGCTGTCGAAGTCACTTCATACTTCGCTATGGAGAAATTCGCTGGTGTGACGAAGATCGATCTTCCACCTCACAAATGCCCCAAACGACAAGGAGAACTGAAATGGCAAAACCGAAGACAACGGGAAGCAAGGCCGCAAAAGCGGCGTCCAAGACGATGACGAGCAAGTCGACGGGGTCGAAGTCGAAGACCGCGGCAGGGAGCGCTCTGTCGCAGACCAAGGCTCCCCGTAAGGTCACTTCAAAGAAGGCTGCAAGTGCGGCCTCCAAGGTCTTGCGGGATGGTCGAACGAGCAAAAGCTCGAAGTCAGCGGCCGGGAGTGCTCTTGCTCAAAAGAACGGCAAAGGGAAGAAGAAGTGATGTCAGGGTAGGAAGGGTCCATGGACCCTTCCACTCCTCATTCCTGGACTCGCAGCTGCTGAAGCCCATGTTGGGCGGATTCCTGAGCCACTCGAACTCCTCGCGAGTCGGAGGCTGGGGTCCTTGCGGGCTCACTCTCGCCTTGCCGCGGTTGTCGAAGATCGCCCAGGCGTTGCGGACCCGCTTGTGGTCGGGAAAACGCGCCAACGCCTCGGCGGCCATGCGACGCGCCGTCTGGTAGCGATCCTCGTCGAGGAGCAAGAGAATCTCGTCGACCGCGGCGCCAGGAGATGCGTCGGTCGACAACAAGGACCCGATCTCGGTAGAAACCGTCTTTGGCTCCGGTACGCTTCCGAAGCGCCGGTCCCAGGACGCTGCAACCATTGCACCGGGGCGCGGAACGCCCGGCCGAGGCCGGGTGCAACCGTGGCCTGGAGGGGCTCGAACGGGCCAAGGAGGCGGCGAAACCTCTGCGTCGTATCACCCCAGCCGTCGGCGTCCATCTTGAGCTCACGAGGCCGGGGCCTCCTCACGAGCCGTTCTCGAGACTCTCCAGCCCTTCCCAGATCTCCTCGCTCTCGTCGAACTCCGGCAGGTTGGGCTCATGGCCGCGCGCCTCGTTGACGCGCCAGCTCCAGAGCAGCGACCACTTCACGTAGGTGCCAAAAGCCTGGAGCATGCAGAAGACGAGCCCCCGCATGCCGTCGAGGATCCCGAGCTGCAGGAAGTAGGTGCGGAAAAAGCGCCAGAGGGGCCGTCCGAGGACCTCGGGGAGGCCCGAGCGCCGGCCCTCGCGCCAGCCCTGGGCGGCTCCCCAGTTGCCGTATTTCACCAGCCGCAGGATGTACTCGTGGAAGTCGTCGACCATGTGATGGTCCATCCGGCGACGCAGCAGCGGGGCCGGGGTGCGCGTCTTCATGTCGGCGTGGACGCGGCGGTTGGGATAGCGGCCGGTCCCGCGCCGGATCAGGCGGACGACCTGGTCGTGCTGCCAGCCGGAGAAGCGGATGACCTTGCCGAGGAAGTAGACCCGGCGGCGGATCGTGTAGGCGTCGTACTCCGGGCCATGGGCGAGGAGCTCCTCGATCTCGCGGCGCAGCTCCGGCGGGCAGCGCTCGTCGGCGTCGAAGATCAGGAGCCACTCGTGCGAGGTCTCGCCCATCGCCCAGTTCTTCTGCGCCGCGGAGCCGAAGTAGGTGCGCTGGACGAAGCGCACCCCTTCGTAGCCCCGGACGATCACGGGCGTCCGGTCGGTGGAGAGAGAGTCGACCACGAGGATCTCGTCGCACCAGAGGAGCGATTCGAGGCAGGCGCCGATGTGGGCCTCCTCGTTGAACGTGGTGACGACGACGGAGACCTTGGGACGCTTCGCCGCGCCGTCGGGCTTCGATTCTTCGGACATGGGGCTTTCTCCTCCTGGCCGGGCCGCGTTCGGCGGGGCCGCCTCAGGCCGGGGCCGCTCCCGGCCCGGACCGCTCCCGGCCGGACCGGATTCTACCCGGAGACGCGGCTTGAATAGCGACGGCCGAATGGCTATGCTCGCGCCTCTCGTACACGTTGGGTGTTCGGGGTTTCGAAGGGGCGCCTGGGGCGCCGGCAAGGGACGATTTCATCCGGAGATTCAGGTTTTGGCAATCCAGCGTTTTCTGCCGCGTGTTCTTCTCCTCCTCGCCACGGCTCTCGTCCTGCTCGCTCCGGCAGCCGCCGCCCAGGACGGCGCCAGTTGGGCCGTCAACGCCGGGATCTTCAACACCCACGGCGACGACACGCCGTTTGAGGCCGGTGTCGAGCTGCGGCTGCGGCCGCGGACGAAGGCGAACCTGGTCCCGGCTTTCGGCCTGGCGGGGACCGAAAAAGGCAGCTTCTGGGTCTACGGCGGCCTGCGCCTCGACTGGGAGGTGACCGAGAGCTGGATCGTGACGCCGCAGCTCGCGGTGACGGCCTACGAGGACGGCGACGGTTTTGACCTCGGTGGAGTCGTCGAGCTCCGTTCCGGGCTCGAGATCGCCTACCGGCTGGAGAGCGGCTCGCGCCTCGGGATCCTCTTCTTTCACCTCTCGAACGCCCGCATCTACGACGAGAACCCCGGCTCGAACTCCCTCGTCCTGACGTGGACTTTCGGGCGTTGACGGCGACCGCTTCGGCGGACGCGCGCTCCATGCTATCCTGTCCGTCCCCAGGAAGGGAGGTTCCATGGCCCTTGACCCCGAGCTTCTAGAGATTCTTGTCTGCCCCAAGACCAAGGGCGGACTGCGCCTCGTGGACCTGCCCGAGGACGTGGGCAAGATGCTGGTCGAGAAATACCGCGAGCACTTCCGCGACGAAGAGCCCGTGGCCGAGCAGGGACTCTACTGCTCCGAGTCGCAGCTCGTCTACCCCGTGGTCTCGGACATCCCGATCATGCTGGAGGACGAGGCCCTGACGGCCGGTGCCGTCGGCCTGGGTCCAGGCGACTGAGCCGTCGCCCATGAGCGTCGACGCGCGACCCAGCATCTCGCTCCCCACCGCCACCTCGATCACCGTCGCCAACATGATCGGCACGGGGGTCTTCACGAGCCTCGGCTTCCAGCTCCTGGCGACGAGCTCGGGGTTCGCGATCCTCGTCCTGTGGGCGCTCGGCGGCGTCTTTGCGCTCTGCGGCGCCCTGGCCTACGGCGAGCTTGCCGCGGCCCTGCCGCGCTCGGGCGGCGAGTACAACTTCTTGAGCCGGACGTTTCATCCCGCGCTCGGCTTCATGGCCGGCTGGCTGTCGCTCGTCGCCGGCTTCGCGCCGCCCATCGCGCTCGCCTGCATGGCCTTTGGCAGCTACTTCTCCCGGGTCCTTCCCGTCTCGCCCCTCGTCCTCTCCTGCGCCGTGGTGGCCGTGGTGACGCTTTTCCACCTGCGGGACCTGAAGCTTTCGAGCCGCTTCCAGAACTACCTCACCCTCTTCAAGGTGACGCTGCTCGTCGCCTTCATCGCCCTGCCTTTTTTCTCGGGCCAACGTTCGCAGATCCGCTTCGCGCCCCGCCGCGACGACCTCGACGCGTTTCTCGACCCCGCCTACGGCGTGTCGCTCCTCTACGTGATGTTCGGCTACGCGGGCTGGAACGCGGCGACCTACGTGATCGGCGAGGTGCGCGAGCCGCGGCGCAACGTGCCGCGGGCGCTTTTCCTGGGGACGGTGCTCGTCCTGGTGCTCTACGTCGCCGTCCACTGGGCCTTTCTCGCCACGACGCCGGCGGAGCTTCTGGCGGGCAAGATCGAGATCGGCTACGTCGTCGCCACCCATGTCCTCGGCGAGACCGGCGGACAATGGGCGGCGACGCTACTTGCCGTCGCCCTGGTCTCGACGATCAGCGCCATGACCTGGGCCGGACCGCGGGTCACCCAGATGATGGGTGAGGACTACGCGTTCTTCCGCGCCCTGGGCCGTACGAGCCCCGCCGGCGTCCCGGTGCGCGCCATCTTGCTGCAGACGGGGATCGTCTACCTCCTGCTCCTGACCTCGACGTTCGACTCGGTCCTGGTCTACGTGCAGCTGCTGCTGACAGCCTCCTCGGCGCTGACGGTCGCGGCGCTTTTCCGGCTGCGCCATCTGCGGCGCGTGCGCGGAGAAGAGCCACCGCCCTACCGTACGTGGGGCTATCCGGTCACGCCGCTGCTCTTCCTCGGCATCAGTGTCGTCACGATGGTCTACACGGTCTACAAGCAGCCCGTCGAGTCGTTCGCCGGGCTCGCGACGCTTGCCGTCGCCGTTCCGGTCTACCTCCTTTCCCCCAAGACGGCCGCGCCGGCGGGGGACTCCGCGGAGTAAGCCATGCGTTCACGAAAGCTGATTGGTCCCCTTCTCCTCCTGTGGCTCTCCTCGTGCTCGTCGCCGCCCCGGGACGGCAGCGAGGCGGCAGCGGCCTCTACACAAGACGAGACGGCTCTTCGCGACACGGCGCGACGCCTCGCGGGCCTCGAGCGCGACGGGGTGTGGGCCGCTCACGCCGAGGCCCTCGACGAGGTCTGGGGACAGATGGAGGAAAGCCACCTCACGGCGATGCGCGAGTGGCAGGCGACGACGCTCGCGCCCCGCGTCGACGAGCCGGGGCTCGTGGCCTTCTACCCCTTCGGCGGTCCCAATTTCCTGAACGTCCACACCTTCCTTCCGGACGCGCCGGCCTACGTCCTGGTGGGCCTGGAGCCGCCCGGGCCGATCCCGGACCTCGGGGGCCTGAGCGGAGAGGAGCTTCAGGCGGTGGGCGAGCGTCTGGCGGGCTCGTTTCGCAACCTGGTCAAGGCGGGCTACTTCGTGCGCACCCAGATGGGGAGGGATCTGACCGAGGCCGAGTCGCTCGAAGGGCTCTTGCCGATGCTCTACATCTTCCTGGCGCGGACGGGCCACCGGCCGGTGGCCGTCCGCTACGTCGTCCTCGACGAGGAGGGCAACGCCGAGGATGCTCCCGAGGCGACGCCGGGCGCGGGCGGCGCGGTGCGCGTCGACTTCGTCTCCGAGAAGGGTGGAGACTCGGCTGTCCGCTCTCTTTACTACTTCTCCCAGGATCTCTCCGACGAAGGCCTCGCGGCTCGCGGCGCCTTCCTGCGCTTCTTGAGCGCCCTCGGACCGTTCAACACCTTCATGAAGTCGGCGGAGTACCTCCTCCACATGGAAGGCTTCGCGACGCTCCACGACTTCCTGTTGGCGCAAAGCCGCCTGGTGCTCCAGGACGACTCGGGCCTTCCCCACCGGAGCCTCGTCGAGACGGGCCGGGACGTCCGTTACTTCGGTACCTACACCGGGGTGGTGGCGGCCTACGGTCCCTACTTCCAGGAGGACCTGCGCTCGGCCTTTGCGAGCGGTGCCTCGCCTCTTGCCTTCAACATTGGCTATCACGTCGAGCTCGAGGGCGGATGCCTGATCCTGGCGCGGCGAAACTAAAGTCGATGGGTGGCAAGGGCAAGCAGACAGAGACGATGGATCGGGGTACAGAGGCCGGAGGTCTCTCAAAACGGTACCGCGCAGGCATGCTTGCCCTTGTCTTCGGCGCGGTGGCCCTCCCCGCCGCCGCCGACTGGCCCCAGATCCGCGGACCCCGCGGCGCCGGACACTCCCGCGCCACGGGCCTCCCGCAGACGTGGAGCGAGTTGGAGAACGTCGCCTGGAAGGTGCCGTTACCGGGTCTCGGCCACTCGTCGCCGGTCATCTTCGGCGACAGCCTGTGGCTGACGACGGCCCTCGCGGAGGAGCGCTCGCTCCGCGCCCTCGGCCTCGACGTCACGACGGGGGAGATCCGCCACGACGTCGAGGTCTTCCGTCCGGCGGCGTGGCAGGCGAGCCATCCGGAGAACAGCTACGCCTCGCCGACGCCGGTGATCGAGGAGGGTCGCGTCTACGTCCACTTCGGGGCTTACGGCACGGCGTGCCTCGATACCGCCGACGGCAAGGTGGTGTGGCGAAGGGACGACCTGGTGATCGACCACGAGGTGGGACCCGGGAGCTCGCCGATCCTCTTCGAGGACCTCCTCGTCGTCAACTTCGACGGCACCGACCAGCAGTTCGTCGCCGCCTTCTACAAGGCGAGCGGCGAGCTCGCCTGGCGGGCCGAGCGCACCTTTGCCGAGGGCAACAAGGGTCCTCACCGGAAGGCGTTCTCGACGCCGATCGTGGTCTACCACCGGGGCCGGCCGCAGCTCGTCACGGCGGGGGCCGACCAGGTGACGGCGCTAGAGCCGCGGACCGGCGAGAGGATCTGGGAGGTGCGCTTCGAGGGCTACTCAGTGGTGCCGTTGCCGTCGGTGGGCCTGGGCCGCGTCTTCGTCGACACGGGCTACGTCAAGCCGCATCTCTTCTCGATTCGCCTCGGTGGCCGCGGCGACGTCACCGAAACCCACGTCGACTGGCGCTATCATTGGCAGGTGCCGGCGAATCCGTCGCCGCTTCTCGTCGGCGACCGGATCTTCTTGATGGAGGATTGGGGCATCGCCACCTGGCTCGACGCCCGGCGCGGCGAGCACCTCTGGCGCCGTCGCCTTGGCGGCCGTCATTGGGCGTCGCCGATCCATGCCCACGGGCGGATCTACACCTGGAGCGCCGAGGGTGAGACCCTCGTCCTCGCCGCCGCCGACGAATTCCGCGAGCTGGCGCGCAACCGTCTCGACGGGACCATCCACGCCACCCCGGCCGTCCATGGCCACGCTTTCTACGTCCGTACGACCACCCACCTCTATCGTCTGGAAGAGCCCGGATCACGGGATTGATCGCCATGGAGCCCAAGAACCCCGAGCTGTCGGTCGTCATCCCGGCGTTCAACGAGGAGAAGCGCCTCGGCGCCTCCCTCGACGCCGCCCTCGCCTACCTCGAAAAGCGCGGCGCGCCGTTTGAGGTCCTGGTGGTCGACGACGGCAGCCAAGACGGCACCGTCGAGGTATCGCGAGCCTACGCCGAGCGGGGCGTTCGAACGCTCCGGCTGAGCACCAACCAGGGCAAAGGGGCGGCGCTGCGCCGCGGAGTGCTCGCAAGCCGCGGCCGGCAGGTCCTTTTCAGCGACACGGACTTCTCGACCCCGATCGAGGAGCTCGAAAAACTGGAGGCGCGGATCGCCGGGGTTGAGATCGCGATCGGCAGCCGGGCCGTCCCCGACTCGGAGGTCACGCTCCACCAGCCGTTCTACCGGGAGCTGATGGGGAAGACCTTCAACAAGCTGATCCGCCTCGCTGGGATCGGCGGCATCCATGACACCCAGTGCGGCTTCAAGCTGCTGCGGGGTGACGTCGCCCGCGAGCTTTTCAGCGAGATGGTGACGCCGGGGTTCGCGTTCGACGTCGAGCTCCTGTGGCTGGCCCGCCGCAAGGGATACCGGATCGCCGAGGTCGGGGTGGTGTGGGAGAACTCACCCAACTCCAGGGTCCATCCGTTGACGGCTCCGCCGCGGATGCTGCTCGAGATCGCACGGTTTCGGTGGACGCACCGGAGAAAATCTTAGGGCAGGTCACTCGAAGCGGACGTTGAGGCTCACGTCTTCGGAGACCGAGATCCACAGGGTGCCCGTGGCATCGGCCGGGATGCGCACGCCGCCGAGCTCGCGGGAGAGCGACTTGGGTCCTTCTTTGAGCTGGACCTCGACGTCGACCGTGAACTGGACGGCCCCGGCGTCGAAGGTCAAGGTCCGGTCGATCCCTTCTTCGCTCCTGAGCTTTCTTCTCGCAAACAGCTTCCGGTTGGGAAAGTCGAAGCTCTCTTCGAAGACCGTCGTGGCGTTGGCGACGACCTTGACCTGACCCGTCGCCACCAGCGTCCGGAAGGCGATCTTGAGCTCGCCCGTCTGCCGGGTGGGTGGCGGTGGCGTCCCCTGGGGTGACGTCGCGGGCGGCGAAGCCTGCTGGGAGGAACCTCTGCGGCTCTGTTGGACCCGCGGCTGGCGCCGGCGGCCGAGGAGACGCTCGATGTCTTCGGCTTTTTCCAGGGCCCTGGTGTGCTCGGGGTCCGCGAGGAGGACGAGCTCCAAGACGTCCAATGCCTCTTCGTACTGCTTGGCCTGGAGGAAGGCTTCGACCATCGTCATCCGCTCGGCGACGTAGGCTTTGACGACGTCGTCTTCGGCGTCGGCCTGCTCGGCGAGCTCCAGGTAGTAAAGCTGGACGTTGCGGCTGCAGATCTCTCGCTCGCAGGCGTTTTGAAGGTAGGCGAGCGCTGCCGGCAAGGTCACCTCGCCGGCGAGCCGTTCGGCCTCGGCGAGAAGCGTCGCCTCGCCCCGGGCCGCGCTCGGCCGGGCCGCGCTCGGCCGGGCCGCGCTCGGCGGATCGGTAACGGTGGTGGCGGTGTCGTCGTCGGTGCGGCTCCATGCCCATCCGAGGTAGAGCAGCGCGATCCCAAGCGCCACCACCAGGACCACCAGCAGGGCCCCCAGGGCCTTGCGGTGCAGCGAGACTTTCGCCGCCTTTTTCGGCGCACGCCTGGCCGCTGCCTCCACCTGGGCGGGTGAGGCCGGCATCCGGCCCGTCGGGATCGTCTTGTGGCCGACGAGGTGGCTCGGCGCCGCAGGAGGTGGCGGGAGCGGTCCGGAGTCGGGGACGCCAGGCGGTGGCGGCGGCTCACGCTCGATGTCGCCTGTGCCTGGGTCGGGCGGAGGTACGACCTGGGAGCCGGGTAGGGCGGGCGGTGGCGGCGCTGGCTCGAAGTCGGCCTGGGCGGGTGGTGGCGGTACCGGCTCGAAGCTCTCTACGGCGGGCAACACCTCGGTCACGGCAGCGCTCGCCTCCACCGTGGCGGCGCTTGGCGGGCTCTGCGAGACGGCCGGGGGCGTTGCGGCCTGGGCGGCCTGCGACGGCGGCGGCGGCGGTTCCAGGGCCGCGTCCGTCGATTCGCCGTCCTCGCGCAGCACGTCGCGCAGGTCGCGGGCCATCTCGGCCGCGTCCTGGTAGCGCTCGTCAGGGATCTTGTTCAAGGCGCGGCCGAGGATCGCCAGGAGCTCCGGCGAGAGGTCTTCGACGAACTCGTCGGGCGAGGTGTATTCGTCGTAGACGATGCGGTGCGAGACCTGGGTCAGGTTCTCCCCCTGGAAGGGCTTCTTCTTGGTCAGGAGCTCATAGAGCATCACCCCGAGGGAGAAGATGTCGGTCCGCGAGTCGACGTCCTTGCCCTGGATCTGCTCCGGGGCCATGTAGTTGGGGGTCCCCAGGAGCTGTCCCGCCACGGTCAGGTTCGACTGCTCGATGCGGGCGATGCCGAAGTCGGTGATCTTGGCCTGCTGGTCCGCGGTGATGATGATGTTGGCGGGCTTGACGTCGCGGTGGACGACCCCCTGCTCATGGGCGGCGGCCAGGCCCTCGGCGATCTGCGCCACCACGTCGACCACGTAGGCGACCTCCAGGCGCTCCTCGCGCTGCATCTGCTGCTTCAGGTCGATCCCCTTGATGTACTCCATGGCGATGAAGTACTCGTCGTCTTCCTGGCCCACGTCGTGGACGGTGACGATGTTGGGGTGGGAGAGCTTGCCGACGGTCTGCGCCTCGCGCAGGAAGCGCTGCCGGAACTGCTCGACCTCCTTCTCGCGGGCCGAGTACGCCATGCGGAAGGTCTTGATCGCCAGTTGGCGATCGATGATCGGGTCCCGAGCCAGGTAGACGACGCCCATGGCGCCTTTCCCAAGCTCGCCCAGAATCTCGTATCTGCCTAGTTTCTCCGGGGTCATCGTCTCGCGATTTCGGAGGCGTTGAAGATGGATACTAGGCCGCGAGCCGCGCGAAGTCAATCGCAGGTCGGCGGGGGCGGGCAGATCGCCCCCGTCGGGCGGTGACCCCGCCGGCCAGGGGTGCTATATTCGCCGCTTCTGCGCCAGCGCTCAATCCCAAGGAGGTTCCAAGGCATGCAGGTCGAGAAATCCGAGATGGTCCGCAACGTCACGCTTGCCGGGCATGCCGACACCGGCAAGACGACGCTCGCCAGCGCGTTGCTCTATACCGGCGGGGTGGCCAACCGCATGAACCGGGTCGAGGACAAGAACACCACGACCGACTTCGACGACGCCGAGCACGAGCGCGGCTACTCGATCGGCCTCGCCACCTGCTTCGTGCCCTGGCGCAAGCACAAGGTCAACGTCATCGACACCCCGGGTGCCGGGATCTTCTCGGTCGAGGCCCAGGCCGGAGTCCGGGTCACCGACGCCGTGGTGCTGGTCGTGAGCGCCGCCTCCGGGGTCCAGGTGATGACGGAGAAGATCTGGGAGTACGCCGAGCGGTTCAACCTGCCGGTGCTCGTCCACCTCAACAAGATGGACCGTGAGAACACGGATCTGGCCACCTCGATGGAGGCCGTCACCAAGCTCTGCGGTCATACGGCGGTACCCATCCAGCTGCCGATCGGCCAGACTCACGACCTGAAAGGGATCGTCGACCTCGTCTCCGAAAAGGCTTACGAGTTCGAGCTTGACGGCGACGGCAAGGGCAAGGCCTGCGGCGTCCCCGCGGAGATGGCCGACGCCGTGGAGGAGGCGCGCACAAAACTCGTCGAGGCCGTCGCCGAGTCCGACGACGGGCTGTTGGAGAAGTTCTTCGAAGAAGGGACGCTGACGAGCGAGGAGCTCACCCAGGGGCTGCGCAAGGCCATCCTGGAGCGCAAGCTCTTCCCGGTGACCGTCGGCTCTTCGGGCCACGGGATCGGCACCTCGACCTTTCTCGACACGGTCGTCGACTACCTGCCCAACCCGCTGGAGCGCGGCACGTTTCCCGCCACCACCCTCGGCGGCGAGGGGACGGAGGTCGAGACCACCGCCGACGGTCCCATGAGGGCCCTCGTCTTCAAGACCCTGAACGACCCCTTCACCGGCAAGATCTCGATCTTCCGGGTGGTCTCGGGCACCCTGGACGGCGATTCGATGGTCTGGAACACCCGTGCCGAGGAGAACGACAAGGTCGGGCATATCCTGGCCCTTCAGGGCAAGCAGGGCAAGGAGGTAGCGAGGCTCGTCACCGGCGACATCGGCGGCGTCGCCAAGCTCAAGCACACCTCGACGGGCGACACCCTGTGCACCAGAGACGCTCCGGTGCGCCTCGGCTGGCTCCGGCTGCGCCCGCCGTCGATCTCCTACGCCATCGAGCCCAAGTCAAAAGGCGACGAGGACAAGATCTCCGACGCGCTCCACCGGTTGATGGACGAGGACCTGGGCCTGAAGTCGGGCCGCGACCCCCAGACCGGCGAGATGCTGATCTCGGGCTCGGGGCAACTCCACGTCGAGATCACGATCGCCAAGCTCAAGAGCCGCCACAAGGTCGAGGTGATCCGCCATCCGCCCAAGGTCCCCTACCGTGAGACCGTCAAGAAGGCCGCCGACGGCCACGGACGGCACAAGAAGCAGACCGGTGGCCGCGGCCAGTTCGCCGACTGCAAGATCACGATCGAGTCCTTGAAGACCGGCGAGGAGTACCAGTTCGTCGACAAGATCTTCGGCGGCTCGATCCCCCAGGGCTTCCGGGGGGCGGTCGACAAGGGCATCCAGGCGGCGGCGGCGCGCGGCTACCTCGCCGGCTATCCGGTGAGCAACTTCAAGGTCACGCTCCTCGACGGGCAGTACCACGATGTCGATTCCTCGGAAATGGCCTTCAAGATCGCCGGCTCCCTCGCCTTCAAGGACGCCTTGTCCAAGGCCGGACCGACGATCCTGGAGCCTGTGATGAACGTCGAGATCACCACCACCGACGAGTTCATGGGCGACATCATGGGCGACCTTTCGCAACGCCGTGGCAAGCCGCAGGGCATGGACACCAAGGGCGAGCACCAGATCATCAAAGCCACCGTGCCGATGGCCGAGATGCTCGACTACGCCCCGGCCCTGCGCTCCATCACCCAGGGGCGCTCGAGCTTCACCATGGAGCTCTCGCACTACGAGGAGGTGCCCAGGAACATCCAGGAAAAAATCATCGCCGAGGCCCAGCGAAAAAAAGAGGAGGAGGCGCACCACTAGGGGCGGGAGGGCCTGCCGTCGTCATCGCGGCAAGAGGCCGCACCGGCGTTGCGGGCAAAGAGCGAAGCCACCTCGCCGAAGACCGGATGCAGCTCGGCGTCGAGCCCCAGCTCGAGGCGGCGCACGGCCGCGTCGAGGGCGATCTCGCCCGCCGGGGGCAAAGGCGGCCAGAGGAGGGTCAGACGGTTCAGGCCCCGGCGCAGCTTCTCGCACGGCAGGTGTAAACGCAGGTGCGACCACGCCTCGTCGAGCGGCACGTCCTCGATGACCTGGCCGTTCAGCCGCACCTCGACCTCGCCGGAGCGGCCCCGCCAGTAATCCCGAATCGCCGGCAACCGCGCCACGAGCTCCAGCGTCACCTCGCTTTGCGCGTCGTGGACGAGGGCAAACGACGTCTCCGGCAGGACGGCGCGTAGCGTCCCGCGTTCGTCAAAGCCCATCGCCTCGGGGTAGAAGCGCTCGAGAGGATCCCAGAGATAGGGCGCGCGGCTGAGCTCGGCACCGTCTGCTCCAAGGCCGAGGCTCTCGACGAGGAGGCGGTCGACCTGCTCGCCACCCTCCTCGCCCAGAACCCGGCCGACGGCCTCCAAGAGATCGGCGTCGAGGCCGTCCCAGCGCCAGCCGTGGAGGAGGGTCAAGCGGTAGGGTGAGGCGAAGTTGCGTACCTGGGCGGTGGTCAGGACCGCCGGAACAGGAGCGCTGCGGGCTGCGACGATCTCGTAGAGCGCCGAGGCGATCTCCGGCGAGGTGTCGACGGCATCACGTAGCCAGGGTTCGACGTAGGAGGCCTTGCGTCCCGGCGCTACCAGCCGGTGGGCACCGTGGACGGCCGCGCCAAGCCGTGCCAGAGCCTCGACCTCGGGCGGCGGAACGTCCCCGGCGGAGGTGGCCAGGACTTCCCGCCAGCTCGGGCCGGCACCGTCCGGGTGCTTCAGGACCGCCTCGGCGACCGCCGCCATGGCGAGGCGGATGCCCTCCGAGGTCAGATGACAGTAGTCGAGGAAGAGGCGGCGGCCCGGCAGGGCCGAGCCGGTGTGCTCGGCGAAGATCCGTGGCAGCTCGACGGCGGTGAAGCCGTGCTCTCGCGCCGCGGCGCGTAAGAGGCGGAGTGCTTCACTGCCTGCCCGCGGCACGCCGAGCAGCGCCTGGACCGCATAGACGCCGCCGTCGACCTCGGCTTCGGCGGCCCGGCGGACCTCCTTTTCGCGGCCGCGCGCCGCGGCCACCCGCCGCAGGAGGCCATGCGAGGCGCCGCCCAGGCCGCCGTCGAGCTCGACGAGCGCCATGGCGGCGCGCTCCGCCTCGTCGAAGCGGCCGGCTCCGAGCGCCGCCTCTCCCAACCTGTAGGTCTCCCACCAGCGTGCCGTCGCGTCGCCGGGAAGCCAGGTTGGCGGCTGGAAGGCCTCCCAGTCGGCGAGGTTTCTCTCCGGTACGACGAGGACCACGCGCCGTCGCCCGGCGAGGCGGGCGACGGCGGCGAGCGCCGCGGTGGCGCGCCGCCTCAGGCGCCGCCGCGCGAGTGCGGCCGCTGCCGCCGGGCCGCCGTCGCTCAAGGCCAGGGCGTAGCGCTGGCGCGCCACGACGCTCGGCGCGTAGGGGGAGACCTCCGGTGTTTCCAGGAGGTCCCAGTTGTTGCCGGCGAAGATCACCAGGACGTCGGGATCGAGCTGCAGCGAGGCCTCGACCGTCGCCACGAGACCCGCCAGGGTCTCGTTCGTCCGGGCCAGGTCGACGACCTCCCACGACCCGAAGCGCGCCAGCTGACGCCCCAGGAGCTCCGCCGGCGTGAAGTGTGGGGCGTAGAGGTAGCCGGCGGCGGCCGACTCCCCGAAAAAGCACAGGCGGCGCGTCGTCGCCTCCTTTGCCGCAAGCAGCACCCGCCGCGCCGCGTGGTGCTCACCCAGGGACCAGGGCTCGGGACGGACGAAGACGAGCTCGCCGTCCTCGGTGCGGGGCTCCCAGATGCTGATCCGGCGCGGTCCGCAAGGCGGTGCTGTGTCCGCCGGAGGTGGATCGGCGGCGACCGCGCGATCGCCGCCGGCCATCTGGAGAAGGCGAGCCGTACGCAGGCCCGCGTCGCCGGCGAGGGCCTCGGCCAGCTCCTCGCAGGCCTCGCGCCGGGCGTCGCGGCGTCGTGAATCGTTCGGAGCGCCCATCGTTCCCCTCAAACGAACGTGTAGAGGCTCTCGCGCAGGGCGTCTCCCTTGCCCTGCGAAGAGGCGAGCCGCCGTCCCGGCAACGCCTCCCACACCGGCAGGAGCTCCGCCCAGAGCGGCGGCACCGCGGCGCGGTCGACGACGAAGTCTTCCAGCACCAGGGCGTCGAGCCCGATGCGGGCAAAGCAGGAGAGCGCGTCGACAGGCGAGCAGACGATGGGCTCGCCGGGGCCGTTGAACGACGTGTTCAAGAGCACCGGAGCGCCCGTCCGGCGCTCGAAGGCGCGCAAGAGACCCGCGAAACGCGGGCTCGTCTCGGGGTCGACCGTCTGCGGACGGGCCGAGCCGTCGACGTGGGTGATCGCCGGCAAGGCGAGCGGCGAGGACACGTTGCAGGCCAGCAGCATGTAGGGCGACGCCGCGTCGAGGTCGAAGTGACGGGAGGCGGCCTCCGCGAGGACGCTCGGGGCGAACGGACGAAACGGCTCGCGCCGCTTGATCTCCCGGTTCAGTCGTTCCCGGACCGTGGCGTCCATCGGGTTGGCGAGGATCGAGCGGGCACCGAGCGCCCGGGGGCCATGCTCCATGCGGCCGTGAAACCAACCGACGACCTGGTTTCGGGCCAGGCGGCCGGCGACTTCGTCGAGGAGCTCGTCCTCGCGGCCGCGGAAGTCGGCCGCGTCGAGCGGCGTCGCCGCGAGGAGGCGGGCGATCTCGTCGCTCGTGTAGGACGGGCCCAGGAGCGCGCTCGACGGCGGCTCGATCCGGCCGCCGCCCGTGAGCTCTCGGTGGGCGAGGGCCGCCGCTCCCAGGCAGGTACCGGCGTCGCCGGCCGCGGGCTGGATGAAGAGGCGCTCGAAGCGTCCCTCGCGGGCGAGGCGGCCGTTGGCGACGCAGTTGAGCGCCACGCCGCCCGCGAGGCACAGGTTCGGCGAGCCGACGCGGGCGTGGAGATAGGCGGTTTTTTCCAGCAAGACCTCCTCCAGGAGGAGCTGGAGGCTTCGGGCGACGTCGCGGTGGACCGCCTCGATCTCGTCTCCGGGCCGCCGCGGCGGCGCGCCGAGAAGCTCCGGCAGCTCCTCGGAGTACATGCGCTCGCCGCCCAGGAAGTCGAAGTAGCGGAGGTTCAGGAGGAATTGTCCACCGTCGCCCATGGCGACGAGCTGGCACATCTCGTCGAGGTAGCGCGGCTCGCCGTAGGGCGCGAGCCCCATCACCTTGTGCTCGCCGTCGTTGACCCGAAAGCCGAGATAAGCGGTGATCGTCGAGTACAAGAGCCCCAGGGAGTGGGGAAAGATGACCTCCTCGAAGATCTCGACGGAGCCGCCCTGGCCGTGGCCGTAGGCCGTCGTCGCCCACTCGCCGACGCCGTCGGCGGTCATCACCGCGGCCTCGTCGAAGGGCGAATAGGCAAAAGCGCTCATGGCGTGGGAGAGGTGATGGGGATAGGAGCGGATCGATCCCTCGAAACCGAGGCGCTCGCGGATCTCGCGCTCCGGCCGCCTGGGGTCGAGAGCCGCCTCGGGGTCGGCGACGGCGATCGCCCCCGACCAGAGCTGGCGGGCGAGCTTCGCCCGCGGCTCCTCGTAGTAGGCGATCGTCTGGAGCTCGGCGAGGTTCGTCCGGCCCTCCCGCAGGCAGTAGCGAACCGCCTCGACGGGGAGCCGCGGATCGTGCTTGCGCCGCGAGAAACGCTCCTCCGACGCCGCGGCCACGAGCCGTCCGTCCGCCAGGAGGCATGCCGCCGATTCGTGGTAGAAGGCCGAAAGGCCGAGGATCAGCATCACGGGCTCCTTCAAGGTTCACCGAGGAGGCCCTCATCCATGAGGTAGCGGGCCAGGTCGTGGGCCAGGAGACGGTTTCCCTCGGCGTTCGGATGCAGCGGATCGAGGAAGAGCTCCCCCTGGGCAAGATGCTCCATCGACAGGGCGTGGTGGGCGACGCCGACGCCGTAGCTTTTCGCCAGCTCCTCGGCCGCCGCCACGTGACGCCGGGCGACGTCGAGGAAAAACTCCTTCGAGTAGCCGATGTGGAAACGGTTCAACCCGGCTTCCGGCATCTGGCCGCCGTCGAAAGGGGGATCGAAAAAGACCAGGGGGACGCCCCGGTCGCGCCCGAGCCGAAAGGCCTCCTCCAGGTTTGCCCGGTAGGCGAGGAAGGCCGGCTCGTTCCAGACGTCGACGAGGTCGCTCTCGCTGGCCCGGTAGAGGAGCATGCAGCGGTAAAGGCCGGAATACCTCCGCAGCCAGCGCTCGGCGCCGCGGGGCGCTTCGAAGACCAGGAAGTCCTCGTGCCAGTTGGTGATCGTCGAGTACCAGATGTCGTTCCAAAGAACGCTCAACAGGACGGCGTCGGGCGCCGGATCCCGGTCGAGGATCTCTTCCAGGTAGAGGCGAGCCTGGGCCGAGGTGTAGCCGGGGACGCCGGCGTTCAAGACGTGGACCGCGGTAAATCCCGCGGCGTGAAGCGCTGCTTGAAGCTGCGCCGGGAAGTCCTCGCCTTCGCCGACTCCCCAGCCGAAAGTCGTCGAGTCGCCTACGACGGCGAGGAGGAAGCGCTCGGCGGCGTCGCCGGGGAGCTCGGCGCCGCGGAAGCCGTCGCGGTTGATCCGGTAGAGCTCGTCGCGGTAGAGCGGTCTCAAGGCCGTTCCCCGCCGCGGGTGGCTCTCGATCATGGGGAAATCGGCCCGCGGCGCCGGGGCGGGGAAGAGGGCTTCGAGCTCGCGGTCACAGAAGGCGCGGGCACCGGCTTCGGCCAGCAACGCGAGGCCGAGCAAGACCGCGACGTTGACCGAAACGACGCCGAGGGCCTTTCGCAGCTTGTCCATGGGAGGCGCTCATCCTAACGCCGCCGTCGCGGCAGGGTCAAGCCGGCGGAACGCTTGAGATCGCGGCCGGAGGGGATTATGATCGGCGGCGACACGAGACATCCGTTCATAAGGAGACGAAACCATGTCGTGGGACGAAGAGGAAGACACTACCATCTACAAAGTCGTCATCAACCATGAGGAGCAGTACTCCATCTGGCCCGCCGACCGCGAAAACGCCCTCGGCTGGAACGACGTCGGCAAGGAGGGCCCCAAGCAGGAGTGCCTCGACCACATCGAGGAGGTGTGGACCGACATGCGTCCGCTGAGCCTGCGCAAGAAGATGGAGGAGGACGTGAGGATGCGGGCCGCCGAGGACGCGGACTCGGAAGAATAGCTCCGGTGGCCCGGCCGTCGGGGCGCAAGGCCTTGCGCCCCGACCACGGCTCAGGGGTAGTCGTCGAGCTCCTGGAACGGCAGGCCGCAGGGGTAGAAGAGGTTGAAGACCGGCTGCTCGATCTGCTCGGCGAAGCCGAGGAAGAGCGGGCCGTACTTCTCGAGCTCCGAGGTCCCGGCCTCGACCTCGTCGTACTCGTCCTCCGGGATGCCGACGTACTCCGCCACGTCGGCCTTGGTCACCTCCCGCCGCTCGCGGTGACCTTGGATCAGGGGACCGGCCTGGCCGGGTTTCGTGTCTTCGAAGCGGCCACTCTCGGCGAGGAGCCGCGACGTCGGGGTCTCGAGCTTGATCGCGATCTGGGCAAGCCTCGGTCCCCAGCTCTCCGCCGGCGACTCTCCCGCCTCGATCGTCTGGTACTCCTCCAGGGAAATGCCGAGCTTTTCCGCGACCTCTTCCTGGGAAAGCTCCTTGTTCTCCCGTTCCTTCTTTAGAACGTCGCCTAGCTTCATTTCTCTCTGATCTCCTTACGCCCTCCCGGACCTTGCCGGGACGTTGGACATTCGCAGGGTGAGCTGAAGACTCTATCCCACTCCGTCAAAGCTCGCCAGGGGCCGAAGCTCTTCGGCGACCGCCGCGAGCAGCGCTTCCCTCTGCTCGTGGAGGAAGAAGTGGCCGCCGGGAAGCATCCGCAGGCGGAACCGGCCGCGGGTCAGCTCTCGCCAGGGCTCGAGGTGCCGGCGCTCGACGTCGTGATCGTCGATGCCGCCGAGAGCGGTGATCGCACAGCCGAGCTCCGGCTCCCCGAGCTCGATCCGGTAGGTGTCGTTGATGGAGAAATCGGCGCGCAGGAGCGGCATCATGAGCTCCATCAGCTCCGGGTGCTGGAGGACTTCCTTGGGGGTGCCGTCGAGCTTCTCGAGCTCGCCGCGGAACTCGTCGTCGTCCAGGTCGTAGAGCTGCCGATACTCGTTCGGGACCTGGGGTGCGCGATGGGCGGCGACCAGCAGATGGCCGGCCACGAGCCCCTTCTCGGCCCGGAGCCTCAGCACCGTCTCGTAGGCGACGAGGGCCCCGAAGCTGTAGCCGAAGAAAGCGAAGGGCACGTCCAGCCATGACCCGAGCGCCTGGCAGAGGGCTTCGACCAGAGGCTCCATCTCGGTGAAGGCAGCCTCGGTAAGGCGGTTCTCCCGTCCCGGAGGCTGGATCGGCATCACCTCGATCGTCTCTGGAAGGCTCGCCTGCCAGGTGCGGAACATGGAGGCCCCGCCGCCGGCATAGGGCAGGCAAAACAGCCGCAGGCGGGGACGCCGCTGCGGCTTGCGAAAGGCGATCCAGGAGTCGCTTGGGCTTCTCGACCTCACGCCGGAGATCCTACCTCAACTCGCCCGGCGATCCTTTTCCCGCGATAGGATACGTCGACTCGCTTCGGGGAGGACAGAGTCGGTCGTTGCCAGGCTCTGGGCCGGTCCATCGGCGCCAGGGCGAAAGGAAGGACATGAGCGGACTCTGGCGTGACGTACGATTCGGCTTCTCGGGTCTCGTCAAAAGACCCGGTTTCACCTTCGCGGCCCTGGCCTCGCTTCTCCTCGGCATCAGCGCCAACACGGCGGTTTTCACCCTCCTCGACGCCCTCTTCCTGCGGCCCCTGCCGGTCGAGGACCCGGGAAGGCTCGTCGCCGTTTTCCAGACGCTGCGCAACGAGGCCGGCGAGTACGCCGGAGAGCGCAGCCTCTCCTATCCCAACTACCTCGACTACCGGGAACGCAGCCGCTCGTTCGAGAGCCTCGCCCTCTCCCACCTGTGGAAGGTGAACCTCTCGGGCGGCACGGAGCCCCTGCGGGCATGGGCGAGCTTCGTCACCGCCAACTACTTCGAGACCCTGGGCCTCGAACCCGCCCACGGCCGCTTCTTCGAGCCGCAGGCCGACGCGCCGGGGTCGGTGCCGGCGACGGCGGTCCTCTCCTACGGCTGCTGGAGGCGCGTCTTCGGCTCCGATCCGGGCGCCGTCGGCTCCCAGGTGCGCGTCAACGGCGAGAGCTTGACGGTCGTCGGCGTCGCGCCGGCGGGCTTCCGGGGCACGTTTCTGGAGATGTCGGCGGACGTCTTCGTCCCCATCCTCTCCTTTCGGCGGATCTCTCCCTACGCGCGGTACTTCGAGGCCCGTCCGGTGGGGATCTTCGACGCCGTCGGCCGGCTCGCCCCGGGGGTCACCGTGGAGGAGGCGGACGCCGAGGTCGACGTCCTCGCCCGGCAGCTCGCCGGCGAGCATCCCAAGGAGCTCGAAGGATACGGCGGCAAGGCGAAGCCGCTTCTCCAATCGACGTTTCTGCCCCGCGACCGGGAACGCTACAGCCGCTACACGCTCAACCTCTTGCTGGCCGTCCTGGCGATCCTGGTGATCGCCTGCTTGAACGTCTCGAGCCTGCTCTACGTCCGCGGCCTGGAGCGCGCGCGCGAGCTCGCCCTGCGCCAGGCCCTGGGCGCCGGCCGTGGACGCCTGATCCGTCAGCTGATGACCGAAAACATCCTCCTCTTCCTGCTGGGCGGCCTGGCGGGCCTGCCGGCGACGTGGGCCGCCCTGCGCCTGCTCTGGTCCTACCGGCCGCCCCAGATCTCCGCGGACGCGCTCGGGATAAGCCCCGACCCGTGGGTCTTCGGCTTCGCGCTGGCGACGGCTTTCCTCGTCGCCCTCGTCTTCGGGATCCTGCCGGCGGCAAGGGCCTCGCGAGGCGAGCTCACCGACGGCTTGAAGGAGATGCCGGCCGCCGCCTCCCGGACCGGCGTCGCCTTGCGCCCGGGCCACGTGGCCATCGTGGCGCAGGTTGCCCTGACGCTCCTGGCGCTGATCGGCGCCGGGCTTTTCTTGAAGACCCTGCGGCAATCGACGGCGATCGACCTGGGCTTTGCGAGCCACCGCCTGCTGGTGGCGAGCGTCGCACCGGGCGAGCAGGGTTACGACGATGCCCAGACGCGCGAGTGCTACCGCCGCCTCCTGGAGCGAGCCGGCTCCTTGCCGGGGGTCGAGGCCGCGGCGCTGTCGGAGAGTCGGCTGCTGCGCGGTGCGACGATGGCGCGCCAGGTCTTCCTCGACGGTGCGGAGAAAGCGGCGGAAATCGGCGAGCGCTCTTCCCATCGCACCAACGTCGTGGCGCCGGGCTTTTTCGAAACCGTCGGCATTGCGCTCCTGCGTGGACGCGACTTCACCGACGGCGAGGACGCCGAAGGCCTCCAGGTGGCGATCGTCAACGAGACGATGGCCGAGACGGCGTGGCCCGGCGAGCCCGCGATCGGCCGGCGCTTCCGGTTTGACTACCCCGACCAGCCGCCGGTCGAGGTCGTCGGCGTGGTGGCCGACGCCCGCTACCGGGCGCTGCGCGAGGAGAAGCAGTTTTTCATCTACCTGCCGCTCGCCCAGCGCCTGGCCTCGTCGATGACGCTCCACGTCAGGACGGCGGGCGATCCGTCGACGCTTCTCGCGGCGTTTCGCCGCGAGGTCCAGGCGGTCGATCCCACCCTGCCGCTCTCCGGCGTCGCCACCCTCGACGAGCACGTCGGCGAAGCGCTGTGGCTGGAGCGGGCCTCGGCGGCACTGCTGGGCGCTTTCGGCGTCCTCGCCCTGACGCTCGCGGTGGTGGGCCTCTACGGTCTGCTCGCCTACTCGGTGAGCCGCCGGAGCCGCGAGATGGGGATCCGCGCGGCGCTCGGAGCTCGCCGCGGCGACCTCGCCCGGACGGTCCTCGGCGAGGCGGTGAGGCTGGTCGGGACCGGGCTCGCCGTCGGCCTTTTTCTGGCCTTGTTTTTCCTGGAGGACGTCCTGGGGTCTCAGCTCTACGGCGTGAGCGCCGTCGATCTACCGACCTACGTCACGTTCTCGCTCGTCCTCTTCGCGGTGGCGCTTCTCGGCGGCCTCTTGCCCGCCTGGCGGGCGGCGCGTACGGACCCCTTGGTGATGCTACGCGCCGAATGAGCAGCGCCGACAGCCGCGTAGCGGCTGGTCACCGTGGTGACCTCCTTGGTCCCTCGCTGGCCTGGTACCAAGCTTACGCGAGCCGGCATCCGCCCGACAAGGGCGCGGTGAGCCGGCACCTCACCTCCGGGACGGTTCGAGGTGAGGCGCACAAGCGCCGGGTCGGGTAAGATGCGCGCCCCATGCCGAAGCCCACCGCCATCGAAGTCGTTCGCGCCCGTACCCACAACCTGCGGGGCATCGACTGCCGGATCCCTCACGGCAAGATCACCGTCGTGACCGGGCTTTCGGGCGCCGGCAAGTCCTCGCTCGCTTTCGACACCGTCTACGCCGAGGCCCAGCGGCGCTACGTCGAGTCGATGTCGACCTATGCCCGGCAGTTCCTCGAGCAGATGGAGCGTCCTCCCGTCGACGAGATGCACAACATCCTGCCGGCGGTGGCGCTCGTGGCCCGCAACTCGATCAAGAACGCGCGCTCGACCGTGGGGACGATCACCGAGGTCCACGACGTCCTACGGCTGCTTTTCACCCACGTCGGCAAGCCGCACTGCCCGAACGGCCACGGCCCGGTCCGGCGCTTCACGTCGCAGGAGGTGGCCGACGCGCTCCGCGACGGCGCGGCCGGCGAACGCTTCTTCGTCGTCGCCTCGTTGCCGCGTCCCAAGAAAAACGCCTATCCGAAGCTCAAAGAGCTCGTCCGCCAGGCCTACTTCCGCCGCCTCGAGGACGGCAAGGTCGTCCGCATGGAGCCCAGCACCCGTTGGACAAAGGCGCTCGACCCCCTGCCGCTCGTACTCGGCCGCTTCCAGGCCGGCACCACCTCGACGCGGCTCGCCGGAGCGGTCGAAGAGGCCTATCAGCTGGCCGGCGGCACCGTCGAAGCCCGTAGCGCCGACGGCGAGAGCGTCTATTACGGCCGCCAGCTCACCTGTAGCGAATGCGGTGCCGTCGTCCCGCGGCCGGTGCCGGCGCTTTTCTCCTTCAACTCGCCGCTCGGCGCCTGCCCGACTTGCCAGGGCTTCGGACGCGTCATCGGTGTCGACCCGGCCCGCGTCGTCCCCGATCCCACCCGCACGCTCGGGCAATTCCCGATCGCCGCCTGGAACACCCCGGCCTACGAAGAGCTCTACGACGTCCTCTTCGACGCCTGCGAGGAGCATGGCATCCCCACCGACGTCCCCTGGGCGGAGCTCGGCGAGCCCACCCGGCGATGGATCTGGAGCGAAGGTCCCCACACGACGATCGACAAGTTCTTCGCCTACCTGGAGCGGCGCATCTACAAGATGCACGTGCGCGTCTTCCTCTCCCGGTTCCGGGCCTACAACCCGTGTCCGGAGTGCGGGGGACGGCGCCTCAAGGCCGAGTCCCTGGCCGTACGGTTCAAGGGCCGTACGCTCCCGGAGATCACGGAGCTGTCGATCGAGGCCCTTCGCGAGTGGCTTGCGGCGCAGCGTTTCACCCGCGCCGAGCGTGGTACCGCGGGCTTCTTGCTCGAGCAGCTTGACGAACGCCTCGAGACGCTCCACCGGGTCGGCCTCGACTATCTGAGCCTCGACCGCCAGGCGCGCACCCTCTCGGGGGGCGAGGCGCAGCGTATCCAGCTTGCGGCGGCCCTCGGTTCGGGGCTGACGTCGACGCTCTACGTCCTCGACGAGCCGACGATCGGGCTCCATCCGCGCGACTCGGACCGCCTCCTGGCGCTGCTCCGCGACCTCGCCCGGCGCGGCAACACGGTGCTTGTCGTCGAGCACGACCGGACGATCATGGCGGGCGCCGACCACGTCATCGACCTGGGTCCGGGGGCCGGGGAGCACGGCGGCGAGGTGGTGGCCGAGGGTCCGATCGCCGAGATCTTGAAAAGCGAGGCGTCGCTGACGGCCGCCTACCTGCGCGAGCGTCCGGCGACGCCGTCGCGCAAGCACCAGGAACGCTATCGCCGCGAGCACGGCCTGGCCTCCGCCGACGAGGAGCTTCGCCGGCGTCCGCGCATCTCGATTCGCGGTGCCCGGGCGAACAACCTGCGCGGCTTCGACGTCGAGATCCCCCTCGGCTCGCTCGTCATGGTGACGGGGGTCTCGGGCTCGGGCAAGTCGACGCTCGTCGAGAACGTCCTCTACGGCACGTACCAGCGCTCGCGCGGCGTCGTCGACGTCGAGCCCGGCGAGTGCGACGAGCTCGACGGGCTGGAGCACCTCGCCGACGTCGTCTTGGTCGACCAGCGTCCGCTCGGACGCTCGTCGCGTTCGAATCCCGTGACCTACGTCAAGGCCTACGACGAGATCCGAAAGGTTTTTTCGCAGACCGAGGCCGCGCGGCGCCGCCGCATCGAGCCGGGGCATTTCTCCTTCAACCTCGACCGCGGCCGTTGCCCGGAGTGCAAGGGGACTGGCGTCCAGGAGGTGGACATGCAGTTCATGGCGGCGGTGACCGTCACCTGCGACACTTGCCAGGGGCACCGCTTCCTGCCGGAAGTCCTGGCGATCACCTTGCGCGGCCGCAACATCTTCGAGACCCTGGAGCTGACGGTCGACCGTGCTTTGGAGATTTTTGACGATCAGAAACGCCTTGTGAAAAGGTTGCGGCCGCTCGTCGACGTGGGGCTTGGGTACCTGCGTCTGGGTCAGCCCACCTCGACGCTTTCGGGAGGCGAGGCGCAACGGCTGAAGCTCGCGAGCTTTCTAAACGGCGGCAAGTCCGAGACGGCGCGCCTCTTCCTCTTCGACGAGCCGACGACGGGGCTCCACCTCGCCGACATCGACCTCCTCTACCGGACGCTGCGGCGTCTGATCCAGGCCGGCCACAGCGTCGTGGTGGTCGAGCACAGCCTGGACCTCGTGGCGCGCGGCGATTGGATCGTCGACCTGGGACCGGGCGGGGGCGAGGGGGGCGGGGAGCTTCTCTACTCGGGTCCGCTGGAGGCGTTCCTAGACGAGGTGGAGAGCCCGACGGCCGAGGAGCTGCGGCGTCATCTGCGGTGGCGGCGACGGCGCCGCCGCCGTGCTTCCGCGGGGGGCTGACGGGGCAAGGTCAATCCTCGCCGCGCACGGGGACCGCCGGGTCCCGTTCAAAGACCCCGTGGGAGTAGTACGCCTCGTCCAGTTCGTTGGTGGTTTGGGCTTGCAGGAGCCAGAGGTTCCAGTAGGCCACAAGCTCCGCCCAGGTCATGTTGCGCAGATCGAGGTCCTCTTCGCTCAAGAACTCGTCTTCGATCTCGATCATGACGGCTCTCCAAACCCCGGCGGGACCCACGGGAGAACGCCTTGCGCCCGTTCCACGACCCTCGCGTGGGCTTCCGGCAGGGGGCGATCCGCGATCTCCGCCGCCACCTCCGGCCAGATCTCCGTCCACGCCTCCATGGCCTCCCGATACGTAGCGAGACGCTCTTCGTTCTTCCGAATGAGAGCCCGCCGCTCGGCGTCCAGGGCCTGCTCCAGGACGTCCCGCCCGTCTGCGATTCGAAGGAGGACGGGCCGATGCTCGGCAAGCTCCTCGACAAGCTCACGACGTGCCTCCGCCAGGCGTATCAGGTCTCGCGCGCTACGTGAGTAAAGCACCTGCGACCGCGGATCTTCCATCCGGCGCGCCAGCTCACCGATGACCACATAGTCCTTCTCGCGGTTGGTCTTCTTGAGCTTGGCGAGCGGTTCCAGACCGACGACCGGGGTCTCGGCCCCTGCCGCGTCTCGCCAGACCCGCGCCAGCTCGTCCGCCGAGAGGCGAGGCGGACGGGTGACGAAGTCCGTTCGCAGGCGCAGCCTGTCGACACGGTGCTCGAGGTGGGCGCTCCACCCTCCGGCAAGCCACCGACGATTGAGCGGCGCGCCGAATCGGTAGCGCGCCCCCCGTTCGCCGAGAACGGCGAGGACGTGCTCCAGGGCCTCCTCGTCCTCCCTCAGGATCCAGTCGCCGTCCTTGCTCATCACCGCCAGGCGGTGCATGACGACGGCCTGGCCGGAGCTCAGAACCGCCCGGAGCCGGCCTTGGTTAAAGGCCGTTGTCAGCTCGACGTAGGGATTGCCGTCCATCACGGGCTCAGTCTATCCGAGCTTGCGCGCCGGGCCTCAGCTCACGCCTGGGGCGTGGGCGACGAGGGAGGGGAGCTGCTCTACTCGGGTCCGCAGGAGGCGTTCCTCGGGCAAGTTTCAGAAAACCTCTACAACCGCATGGTGTCCGGGAGCCGAAGCCAAACGGCCGTCCCGGGTCAGGAGAGGAGCCGAAAGCTCCTCAGCCAGAGCGACGTAAGCCGCGTCGTAAGCGGTGACGTTTTGACGCAATTCCCACACCCGGGGTAAGAACACGTCGTGCGGATAACGCACCACACCGAGGATCGCGAGATCGGAAAGCGCCTCCTGGGCTCTTTCGGCGCTCATGTCGCCCGAGGCGCAATAGCGCCGTAGAACCTGGGCGACCTCCAGGTCGAGGAGGTGAGGCGCATGGAGCGTCTCCGCGGGGGAGAAGATGCGTTCTTCGATCCTGATGGCGGCCGGCGTCACCAAGAGCACCTCGATCATCGCCGAAGCGTCGATGACGATCATCGTCCGTCGCGCTCGGCGCGGACGGCGTCCGCCGGCGGCAGGCGCGGCTCGACCGGAGCGCGCTGGTGCAACCGCTCGCGGATTTCCCGCAGCGTCGGACGCTCGGCGCTGCGCCCGATCTCGGACAGCAGGTAGTCGGACAGCGTCATTCCCTCCAACGCCGCCCGGGCCTTGAGCTTCCGGTGGAGGTCGTCGGGGACGTTGCGGATCTGGATCATCTTCGACATGTGAGGAGCATAGCTGCATGTTCGCCACATGTCAAGCCCTTGTCGCGATGCACTCCGCCGGCCTGGTACACCATAGATGCGGCGGAAAACCATGGCGAAGATCCGGTCCCCCAGCCCCTTGTAGCGCCGTGCCGAACCCCTGTCCGAAGTCGAAGACGGGGTTCGCCTCGTCCTCGGGCTCTGAGGCGTCCCGGTCTTGGACGGGTTAGCACTTTCTGCTTCACCCTTCAGAGTCCGGCCGGCATCTCGTAGCTGGCCAGCTTCGCCGCGTCGAGGATCAGGATGCCGGCCTCGTGAAGCATCGCCGCCGGCTTCTCGCCCAGGCCGCGCTCGCTGTAGAAGAGAAACACGGTCTTTCTCTCCAGGTGGCCGGCGAGTGCCTCCTGGGTCTCGACGAAGCGACGGACTACGTCCGCCGTCACCTCTCGTTTCCAGTCCTTGACCTCGAGCATGAGATCGGTACCGTCGTCGCGCTCGCTGACCGCGTGAAGGTCGATCTCGACGCTCGTGTCCTGGTCGAGGTGGAAGTGAGCCTTCCGGACCGTGGCAAAACGGTCGAGCGGCTGTGTCTCTCGGAGTGGCTCGGTGACGAGGTCGGTCAGGTCGGCTCCGGCGAGCGACGCCACCAGCAGGAGGTAGCGGACTCTGTACTCCGCGACCCGGCCTTTCTGCCAGGCGATCTGGCGCCTGGCTGAGTCGAGCTGCCTCTTAAGGCGGGCAAGTCGACGCTGATCTGGAAGACGCTGGCTGAGAGGGGGCGGCCCGCGTTGCTGCTCAACTGCGAGGATCCGTCGGTGCGCACCTGGCTGCGCTGGCCGTCAGGGGCGCCGCATGGGACTTGAGGTCAAGGCGGGCGATGCGCGGGGCAAGGTCAGCCGCACCGTCAGGAGCTTTGTCGACGCCTACCGTCCGGAACGATTTCTGATCGTCCACGGCGGTGCTCGGGAGAACGCGGCCATCGACGCCACCCGGGTGGGCTTCCTACGTCTTGAGGAGCTCGGCGCAGCCGTCCGGGACTTCCTGGGCTGAGCGACGGGAGGCTGCCGCGCGAGGAAATGGATCCGGGTCGCCGCTGAGGGGGTGGACCGCGCGCCTCCGGCTCCGCGGACGCCGCTCGTCGTCGGTTCCTGCTGGGACATGGCCGGATGATACGGGAAGACTTCGGTGATACGCTGAAGGAATCCTCAAAAAGGGAGGCTCAGCCATGCCGACGAACCCCGGCGGGGCCGCGATGCGGGAAAGTCCTGGGAGCCGCTCTGGCACAAGCAGGAATCGCTCGAAGTCGGTGCTCTGGAGATCGACCCGAACGACCCCGACGTGCTCTATTGCGGCACCGGCGAAGCCAACTTGTCGGCGGATTCTACCCCGGGCTCGGGCTCTACAAAAGCCTCGCGACGGCGGCGGGAATTGGGAGCTCGTGGCCCTCTTCTCCGAGACCGGCCTGCCGGCCCGCATCGGTGTCGTCGTCGATCCGTTTGATTCGAGCCACGTCCTCGTCGGGGGCGTGGGGCACCGACGGCGGCCTCGCGCCTGGTCGAGTCCCTCCTACTTCGTCAAGCCTTAGCCCGGGTACGAGACTAAGAATCCGGCCCAGGTTCGGGGTCATCCCGAGCTCCCGTGCGGCTCGGTTCAAGGGACAGATACTGCCGGATGACATCTTCGCTGGCTGAGACGAGACCCCGGGACTGGCCACTCAGGAGCAGTGCGAGATCCCTTTCCAGTCCGCGCGGAGGGCGCTCTACGATCCGGCCGACCTCCCTACCCTGACGCGTGACGACGAAGGTGGGCAAATGCCGGACCTGCTTGTCGGCGAGTAGCTGCCGGGGTTCGGTCTTTTCCTGGTTGACGCCGACGTAGGTCGTCGAGAACGGTACTGAGCCTTTGAAACTATCGATCAGGCGCAGGAAACGTGAGATCTCCCGTTGACTTTCGGAGCACCAAGAACCGAGAAACACCGTCATGTTGGCCCCTGGTTCCCCGCCGTCAAAAGACAGGATAGCTTCCAGATCCGGGGAACTCCGATTGACGTCCCAGGCAGGCACAAGATCTCGCACATCGGCCTCCTCTAGCAGACCGACCCCCTCCGCCCCCGCTGGCTCCGCGGCAAAGAGGCATGAGTACCCGCTGCCGGCAAACAGCAGTCCGGTCAGCATTGCGGCAAGTACGTTCTTCGACGGTTCCGACTTCATGTCTTAGCTCTCCGTTTCAAGTGATATTTTCGATCAAGTTCTCACTCGAGATCATCCAACGAGATCCCGTGGTTTTTCATCTTGTCACGGAAATTCTTGCGATCCATTCCCGACTCCCGTGCCGCTTGAGAGACGTTGGTTCCGGCATTCCGCAAGGTGTTGACCAAGTAGGCGCGCTCAAACCGCTTCTTCGCATCTTGCCACGGTCCTTCGAAGAGCGCCGAAGCGGCGGACGCGGACTGTCGGTCTGAACGGAAAAACAGGTGCTCGAGCTGAATCTCGGCACCTTCGGCGAGAATCACACCTCGTTCGACGGCTGTCTTGAGCTCACGGATGTTCCCCGGCCAATCGTAACGCATGAGCGCTGCCATCGCTTCCTCGGAAAAGCCTTGAACTCGCTTGGTGAGCTCCTTGTTATAGCGGGCCAAGAAGTGGTGTGAAAGCTGCGAGATGTCGTCCTTGCGCTCCCGGAGTCCTGGGACCCGGATAGGAAATCGCCAGAGACGAAAGTACAGATCCTCACGGAAGGTGCCTTTCGCCACAGCTCTTTCCAAGTCCCTGTTCGTCGTTGCGACAATCCGAGTGTCGACGCTCCTCGGAGTCGTCGAGCCAATCGGCAAGATCTCGCCGTTTTCCAGCACCCGGAGTAATTGTACTTGGAAGCTCGGGCTGGTCTCGCCGATCTCGTCCAGGAAAAGGGTACCACCGTCCGCTGCCAGAAAGAGACCGCGCTTCGCCTCGCGAGCGTCCGTGAACGCTCCCTGCACATGACCGAAAAGCTCGGTGGCCAGGAGGTTCTCCGCGAAGGCGCCGCAGTTGACCGCCAAGAACGCGTTCTCCCGTCGTGGGCTATTGTGGTGGATCGCTCTGGCGACCAGTTCCTTGCCAGTGCCGCTTTCGCCCCACACCACCACCGGGATCCGCATAGGCGCCACCTTTCTAACCGCCTCCAGGACCTCCATGAACGCCTGGCTCTCTCCCACCAACTCGTCGAATCGCGCTTGCCGGTCGAGCTCTGAGCGCAACCGCTGATTCTCCGCGACCAGGCTACGACGCTTCGAGAGATTGCGGATCTTCTGTTTAAGACCTGGAATTCCGATCGGTTTGACGATGAAATCTTCCGCTCCGCTCTTGATGCATTCGACGACCACCGACCGATCCTCGACTGCGGTCACCATGATCACGTCGACCTCAGGATACCTCTTCTTGATTTCGCGAAGCACTTCCAAGCCTGAAAGACCAGGCATTCTCTGATCCAAAAGAACGAGATCGACCCCCCCACCTTCGAGCTTCTCAAGTGTCTCCGCTCCGTTCCTCGCCGCTTCGGCCTGGAACTCTCCCAGGAGGGCGTGAGTCAGATGCCGTCGCGCCTCCTCTTCGTCATCGACTATCAGGACGTAGAAACGTGACATCTCTAACTCGATCCTAAATCGTCGGCAGAAGAAGGAAAGGTGCGTGCTCGGCCACGAGGTCAGCTACCTTGACTTGGTCGTAGAAAAAGACACGCTTGTCATATTTCGTCGGCCGCAGGAAGTCCTCGAGCTTCTTCCGGCCGGCTTCGTCGATCTTGCCTGACGTCAAGACTACGAGTTTATCCAGGAAGTAGCTTGTATCACCGTACTCCACTTTGCTGTTCAGGGCCTCCACCGTTCGCAGCCAAAGGGTGGTGACGTTGCCCTTCCGAGAGCCGTCGGCATGGATGTCGCCGACTTTTGCTTGAACGCCGACGAACTCGATCTCGCCCAGCCGATTCAACTCGTAGAACACGATGTCCTCCCCCGACTCACCGAGACCGCGCGTTTGCCGAACCTCGCGGTACCGCAGCTCACGGAAGAGGTCGGTGGCAAATCGTCGAAATTCCGCTTCATCGGTCACTGTCTGTAGATAGGCGACGACGTCGCGACTTCGATTTCTCCGGCTCTCCCGGCGTGACCGAATCTTCTCCAGTACGCTGCGAATGGTTTGCTTCAAATCTCGAGCTGGTTCCATAATCTCGAAGGCAGCACCACCCTTCCGAATAAATTCTCTCTCGCCGGTAGTGTCATGCGCCAAAGTTGCGACGTCAACCCGGTTTAACAGGGATGCCATTTGCAAATCTTTGAGTAGATCAAGCGCTGTATATGGAGACATTCGAAACTGAGCGACTACGACGCGCGGCCCGTCTCGTTTCGTCAGCGCGTCGATCAATGCCTTGCGCGAAAAACTCACATCGACCAGCTGGTGAGAACACGTGTATCCCGCGGCACACAACATGGTGCGGCACCGTTGCCCGAGTTGCTCTTCCTTACTCAACACGAGTATCGCTTCTTTTATCATGTCACCCTCAGCCCTTCTACTCTTCCGATGTCGAAAAGGCCAACTTGAACATCGCCCCCATTCCCTCGGGGCTATGAGCGGTGATCTCGCCGCCGAAAAGTTGGACGATTTCATGCGTCAAAGCCAGGCCGTAGCCAAAATGGCCCTCGTCTCGTGTCGTGTAACCGTAATCGAATACCTTTGCTAAATCCTCGGAAGCGATGCCTGGGCCGTTGTCCGTGATCATAATCTCGATCTGATCGCGAACAGGGACGTAGATCGCGGACACAGAGACCTTTCCGGATGGGCCAGCGGCCCTCACGGCGTTTTCCAAGAGGTTTACGAATGCCGCGGTCAACATCTCCCCGTTTCCCATGAGTGGGGGAACAGGCGACGCAACTTCGCATTCGATCTGGACAGCACTGCGTGGCTCGTAGACCTTAATCCGAGTAATCGCTTCACCGAGAACCTCAGCTACGTTGACCAGTTCGGAATCACTTCCTCCTTGGATCAAGGGTTTCAAGAATCGATCAATGGTGCGGTTAATTCTGAGTACGTTCTCGTACAAGCCGTTGAGCTCCTCATTCTCGATCGTCTCCATGACGACCTCCACGGCAGTCGAAAGGTTGTTTAGCGGGTTCTTCAACTCGTGGAGAAGCGAACGCGCCAGGAGTCCTCGATCTCGCTCACCTCTGGATTTTTCGAGGTTGAGCCGGTCGAGATCCGTAAGCTTATCCATCGTCAGCGAGATCCAGCGTGCAATTTGGCGGACGAGTCTGAAAGTAGAGATGTCGAACTTGTCGGCCTCACGATGCTCGACACCAAGAGCGCCTTGCTCGTGACTACGAAAGATCAGGGGTACGATGATAATGGATCGGGTATCGTCAAAGTAAGGCTTTAAATCAACGGCCTCCGGCGCGAAGAGTGGTGGGAAATAGCTGCTTTGATCATCAATGACAAAGCGATAGGCACTATCAGGCTCCAAAGGCCCATGGTCGCTGA
Organism: uncultured bacterium; assembly: GCA_965371445.1. Classification (GTDB taxonomy): domain Bacteria; phylum Acidobacteriota; class Thermoanaerobaculia; order Multivoradales; family J023; genus DASWIG01. The sequence continues at coordinate 58,647 of CBDUYN010000007.1, read as the reverse complement.
GGTTTTGTCCTGTATTCAGATCTATCGCGCGTTCTACCCGACAACTGTCACTGCCCCATTTCTTGGATGCCAGGCAGACGCCACCGAAACGATTGAGGGTCAAAAGCGTACCGAATACCTGCTCGAGGACCTCCGCCTCGTCATAGATTTGCGCCGGCTTGACACTGGCACGAACAATGGCAAGACCTCTGAGAATTGAGCTTCGCAAAGGTTCGTCGATATCTCCTGTTTTGTCCAGGAAGTCGTCGGCGCCAACCCGTAGGGATTGCACAGCATACTCACGGTCTGCCCACCCCGTGAAAACAATAGTATACAGGTTGGGTTCCAGTGCCAGCGCGCTGTTGATGAGTTGCGCGCCATTCATTCCGGTCATGTTAAAGTCGGTGGCCAGTATCTCTACGTCGGAACGGTCTTTGAGGATAGTCAATGCCTTATCACCGGATGTCGCCGTCAGAATCTCCCATCCATCTCGGCGGAGATTCCTCTCAACAGCGTCCGTGAACATGGGCTCGTCGTCGACTAAAAGAATCGCCATGATCAGCGTTACCTCCTTCTTGGTGACGTCGTATGAGAAGTACCAGTAGCGCGAAGTGAGCTACCGCCTTCTCCTAGAGGCGCATCTTTCGCAGTGCACCAGCGAAGAGCAGAACGAGTCGAACGCGGCGAAGCTGGCCGTCCCGGCAGCGCTCGAATTCGGTCCGCTACGTACGTTCGGCAGTTAGATGTTTTAATCAATTGCCTTTTCTCCCTGAGCTGTCTTCGACAGGTGTTCGTCTATTCTGGGAAGCGCAATCGAAAAGGACGCTCCCCTCCCGAGCGAGGACTTAACAGTCAATTCGCCGCCAGCCTGTTCGATCACTCGTCGACAGTATGGCAAACCAACACCGGTACCAAATTCTTTAGTCGTGACATCTTCCTCGAAGATCTTACTCAGAACCTCTGGAGAAATGCCGGGCCCGTTGTCTTCTATAGTAATCGTGATCCGGGAATCGTCTTCGCAGCTCGCGGCTTGCACTGCAATCCTGTCACCGCCGTCGTTGCGCAGCAGATCGCTCTCCTCAATGGTTTCAGCGAGTGCCTCATCGGCATTGATTAGGAGATTGGTGATCACCTGTATGAAGTCTATCTCCTCGATTTCGATCACCAAACCTGGAGGGAATTTTCCTGCATAGTCCTGTTCTAAAGTAATCCCTTTGATTCGGAGGTAGTCTCTAAAAAAGGCACAGACCTTGTCGAGTCCCTCCTGGATTCGAACAGTACCGTCAGCAGAGTTACCAAGTTTGTTGTACCGAGAAATATTTTGCAACAAATCGAAGCACAAATCGACTTGCATCCTGACCTGGTCGAGGGTCTCCCGCGCCCTCTCCTGATCAAGTCCATCAAGATCGTTCCGGATGCTTTTGGCCAGCTGGGCTATGATGACCAATGGTGTTTTCATGTTGTGGGCAACGAACGGCACCACCGTTCCGATGCTCATAGTCCGCGTGTTGCGGATCATTTGTCGGTACATTCGTTCCTGACTGTCCTTGCTGCGAAATTTTTCAATAAGTAAAGCGACAAGCTGCGCAGCGCTTGCCAAAAAATCCTGATGTTCGGGTTGTAACCCTCGGTGATATTGAGCCGTCAACAGGCCGATCGGCGAACCCCCTTCCTCGCTCTTCATAACCGTGATCACATACGGATGTCGACCGGCCACCGCAAGATTTTTTTTATGAACATTCTCTTCGAAACGTGGGTCAACCAGGATGCTGGTATTCTCTCTCACTGCTCGCGCCTCTGGATAATCGCTATTCACAGTGATAGGCTCCGCGTCGGTGGATCGCAGGAACTCCTGGATATCGCCGCCGGGGAGATACGCGGCTTTAGGAATAATGCTGTCACCGTCCCGCAGATACAGGCCGACGGCGTCGAAGTCAAGCATACGGGCGACGATATTAGGAACGGCATTAATCAGCGTGGCTTCATCAGTGTGCCGCATAATTCTCACCATCGCCGACACCAAATTGTCGAACCGGCGTCGGCGGTACACCTCGCCGAGCGCCTGGAAGGCAATGATCAACACGCTGCAGAGCGGGATCACGATCAATATATTTATGAAATGTCCGGTCAAATAAGTCTTCCACGTGACACCAGCGCGCAGAATCCAGACTTCGTTGCCAGTAAGATCCCTATCCACGTAGACCGCTAGCCCGCCATTTCTCAACTTTTCGAAGGGGGATGTAACATCCGATCTGTCGAACTCAAATTTTTTCGAGATCTCCAAGGTTCGGGAATCATAGTATATCATCTCCCGAGTGTTGATGACCTGTAGAAATACGCCTGGCGAGGAGAGCAGCATTTCTTGGATCTCATCGCATGTCAGCTCGAAGATCTCTGTCGCGGTGTAGTCGTCTGTGGCGTCGTAAGCGATAAAAAGATGAGATAATTCCGCGGTCGCTTCGGTGAGAACATCTCGCAATTCCTTGCGAAATTTCAGATCCCTTACAAAGAACAACACGATGAAGACGATGATCCCAGCTATCACCATCAGTCGGGAAAATAGAGTGACAGAATATCGGTACAGTAACTTGAGTAAAGGTTCTTTCTTCATGGCCTCTCTCGCAGATTTTTGAGGAAGCTGGTATAGTAGATGAGGATCGCGCTGCCGCTATCTAGCTCGTAGTCTTCTTGGTAAACTAGTGAAGTGCTGCGCACACTGGGAAGCCAGATATGAGGAGAATCTTCAAGGAGCCGGGATTGTATCTTTCCATAAAGGCTCTCTTTCGTAGCCTCGTCGATCAAACCTTGGATCTGAGCGAAGAGCTGATCGACCTCGGCATTCTTATAGTTGGAGCGATTCGAGTGGGTATTGGAATGAAAGAGTGGATAGAGGATTGCCAAACTATCCCTCTCTGCCGGAATGTCGGGTGTCCATTCGAGGTAGAGGAGGTCATATTCGGGATCTCCTTGAATGGGGAAATCGTTTTTGATCTCGACTGAAATGCCGAGCTTGTCCTGGATTCCTTGCCTAACGATCTCTAGCATCATGTCACGAACCGGATCCTCGGCCTCGCTGGCTAGAAGTGTTAATGCACCACCTTGGCGGAGCTCGTCGAGCCGCTGTTGAACTTCGGGCTGCCGGAGCATCGTCTCTATATCATCACTCCCTTCCCTATCCAGGTAGCGGTTGGTAATATCAAGGTAGTAGCGATAGCCCTGAGGGAATTCCTCAAGTTGTTTCGGGGATATAGGATTAATTCTCTTAATAGTTTCCTTATCCACCGCGGAATTCAGAAGTCGCCGCACAAGTGGATCGGAAAGATAGAGTTTTTCAAGATTTATCGTTAGAATGCTGAGAACGGGAGGAGTGAGTTCCTTGACGTTAACTGGTAGAGGATCGCGTTCGTGATCGATGAATCCAGTGCCGGCGCCAAGTGAGGAAAGCAGAAATCCCGTCATGTGGATCTCGCCAGCTCTCATGCCGTCAGCAATTTTATTCAAATTTTCATAGTAACGAAATACTATTGTCTCGACCGCAGTGCTGGAGGCGACCCAGGGTCGGTCACGGTGAGTTTTGGAACGTCGAAGCACAATCGGATGGCCGTTTTCACCGAGTTCCTCCACCAAGCGATACGGACCGGTACCGATCGGATTTCTGCTGAATTCTTCCTTGCGACTAGCGGGGTCGAGCCCCAAGCTCTCGTAGTAGGTTTTGCAGGTGACGAACCCGAGGTTGGTGGCAAGCCCGTAGAGAAGATAGTCGTCTGGTTCTCCGAGCTTGATTTTGACCAGGTCGTCCGAAATTGCCTTTATAGATTCGATTTTTCCGAAAAGATGTTGGCTCGTACTCTTTGAGTTTATGGCTCGCTGCAGGCTGAACACCACGTCCTCCGCCGTGACACGCTCGGACTCCTGGATGTTGGCGCCATGAGAGTGAGGGTGGAAATAGACGGCGTCCCGCAAGCGGAAGACGTAGGTTCGGCGATCGGCGCGCTGGTGGCTCTTGGCCAGACGGGGGACGAGGTCGCGGTCGTTCTCAGTGTCGAAGCCCATGAGGCCTTCCATAATCTGAGACACGACAGCGAGGCGTGCGGTAGTCCGGGCGTCGAGATAGTCCAGGGTGGTGACCTCCTCTCTTCGCTGTAGCGCGTAGACGAACGGTTCGCTCTCCTGAGCGTAGCCCGGGTTGGTCCCAAGCGCTGCGAGGGCCACAAGCAGCCACTTGGTGAGTCGGATGCGATTGACGTTGTTCATCATAGTAACTGCCGACCTGAGCAAGGAGCGTGCCAGAGACCCCTGCCTTCCTCTGCTCCCACGCCACGGGAACCTGCGGCGTGGGGAGGCGAGGTCGGCCACCACTGCCAGGAGCGTGCCTGGGGTAATAGTACCACAGGCGGGGTTCTTATGCCCGACGTCCGGATCGGCATGGCCAAGACAGGAGCCTCACCTGGGAGGCCATCGCGATGGATCCTGGTCAGCAGTTCCAACTCCGGAAGGAGATCGAAGAGATCGAGGCTCGCCTCCGGCCCCTCGTCGAGGCCCCGCCCCGACGCCTCAGCCCACCTTCAGAGACCAGGAGACCGAACGCCTCTCCACCCAGCTCGAGGACCTCTCGGCCCAGCTAGAGCAGCCACCGGTGTCCTCGAGCAGGTCGACGACGCCGTTGTCGTTCTGGTCGACGTTCTGCCCACTCAGGTTGGTCGGGCTCATAAGGGCCTGGTTGGTGGTATTACCCGTCGTCCCGTGGTGGGGCGCGTGGCAGCCGTTGCACTGGCGTAGCTCACCGGCAGGCAACTCCGTGCCGAAGCGCTCACGGACCAGGACCTGACCCGCGGCGTCGAGGAGGTCCCATTGGATCGGCGTGTCCATCGGGACGACGACGGCAAACTAGCCGTCGGCATGAACCGGCGCCGTGACGAGGTCGGGGTCGGGGTCGTCGTGATCCGGAAAGGAGGTGTCGTAGTTCGCCGAGCGACGTGTTCGCCGTAACCTGGGTCGCCTGGCCGTTGAAGAGGCCGGGCTGGAGGTTCCCGTTCACGACCTCGTAGACTACGGCTGGGCACCGCATCCGTCGGGCCAAACGGAGAAGCCCGCCTTGGCTGCCGAGGCCGTGGTGGCATCCGAGGCGGGCTTCTCAGGTGGGGAACAGGTCGGAAAGATCAGTGGTTTGCCAACCTTTGGATCTGCTCAAGCGGCGGGATCAGGACATCTCTCTAACCGATCGGGATGACGGCGAACATTTTGTCATCCTCTCCTTTCGTTCGTGGTTGGTCGTGCAGGCCATCTGCCATTGTTGCTTGAGTCAATCATCTCCTTTCCTTGGTGGTAGGGCGTGCAGGCCATTCGGCCGTTGTTGCTTGAGTCGATTACCTCCTTTCAGTATCTGTCGGCGTCGCCGACGGTTGTCGTAGCGCTTGGAAGGTCCTTCTTGTCCCTTCGCCAATCACCGGACTATTCAAGCAAGACCTGTGCCAGGTCCTCTTCCTGGGTTCTCGGGCGTTTTCAGGATGACGACTGGCCCGAGCCTGGTAGAAGGGGGCGGGGCCGAGGCGATGGCTGGGGTAGTTTCACCACAAAGTCGGCAATCTTGCCCCAGGTCGGCGGGTTCGGTATCCGTGACGCCTCGTACATTCGATGTTTCGGCTCGGTCAGCGCGGCCCCGGCGGCCTGGCGGCGATCCTTGCCGAGGAAGTGATCCGCGAGGCGGTCTACGAGACTCCGAAGGCGCGTCGGATCTACTCGACGAGCGGCCCAAATCCGGTCTGTAAACCCGTGACGGCGGCCCAAATCCGGCCTGTAGGGCAGAACAGCGATCCTCACGAGCCACACTCCGGGTATACTCCGGCCCATGCCGTCCGACGCTTCCTCGAGCGACCCTGACCTCCGAGCTCTTCTTGAGGAGAAACTGGCCTTCCTCCGCACGAAGGAGGCCATCGCGGTGGATCCTGGTCAGCAGTTCCAACTTCGGAAGGAGATTGAAGAGATCGAGGCCCGCCTCGGGCCCCAAGCCGCCGTCCACGGCCGATCTCAGGATCCTGAGCCCCCGAAAAGCCGCAACGTTGATGTCGGCCGCGACGTTGCGACGAGCACCCTTCAGACCGGCGATGCCAACATCCACGGCAACGGCAACGTCCACGTCGAGGGCGACGCCCACTTCCACCTCGCCCCGCCCCACGCCGAGGCCCCCGCCCCGACGCCTCAGCCTACCTTCAGAGACCAGGAGGCCGAACGCCTCTCCACCCAGCTCGAGGACCTCTACGCCCAACGCGAGCAGCTGATCATCGCCGACGCGGACACCCATACTCTCGACAGAGAAATCCTTGACGCCCGTCGCCTGCTGCGCAAGGGACCCCAGCTGCGGCCCGGCGAGTTCCTCCTCGACGGTCGCTTCCGGCTCGTCGAGCTGTTGGGCCAGGGCGGCTTCGCCGTAGTCTGGAAGGCGTATGACCGGCAGCTGCGACGGCTGGTTGCGGTCAAGGTTCTCCATGGACAGCACTCCGAGGACCGCACCCGGTGGGAGCGGTTCTTCCGCGGCGCCCGCAAGATGGCGGAGCTTGCCCATCCCAACATCGTCCGGGTGCTCGAAGCAGAGCGCGAGGACGACGGCTGGCTCTTCTTCGTCATGGAGCTTGTGGCAGGCGGCGACTTCGGCCAAGTGGTCCTCGCCAACGTGCTCACCGACGACGAGAAGCTGGCGATCGTGCGCCAGGTGGGCGAGGTCCTGGAGTTTGCCCATCAGCGGGGTGTGATCCACCGCGACGTCAAGCCGGCGAACGTCCTCCTCGACGAGGACGGGCGGCCGAAGCTGACGGACTTCGACCTGGTGCGCACCGAGGACTCGACAGGGTTCACGCAAACTCGGGCGATGCTGGGGACGCTCAATTACACAGCGCCAGAGGTCCTGGAGGCGCCGAAAGACGCCGGACCGGCGGCCGACGTCTATTCGCTAGCGTCGATGGCGGTCTTCGCCCTGCTCGGCGGATCTTTGCCGGGGGGATACTACCGCGATCCGGGCCCGGCGATCGCGAGTCTCGAGTGTCCGCCGGCTCTCGCGCGGGTGCTGACCCGTGCGACGGCTGCGGATCCGGAGCAACGCTTTCCATCGGCCGGTGCTTTCGTAACCGCTGTCGAGGCGGCGACGGCCGTCGAAGAGCCACGCCCCCCGGAGCGACCACGGCGTGAGGCCAAACGCCGAGCGGTGCCGCAGGTTTCCAACGACGAGCTCTTCTCCTCGTTTCTCACGCCCCGCGGAGAGCTGAAGCCCCTGTGGTGCGAGATCCCGGCAGGAATCGGCTGGATCGGGAGCCTGGAGACCGAGAAGGAGCGCAACGACGACGACGCGCCACGACACCAGGTCGAGATCGTCCGGCCCTTCTGGCTGGCTTCCGTGCCGGTGACGAACGCCCAGTACGCCGCCTTCGATCTCAAAAAACCGGTAGAGGGATGGGAGGGTGTCCCGGAGGACCAGTTGGCGAGCCACCCGAGGATCAACGTGACCTGGCGAGAAGCCACGTCGTTTTGCGGCTGGTTGTCGGAGCTCGGGTTCAAGGGCGCCCGTCTGCCCACTGAGGAGGAATGGGAGTACGCCTGCCGTGCCCGGAGCGAGATGGCGTACTGGAACGGCGACGGCGACGACGCGCTCGCCGAGATCGGCTGGTACGACGACAACTCCGGTTACCGCACCCATCGGGTCGGCGGGAAGACCGCAAACCCCTGGGGCCTCCACGACGTCCACGGCAACGTCTGGGAGTGGACGGCGAGCGTCCGGGACGACAAGAAGTACCAGAAGCCTCTCCAGGGCCGGCCGGTTCCGGTCGATCCAGCCGCCCAGCTGGCAGATCTTGCCGCACACTCTGGCGGCCGCACGGTACGCGGCGGCTGCTTCTGGTACCCTGCTCGCAGGGCGCGTGCGGCTTACCGGTACGTCAGGAGCCCCGAGGTCGGGGATCAGGATCAAGGCTTTCGTGTGCTGCTGCCCTTCGCCCCGAGCTCGTAGATAACCATCCGCGGCATCGGCAGCTTTTGCCGACGCTCGGCAAGAGGACGGCAAGACCTGTCGGCAAAAGAGGGTCAACATGCCAGCTTTGCCGCGTTTCGGGCGAGCTGCCGCGGCCCGGGTAGGGGCCGCAGCGGCGCCGAGGTGCCCGGCAGCTTCAGAAAACCTCTACGACCGCATGGTGTCCGGGAGCCGAAGCCAAACGGCCGTCCCGGGTCAGGAGAGGAGCCGAAAGCTCCTCAGCCAGAGCGACGTAAGCCGCGTCGTAAGCGGTGACGTTTTGACGCAATTCCCACACCCGGGGTAAGAACACGTCGTGCGGATAACGCACCACACCGAGGATCGCGAGATCGGAAAGCGCCTCCTGGGCTCTTTCGGCGCTCATGTCGCCCGAGGCGCAATAGCGCCGTAGAACCTGGGCGACCTCCAGGTCGAGGAGGTGAGGCGCATGGAGCGTCTCCGCGGGGGAGAAGATGCGTTCTTCGATCCTGATGGCGGCCGGCGTCACCAAGAGCACCTCGATCATCGCCGAAGCGTCGATGACGATCATCGTCCGTCGCGCTCGGCGCGGACGGCGTCCGCCGGCGGCAGGCGCGGCTCGACCGGAGCGCGCTGGTGCAACCGCTCGCGGATTTCCCGCAGCGTCGGACGCTCGGCGCTGCGCCCGATCTCGGACAGCAGGTAGTCGGACAGCGTCATTCCCTCCAACGCCGCCCGGGCCTTGAGCTTCCGGTGGAGGTCGTCGGGGACGTTGCGGATCTGGATCATCTTCGACATGTGAGGAGCATAGCTGCATGTTCGCCACATGTCAACCTCCCCCTACCAGCGTCAGGGGACGGGAGCGACGGCGCGGATACGTTCGACGAGCCCGCCCCAGCGTTCGCCGTATTTCTCGTAGAGCGGCGCGACCGCGGCCTGGAACGCCTCGACGTCTTCGATCTCGTTGACCTCGCAGCCCGCTTCTTGGACGGCCTGGAGGGCCTCGTCGACGTACTCGCGCCAGAAGCCGCGTTGCGCCTCGGCCGAGGCGAGAGCCGCTTCCCGAAGCGCCTCCTGCTCGGCGGCCGAGAGGGCGTCCCAGGTGGCTTTGTGGATCATCAAGAGATCCGGGATCATCGAGTGGCGGTCGTAGGAATAGTAGGTCGCGACCTCGAAGTGACGCTCCGAACGATAGCTTGGGACGTTGTTCTCGGCCCCGTCGATGGCGCCCGTATGGAGGTTGGTGTAGACCTCCTTGAAACCGATGGCGACCGGCGTGGCGCCGAGCGCCGAGACCATCTCGCGCATGATCTCCGACTTCTGGACGCGGATCTTCAAACCTTGAAGGTCGGCGAGCGTGCGAACCGGGCGCTCCCGGTTGTAAAACGACCGCGCCCCGGCGTCGTAGAAGACGAGCCCCACAAAACCGCTCGGGGCGAGCGAGCCGAGGAGCTCCTCGCCGATTTCACCGTCGAGAACCTTCCACATGTGCTCGGCGTCGCGGAAGAGGTAGGGAAGCGTCAGCACCCCGATCTTCTCCGAGAATTCCGCCAGCGGCGCCACCGACGTCGTGGCCATCCGGATGGCGCCGAAGCCGAGCTTCTCCAGGACCTCCTTCTCATTGCCCAGGACCCCGGCGAGTTGCAGGTCCGTCTCGAAGCGCGCGGAGAGCACGGGATCGGCGCGCACCGCCTGCTCGAAAAAGCGCAGCCCCCGGGCCGTGGGATAGCCCTCGACGTGGACGTTGGCGATAATGAGCCGCAGCCTGGTGTCGTCGGCGCCGTCCCCGCAGCCGGCGGCGAGGAGAAGGAGCGCTACGAGGCTCAGGCGAAAAGCGGCGAGGAGCAAGCGTTGCAAAACCATCGGCGCCATCCTAGCGTATATCCCTTTAGTCGTACACCTACACAAGGAGGCCGAGATGAAGATCCAAAGCCATGTGATGGCCGGGGGGATTCCCTGGATCGACAACAACAACGGCTAAGGCCGTATCGGGTTGGGTGGCCGGGCTACTTCTGCAACCCGGCCACCCAGTCGGGCAGCGCCAACGTCAGTCCCGGCACGAAGGTCACCAGCAGCAGGATCACCACCATCGCCACGTAGAACGGCAGGAGCCCGGCGAAAGCCTCCTCCATCGAAATCCCGCCCACCGCACAGCCGACGAAGAGCGTCGACCCTACCGGCGGCGTACAGAGCCCGATTGCCAGGTTGAGCAGCAGCACGATCCCGAAGTGCACCGGGTCGACGCCCAGCGACTCGGCGACGGGAAGCAGGATCGGCGTCGTGATGACGATGAGCGGCGCCATGTCCATGAACGTGCCGAGGACGAGGAGCAAGAGGTTGATCAAGAGCAGAAGGACGATGCGGCTGTCGCTCAGCGCCACGAGCTTTGCCGTCAGGAGCGCCGGTACGTGGAGGTAGGTCATGACCTCGCCGAAGGCCGCGGCCGTGCCGATCAGGATCAGCACCATGCCCGACGTCCGGGTGGTCTTTAAAAGCACCGCACCGTAGGCGCGCCAGGAAAGCGTCCGGTAGAGGAAGGTCGAGACCAGCGCCGACCACACCACCGCCACCACCGCTGCCTGGTGCGCCGGCACCTTGCCGAGGATGATCGGCACGATGATGATGAGCGGCGTCGCAAGCGCCGGCAAGGCACCGACGGCGATCCTCGCCGCCTCGCGCGGCGCGACCCTCTCCTCCGCCGGGTAGCCGCGCCGCCGTGCCGTCAGGTAGCAAAGCGCCATCAGCACGACGCCGATCAAGAGACCCGGGAGGTAGCCCCCCAGAAAGAGCGCCTGGATCGACACCGTGCCGCCCGCCGCCAGCGAATAGAGGATCGCGTTGTGCGACGGCGGGATGATGATCCCCTGGGTCGAGGACGTCACCGTGACGGCGACGGAGAAATCCTTGTGGTAGCCCTTCTTTGTCATCATCGGAATCAGGAGGGCACCGAGCGACGAGGTGTCGGCGACGGAGGACCCCGAGATGCCGCCGAAAAACATCGACGCCACCACGTTGACCATGGCGAGGCCCCCGCGGATGAATCCGACGCAGACCGAGGCCAGGTCGATCAGGCGCTTCCCCATGTCGCCGCTCGACATGATCTCGCCGCAGAGGATGAAGAAGGGAATCGCCAGAAGCGTCGTCGACGACATCTGGATCGACACCTTCTGGGCCACGACGAGCGGCGGCACGTCGGCCGCGAAGAAGTAGGCAAAAGCGGAGAGGCCCAGGCAAAAAGCCACCGGTACCCGCAGCACCAGCAGCACGCCGAAGAGGCCGAAGACGAGGACGAGGAGCGCTTCGCCGCTCAAGAGCCCTCCCCTTGCGCCTCGCGCTCTCCGGTGAGCATCTGCTCCAGGGCAAAGAGCGCGATCAAGACGCCGCCGAGCGCAGCCGGGACGTACTGGACCCACGCGCCGAGGCCGATCCCCGGGAGGGTGTTCTTGACCGTCAGGGTGAGCTCGAAGCCGTACCCGGCGATCAGGCCGCCGAAGAGGACGACGCAACCGGCGGCGAAGCGCCCGACCAAGGTGCGAAGACGGGGAGACAGGCGCCGTGCCAGGAGCTCCAGGCGCAAGTGGAGCCCGTGTTTTACACCGTAGGCGGCACCGAGGAAGCCGAACCAGGTCAGGAGGATCGCCGAGACCTCGGACGTCTGGGCGTAGGAGAGCTCAAAAAACGTCCAGGCCAGCGTATCGAAAGCGGCGAGGGCGACGAGGACGGCCAGCAGCGCGGCGAGGGCCATGCCCAGGAACCGGGCGAGGGAGTCGGAAAGCGTCCTCATGGGGCGGATTGTACAGGGTCCATCAAAGGTGGGTGGTCGGTGGACTGGCGGCCGGCCATCAGCTAGGATGGACCCACCATGCCGCAACCACCGTAACTCGAAGGACAGCTTGCCCATGAAGGTGGTCTCACGCCGTGGCGACGGCGAGGACGTCCTGCGGGACGTCGCGATCCTCCAGCGCACGATCAACCGGCTGCGGGGTTGCGGCCTCGTCCCGAAGGGCGTGTATCGCTTTGACTCTTCGAGGCGCGTCGCGAGGCCCTCGATTTGGCGCGCTGCCCGGGACGCGCTCGGTTCTTTCCAGGCCTTTCGGAGGGCGGCCTTGACCCACTCTCGCTTGGACTCCGGTAGGTGCTCCATCACGTTGCGCTGCTTGTGGAACTGGCAACGCTGGATGACAGCCAAATGCCCGAAGACGCTCCGGATGGCCTTGTCGATGCCTCGGCTACCGTCGATCACGAACAGTCGAGGTTGCTCCTGCGCCAAGCCGCGGTCAAGGAGATTCCTCAACAGAGCTCGACCCACTGACGCGCTCTCTGCACTCCCCTCGACAAGGCCCAGCGTGTGTTTCCGCCCCTCGGAATCGATCCCCATGGCCACCAGCAGCAGATGCTTCCCCATGTAGGTCCCATCGATCATCACGACGGGCAGGTCCAGCTCGTCCAAAGGCCGTCGTCACGCGGCGTCGATCACCGCTTCGGAGGGCTGGAGCGGCCTGAAAACGGCGAATTTCTGGCCGGGCGGCCCTGGAAGGGTGCGTATTCCGACGAAGTCGACCACCCATTCCGACGGCAGCCGACCACCTCCGGCCTTGCCCCACCAAAGGGCCGCAAAGCCGCTCTCCCTCTCTCCCCCCAGGGGGGCGGCGTGGTGGTCGAGAGCGTCGGAACGGTGGTCGGCTTGCCTCGGAATACGCACTTTCGAGCCCCCGCCGTCCGTCTCCTCGGCGACCGGTACCTGAGCCTGGAGCGCATCGCCGAAGCCGTCGGACTGAGCCCCCGCGCTTTCGACCGCGCCTCGTCGCCCGCATCTCCAGCCAGGGTGGCGCCCTGAAAGTAGACCTGACATCGACGGAGATTCTTGCTTGACTCCTCGGCGAAGCCTCTTTAGACTAAGGCGGTAACAAGGCGGCAGACGGTCTGCCGAGCCCCGACAAAAACGGCCCGGACGAGCTTGCCATCTCATCCGGACCCGACCAGGCAAAGGAGGGAACCCAGTGCCCAGTCCCGACCATTCTACCCCCGTCTCCAACGCTTTCCACCCCGACTTTCTCGCCCGCATCGCGGAGATCGACGACCCCTTGACGGCCGCGGAGGCCGCTCATGGCGGCATCTGGCGCGTCCGGCCGCTCGACGGCGGCGAACGCTACGGGCTCTTCCGCTTCTGGGAGGACCCCGACGTCGGCGACGAGCCCTTCGGTGTCATCGAGGAGCGCTCGACGGCGTATCTCGCCGCCGCCTTCCTGCCGCTCGTGGCGAAGGCCCGCACCCTCTGGGCGCAGCCCAGCGAGGGCGAGCGCGGACAGACCCTCTACCGCGACGGCCGCGCCATCGGACGATTGCGCTACCAGGACCCGGAGCTCGTCGAGGCTCTAAACCTCGCCGAGGCGCTGGCGCGCTCGCCCGAGTCGATCGCGGCTCTCCTCGAAGGGGCGGGCCACGCGGCCCTGGAGCCGGCGGGCAAGATCCTCGCCCGCGACGCCCTGAGCGCGTAGAGCCCGTCTCTATTTCCCATCCGCGCCGGCCTCCCGCCACGAGCCGTCGACGAGACGTTCGGCGAAGCTCCTGAAGCCGGCGCGGAAAGTGTCCTTGGTGTGGCGTTCCCGGGCGAAGGACCAGGCGTTTCGCGCCATCTCCCGAAGCGTCTCCGCGTCGCGCCCGGAAAGCTCCCGGACGGCGTCGCGGATCTCCTCGACCGTAGTCCCGCCAAGCTCCACACCATAGCTCGGATCGAGGTCGATCGACGTCTCCCGTGTCACCACCGGGACGAGCCCGGCGTGCAGACACGTCAGGGCGCTCGACCCGCCGCCCTCGGCGCACGACGGGTAGACGAGGCCGAGGGTGCTTCGCGCCAGCTCCAGGAACTCAGGACGCCCGACGTCGATCCAGCCGTAGGTGCGAATACTCGGCGTCTCGTAGAGCTCGCGGAAGTACTCGCGTTCGAAGTATTTTTCGCGGCGCACGGGACCGCAGACCGTGAGGTGAAAGTCGGGCAGGCCGGCGAAGGCCTCGAGGGCGAGGTCAAGCCCCTTGTGCACCAGCCCGCCGCTCCCGAACCAGAGATAGCGCCGGCGCACGGCGTCGAAGTCCTTGTCCGCCATCCAGTCGTAGGTGAAGGGCACCGAGATCGGGATCCGGAACGTGGGCTTGCCGGCGAAGCGGTAGGTCTCGCGGGTGAAGTCGTTGCCGAGGTGGGTGATCACGTCCGCGGTCTCGGCGGCGCGGTTCTCAGGCAGCATCTTGACCGGAGGGATCGTCGTCCCGCGGCGCTCCGCGAGCGCCCGCCGCCGCGCCTCCTGGGCCGGGTTGTTGAAGGTGTAGTGGGCCGTGTCGGTGTGGAGGACCTTGACCGTCTCCTCCGGCAGGAGAGGCGCAAGCCGTTCCAGGTTGAGGCGCGGGTCGATCAGGAAGTCGTACTCGCGGCGCGGTAGGAAGCCGGCGTTCGTCCAGGAGATCGCATCGACGCGGTAGCCCAGGTCGACGAACGTCTCGGCGATCGTGGCGGTCTCCCAGAAGTGGGTGTGAGAGTAGGGCACGGCCCCGCCGGGGCGGAGCAGGAAGGGGTCGATGATGTAGGAGAGGAGGACGTCGCCGCGCGGCGTGCCCTCGGGCGAAAGCGTCGCGGTGCGGTTCTCGACCTTGAGGAGCCGCCGCCTGAGCTTGGCGCTCACCCGGCGGATCTCGCTCGCGAGGAACGCGGGCTCCAGGGCATGGAGGAGGTGCTTGGCCGACATGGGCGGGATTCTAACCCGTGCCGCGGCGTCCTCCGAATCTGCCATGATCGCGGCGTTCAGGACATCTTTGCGTCTCGGAAGCGGTTAGAATCCGCGCCATGTTGCGTCTGCCCCGTTATTCGCTCTACCTGCGGCTGCTGCGCCTGAGCCTCGTCGTGGGCGCGGCCTACGACGTCGTCCTGGCGACGGGCCTGGCCTTCGCGCCGGGCGTTGTGACCCGCCTTCTCCGCCTCCCTCTGCCGGGTGAGGACTTCTACCTCTGGTTGATCGCGCTCTTGCTCGTGACGCTCGCCGCTTTCTACTTGCTGGCGGCCTACGACCCGGCGTCGTACCGGGGCAACATCCTCGTCGCGATCGGCGCTCGAACCGTGGCAACGGCGTTGCTCGCCGCCGCGGCTTGGAGCGAGGGCCTCCCGGGTCTCTATGTGGCGGCTGGCGGCGACTTCGTCTTCGCCGTGGCGCACGTGGCCTTCTACTGGCCGGTAAGGCGCTAAACGCAGGGCGCTCTCGCTAGTTGCCGATGCGCGGCTCACGCTCGAAGGGGATCTCGATGTGAGCCTCGAAGCCCGAGGGATCAGCGTTCTTGAGCTCGAAAGAGAAGTCTTCGCCGTAGATCTCCTCCAGCCGGGAGCGCGTGTTGGCAAGCCCGACGCCCGGACGCAGCTCGTAGCTCCGCGGCAGACCCGGACCGTCGTCGGCGACGACGAGCCGCAAGCGGTCGCCGTCCTTCGTGGCCTGGATGGCCAGCTGGCCGGCCGCCGAGCGCATGGCGATGCCGTGGCGGACGGCGTTTTCCACCAGGGGCTGGAGGATCAGTCGCGGCACCTGGGCGGCGAGGCACTCGGGCTCGACCTCGACGTCGACTTTCAAACGGTCGCGGAAGCGGATCTTTTCGATCGAGAGATAGCGGTGGAGGAACTCCAGCTCGCTTTCGAGACGCACCTGGTGGCGGTCGTCTTTCTCTAATGACATGCGCAGGAAGTCGGAGAGCCGGGTAATCATGCGGTCGGCCGCGTCGACGTCGCGGTGCATCAGGGCCGAGACGGCGTTCAGGGTGTTGAAGAGGAAGTGCGGGTGGAGCTGCATCTTGAGCATCTGGAGCTTGGCCTGCGCCAGTTGCCCTTCGAGGCGCGAGGCGGCGAGCTCGCGCTCGCGGAGCTTGTCGTAGAAAGAGATCGCGTGGATCACGGCCACGATGGCGAAGTAGACCAGGAGGTAGTATTGGAGGCCTCCCAGGAGCAGCTCCCAGGCGCGTCCGAGCGACGGCCCGGTGAAGCTCCCGGCGAGGATCTCGTCGTTCATGAGCGTCAAGGCGACGTAGAGGAGCGAGACGACAAAGCCGAGGCCCAGGTTGCGGAGAAGCCACTGCGGCCAGTGCCGTCGGTCGAAGGGCAGACGCTGGTTGAGCCACCAGATGAGAGCGAAGAGCAGGCCCCAGACGTACCAGCCGAAGAAGCTCGACCAGACCTCCGCCCAGGGGATCTCTACGTCGTCGGTGGTCTGCTGAACGACGACAGACCCCACGACGAGGACCCCGATCAACGTCCACAGGAGCAGGAAAAAGCTCCATCTCCAGCGCCGCTGATGAAGCGAAGCCTCGCCCGCGGTGTCCATCAGCCGCTCAGCTTCTGGACGATCTGGTGCACCTCGACCTCGGCTTTGCGGATCTTCTCGCGGCAGACCTCGAGGAGCTCCGTGGCGCGCTGGAGCTCTTCGGCGAGGCGGTCGATGTCGATCGAATCGCTGTCGACGCGCTGCAGGATGGCCTCGAGCTCCTGCATGGCGTCGCTGAAGGTTAGCTGCTTTTCTTTCTTGCGCTGAGCGCTCATGTCTCCTCCACGCGACTTAGCAGCCGTCCGCCGGCGAGTTGGCTGATGATCCTCTCCCCCGCCCGGACT
Organism: uncultured bacterium; assembly: GCA_965371445.1. Classification (GTDB taxonomy): domain Bacteria; phylum Acidobacteriota; class Thermoanaerobaculia; order Multivoradales; family J023; genus DASWIG01. The sequence goes on along the minus strand of CBDUYN010000007.1, from coordinate 42,058 downwards.
TGTGCCGGTTCCCTGACGATAGCACCGTCTCCGTCGCGCGTGACGGAGAAGCCTCGCTCGAGCGTGCGATCGGGGGCGAGCTGGTGGGTGAGGCGTTCGACGCCGTCGAGCGCCGCCGCGGCCTCGCGGAGCCGTCCGGCGGCACGCCCCGCGATGTGCTCGGCGAGCCGCCGTGGCTCGTCGCGGTGGCGGGTGAGGACAAGCGGCGCCGCGGCGGCGAGGCGGCGAGCGAGCTCGTCGGTCTGCCGCCGCGCCTCGACGAGCCGTTGACGGGCGACGATCTGAAGGGTCCGCCCGGCGTGGGCCAGGCGCTGCGCCACCGCGCCGAGGCGCAGCCGTGCCACCTGCGCCAGGCGCTCGTAGCGTCCGAGCGCCACCGCGGCGTCCTTCAGGCGCTCCCGGGCGCATTGCAGGAGGGCGGCGCAGCAGCTGTCCAAGGCGAGCTCGGCGTCGGTGACGCTCCTGACGAGGATCTCGGCCACCATCGTCGGGGTCTTCGCCGCCGTATGGCTGAGGAGGTCAGTGATCGACTGGTCGGTCTCGTGGCCGAGGCCGCTCAGCACAGGCCACGGGGCGCGGGCCACCGCCTCGGCGACGGCACGGCTGTCAAAGGCGAGCAGATCCGCCCGCGAGCCGCCGCCGCGCACCAGGGCCACGCCGTCGAGCTCCATCGTGGCGAGGAGCGCGAGCGCCGCCGGGACCTCGACCTCGGCGGCACGCCCCTGGACGCTCGCGTGGACGAAAAAGACCTGGAAGCCGTAGCCGCTCTCGGCGAGCCCGGCGAGGAAGTCGTGGTAGGCGGCGCTCTCGGCGGCGGTGACGAGCCCGACGCGAAGCGGCACTTCCGGCAGCTCTAGCGTGGCGTTTCGATCCATCAGCCCGGCGGCTTCTAAAGCCGCCAGGGTCTCGCGGCGGCGACGCTCCACGAGCCCCAGGGTGAAGAGCGGGTCGACCTCGTCGACCACGATCTGCAGCCTGCCGCCCGGGGGGTAGAAGTCGACCCTGGCGCGGCAGCGGATCTCGACGCCGTCGCGGATCTCCTGGCCGCTCGCTTCGAGCAGGCGGCGGATGCGGTCGTAGTTTGAGCGCCAAGCGACCGCGTCGAGCTTGCCGACGACGCTGTCACCGCGGCCTTTCTCCACCAGCTCGAAATAGAGGTGCCCGCGTTGGCTCAAGCGCGGCCGCTGCACCTCGCCCGCCACCCACACCCGGGAGTAGGCCTCGGCAAGGAATTCCCGGAGCTCCGAGGCGAGCTCCGAGACGCTGTAGGTTTCACTCGCTGGAACCTCAGTGATAGCCGACCAGCTCCTCGGACGAGGTCAGGGGAAGCGTCTCGGCCCATTCGCGGGCCGCGGGGTCGCCGGGCAGGTGCTCTTCGACGTAGTCGACGGCCTCGTCGCGGCGGAAGACCATCCGCCAGAGGAACGTGTGGCCCGCGGGCGCGGTGAAGTAGGTGTAGCTCTTGGCACCCTCGGTCAAGTCGATGTCGGCGGCACCGTTGACGCCGACGCAGACGAGACCGATGGCCCGGTAGGCGAGGGCGAGGGCCTTCAGGGCGTCTTCGTAGTCGTTGAGCTCCTCGCGCGACGTCGCGGTGTGGTGCAGCGCGATCTTGACGCCGTCCTCTTGGGCCAGGCAGTTGAACGGCACGTCGTGACGGTCCATGGCCTCCTTGGTCTCGGCGGTCGTCACGAAGACGTCGTCGGTGCCGGTCACCTTGTAGGCGATGGCATAGGTCTCGTCCTCGAGCTTGGGAAACGTCTCCCCGAGAAGGCTCTCGTCTTCCACGGTGAAGTAGTACAGGCGGTTGTCCAAACGGCGTTTCATAGCTGGGTGATCTCCTTGTTCGAAGGACCCATCTTAGCAAATTCCAGGCCGAGCGCGAGAATCGGGCCAGGACGGATTAGAATGGTGGCTCGGTTACTTCTCCGGGACGATCGTCGATGAGCGCAAATCTTCCACGCCCCTTGCCGGGCCTCCAGCTACCGGCGGCGTTCCTCTCCTTTTGGCCGGCCGACCCGGCGACGGACACGAGCGACACCCAGGCGCGCCAGGTGGCGGCGGCCTACGCCAAGCGTCCCGGTGTCGTGCAGCTCGGCGAGCGGCGCTTCGCCCTGGTCCCTGAGATGGGCCGCGAGCACGTCTTCGACGACGCTTTGGCCCTGGGCCAGGCCATCCTCGCCCATCTGAGGAAGTCCGGCGCTGACCGCGAGATCACCGGCATCCTGGTCCATCCCGCGGAGATCCGGCTCGACGGCAAGACGTTGACGCCCGTCGAGGACGAGCTCGCGGCTGACCTGGCCAAACGTCCGCCGCGGTTCAAGTCGCCGGGGATTTTCTTGACCGGTTACGCCGCCAGCTGGCTGCGGAGCCGCTTCCAGTTCGACAGCGCCGGCCTCTACGAAGGCCCGTCGGGACGCCGGGTGCCGATGCACCGCGTCCTGGGAGAGGCGCCCGAGCTCGGGCCCTGGCACAATCCGGAGCTGCTGGGACGCCAGGTCAAGGTGCCGCGGCCGCGGGTGCGTCTCGACCTCGAGAAGGCCAAGGACGGCGTCCTGCGGGTGCTGGGACCGTTGGGATCAGGCAAGAGCCACGCGGTCTGGCATTACCTCCTCGAGCAGGAGGGGCCGAAGCTCTGGTTCCGCGTCCGGCGGTCGCTTTTTGGCACGGCGGGGCTCGCCCGTCACCTGGTGCGCGAGCTGCACCGGCTGGCGCCGGAAAGCCTGCCGGCCGGCGGCGACGAGCTGCGCCGGCCGGAGTCGCTGGCCCCGGTGCGGGCCGCGGAGCTCCTCTCGGTGTGGCTCGACAACGCCTGCCGGCAGCTGGGGGCGACGCTGTGGATCGTCTGCGACGTCGTCCAGAGCGCGGTCGAGGGAGATCTGGATCTGCTCGCCAACCTCCTTGCCCGCCGCGGCTTGGTCTTCCGGATGATCTTGATCTCGCGCAGCGGCGGCCCTGTGGTCTCCCAACTGGTCGACCTGCCCCAGATGGAGATCCCGCCGATGGACGAGGAGGAGTTCCAGAACCTGAGCCAGCAGCTGTTTGCCGGCCTCTCCCTCGGCCCGTCGCTCGCCGAGCGGCTACCGGCGGCGGCCGAGGGCTATCCCTTCGCCCTCGAGGAGGGGCTGACTGACCTGATCCACCGTGGGTTGATCCGCAGGGTCTACGGGAACTTCTTCTACAGCGGTCCGAGCGACGTCGGCTACCAGCCCTCGCGGCGGCTGGTGCGTCACGTGGCGGCGGAAGCCGAGCGGCTCGGCGAGGGATTGCCGCTACGGATCCTGGCGGCGGCGGAGCAGGCGGTGCCCCCGCTTCACCTGGAAACGGCCTGCGCCGCTTTCGGTCTCGAGCTGCCGCTGGGCTGGGACACGGCTTTTACCAACGCCGGCTGGCTAAAAGAGGCGGTGTCGGTGTGGGGCGAAGGGCTCGCCTTCGACTGCCCCGCCTACAGCAAGGCGCTCCTGGAGACGGTCAGCGCCGACTCGGTCGAGAGCTTGCGCCAGGCCCTCGGCCAGGCGATGGTCTCCGACACCCCCTCGGGAGACCTCAACTGGCAGACCTACCAGCTGATGGCCGGGACGGCCGACGCCCTGCCCTCGCTGCTTCAACTGTCGAAGAAGGCTGACACCGCCGAGGCCCGCCAGGAGCTTTTCGAGGCCCTGGAGACCGAGTATGAGCTCCACAAGTCGCGCCAGGGCGACGAGGCGACCGAGCTCGACCTGCTGTGGAAGCTGCTCCCCCTCGGACACCGGCTGGGCAAGCTCTCGCAGCTGGAAGAGGAGCTCGCTCGCTCGCTCCAGCTGGCGGTCGGCGACGTCAAGCGGTTTGCGGCGCTCGCCCTCGTCAAGGCGGAGCACGACCAGAGCCAGGGACGTCACCGCGAGGCGGTCAAGGGCATCCAGGCGGCTCTGATGGCCTCGGAGGGAGCCTCCGACCAGCGGCGGGCGCTGATCGTCATCCGCCTCGGCAAGATCCTGCTGGGCCAGGAGCGAACCGAGGGGGTCCGCAAGCTCTTCACCGACCTCCTGGGCCTTGCCGGAACCACCATGCTCGGCGCAACCTGCCACTTCTACCTCGGCGAAGCGGCGCTCCTGGAGCGCGACCTCGAAGCGGCCGAGGTTTATCACGAAAAAGCCCTGGAGATGCGGCGCCGGCAGAACCAGCCCAAGCCGCTTTCCGCCTCGCTCGCCGCCAACGGAGCCGTCGCCCAGGCGCACGGCGACTACTCCAAGTCCTTCGACCTCTACAGCCAGGCCAAGGAGCTTCTCGACGAGCAGGACGAGGACGAGCTCGCCGAGATCCTCCTCGGCCTGGGACGCGCCCAGGGGCATCTCGGCGATCCGACGGCGGCGACGCCCAACCTGCGCCGCGCCCTGGAGCTCCTGGAGGGGCGCGGCTCCACGGCCGAGCTCGCGGCGGCCCACCTCTCGCGGGCGAAAAACCACCTGGACCTCGGCCATGTCGACCGCGCCTTGACCGAGGCGCGCAAAGCCCATTTTCGCCTCAGCCTGCTGCCGTCCTCGACACTCCTGGGCGACGCCACCAGGCTCCTGGGTCAGATCCTCTATCAGACGCAGCAGGTCGACGAAGCGGAGGAGTATTTCCGGGAGGCGCTACGGATCCATCTGGACCTCGGCCGGCGCCAGGCCGCCGCCCTCGACAGCTCCTGGCTGCTCCAGATCGCCCTCGTGCGCAACAACAAGTCCGAAATCTTGAACCAGAGCGCCGAGCTCGACGCCCTGGCCGAAGTCCCCCATCCGGTCCAGGGCGACCTGATCTTCTACCGGCTCTACCTCGCCTTCGACTGGCTCCGTACGCGGGGTACGGCGGCCCGCGACCCCGTCGAGTACCTGCGCCAGGCGCATCGGGAGCTGATGCGCAAGCTCGGCTACCTGCAGCCCCAGATGCGCCAGCAATTCCTCTTCAACGTCCGCGAGCACGAGGAGCTCTTGAACGCCGCGGTCGAGCACCAGATCTCCCTGCCCTCGTTCTCGGCGGCGGCTTTCGTCCGCGATTCGCCGCACTCCTGAGGCAGGCACACGCCTCGGCCGGACCATTCCCCGGCCGGCTTTACAGGCCAAGGCTCACGGCGTGCTGTTTTTTGCGCTCCGCCGATTGGACGACGTCGTGAAGCGAGACCGACCGCATCTTGGAGCGAAAGGACTCCCGGAACTCCGTCCAGAAGTCGTGCATGGGACACGCGGCCTCTGCCGTGCAGGAATCGAGGCCGAGCATGCACTGGTCGTCTTGGATCTCGCCCTCGACCGCCTCGATCAGGTCGTAGAGCGTGGTCTCCTCCGCCGACACGATGAGCCGGAAGCCGCCCCCCGGTCCCTTCGACGACGAGAGGAACCGCTTGCGGGCCAGGCTCTGGAGGATCTTAGAGAGATAGGGATACGGGATGTCGAGGGCGCGGGAGATCTCCCGTGCCTGCACACAGGTCCCGGAGGGTTGTGCAGCCAGGAACGAAACCGCCCGAATGGCGTACTTGGTCGCGTTGCTGTGAATCATAGGCTTTTCAATGATGATCGCCTGGAGAGGTGCTGTCAAGCGCTGGCGCGCCGAGGATGGCAGAATCCTACTGCCGAGGGAAGCGAAATCGCCTCGCGGCGAAGCTCCGGGCTGAAAAAACCACCCGGCGGGGTGTGGCGGCCGCTCGCGGCGTGGGGGATATGATCAAGGCGACTGGCACGCACGAGCAGAAGGGGGCCGCCTGGGAGCCAAGCGAAGCGATGGGTGAGCACAAAGTCCGGCAGCAGAGCGATTCAGCCGAGCTCCAGCTCTTCATGCAGGCCTTGATCGCCGAGATGCGGGCCCTGGAGAGGATGCTCGAGGAGGATCTCTTCGAGTCCGGCGTGACCCGTATCGGCGCCGAGCAGGAGCTTTTCCTGGTCGACTCCACCTACCGGCCGGCGATGATCGCCACCGAGGTCCTCGCGGAGATCGACGACCCCCACTTCACGACCGAGCTCGCCCGCTTCAACCTCGAATGCAACCTCGACCCGGTGCCGATCGGCGAGACCTGCCTCTCGCAGATGGAATCTCAGCTCACCGAGCTGCTCGAAAAGGCGCGCCAGGCGGCGAAGAGGCACGGCGCCGAGATCGTCCTCACCGGCATCCTGCCGACCCTGGAGAAAGAGGACCTGACGATCGAGAACATGGCGCCCGTGCCGCGCTATTTCGCTCTTGCGCGGGCCATGCAGCGCCTCAGAGGGAGCGACTTCTCCTTCCACATCAAGGGCCGCGACGAGCTCTCCGTCGTCCATGACAGCGTCATGGTCGAGGCGTGCAACACGAGCTTTCAGTTCCACTTCCAGGTGCGCCCGGCGGAGTTCCCGCGCCTCTACAACATCGCCCAGGCGGTGGCGGGACCGGTGCTGGCCGCGGCGACCAACTCGCCGTTGCTCTTCGGCAAACGACTCTGGCACGAGACCCGCATCGCGGTCTTCCGGCAGTCGATCGACACCCGGCGGCCGAAGTCGCACCGCCGCGAGGAACGCTCGCGCGTCTCTTTCGGCTCGGCCTGGATCGACGACTCGGTCCTGGAGATCTTCCGCGAAGACGTCGCCCGCTTCCGCCTGCTGATGGCCTCCAACACCGAAGAGGATCCCTTCGCGGTGCTCGACGCCGGCGGCGTACCGGAGCTGCGCGCCCTGCGGCTTCACAGCAGCACCGTCTACCGCTGGAACCGGGCGTGCTACGGGTTGAGCGATGGCAAGCCCCATCTGCGCATCGAGAACCGCGTCCTGCCCTCGGGCCCGACCGCCCTCGACGAGATGGCCAGCGGCGCTTTCTGGCTCGGCCTCGTCAAATCCCTCGTCGAGGAGTACCATGACATCCGTCGCCACCTCGCTTTCGACGTCGTCAAGGAGAACTTCCTGAGCGCGGCGCGCCACGGCCTGGGGGCCCAGCTCCACTGGGTCGGCGACCGCTCCTACCCGGCCCAGGAGCTCATTCGCTCGGAGCTTGTGCCGCGCGCCCGCGAGGGGCTCGAGGCCTTGGGCGTCGGCGCCGCCGACCGCGAGCGCTACCTCGACGTCGTCGAGGGACGCGTGACGAGCCGCCAGAGCGGCTCGAAGTGGCTGCTCGACTCGCTCGCCGCCATGGCTCCCAAGGGCACCTCGGTCGAACGGATGGCCGGGCTCGTGGCGAGCACCGTCGCGAATCAGCACGAGGGTCTCCCGGTCCACACCTGGCCGCTGGCGCGGCTGCGCGAGAAACGCGGCTGGGAGATTCACTACCAGAGGGTCTCGAGCATCATGACCTCGGATCTGTTTACCGTCAACGAAGACGAGGTCATCGACCTCGTGGCCTCCCTGATGGACTGGAAGCACATCCGCCACGTGCCGGTCGAGGACGACGCCCACCGGCTCGTGGGGCTGGTGACCCACCGTACGCTGCTGCGAGTGCTGGCACGCGAGCACGGCCGAAGCGAGACGCGCCCGATCCCGGTCCGCGAGGTGATGATGACGGACCTCGTCACCGTCGCCCCCGACACTCCCACCCTCGAAGCCATCGCCCTCATGAAGGAGCACAAGGTCGCCTGCCTGCCGGTGATCGAGAACGACCGCCTCGTGGGCGTCGTCTCCGAACGCGACTTCTTCAAGATCTCCGACCAACTCCTGGAGGACTTCCTGCGCGGCGGCCTGAACCCGTAGACTCAGGGGGACGATTCCGAGACAAAGACCAAGGCTGCCGGTCGGCATGGAAGGCCCCTGCCCTGCTATCGTTTGGCCGCCATGATCTCCGTCTCGAACCTCGCCAAGGCCTTCGGCCCCCAGACGCTCTTTGCCGGCGTCTCCTTTCAGCTCAACCCCGGCAACCGTTACGGCCTGGTCGGCGCCAACGGCTCCGGCAAGTCGACGTTCTTAAAAATCCTCGCCGGCGAGGAGCTGCCCTCCGCCGGCGTCCTGTCGATCCCCAAGCGCCTGCGCCTCGGGGTGCTCAGGCAGGACCACTTCCGCTACGAGGACGTCCGGATCCTGGACGTCACCGTGATGGGCAGCCGGGAGGTCTGGGAGGCGATGTCGGAGAAAGAGGCGCTGCTGGCCCGCGCCGACCAGGAGTTCGACTCCGACCGCTACGCCGAGCTCGAGGAGGTGATCCTCCGCCACGACGGCTACGCGCTCGAAGCCCGCGCCGGCGAGGTCCTCGAAGGCCTCGGCATCCCCACCGAGAGGCACCACCAGCCGCTGTCGACCCTTTCCGGCGGCTTCAAGCTGCGCGTGCTCCTCGCCCAGACGCTCGCCGCCCAGCCCGACTGCCTGCTGCTCGACGAGCCGACGAACCACCTCGACATCCTCTCGATCCGCTGGCTGGAGAAGTTCCTCGTCGACTACCCCGGCACCTCGGTCGTCATCTCCCACGACCACCGCTTCCTCGACAACGTCTGCAACCACATCGTCGACGTCGACTACGAGACGATGATCCTCTACCCCGGCAACTACCAGGACTTCATGAAGGCCAAGGCCGAGGAGCGCCGGCGCAAGGAGGTGGAAATCGAGAAGCGCGAAAAGGAAATCGCGGGCCAGCGGGCCTTCGTCGAGCGCTTCCGGGCCAAGGCCACGAAAGCCCGCCAGGCGCAGAGCAAGCTCAAAAAGATCGACAAGATCACGATCGAAAGCCTCCCGCAGTCCTCGCGCCGCTACCCGATCTTCCGCTTCAAGGGCCGCCGGCCGAGCGGCAAGCAGGTCCTCGAAATCGTTGGGCTCGCCAAGGCCTTCGGCGAGAACCGCGTCTTGACCGACGTCACCCTGAGCGTCGAGCGCGGCGACCGCCTGGCGGTGATCGGACCCAACGGCATCGGCAAGTCGACGCTTCTGAAAATCCTCGTCGGCGAGCTCGAGCCCGACGCCGGCAAGGTGGAGTGGGGCTACGAGACCCATCCCGGCTACTTCTCCCAGGACCACGGCGAGGTTTTTTCCGGGGGCCGGACGAGTGTCGAGGCCTGGCTCTGGGACTACTGCCCCGGGGAGAGCGTGGGGTTCGTGCGAGGCAAGCTCGGCCAGGTGCTTTTCTCAAGCGACGAGGTCGAGAAAAAAGTCGGGAGCCTCTCGGGCGGCGAGGCGGCACGGCTCGTCTTCGCGCGGCTCGGGATCACGGAGCCCAACGTCATGCTCCTCGACGAGCCGACCAACCACCTCGACCTTGAGGCCATCGAAGCCCTGGTGAAGGCCCTGAAGGAGCTCGACGGGACCCTCCTCTTCGTCTCCCACGACCGCTGGTTCGTCGCCCAGCTCGCCAACCGCATCCTCGAGCTCTCGCCGCAGGGAATCAACGACTACCGCGGTACGTATGAAGAGTATGTGGAGCGCTGTGGCGACGACCACCTCGACACCGAGCAGGCGGTCCTGCGGGCCCGGCGGGAGAAGAAAAAGGCCTCCGGCCGCCGTGGCCGCGACGGTGAGGACCGCCTCTCGAAACGCCGGGCGAACGACCTCAAGAAGCGCCGCGACGCCGCCACCGGGGAGATCGAGCGCGCCGAAGCCAGGGTCGACGAGATCAACGAGCTCTTTTGCAACCCGGGTTTTTTCGACAAGACGCCTCCCGCCGGGGTCCGCAAGCTCGAAAAGGAGCAGCAGGACTTGAAGGAGCGAATCGACGAGCGGATGGCGGAATGGGAGGCCCTGGAAGCCGAGCTCGAGGAGCTGAAAACGTTCTGAGGAGCCTTGACATGACCCGAAACGCCCTTCTGATCACGGTCGCGATCGTCGTTCTGATTCTTGGCAGCGCTTACCTCTACAACCGGTTCTTTCCGGTGATTCCCGACGCGGAGCTGCCGGAGCTGGAGAGAGCGGCACCGATGACGTCCGAGCCGGAGGAGGCGGTCGACGAGGCGGAGACCGCCCCGCCGCCCCCGCCGCCTCTGGAGCTCCCGGCGCTTGACGAGAGCGACGAGCTGGTGCGGCGCCTGGTCGACGAGCTCTCCTCCCATCCGGAGCTGGTGAGGTGGCTGTTGAAGAGCGAGGAGCTGGTCCACCTCTTCGTCAAGGCGGTCGACAACGTCGCCCACGGCGAGAGCCCGCGTCCGCACTTGATGGCCCTGGCGCCCGAAAGGCCCTTCCAGGTCACAAAACACGACGGCAAGACCTTCGTCGCCACCTCGAGCATCCGGCGCTACGACTTGGCGGCGGCGGTCGTCGCGTCGCTCGACACGGCAGGCTCGGTGCGCCTCTACCGCGACCTCTACCCCCTTTTCGAGGAAGCCTACGCCGAGCTCGGCAACCCGGACCGCTTCGAGGACTCCCTGCGGCGGGCGATCGACCGTCTCCTGGCCGTCCCGGTGCCCGAGGGCGAGGTCGAGCTCCGCCGCCGGGTCACCGCCTACCGCTTCGCCGACCCGCGGCTCGAGGAGCTGGGCGCGGTGGAAAAGCACCTGCTCCGGATGGGCGCCCACAACGCCCGCGAGGTCCAGGCGAAGCTGCGGGCGATCAAGACGGCGCTGGCGTTGACGCATTCGGCCGAGTGAGCCGATGCGGCGATGGCGCTCCCATCGCTGGCTTGCTCAACGAGCGGTCAGGAGTAATACCCGCGGATCGTCCGCGCCTCGAGCTTGCCCTTTCTTACCTTGACCTCGATCTCGTGGTAGACGTCCGGCTCGCCCTCCTGGTCCGAGTTGTAGGCCAGCAGGTACTGGCTGCGCAGCTCGCGCTCGATCTCGGCGTAGACCGCGTCGAGCTCGACGGCGGTCTTGATGAAAAAGGTCCGCCCGCCGGTCTCCTGCGAGAGCGACGCGAGCTTGCGCCGTACGCCCGTGCTGGTCTTGCCGATCCGCAGCCCGATCGTGTAGACGGCGACACCGCTGCGCTTCGCGTACTCCAGGGTCTCGCGGAAACCGATCGTCGAGGCGGTGTCCTCGCCGTCGGAGAGCAGCACCATGGCGCGTCGTCCGCGGATGCCGCGGTAGTAGTAGAGGGACGTGACGATGGCGTCGTGAAGCGCCGTGGCGCCGTTCGCCATCAGGCCCTCGAGACGCGCCTTCACCGCGCCGACGTCCGAAGTACGCGGCATCAAGAGCACCGGCCGGCTGGAAAAAGCGAGGGCGAAGACCCGGTCGCGGGGCGTCAAGATGTTCTCGAGGAAACCGAGCGCCGCCCGGCGCGCCTCGCCCATCGACTCGAACATCGAGCCGGAGGAGTCGATGACGATGCCGAGCGTCAAGGGAAGGTCCTCGACCAACTGGAACTTGGAGATCTTCTGCGGACGGGAGTCCTCGAAGATCTCGAAGTCTTCCGCCACGAGATCACGGATCAGAAAGCCCGCCTTGTCACTGACCGTGGTGTAGAGCTCGACTAAGTTGACGTCGACCTCTTCCATGTAGTCCGGGGCGTTCAGGAATCGGACCGCCTCGGCCCGCTGGCCGTTCTCCAACTCCGCGACGACGTTGATGTAGGTGAGCGCCGAGGTCGCGGGCACGTCGATCGTCGCCTCCCACGGGGGCTTTTCGACCTCGGCCTGGACGTCGTCGTTGATCAGGAAGCTGACTTTTGTGACCCTCTCCTCCTCGGGGACGACCACCTCGGCCCTGACCTTGGTGGGCCCCGCCTCGACGGCGCGGCCCCGTGCGGGCTCCAGGATGCGTACGTTGAGCTCGCCCCGGGGCTGGTTCAAGATGACCTCGTCGGCGGCGACCAACTCGCCGTCGCCGTCGTAGCCTTCGACGCGAACGATCTGCTCGACCGGAAAGGTCTGGAGACGAAGCTCGGCGGTAAAGGGCGGCCGGCGACGGCTCATGATCGGTTTGTCGTCGAGGTAGAAGACGACTTTTTCGATCCTCTGGCCCGTCACCAGGGCGTCGGCACGCCAGAGGCCGAAGACGACGTCGGTCTCGGGAGGGATGATCAGCAGGCTGTCATAGCCCGCGACGCGCCTCTTGCGCAGCTCCTCGGCGAGCGACTCGATGACCGCCTCGGGCACCACCGGCAGCTCGTCAGGTGGCGTCGGCCGGTTGGGGACGACGAAGCCGTGGTTGAAGTAGAGCTCCAGGCCCGAGATCTCCTCCACGATCTTCAAGCGCAGGAGGAACTCCTGCTCCGGACGCAGCCGCCGTTCGACGGCGAGGGCGACCGGCACGCCTTCTTCCGGCGGCGGCAGCAGGTAGCGCACCCGGAACTGCTCGAAGGGCTGACCATTACGTTCCAGGATCCCCTCGAGCGTCAGGCGCAGCTCCTGGCGATCCTCCTCGACGAAGGGCTCCAGGGGGATCTCGGCCGGGATCTTGATCAGCAGCCGCGACACCATGCGCTGGTTCTCGCGCTCGGGGAAGAAGACGTCGAGCTCGCCCTCGGCGGTTGTCGGCAGCTCGAAGTCGGCCGGGGTGGGCTCGGCCGGGATGAAGCCGAGCGTCGCGACGTCGAGCGCCACCTGGTGCTCGCCGAAGGGGCTCTCGCTGACGTCCCGTTCTCGGGCTTCGGCGGCGTTGACGGCGGCCTGGCGCTCCTCTTTCGCCAGCTTCTTGTCAAAAACGTAGGGCTCGGGGAGCGTCACCCGGCTCTCCGCCGCTTCCCGGGCCCAGGCCGCCAGGTCCTCCGGAGGCTCCAGGAAGGCGAGGAAGTCATCGTTCTTGGGCCGGTTCTTCATGAAGCCGTAGAGGCCGGAGACGCCGGTCACGAGGTCGATGTGACGCGCCCGGTCGCAGATCTGGAAGTCGAAGCGTACGCCGCGCACCTGGCGGCCGAGCTCGGCGAGCTGCTGGAGCCAGTACTCCATCTCCTCGTTGTAGAGGATGCGCTTCGAGTCGAGCGGCAGCCAGAGCTTGTAGAACTGCCGCGGCTTCTCCTGGTAGAAGACCAGGACCCTGAAGCCCTCGCCGTCGACGTCGGGGTAGGTCCACAGCTCCATGGGACGGTAGACCTCGACACAGTCGACGATCTCCCAGCGCACCGGCGCGCCGTGGAGGAAGAGGACCTGGGCGCGGGCGTCGCCAAAGGACGGCACGGCGCGCCGTACGAGCGCCCGGCGGCGCTCGATCGCCTCGAGCATCTCGTTTTGAGGCGTCTCGGGCACCGGGTCGGCGAGGACCTCGTCCATCATCTGCCGGCGGCCCACGACGTCACGGTCGGCGAGCTCCTCGACTTTCTCCTTGCCCAGGAGAAGGCCGGGGCCGTCCTGGAGAAAAGCCCTCTGCTCCTCCGGCCAGAGGAGCGGCAGGCCGAAGGGGAGCTTGGCGTTCAATGGCAGGTAGGCGGAGCTTAGAAGGCCGCCAGCGGTCACCAGCACCGCCAGGACGACGGCTTTCCACGACTTCAGGCTTCTCTTCTTCATGGTCCACCTCAGTATGCACACACGATGCCATCCTTCGCACAGACAGTGTCTCCCCCCCTTGCTCCCCCCAGGGGGACAATGCCATCCTCCGCGGACGCGGTTCGCCCTGGCGGGGCGGCGGGGAGATCTTTATACTGACGCTCCCGTCGATCAAGGGACGGCGGGGCCGCGAGGAAACGCCCACCGACTCCCTTGACGAGAACGGGAGCAAAGTCCGATGCCGATGGTACGCCGATTTGAGCCGATGTCGACCTGGGAGGAAGGCGATTTCGTCGAGGGTTATGCCCTCGTGAACCGCAAGGAACGCCGCCAGGACAAGAAAGGCCGGGACTACCTGGACCTGGAGCTCGCTGACGCCACGAGGAGCATCGGCGCCAAGGTCTGGCCCGACAGCCCGGCGCTCGACAGCGCTTTTCAGGAGAAGCAGTTCGTCGTCTTCAAGGGCGTCGCCCGCCGCTTCCGCGATCGGCTCCAGGTTTCGATCGATCACTGCCGGGTGGTCGACGACAAGGACCGCGAGGAAGGCTTCAAGGAGCACGACTACGTCCCCAGGACGCCGGAGGACGTCGAGGAGCTCCGGCAGCGGCTCGCCGCGATCTATCCGGCGGCGATCCGCAGACCGGCGCTCGTCGCGCTCGTCGAGGAAGGGATACGCCGGTACGGCGAGGACCTGGCGGCGCACCCGGCGGCGAAGACGATCCACCACGCCTATCACGGCGGCCTCCTGGAGCACGTCGTGGCGATGGCGGAGCTCGCCCAGAAAGTCTGCGACCAGTACCCGGAGATCGACCGTGACCTCCTCCTCGTCGGGGTCCTCTTCCACGACCTCGGCAAGATCCGCGAGCTCGGCGCGATGCCGGAGAACGACTACACCCTGGAGGGGCAGCTTGTGGGCCACGTGGTGATCGGCCACCGGATGCTGCTCGAATGCACGGCCGCGGTGCCGGAGCTGGGCGAGGAGCTCCAGCTTCATCTCGAGCACCTGGTGCTCTCCCACCAGGGCCGCAAGGAGTACGGCAGCCCCTGCGAGCCGTCGACCCCGGAAGCGCTCGTCCTCTCCTTCATCGACGACGTCGACTCGAGGCTCAACCAGCTGCGCCAGGCGCGTCGTCAGGGCGGCGGCCTCCAGTTCCTGCGCGGCCTCGGGCGTACGGTCTACCTCGACACGCCGCCGGCCTAGTGATCTCCCCCCTCGTTCCCGCCAAGGGGACGGTACCGGCGTCCTCCTCTCCTGGCGCGACCGTCCTCCCGAAGGGACGGGAGGGAGTCCGGTGAAACTCCCGGGTCCCTGGAGGCGTAGCGGGTTATGCTAAGGACAAGATCGTCGCGGCCTTGATCGCCCTCGCCGACGCCCAGGTCACGGAGCTCGAGCGCGGCTGGCTCGGCCGGCTGGCCGCGGCCTTCGAGATCAGCGACGAGCGCCGAGACGCCCTCGAGCGCGAGGTCTTCGGCTGAAGCGTCGGCGTTCGTGGGCGTCTTGGGGTAGACTTCGGACTGAGACGCTCGCGCTTCGGGGAAAAAAAGAGGTGCGCGTCTCCCCGGATGCGGTCGGGATCGATGGAGAAGCGGAGATGAGTCAAGTGGAACGATATACGGACCTCGTCGACGTGCTGCGCAAGTCCGTCGAGCGATACGGACGCAGCGAGCTCTTCGGGACGAAGCGCGACGGCCGGTGGCAGTGGATCAGCTACGCCGATTTCGGCCGCCGGGTCGACGACTTCCGCGGCGGTCTTCGAAGCTACGGGATCGGACCCGGCGACACGGTGGCGATGATCTCCGCGAACCGCCTGGAGTGGGCGGTCGCGGCCTACGCCACCTACGGCCTCGGGGCGCGCTTGTGCCCGATGTACGAGACCCAGCACGAGAAGGACTGGCGCTACATCCTCGAAGATTCGGGCGCCCGGCTGCTGCTCGCCTCGACCTACCCGATCTACGACAAGGTCCGCGAATGGACGGGAGAGGTCGGCCATCTGGAGCACGCCTTCTCGATGTCGCTCCCGGCCGAGGACGGGGCGAGCTTTCTCCACGTCGAGGAGCGCGGCAAGAGCGCCCCGGCGCCGGTGGCCGAGCTCCACGAGGACGACATCTGCGGCTTCATCTACACCTCCGGGACCACCGGCAATCCGAAAGGCGTGCTGCTCTCCCATGGCAACATCTGCTCCAATCTGAACGCGCTCCAGTCGATCATCCCGGTCGACCAACGCGACGTCGCGGTGTCGTTCCTGCCCTGGGCCCACTCTTTCGGCCAGACCTGCGAGCTCCACGCCCTGATGTCGCGTGGCGCCGGGATCGCGATCGCCGAGTCGATCGAGAAGCTCGTCGACAACTTCGGCGAGGTAAGACCGACGTTGCTTTTTGCCGTGCCGCGCATCTTCAACCGCATCTACGACGGCTTGCAGAAGAGGATGGCCGAGGAGGGCGGCTTGAAAAAGGCGCTTTTTGAGGCCGGCATGGCCAATGCCGAGGTCCGCAAGCAGCTCGCGGCCGAGGGCAAGACGTCCGGCCTCGTGGAGTGGAAGCACGCCTTTTTTGACCGGCTGGTCTTCTCGAAGGTCCGGGCGCGCTTCGGTGGCCGGCTGCGCTACGCCGCCTCGGGCGGCGCGGCTCTCTCTCCCGAGGTGGCCGACTTCATCGACAAGCTCGGGATCGTCGTCTGCGAAGGGTACGGATTGACCGAGACCAGCCCGATCGTCACCGCCAACCATCCCGGGGCGCGCAAGATCGGCTCCGTCGGCCGGCCGCTCGACGGCGTTGAGGTCTTAATCGACAAGAGCGTCGTTGACGACAAGGAAAGCGAAGACGGCGAGGTCCTCGTCCGCGGCCCCAACGTGATGAAGGGCTACCACCAGCTGCCGGAGGAGACCCAGGCCGTCATGACCGAGGACGGGTGTTTTCGCACCGGTGACCTGGGCCGCCTCGACGACGACGGCTTCCTTTACATCACCGGCCGCATCAAGGAACAGTACAAGCTCGAAAACGGCAAATACGTCGTGCCGGCGCCTCTGGAGGAGCTGCTGCAGCTCTCGCCTCTCGTCAGCCAGGCTTTTGTCCACGGCTTCAACAAGCCTTTTAACGTCGCGCTCCTGGTGCCCGACCGAGAGGCGCTCGAGAAGTGGGCCCGTGGCCAGGGCATAAACGGCGACTACGAAGCGCTCCTCGACGACGAACGGGTGCAAGAGCTCTTTACGGAGCAGCTCAAGGAATATGGCAAGAGCTTCAAGGGTTATGAGCGGATCGGGCGTTTCCAGCTCGTCGCCGAGGAGCTCTCCATCGACAACGGTCTCTTGACGCCGAAGATGTCGATCAAGCGCCAGGCCGTGCTCGACCGTTACAACGATCTCCTGGAGGAGCTCTACAGCGACTGAGGTCCCGGTGGAGCGTTAGACGAATGCGGCTCTTTCTCGCCACTCCCGATGAAATCGCGGACATCCGCGACGTGGTCCGACGCATCGCCGATTCGATTGGCGAATTCCAGGTCCTCGACTGGAGCTCTCACGTCGACCGGCAGGCGGACGCCGAAGCGGCGGCGCTCGTACCGGTCGAGGACGACGACGTTTTCCTGGGGATCGCGTGGCTGCGCTTCGGCATGGCGGGCACCGCGGACGACGCCGAGACGACGGCGAGCCAGCCTTTCCGTTCCTCGACCGAGCAGGACTTCGAGCTCGCCTACCGTTCCTGGGCCACCCAGGCCCGGGCCTCGGCGATTTTTTACCGCTCGATGCAGCTCCCCAAAAGCCTCTCGGACATCAATGGCGAGCAGCTGGCCAGGGTCGACCGCTTCTTCGGCCGTTTCCAGGACGGCAAGAGCCCGGGTTTTTACAACGACTACGAGACCCCCGAGGAATTCGAGAAGCGCCTGAGGAGCGACCTGGCCCAGGCGGTCCAGAGCTACAAGAGATCGGCGACGCCAAGAGTGATGCAGCCGCCGCAGCCGGCCGGCGAGGAGGCCGGGCCGATCCCGGAATATGCCCGCAAGATGCAGCCGGGCAAGGCCTACGAGGTCTCTTTCCTGTCGCTCGAGATGGTGAGCTTCCCGGAGATCGTCGTCGATCACCTGAGCGAATCCGAGGGCGTCGAAACGCTCCACCGCTGCTTCAAGCATCTGGTCGCGGAAACGGCGGCGGCCTACGGCGGCGAGGTCTTTTCCTGGGACTCCGAGCTCGGACAGGGCCTCTTGATGTTCTGGTCGCGGCGCAGCTACGACCACGCCATCATCACCGGCCTCAAGGTGATCCACGGCCTGCCGGTTTTTAACCTCGACCCGCTGCAAAACCCCCTCGGCTTGAACCTGGAGATCCGCACCGCCGCCCACGACGCGGTGATCGTCTTTCAGCTCCCGGCCTCCGAGATCTCGTCGGTCGACGTCGACTACGTCCTCGACCTGCGCCGCAACTACACGAACCCGGGCGAGCTCTGTATCACGAGGCGCCTCCTGGAGCGCGCCGACAGCCGCTTGAAGGCGCGGTTCAAGGGCAAGGGGCGCTACGAGCGCGAGCCGATCTACTCCTGCCGCCTGCCGTCGACCGAGCAGCACGCCCTGCGCTTCAACCTCGAAGAGGTGATCAAGAAAGCGCAGCTCGCCTCGGCCGCGGTCCGCGAGAGCCTGACGCTGCCGCCGCCGAAGCTCGAGCCGGCGACGGTCGAAAAAGTGAGCGCCGGGGTCGACGAGTTCTACGCTCTCTTGAACCGGGCGACGACGCTTCTAAGCTCGATCAACCGTTCCTGGTCAAAAAAGTTCTTTGCCGAGCTCGCGGCTTTCGTCAACATCCTGACGACCGAGGAAGGCAAGCTCTGGCAGGCGTTGCGCCGTTCGATCGTCGACCATGCCGGCTCGCGCGAGGTCGCGCAACGCCTCGAGACCCTCGTCCACACGGTTTCGGCGCGGCGTTCACGCCCGACGGTGACACTCTCGAAAAGCGAGCAGGGTTTGAGGAGCTGGGCCTACGGTGAGTCCGAGGTCAAGACGCCGGCCAAGGCCGACGAAGAGCTGATCAAAAAAATCGAGGCCTTCCTACGCGCCGATCCGCTTGACAACGAGACCGCAGTGACCGATCTCCTGCTCAACAAAAAAACGAGCCTCCTCGCCTACCTCGCCCGGCCGCGGCCCGAGGAGATCTACGTCAACCTGAAAGCGAAGCTCTGGGAGTCGGCCGATCTGCTGCTGCTCGACGACCTCTACTCGATCCGCGGCCATCAGCGCTCGACCGATCAGAAGATCTTCGACGTCATGACCCAGCAGCCGGTGGCCGACGGACGCTTCCGGGCGGTGCAACAGCTCCTCGCCGAAGAGTTTCGTCCGGCGGAGAGCCTCGTCAAGCAACACTTCGAGGAAAACGGCGTCGAGGGCGAAAACAAGGACGTCCAGATCGTCTGGCGCTCGATCGTCCTGGGTCATCCGGTGATCAAGATCCGCACCCTCGCGGCGCTCAAGATGTCGCAGTTTTCCATGTGGCAAGCCATCGCCCACCCCAACGTACCGATCGCGAGCATTCACTCCATCGGCGAACGAGTCGCGAAAGGCGAGAGCGAGGACGCCAAGAAGATCTTTTTCGACTGCGTCCGCGACCGGATCGTCACCGCGGTCGAGACGTTTCGCACCCGCGAGGAGCTCAAGCTGATCACCAAGCTCATCCTCCTGCTTCTTGACTTCTCGTTCCTGGTGGAGACGGGATACTTCGAGCGCTTCGACGACGTCCTGGAGAAGTTCCTGGCGCGCTCCCAGAAGCTCAACCTCGAGGTCGAATACTTCGTCAACCTCCGCACCCGCCTGGAATCCGCCAAGCACGACCCCGACACCAAGACGGCGGCCAAGCCTCCGAAGGGGATCACCAAGCTCCCGCTGACGCTGCAGCGCCGCCTGGCGGGCGAGAAGCACTACCTCAACTGGTTCGTGACCCATCCGGATCCCCGGATCGCCTGCGAGACGCTGCGCCACATCACGCTCTCGACCGTCGAGCGGGTCCTGCGCTCGCCGGAGGTCAACGGCGTGGTGATGGCGTCGCTCTTACGCAAGCCCGAGCTCTTCACTCGTTCCGGGGCGCTGCTCGCGGCCTTGAACAACCCGAAGTGCGACCTCATGTTCGCCAACCGCCACCTGCCGAACCTGGGCCGCTCACGGGCCGGGCTTCAGTCGCTGGAGAAGCTCTCAAAAAACCCGTCGGCGAACGCGGCGGTGCGTTCGGCGGCGCAGCGTTTCGTCCAGCAGCAGAAGGGTTCGGCGGGGCGGGGGCGTTAGCTAGCTAGGGCGCCCGGTACTCGATCACCAGCTCGCGTCCGAAGGCCTGCTCGAAAAGCGGCGCCTGCTTTTTCGCCTCCCAGATCTCGACCAACGGCTCCTCCGCCGCCACGAGCTCTAACGTCACGGTCCTTTTCCTGACGCGCGTGTGGACGTCCCAGATGCGTCCGGCGGTGGCCCGTTCGAGGTTCTCGGCAAGGCGTAGACAGGCCACGAGGCGGGTCAGGAGCTTCTCGTCGCCGCCTTTCATGAGGTCTTGCCACCCTCCCCAGCGCGGCATGCCCTTGCGGTGGTACCGCACGAGAAGCATCAGCAGGACCTGCTCGCGGTGGGTGAAGCCGTCGAGGAGGTGGCTTTTCTCGATCAGGTAGGCGCCGTGCTTGTGGTGGTTGTGGTAGCCCACGGCCATACCGATGTCGTGGAGGACGGCGCCGTGTTCGAGCCCAGGTCGACGAGGCTGTAGCGCCGCATGCTGTGAGTATAGCGAGGCTTGCGCCTCAGACCGACCGCGACAAGCGTCTAGGCGAGCGCGCTCCCAGCATCACGGAATCCCGAACCGGCGACGCTTCTCCCACAACGCCTTGCGGCTGATTCCCAGGAGCTCCGCCGCCTTTCCCTGGTGTCCGCGGGTGTAGGCGAGAGCATAGCGGATCGCCTCGCGCTCCAGCTCGACCAACGGACGCGGACGTTCCCCGGCGTCGCGCGGCGGCTCGGGGTCGATCTCCTCGCCCCGCGCCACGATCAAGGAGCGCTCGAGGACGTTTCGCACCTGGCGGAGGTTCCCCGGCCAGGCGTAGGAGCTCATCCACTCCCAGGCGCGGACGCTCACTTCCGGCACCCGGCGTCCGAAGCGCTCCGCCAGGTCCGCCAGCAGGCTCCCGACGATCGCCGGCAGGTCCTCCAGCCGTTCGCGCAGCGGCGGCAAGCGGAAGGTCAGGACCTCCAGGCGGTAGAAGAGGTCGCTGCGGAAAGCGCCGCGCCGGAGCCGCTCGTCCAAGTCGTCGCCGGCGATCGCCAGGAAACGGACGTCGGCGCGACGCTCGCTCCCGCCGAGCGGGGCGTAGCGCTGCTCGGCGAGGAGACGCAGGAGCTTGGGCTGCGCCGTCAAGGGAAGCTCCTCGACGTGGTCGAGCAGCAGCGTCCCGCCCTGGGCCCGCGCCACCCGCCCCTGCGAGGACGTCTCGGCGCCGGTGAAAGCGCCGGCGCGGTAGCCGAAGAGCTCACCCTCGAACAGCGTCGCCGGGACGACCCCGGGGTCGACCTCGACGAGCGGTCCGGTGCGTCCGCTCGCCGCGTGGAGCGCCCGGGCGAGCGTCGAGCGTCCGGTGCCGGGCTCGCCGACGACGAGGATCGGCGAGCCGCTCCTGGCCGCGCGCTCGGCGCCGGTCAGGAACGGTTCAAGCGAGGGAGAGGCGGCGACGAGCGCCGCGATCGATCCTTGCCCGGCGGTCACTCCAGGCCGTCCTTCACTCCAAAAATTGGGCCGTCACCTCGGGAGCGTCGGCCCAGAGACGCTCCAGGCTGTAGAACCGGCGGCTCTCCTCGAGGAAGACGTGGACCACCATGTCGCCGCCGTAGTCGAGCAGCACCCAGCGGGCGTGCTTGTAGCCCTCTATGTGGAGCGGGCGGACCCCCGCCTCGCGCAGCCGCTCGTAGACGGCGTCGGCGAGCGCCTGCACCTGCCGCTCGTTGGTGCCGCTCATGATCAGGAAGTGGTCGGTGAAGTCACTCACCGCGGCGAGGTGGAAGACCCTCAGGTCCTCGGCCTTCCTGTCCAGGGCGGCGGCCACGGCCAGACGGATCTGCTCCGCGGACGCCGGGGGCTCGACGGATGTCTTCTTCTTCGGGCTCATCAAGATCGATAGAGGTCGTATTTGCGGATGTAGTCTAGCACCAGGTGTGGGACCTCGCGGCTCGAAACTTCCTCGCCCCGCCCCAGACGCTCGCGCAAGTCGCGCGAAGACAGCTCCAGGGGCTCGTTGGCGACGAAGCAAACCCGCCCCCGTAGGACGGCGGCGGCGCGCTCGCCGGCGATCTCGCCCGGCTCCCATTCCGGCCGCACCATGACAGCCAGCTCGACGCGTTCGAGCAGCCGCCGCCAGTCGCGCCAGCTCTCGAGCTCGGCCCACGAGTCGGCCCCGATCACGAGGACGAGCTCGTCGCGCGGATGCTCCCGCCGGAAGCGCTCCACCGTGTCGATCGTATAGCTGGGCCGCGACTCGTCGAGCTCATGGCGGCAGGCGACGAAGCCCTCCTCGCCAGCGAGCGCCAGCTCCACCATGGCGAAGCGGTGCTCGGCCGCCGCCATGCGCGGACCCTTGTGCGGCGGACGTCCCGTCGGCAGGTAGACGACGCGCTCCAAAGCCAGGACGTCGCGCGCCGCGCGCACCGGCATGAGGTGCCCGAAGTGGATCGGGTCGAAGCTTCCGCCATAGAGGCCGATCCTCACGAGTCGTCCTCCGCCTCGGCTTCGCGCGCCGCGTGGAGCCTCTCGCGAAGCGCCGCGCGGAGCTCGTCGAGACCCTCGTGGGTCACCGAGCTGATCTCCAGGTACGGAAGGGACCGCTCCTCGGCGGCGCGGCGCAGGGCCTCGCGCCGGGGCACGAGCACCGCGTCCTTTTTCGAGCCGACGACGAGGCGCGAGCGCCGCAGGAGCTCCGGGTTGAACTCCATGAGCTCCTGCTCCAGGGTCCTGAGGTCCGCCTCCGCGTCGCCCGCCTCGCCGTCCTCGCTCCCCAGGTCGACGAGGTGGACGAGCACCCGGCAGCGCTCGACGTGGCGCAGGAACTGGAATCCGAGCCCCGCCCCCTGGGCGGCGCCGGCGATCAGGCCCGGCAGGTCGGCGACCACGAAGGGGTCGGCGAGCGGCCCCTCGGCGACCACGCCGAGCTTCGGTACGAGCGTCGTGAAGGGATAGTCGGCGATCTTGGGCCGCGCCGCCGAGATCGTCGAGATCAAGGTCGACTTGCCGGCGTTCGGGAGGCCGACGAGACCGACGTCGGCGAGGAGCTTGAGCTCCAGGCGCAGCGTACGCTCCTCGCCCTCCTTGCCGGACTGGGCGATGCGCGGCGCCCGGTGAGTGGCGGTCGCGAAGCGGGCGTTGCCGCGGCCGCCGCGGCCGCCGCGGGCCATTTCCAACCTCTCGCCGTCTTCGAGGACCTCGCCCAGGAGCTCGTCCGTCTCGTCGTCGTAGACCAGGGTGCCCAGAGGGACGGTGACGTCGATCGGCTCGCCGCTTCGTCCCGTCCGGTTCGAGCCCTCGCCGTGCCGGCCGCGCTCGGCCTGGAAGCGGGATTTGTAACGCAGGTGCTGGAGGGTGTTGAGGCTCCTTTCCCCCTGGAGGCGAACGGAGCCGCCATGGCCGCCGTCGCCGCCCGAGGGTCCGCCCCGCGGCACGAACTTCTCGCGCCGGAAAGCGACGCAGCCGTTGCCGCCCCGTCCACCGGCGACCAGGATGACGACCTCGTCGATGAAGACCACAGGGAAAGCTGCCTCGCAGGGGCCCCCCGGCGCTCCGTCCGGGAGCGAGGAGGAAGTTTGGCCGTCGAGCCCTACTCGACGGCGGCGGGATTCACGTGGACGTACTTGCCGCGGCGCCCGCGGTTTTGGAACTCGACGACGCCGTCGACCTTGGCAAAAAGGGTGTCGTCCTTGCCGCGGCCGACGTTCAAGCCGGGACGGATCGGGGTGCCCCGCTGGCGGACGAGAATCGATCCGCCGGTGACGACCTGGCCGCCGTAGCGCTTGACGCCGAGGTTGCTGGGATTGGAGTCGCGGCCGTTGCGGCTGGAGCCCTGTCCTTTCTTGTGTGCCATCGCGAATTCTTCCTTAGGCCTGGATGTCCTGAATCCGCAGCCGGTGAAGGTCCTGTCGGTGCCCGTTCTTGCGCCGGTACCCCTTGCGGCGCTTCATCTTGAAGACCAGGACCTTGGGCGCGCGAACCTCGGCGATTCGCTTGGCCTTGACCTGGGCGCCCTCGAGGGTCGGACGGCCGACCTGAACCTCGTCGTCACCGACGACGAGCAGCACGCGGTCAAAGGTCACCTCGTCCTGCGCCCCCGGCAGACGTTCCACGTCGATGATGTCACCGGGCTCGACCCGGTACTGTTTTCCACCTGTCTCGATCACTGCATACATCGTCTGAGCTCCGAAAGCTTCTGCACCGCCTCGGCACGCGGTGCGGCGGATGCGTTCGAACGTCTAAGCCTCGATACGCCCCCTGGGGGCGAGGAGGCGTAACATACCACGACGGCGACGGCGGGTCAACGCTCTCGAAGGCTCTCGAAGGCCCGCGGCGATGCTATCCTGCGAGAAGCTGTGGAGGAGCTCGACGATGGCGGCGCCTGAATACCTGACCTGCATCAACTGCGAAACGCCCTGCTACCAGTTCGAGTGGGCCAACGAGAAGGTCACCGAGGCCTTTTGCGCCGCCTGCGGGGCCGACGAAGTCGAAGAGTTCATGACCGAGGAAGACTTCGAGGCCCTGCAGTCGGGGTAGCTCTTGACGGGGCCTCAGCCCCGTGCGGGCAGCCGAAGGCGGACGGTCGTGCCTTCACCCGGAACCGAGGCCACCTCGAGCTCGGCGCCGTGCGAGATCGCGATGCGCTCGACGATGGCGAGCCCCAGCCCCGTCCCGCCCTTGCGGGTCGAGAAAAAGAGGTCGAAGATCTGCGCCCGCTCCTCCTCGGGGATGCCGGGGCCGTTGTCGGCCACCCACAGGATCAGCTGGTGCGCCCTGCGCTCGGCACCGAGGACGATCCGTCCCGGCCGGGCCGCGATCGGCCGGCCGGCCTCGCCGACGGCCGCGAGGGCGTTGTGCACCAGGTTCAAGAGGAGCTGGCTCATCTGGTCCAGGTCGACCCCGGCCCGCGCGCCGGCGCTTCGGTCCTCCACCACCACCTCCACACCGCGCGCCTTGATCTCCGCCTCCATCAGCGCGAGGAGCGGCTCGAAAAGCTCCGCCGCCGTCGTCTCGGCGACCTTGAGAGGCCGGGGCTTCGCGTAGGAGAGGAAATCGCTCACCAGGTGCTCGAGACGTGAGATCTCCGAACGGGTGATGGCCAGGATCCGCTGCGAGGAGTCGCCGCAGTGGCTGGAGCGTGTCTCCTCCTCGAGCATCTGCATGTTCAGGTTGAGGGAGTTCAAGGGATTACGGATCTCGTGGGCCAGCCCCGAGGCCAGGGTGCCGACGTAGGCCATCCGCTCGGCCTCCAACGCTTGCTCCTCGAGCCGGTCGGCGCGCCGGAAGAGCACCAGGATCGCCGCCAAGGCGACCCCCAGAAGCGTCGCCGTATAAACGGCGACGATCGACGCCTGGCGCACCAGGTCGCCACGGAGCTCGCCGATGCGCCGCTGAAGCTCGACCTCGGAGACGCCGATCACCAGCAACCCCATCTCGCCGATCGGGATCTCGGTCTCGCGCCCCAGCGCCCCCAGGTCCACCCCTGGCTCGTCGAGCCCGCCCTCCACCGGCCGCGAAAGCCGGTAGACCATCCTGCCCTCGGGATCGCGGATCTCCAGCGTCTCCATGATCTCGCGCTCCTGGAGCACCGAGGAGATGGAGCTTCTCGTCTCCTCCACCACGCTCATCACCACCCACAGGTCCTCCAGGCCCAGACGCTCGGCCTCGGCCTGGAGCTCCCGGGCCAAGGGCGCGGCCTCCTCGCGGGTCTCCAGGAGCACCCGTTCGATCTCGCGCTGCGACAGCGAGCTCAGGATCAGCCAGCCGAAAAGCGCCACGTCCGCGAGGACGAAGAGCCCGAAGAGGATCGAGACCCTCATCCCGAGCCGGCGCAGGATCAGGCGGGTGACGTGACGGGCCATGCCCGGAGCATAGCACCCACCACGCCCCTTTCCCGGCCCTGGACACTCTTGACACCACGACCTTAGCCGTCTACACTAATATCGGTATGAGTGAAACACGCTAAGAAACACCGAAGAAACTTCCCGGCATGGGAATAAGGCCCCGATCTTGAGCGTTGTTTACTCATGAATGGACGAAAAGCCGGCCAGACCGGCAAAACCAACGACCCAGATGCTCAAGCTTTCGCTGAAACAGAAGACGAACCCCAAGAGACAAGGAGAACGACCATGAACGCACTGATTCGTACCACCCCGCCGCGGGCCTTCAGCCCCTTCAACACCACCTTCGACCGCCTCTTCGAGGAGCTCTTCGCCCCCGTGCGCCGCGTCGGCGACGAGGACGTCATGGTCACCAGCTGGGTGCCGTCGGCCGACGTCAAGGAGACCGACGACGCGTTGATCGTCGAGCTGGAGCTCGCCGGCGTGAAGAAAGACGACATCGACGTCTCGCTGGAGCAGAACGTCCTGAAGGTCACCGGCGAGCGGCGCCACGAGAACGAGGAGTCGAAGGAGGGCTTGCACCGCGTGGAGCGTTTCTACGGCCGGTTCAGCCGCTCCTTCGGTCTGCCGCGCCACGTCGATCCGGCCAAGGTCAAGGCCGTGATGAAGGACGGCGTCCTGCGCCTCGAGCTGCCGAAGACCGAAGCGGCTCGTCCGCGCCAGATCGCCGTCAACTAAGCTCTTGCGCCTCCGGGCGGACCCTGCCGCCGTTCGAGGGCCCGACCCGTTCGCGGGTGGGGCCCTCTTTTTTGGTCCTGGCGACGACGAAACAGATTGACCCGGGACGTCGAAGCCAGGTATGGTGGCGCATCATGCCTACAAACAATCACGACCTCACGAAGAAGCTCCGGGGGTGCGTTGTCGCGATCTCCCTGGCCGCCGTTTCCGGATGGACTCTCGCCAGCTGTGGCACCGCTCCGCAGGACGGCACGGAGCCGGCCGCCGCGCCGGCCCCGGACACGATCGTCGTCGCCTCTCTGACCGACATCAACGACGTCAACGAGCTGACGGCGCTCGCCTCGCCGATCCACGCGATGCTCCACCAGTACGCCCTTTTCCTGCCACTGCTCGAAGAGATGCCCGACTACGCCTCGGGCCCTCCCACTTTTGAGCCGCGCCTCGCCGAGTCCTGGGAGCTTTCCGAGGACCGTAGGGTCTTGACCTTTCACCTGCGCCAGGACGTCGTGTGGAGCGACGGCGTGCCGGTGACGGCGGAGGACGTGCGCTGGACCTGGGAGGTGCAGACGAGCCCGGAGGTGGCCTGGGCCTTCGTCGACGTGAAGGAATTCATCACCGGCGTCGAGGTCGTCGACGAGCACACGGTCGCCTTCCATTTCAGCGAGCCCTACGCCACGCAGGTCCTCGACGCGATCCAGGGCCTGATCCTGCCCAAGCACGCCTGGAGCCGTTTGCCGCTCGCCGAGTGGAAGGACAACGCCGACTGGTTCCGGGAGAACCTGGTGGTCGACGGCCCCTTCACCCTGGAGTCCTGGGACTCGCAGCAGCGATTCGTCCTGCGCCGTAACGAGCGCTACTACGAACCGGACAAGCCGCGGGTGGAGCGCATCGTCTTCCGGGTCGTCCCCGACCGCACGAGCCAGCTGGCGATGTTGCGCTCCGGCGAGGCGCACATGATCGACTGGGCACGGCCCGACGACGCCGCGGCGATCCAGGGCGACCCGGAGCTAGAGCTCCTGAGCTACATCCCGCGCACCTTCCACGGCATCGTCTGGAACGTCAAGAATCCGCTGTTCGCCTCCCGAAAGGTGCGCCAGGCCCTGACGCTCGCCATCGACCGCCAGGTGATCGTCGACTCCCCGTACCACGGCTACGCCGAGATCGGCGCTTCGCCCTTCACCTCGAACCTGTGGGTGAGGAACCGCGAGCTGGAGCCCTGGCCCTACGATCCGGCCCGCGCCACGGCGCTTCTCGCCGAGGAGGGCTGGATCGACAGCGACGGCGACGGCGTCCTCGACAAGGACGGCAAGCCGTTCCGGTTCGCCATCCTGACCGGGGCGGGCAACGAGCTGCGCCAGGACATCCTGACCATCGTCCAGGAGCAGCTGCGCCAAGTCGGAATCGCCGCCGAGCAGTATGCGCTGGAGTTCAACACGATGCTGGCGCGCGAGCTCGACCACGACTTCGAAGCGACCTTTGTCGGTCTCTCGATTCCGACCAGCCTCGACCTCTACTACTTCTTCCACACCGACGCGGCCAACGGCTCCTACAACTTCGGCGCCTACTCGAACCCGCAGGTCGACCGGTTGATCGAGACGCTCCAGGACGAGGTCGACCAGCTGGCGGCGAAGCCTCTCTTCGACGAGCTCCAGGTCCTTTTGCACGAAGATCTGCCGTTCACCTTCCTCTACGAGGCCCAGCGGCTGGTCCCGGTGCGCAAGGAGCTCCGAGGCGTCCGGCCGAACGCGCTCAGCACCTTCTTCGGCCTTCAAGAGTGGGAGCTCGTGCCGGACGGCTCCTAGGGAACCGTGCTGCGATTCCTCTCGCGCCGGATCGCCGCGGCGATCGTCCTGCTCTTCGTCGTGCTGAGCGTCACGTTCGTCCTGCTCCACGCCGCGCCGGGCGATCCTTTCTTTTCCGATCCACGGATGTCGCAGGAGACGCGGCAGGCGTTGCGCGAGCAGTTCGGGCTCGACCAGCCGCTGTGGCGCCAGTTCCTGACCTGGGTCGGCGGTGTCCTGCGGGGCGACCTCGGGGTCTCGATCATCCACGGACGCGGCGCCGCCGCGGTGCTCCTGGCGAAGCTCCCGGCTACTTTCCTCCTGGTGGCGACCGGGCTCCTCGTCGAGTACGCCCTCGGCATGGGCCTGGGCATGGCGGCGGCGCTTCGCCCCGGCGGCCGGCTGGACCGCTGGGTGCGAAGCCTCTCGCTCCTCTTCTACTCGGTGCCGTATTTCTGGCTGGCGATCGTCCTGATCGATCTTCTGGCGGTCCGGGCGGGGTGGTTTCCGATCAACATGATGCGCTCCGACGACGCCATGGAGCTCGGCGCGTGGGAGCGCACCGTCGACCTGCTCCACCACCTGGCTTTGCCGGCCTTGAGCCTCGGGCTCGCTGAGTTCGGCCTCGTGTCGCGATTCGTCCGCAACGGTCTCGTCGAGGTCCTGGAGCAGGACTACGTGCGGACCGCCCGGGCGAGCGGTCTTCCTCCGCTGCGCATCCTCTGGGTCCACGGGATGAAAAACGCCGTCGGTCCTCTGCTCCAGAAGTTCGGCGTCGGCCTGCCGGAGCGGCTGAGCGGCGCGGTGTTGATCGAGGTCATCTTCTCCTGGCCGGGGGTCGGGCAGGCGATCTACTCCGCGGTCCTGCAGCGCGACTATCCGGTGGTGCTCGCGAGCACGGTTTTCTCAGGCGTGACGGTGGTGGTGACGACGCTCGCCGTCGACCTGGTCCACGCGTGGATCGACCCGCGGGTGCGCGATGCGCTCTAGGTGGAAGCTCCCCCGTCGCTCCGTGGGCCTGGCCTCGGTGGTCCTCGCCGCGGTGGCGGCGGCCGGGCTCCTGGCGCCGTGGATCGCTCCCTACGACCCCCTGGAGCAACCCGACGCCGTGGTCGGCCGCCACCTGCCGCCGCTCACCGTTTATCCGGCGGTACGGCTCGAATACGGCTGGGAGCTCGCCGAGAGGGTCGAGCGCACGCCGGAAGGCCTGCGTCTCGAGCGCCGCGGAACGACGACCGAGCGCCGCGCCGAAGAAGTCTTGAACCTGACCGAAGACGGGGTGTCGGATCGACGCTTCTATCTGCTGGGAAGCGACCGGCTGAGCCGCGACGTCTTCTCGCGGCTGGTCTACGGCGCCAGGGCGTCGCTCGCGATCGGCCTCGGCTCGGTCGCGCTGGCCTTCTTGATCGGCGTCACGGTCGGGGCGCTCGCCGCGCTCGGCCCACGGTTTCTCGACAGCCTCCTGATGCGTACGGTCGACGGCATGATCGCCCTGCCGTGGCTGGTGTTGCTCATCTTCCTGGTGGCGCTTTTCCCCGGCAGCAACCTGACGATGATGGTGTTGCTGCTCGGCGGCTCGACCTGGATGGGTCTGGCGCGGCTGGTGCGCGGCGAGCTTTTGAGCCTGAAGGAGCGCGATTTCATCCTCGCTGTCCGCGGCCTGGGCGCCGGCCCGGTCTACGTCTTCTGGCGTCATCTCCTGCCCAACGCGTTACCGCCGCTACTCATCGACGCGACGCTGCGCATCGCGGGGCTGATCCTTTTCGAGAGCACCCTTTCCTTTCTCGGCTTCGGCATCCAGCGCCCGCGGCCGAGTTGGGGCAACATGATCGCCGAGAGCCGCAACTCGATGGGGACGGCGTGGTGGGAGGGGCTCTTTCCAGGACTGGCGATCGTGGCGACGGTCCTCTCGCTCGCGGTGGTGGCCGACGCGCTGCGCGACCGGCTCGATCCCCGCTCGCGACGAGGCGCCAGGGGATAGAAGAGCTTTTCGCACCGCGTGCTGGGCGCTCCTGAAGGATCTCGCGAACCTTTTTCGGCCACTTGCGTCAAGCAAGGATGAGGAGCGGAGACGCGGAGCGATGTCAACAAAGCCGGAAGGCCATTGAGCACCCCCCTGACGTCGTCCGACGAGCTCTCGACGCTCCTTGAACGCTGCCGTCGTCGTGACGCGGCGGCCTGGGAGAACCTGGTGAACCTCATGCAACCGCGCGTCTACGCCATGGCTTACCGCTACCTCCGCCAGAACGAGGAGGCGCGGGAGGTGACCCAGGACGTTTTCCTACGCCTCTACGAGCGCCTGGAGACCTGGAGCGGGCAAAGCCCCGCGGCCTGGATCCTGCGCCTGACGCGGAACCTCGCCATCGACCGCCTGCGCCGGGCGGCGTCGCGTCCCCCGGCGCAGGACGTACTCGCCGAGGAGGGCTCGCCGCTGCGGGATCCGTCGCCCGACCCGGCGGCGGCCCAGGATTTGGTGGACCGGCGTCGCCTTGTCCACCAGGCCCTCGGCGAGCTCGAGGGGCCGGCGCGCGAGATGATCCTCTTGAAGGAGATCCAGGGCTGGAGCGTGAAAGACCTGGCGGCGCGCTACGGCGTGCCGGTGGGTACCGTCAAGTCGCGGTCGAACCGGGCCCGCGTCGAGCTGGCGCGGGCGATCTTGAAGATCGACCCCAGCTACGGAGCCGAGCGATGAGCTGCCGGGACCTCGAAAGGCACCTCGACGCTTACCTCGAGGGCTCCCTCGTGGAGACCGAGCGGCTTCGCCTGGAAGGCCACCTCACCAGCTGTGCCGCCTGCTACGAATTGGCGGAGATCGCCGCCGGGAGCGGCGAAGCGGCCCCGGAAGGGCGCTCTCCCGAGCTTTGCTCGGCGATCCTGGCCGGGACCTCGGGCGCCCCCTGCGGGCTTCCCTACGGCGACCTCTGTGCCCGGGCCGACGGCACCCTGAACGCCGCCGAGCACGAACGGGTGCGCCTCCACCTCGCCCTCTGCGACGAGTGCCACGGCCTCGCCACGGCCCTGGGCCGCCTCGCGGAGGAGCTCCCGGCGCTCCAGGTTCCACAGATGCGGCTGCCGCTTGAATTTCGGCTGACGCTCGGTTTCGCCCGCGCCCTCGTCCGCGCCGCCGAGATCTGGAAAGTACTCGTCGCCCGGCCGCGCTTCGCCCTCGAAGTCGCTTACGTCGGCACGCTCGTCCTGGCGATCCTCTTCGTCCTGCCGGGCTCGCCGCTGCGTGCCGCCTCCTCCGGTGCCTTGACCCTGGCCCAGACCAATCCGGTAACGACCCTGAGCACGCCGCTCGGGAACGTGAAGGAGAGCGCCGCCGAGATCTGGCACCGGGTCTCCGAGCCCACAAGCGCCGTCTTCGCCAGGATGGGGGACGGCCTCGAGGACCGCTATCAGGGCACGCGCCAGGCGGCCTCACAGATGAAGCGCCACGGAGCCGACCTCGGCGAAGCGGCGCTCGAGCTCGACCTCGCGGAGGGCCGGGAGGCCCTCAAAGGCCTTGGTAGTGACGCCGGCAGCCTCTGGCAGGCCCTCTTCGGGGGGACCGGCGACCGAGAAACGACAACCCTTGAGGAAGAGAAACCATGAGCGATCCGAACCCGACCCCAGAACCGGCACCGTCGACCCCGCCGCCGCCACCGCCGGCCGCCTACGCGCCACCGCCGCCTTCCCTTGGCTTCGCGGCTTTCGATCCACGTCACAAGAACCCGATCCTGGCCTCGATCTTGTCGCTCATGCCAGGGCTGGGACAGGTCTACGTCGGCTATTACCTGCGCGGCTTCGTCCACGCGGTGATCGTCGGATGCCTGCTCTCGATCCTGTCCTCGACCTACCTGGGGGCCGCCGACACGCTCTTCGGCTTCTTCATGGCCTTTTTCTGGCTCTACAACGTCATCGACGCCGGGCGCCAGGCCTCGCTCTACAACCAGGCGGTCTTAGGCGGCGAGCAGATGCCGCTGCCGGTGGAGCTGCCGGGCCGCGGCGGCTCGATATTCGGAGGTGCGATCCTCGCTCTCGTGGGGTTCGTCTTTCTCCTCGACACCGCCTTTGACGTCTCGCTCGACTGGATCGAGGACTGGTGGCCCGTCGCTCCCCTCGTCCTCGGGGGCTACCTCATCTACATGGGGATCCGCGAGCGCCGGACGCTCGCCGCCGAATCGGAGTCGTGACGGCTCGGCTATCCGCCGCAGAGGTCGAAGTGGCCGACCAAGCTCCTCAAGGTCGCCTCGTCGGCCGGGGTCCCCGCGAGGTCGAGGGCTTCGCCCTCTACGGCCTCGCGGTGTTGCCAGTAGAAGGCGGCCCGGACCCGGCCGTCCTCTTCCGGGCAGTCGACGAGGACGATCGCATAGATGCCTTCCCGGTCCTCACGGCGGCCGCGGAACTCGCCGCGGTGCGCCGCCCAGCGCAGGTGCTGGGGGGGTACGTCGAGCTCGCCGCTGCCGAGGGGCTCCAGGGAGCGGAAGTCGAGCTGGATCTCGTTGTGGAGGCGCCCCGTCTCTCCCGCGAGCAGCGCCTCCAGATCCTCTCGGGCGTCGCCGAGGTCCCGCATGGCGAGGAAGACGAAGGCGTTCTCGCCCAGGTGCCGGGCCTCGAGGTCCACGTTGCCCTGATCGTCGAGCTCGGCCGGCTCGCCGTCGCTGATGACGACCATGTCGAGCAACCAGGGGACGCGGAAAAATATCTGAGGCTCGAAGCCCGCCGGCAGCTCTTCAGTACCGAGGATCTGCTCGACTCGCTCGGCGCGGGCCACGGGGTCCTTGAGCGCCTCCACGTAGTCGCGCACGAACATCCGGCCGCCGACCATTGCCGCGATCGCGCCGCCGATCGCGAGGACCACGAGGCCGACGCAGCCGCAGCCGAACCAACCCCAAACCGACTTCTGCTTGCCGCTCATCCGCACCTCCACGGCCCGGTCTCCGGGGCGCCGCCCCGCTCTTCGAGGCCTGTCATGATCCACCCAGCATACCCCAGTCGCCCCCCAGGGTGACGCGCGTCCCCGGATCCTGATATCATCAGGGGATCCGGTGCGTGGACCGGCATTGCGGAGATCGACGAGAGAATGCAAGAACGGAGAAGACTGTCTATCCAGCTGGAGGGGACGCAGCTCGAGTTGGTCGAGGGCGACATCACCGAGCTCAACATCGAGGCGATCGTCAACGCCGCCAACGAGCATCTCCAGCTCGGCTCCGGCGTCGCCGGGGCCATCGCCAGCAAGGGCGGACCGGCCATCCAGGAGGAGTGCAACCGCATCGGCGGGACTCCGGTGGGCACGGCCGTCCTGACCAACGCCGGGGATTTGAAAGCCAACCACGTCATCCACGCCGTCGGCCCGCAGATGGGCGAAGGCGAGGAGGACCGCAAGCTCCAATCGGCGATCCGGGCCTCACTCGCCCTGGCCGATCGTCACGGCCTCAAGTCGATCGCGCTGCCGGCGATCTCGACCGGTGTCTTCGGCTTCCCCATGGAACGCTGCGCCAAGATCCTCCTCACCGAGGTCTACCGCTACCTCCAGGGTGGGACCAAGATCGAACGCGTCGTGATCTCGCTCTGGGGCGACGAGACCTTCGAGATCTTCAAGCGGGAGCTGCGCCGCGGCTTCCGCTAGCTAGGCGCCAGCGCGCCTCCAGGGTCGTCACGTGCTCTGTGCGAGGTCCTCGTAGCGCACTCCGGGAAGCGAGAAGTCGGTGTAGAGGCCCTTGATGGACGGCTGACAGAACCGGTAGGCGTGCTCATAGAAGAGCGGGGCGAGAAGCGCCTCGCGGGCCACGATCTCCTCGATTTCGCGGTAGGTGGCGTGACGCCGTCCGGGCTCGGCCAGCCGGCGCCCCCGTTCCGCCAGCGCGTCGATCTCCGGCGAGCCGCAAAAGCTCCCGAGCCGACCCAGCTCGGTGTGGAGCAGCCCCATGGCGAAGCTGTCGGCATCCGGGTAGCGCGCATCCCAGCGGTCGACGACAAGGTCGAAGGTCCCAAGGTCAAAAGTCTCCTCCTCCACGGCGGCTCCGAGGCGCCCCGGAATGACGTCGACGGCGACGCCGCCCGCTTCGAGGTCACGGCACAGCCGGTCCCAAAAAGAGGCGTAGGGGCCGAGGAAGGTGGGAGAGACCGCCGCACGAAGGCGCAGGCCGCTGAGCGCGGCGCCGGCGAGAGACCGCTCCGTCGTCCGCCGAACGTCCTCGGCACCCAAGAGCCCTGGCGGGATGAGCCCGGAAGCCTGGGTGGCGAGCCGGCCCATGTTCTCCTCGAGCGCCGAGGCGACGTCGACGCCGCGGACCAAAGCTCGCCGTGCGCCGAGGTCTTGGAACGGCCCGCGGCGGGTGTTCATGGCGAGAAACGAGGTCGCCAGCCGCGGCGACTCGTGATAGCCGCCGGCGAATTTCGGGTTGTGACACAGCGCTTCGACGTCGGTGGGCCGCAGCCCCGAGACCACCGACAGCCGGCCTTCCCGGAAATCGGCGAAGAGGCGGGCCGGGGAGAGGCCGAGATGAAAGAGGAGGCGGTCGCTCTTGGGACGCGCCGGACGCCAGTAGTGGGTGTTTTTCTCCAGGTCCAAACGCTCGCCGCGCTGGAAATGGACGACCCGGAACGGACCGGTCCCCACGCAGCCGTGGCGCCAGTCGGTGCCCAGGTCCTCGGTCCCCTCGGGGACGATCGCGAAGTTCGTCTGCGCCAAGAGCGCCGGAAAAAACGACACCGGCTCCTCCAGCTCGAAGACGAGCTCCGTCGCCGAGACCAGGCGTAGGCCGGAAAGGCTCAGCGTCTCGCCGCGCTGGAGCTCGCGGGCGCCGCGGAGCGGCAAAAGGGGGCAGACGCCTGCCTTCAAGGCCCGCTCGTAGGAATAGCGGACGTCGCGGGCGGAAAGCCTCCGGCCATCGTGAAAGCGCACGTTGGGCCGCAGCCGGACTCGGTAGCTCCTACCTCCCTGGACCGACTCGAAAGCCGCCGCGAGCCACGGCACGGTCTGAGCCCCCTGATCGATCCGGGTCAGGGTCTCAAAGACGGTCGACGCGAGCTCCAGGCTCTCCAGCGCCGAGCTCCTGGCCGGATCGAGGGTCTCGACCGCCGCGCCGATCGCCGTATGGATCTCGCCGCCCCCCACGAGTTGGGCCCGCGGACGGCGGCTCGGCGCCCGGGCGAGCTTCGAGATCTCCGAGTAGTTGACGTAGGGGAGGGTGCTGCGAAGCCGCAGGCCCCGCACAAGCGGGCTACCCAGGCGGTAGTCCACCTCGTGGAAAAGCGGCAGGAGCACACTCTGCTCGCTCAGCAGGTCCTCGAACCGGCGGTAGAGGGCGTGGCGTGGCGCGGCCTGGCGCTCGCGGCGCGCCTGCTCCAGGATTCGATCGGCTTCGGCGGAGCTGAAATAAAGCCTCAGGACTCCCTCCCGCGAATGGAAAAGCCCGTGGGTAAAGCTGTCGGGATCGTCGTAGTCCCCGTTCCAGCGGCCGATCATGAGATCCACGTCCTCGTTGCGTCCCCAGCGCGAGATGTAGGACTTCATGGTGGGGGTCGCGTTCGTGACCTCGACGCCGAGCCCCTGCCAGGTCTCCAGTAAAGCGTTCAAAAAACCGCCGAAGCGGTCCTGGAACATCGGATGGACGGCGGCCCGGAGCTGAATCGGCTCGGCGAGCCCGCTACGCCGGAGCAGCTCGCGCGCCTCCTCCAGCGGCAGCGTCGGTAGTCGGCGGCCCGGGTCGTGGCCGAGCACTCCCGGCGGAATGAGGCCCACCGCTGGTTGCGCGAAGCGTCCCAACGTCCTCCACACGAGACCCGAGCGCAATACGGTGAGAGCGCGGCGCAGCTCCGCATTGCTCGCCGTAGGGCCGGAGGTGTTGAACACCGCGAAGTAAACGTCGCGCATCGTCGTTTCGACCAAGCGGCGGCGAAAACGGGGATCGCGAAGGAACTCCTCCAGGTCTTCGGGCAAGAGGTCACGACCGACGTCGATCGTGCCGGTCCGTAGCCCGGTGGCGATCCGCGAGCCGTCGTAGGAGGTCAGGAACTCGATTCGCTCCAGGGCGGCGGGATACTCGCGCCAGTAGCTCGAATCGCGCTGCAAGACGACGCGCCCCGGTTCCTCGAGGCCGGGATCGTGGCTCAGGATGCGAAAAGGCCCCGTGCCCAGGTGCTCGTGGTGACCTTCCTCGTCCCGGACCTCCCGGCAGACCGCGGCTTTCAGGTCCGTCAAGAGCGCCGGAAAAATCGGCAGCGGCGCCTTGAGTCGAAAGGCCAACGTTCGCTCGTCTTCCAGCTCGATCCCCCGGATCTCGTCGGCGGAGCCGGAGAGCAGCTCCTCGGCACCGACGACGGCGGCGATCGCCGGCAGCGGGCTGTAGGCCCGGCGCCGCGCCGCGCGCTCGAGGGAGAGCTTGACGTGCCGAGAGCTCAAGGAGGTGCCGTCCGAGAAGCGCACCTCGCTGCGCAGGACGAAGACGAAGCGAGTCTCGTCGTCCAGGCTGCGCCACTCCTCACAGAGCCAGGGCACGAGGTGACCGTCGGCGTCGGTCGAGACCAGGGTTTCGAAGACGTTCGAAGCGATCTCCTGCTCCTCGAAAGTCTTGAGGCCTCCGGGGTCGAGGTTCAAGACCGGCGAGCGCAGAGCCGTCACGAGCGTCCCACCGATGAGCGGCAGGCCTTCGGTCGAGCCGGTGCCGGTCGAGCGGTTCGGGTCGCTGCGGGCGAGCTCCTCGGCCTCCACCATCAGCTCGCGGGCAATCTCCACCTCGCCGCGGAGGTTGGCCACCGTGGCCCCCAGGGTGAGGAGCTTGCGCAGGACCTGGTCGGCGCGCGCGGCCCGGGCCGGCTCGATGCCCCGGTAGACCCATTTGCCGACGTCCTCCATGCGGCGCAGGTGCCAGG
Source organism: uncultured bacterium (assembly GCA_965371445.1). Lineage (GTDB taxonomy): Bacteria > Acidobacteriota > Thermoanaerobaculia > Multivoradales > J023 > DASWIG01. The sequence goes on along the minus strand of CBDUYN010000007.1, from coordinate 5,380 downwards.
CGATCTCGGCCGCGAGAAGCGTCGTGCGGGCGAGCTGTTCCAGGGCGCCCGCGCTCTCCAGGGCGTTTGCCGCGCGCGACGCCTCCTCGAGGGCCCGAACGTTTGATCCCGCCTGGCGGTGGGCGCGGGCCAAGATCTCCCGCAGCTGGCCCTCGGCACGCGGCGAATCCATCACCTCCTCCACTCTCTCGAGGGCCGTTTCGGCCGCCAGGATCGCGTCTTCGGGGCTGAAGGCGAGAAGCGACGAGCGGGCCACCTCGAGGGCGTAGGTCACGGTCTTTTCCGCCACGCCGCCCATGGCGAAATGATGGACCAGCCGCGCCTCGACCCGTTCCAGGTGATCGCGATGGCGGCGTTCGAGCTCAAAGGCGTGCCGGCGGTGGAGCATCCTCCGCTTGCGGCGCGAGAGCTCCTGATAGAGGACGTCTCGCACCACGCCCCGGGTGAAGCTCAGCCAGTCGCCGCGGCGTTTCCGCTCCTCGGCAAGGAGCTCGTGGCCGATCAACGCGTCGACCGCCTCTTCGAGGTCGAGATCGGGCAGGGCGTCGATTTCCTCAAGGAGCTTTCCCAGGTCCTCGAATTCGAAGCTCCTGCCGAGGACCGAAGCAACCGAGAGGACTTCCCGGAGCTCTGGCGCCAGGCGCTCGATGCGTCGCTCCACAGCCTGCTGCATGGTCTCGGGCAGGGCGTGGGCCGCGATCCCTTCGGACCCCGAAAAGCTCCAGGCGCCGTCGTCGGATCGCTGGACCTCCCCCGTCGCCACCAGCGAGCGGACGAGCTCCAGGGCGAAAGAGGGGTTGCCCTCCGTGGCGCTTCGAACCTGGCGCACCAGGCTCTCCTCCATCTCGTCGCTTCCGAGCTCGGTCGCGAGAAGCGCCCGGAAAGCGTCGTCTTGAAGGGGTTCGAGGGTGATCGAGCTGCAGCGGGGATCGTCCTGGAAGCTCTTAATGAGGCCGGAGAGGGGGTGCTCGCGGTCGATCTCGGTATGACGGTACGAGCCGGCGATCAGGAACGGCATCGGCGCGAGCCGGTGGACGATGTAGCGTAGGGCCTCGATCGACACGTCCCCGGCGTGCAGGTCTTCGAGAAGCAGCACCATCGGCGCCTCGCCCGCGAGGCGCGACAGGGTCCGCGCCAGGAGCTCGAAGACGTAGGCGGCCCGGTCGCGGCCGGAGTCGCGGAAGGCCACGATACCCGTGTCGTCGTCCTCGCCTTCCTCGCGAAGGCTCGCGGCGCGCAGCTCCGGGATTTCCGAGAGCACGGGGAAGAGCGTCACGAGGTCTGTCGCCAGGTCGGCGAGCTGCGGGATCAGCGGATCCTCGGCGCCAGCCTCGGCGCTCGACGACGGCGCCTGGCGCCGGGCTCGGAAGAAGTCCTGGATCAGCTCACAAAGCCCTTGGTAGGGAATGGCGCTCTCGCGGTCGGCAAAGCGGCTGCGCAGGACCTGGAGGTTGCGGCGGCGGGCCAGGGCAGCCAGCTCGTCGAGGAGCCGGGTCTTGCCCACTCCGGCCTCGCCGGCGACCAGGAAGAGCCGGCATTCGCCGCTCGTCGCGGCGTCGAGGCACGAGCGGAGCTTCTCGATTTCGGCCTCGCGGCCGACCAGGAGCGGGAGCTGCGCCAGGGAGCCCCGGACCGGGGCCGAAGGGATCACCGCGGAGCGGCCTTCCCGCTGCAGCTGCTGACGGTGACGCGCCAGGACCTCGGCCAGGTCTCGGCCGCGCTGGAACCTGGCTCCGGGGTCCTTGGCAAGACAGCGCATCACGATCTCGTCGAGCTCGTCGTCAATCTCCACCCCGCGGCTCTTGAGCGAGCGCGGCGGCTCATGTGAGATCCGGTAGAGGAGGGAGTAGATGGTGCCGGAAAATGGCGGCTCCCCCGCCAGGCATTCATAAAGCACCGTCCCCAACGAGTAGATGTCCGAGCGACCGTCGACGGCGGAGGTCGCCACCTGCTCCGGGCTCAAATAGACGAGGGTGCCGAGAAGCCCCCCGCTTCTCGTCAACCGCTCCGCCGTCGTCCCATGAGCCAGCCCGAAGTCCATCACCCGCACCCGCGGCCGGCCGCCGTCGCGCGCCACCATGATGTTGTCCGGTTTGACGTCGCGATGGATCACGCCATGGGAATGGCTGTAGTCGAGCCCTTCGGCCACCTGGACGGCGATGTCGAGCGTCTCGTCGAGGTTGAGGCCTGCCTCGCGGATCCACTCCCGCAGGAGGCGCCCCTGGGCCCAGGGCATGACGAAGAAAAGCGCCCCTTCGTGGCGTCCGAAGTCGTGGATGGTGACGATCGACGGATGGTCCATGGCGGCCACCAGCCGGGCCTCACGCTGGAATCGCTCCTCGTTCTCGGGATTGAGCCGTCCCGCCGGGATCACCTTGACCGCCACCTCGCGGTCGAGCCAGGGATCGTGGGCGCGGTAGACCACCCCCATCCCGCCCCGGCCCAGCTCGTTGGTGAGCTCGTAACGGTTGAGGAGCCTGCTGCCGATCATCGTCATATCTCGCCCCCCGCGGCACCGCGCCGCGCCTCGTGCACCGATTCTACCTCGCCGCCTCCCTGGAGCGAGGGTCTACGGCGGCGCCTCTCAGTCGAACCGCTCGCTCTTCTTCTTGCCGGTCAAAAGGCTCTCGTAAATCACCGCCGTACACGCGCGCCGCGCCTGGCTGTAGATGACGAAGCCGACCTGGATCGAGCCGTAGGGATCGCCCAGGCTGCCGACGTTCATGCACAGGCAGCCCTCCAGGCGCTCGGTGCCGTAGGACTCGTGGATATGACCGCAAACGAACGCCCCGCGGTGGGCCTCGACGATTTCCCGGATCGCTTCGCTCCCCACGTGCCGCTCGGCATGGAAAAGCTGGTCGAGAGAGGTGCGGGCGGGAGGGGCGTGGGAGAGGATGAGGTCGCACTCCGGCACTTCGAGGCCGCGGATGTCGTCCTCGTTCCACTCGTAGGGAAACCCGAAGCGTCCCGGTCCGGAGCCGCCGATGCCGAAAATGCGGATCCCGGCGACCTCCACCAGCTGCCGGTCGCAGTTGCCAGGCAGGTCGAGGTCCGCATAGTCGTGGTTGCCGGGCACCCAGGCCACCTCGACCCCGAGCTTGCCGACCAGCTCGAGGATGCGCGTCACCTCTTTGACGAGAAGGGGTCTGGAGCTGTCCTTGCGCCAACGGCTGAGCTCGTACTCGGGCGAGCCGAAGTCCCCGATCAGAAGCGCGCCGGCGATCGGGACGCTCGCCAAGTGGTCGAGGACTTTCTTCAGGTGGTAGAGCTCACCATGGACATCGCCGATCACAGCCAGGATGATCTCGTCGCCCTGGGGGGGTGGAGGGGGCGTGGCGGATGTCATCTGCGGGGCGCCTGTCGAACGGAAATGAGCCCCACGGATTTATCAGCCTTTCCCTGGTCGTGTCAACGCCGGCCGGCAACCGGGTTAGAATGCTCCCATGAATCCGCAAGAGTTGAAGACCGCCCTGGAAGGGGCCTACCACTGGGAGTCCACCGTACCCGACCGGGTATACCTCACCCAGCCGATGGGCGGTGGCAAGGTCGTGGACTTCACCTGGAAGGAGACGATGGACCAGGCCCGGCGCATGGCCGCGCACCTGCGCTCGCTGGAGCTGGAGCCGCGGAGCCACATCGCCCTCTTCTCGAAGAATACGGCCCACTGGCTGATGGCCGACCTCGCCATCATGATGGCCGGCCACGTCTCCATTCCCCTCTACCCAACTTTGACCGCCGAGACGATCCGCCAGATCCTCGACCACAGCGACTCGAAGCTGATCTTCGTCGGCAAGCTCGACGGCTACGACGCCATGAAGGACGGGATCCCCGACGAGATGCCGCGGATCGCGCTGCCTCTGGCACCGCCGATCGACGCGCCGCAGTGGGACGAGATCGTGGCGAAGACCGAGCCGTTCGCCGAGAGCCCCACCCGCGAGCCGGCCGAGATCGCGACGATCATCTACACCTCGGGCAGCACGGGCACGCCCAAGGGCGTCATGATCGACTTCCGGGCCATGACCGCGACGGGGGCCGGCGTCCGCGACGTCGTCCGCACCACGTCCGAGGACCGGATGCTCTCCTACCTGCCGCTCGCCCACGTCTTCGAGCGCTGGATCGTGGAGGCGCACTCGTTCGTCTACGGCTTCCGGGTCTTCTTCGCGGAGAGCCTCGACACCTTCGTCGAGGACCTGAGGCGCGCCCAGCCGACGCTTTTCATCTCCGTGCCGCGCCTGTGGCTCAAGTTCCAGGCCGGGGTCTTCAAGAAGATGCCGCCCGGCAAGCTCGCGCTTTTCCTCAAGATCCCGATCCTCTCGGGCATCGTGCGCAGGAAAGTCCTCACGGGTCTCGGGCTCCAGCACGTGCGCTACGCCGGCAGCGGCTCGGCGCCGATCCCGCCCGAGCTCGTTCAGTGGTACCGCGACCTGGGCCTGGAGCTCCTCGAGGGCTACGGCATGAGCGAGAACTTCTCCTACTCCCACGCTTCGGTGCCGGGCAAGACCCGCGTCGGCTACGTCGGCAACTGCTATTCGGGCGTCGAGCACCGGATCAGCGACTCGGGCGAGATCGAGCTCAAGAGCCCCGGCACCATGCGGGGCTACTACAAGGAGCCGGAGCTGACGAAGGAGGTCTTCACCGAAGACGGCTTCTTCAAGACCGGCGACCGCGGCGAGATCGACGAGAAAGGACGCCTCCGTATCACCGGCCGCGTCAAGGAGCTCTTCAAGACGAGCAAGGGCAAGTACGTCGCCCCGGCGCCGATCGAGAACAAGCTCCTGACCCACGCGGCGCTCGAGCAGGCCTGCGTGAGCGGGTCTGGCTTCCCGCAGCCCTACGCCCTCGTGATGCTGAGCGAGGAGGCCCGGGCCGAGGTCGCCGATCCGGCGAGGAGGGCGGAGATCGGCACAAGCCTTGGCCAACACCTGAGCGAAACGAACGACACCCTCGCCGCCTACGAGAAGCTCCAATGCCTCGTCGTCGTCAAGGACACCTGGACCATCGAGAACGGCTTCCTGACCCCGACGATGAAGATGAAGCGCGCCGTGGTCGAGGACACCTACGGTCCCCATGCCGAGGGGTGGTGTGCGACGAACGAGCCCGTCGTGTGGCAGGAGTAGCTCTACCGGAGGATAAGAGCATGCGGATCAAGAAGCTTCTCACGCTTTGTCTCGTCGCGCTCTTCGGCTTCTCCTTCCTCGCCTGCGGGGCGGAGGAGGAAGAAACCGAGGTGCCGTCGGCCCAAGGCCAGATCGACAAGGCCCAGGCGGCCGCCGCCGCGGCCAGTCAGGCCGCGCAGCGCACCGACCGGACGTCCGCGGCGGCCGACGGCACCGAGACGGAGGACGAGGCGGACGACGGAGACGACGGCGAGGAGCCGTAG
>CBDUYN010000006.1:0-127460 GCA_965371445.1 uncultured bacterium | reverse complement strand
GGCGCGGGGACTTGCACCCCGCAAGACTCGCAGCCTTGTCGGCTGCTCCAACCCCGTTGGGGTTCGGGATCCTGGGGTCCGGTGTACCCAGGGCGTTGCCCTGGGCTTCGGTATACAACGCCGTTGGCGTTCCGGAGTCGGAGAAGAACGACAAAGAAGAAGAGCCCTACGCCGTCCCCTCGAGCCGACGCTGGACCTCCAGCAACACTTCCGCATCGAGCGTCCGCGGCTCGGCGACGCGGCAGAGATCGGAGCGCCGAGAGCGCTTGGCTTTAGCCGTCTTCGAGCCGGCACCGATCCCCTGGATCTTGTGCGGACCGGGCTCGCCGCCCGAGAGCACCGGGCTCGCCGACGGCTCCACCGCCACCACCTGAAAGCTCTCCTTGCGGCTCTTGATCACCTGCGCGACACCGGTCAACGTCCCTCCCGTGCCGACGCCGACGACCAGCGCGTCGACCTGGCCGTCGGTGTCGCGCCAGATCTCCTCGGCCGTCGTGGCCCGGTGGATCGCCGGATTCGCGGGGTTGTCGAATTGCTGCGGCATGAAAGCGTCCGGGATGGCGGCGACGAGCTCCTCCGCCTTGGCGATAGCGCCCTTCATCCCCTTGGCACCCTCCGTCAGGACGAGGCGGGCGCCAAAAGCGCGCAGCACCGTCCGGCGTTCGGGGCTCATCGTGTCGGGCATCACCAGGACCGTTTGGTAACCGCGCACCGCGGCGACCAGCGCCAGGCCGATGCCCGTGTTGCCGCTCGTCGGCTCGACGATCACCGTCCTTGCGGGATCGATCAGGGCGCGGCGCTCGGCGTCGTCCAACATGGCGAAGCCGATCCGGTCCTTGACGCTGTTGGCGGGATTGGCGCCCTCCAGCTTGGCCACGACCTGGGCCTTCAAACCCTCGGTGACGCGGTTCAGACGGACGAGCGGGGTGTTGCCGATGAGCTCGGTGACGTCGGCTGCGATCTTCATTTCTTCTCTCCTTGTCGGGTCTTGAGAAGGGATCGGAAGGATCCGGGCGCCTTGTTTCTTCTGAGGGGACTTTTCGACGCACGGCTCGCCGACGACTCGGCGACGGGCCTCGACGGCTATGAGCTCGGCTTGCACCGTCTCGCCGGTCGGCTCCTTGGCACCGGTCAGCAGATGCCGTGGCGCACCGCCGAAACGGCGCTGGTAGAAATCGCCGAGCCCTTCGTCGCCGCGGCGCTCGCGCTGCCACGCCTCAAGCAGCGGCTCCAAGGACGCGACGAGCTCGCCCGCCGGTACCTTCTCGGCCCAGAGGTCGGCGAGGCGGTCGCCGGCGAGATGTCCGCCGACGTAAATGTCGTAGGTTTCCGGCCCCCGGCCCACCAGGCCGACGTCCGCCGTGTACGGACGCGCGCAGCCGTTCGGGCAACCCGTCATGCGGACCGTCATTTTCAAACCCTCGCCGTCGAGGCCCAGACGCGCCAGGGCGTCTTCGAAGTCCGCGAGGAAACTCGGCATGAATCGTTCCGATTCGGAAAGCGCCAGGCCGCAGGTCGGCAACGCCGGGCAGGCCGCCGAAGGCTAAAGGCGTCAGGCGAAACTCGCCCTTCGGTGGACTTTCTAGAGAACGGTTACATACACGTCACGGCTTCCTCCGTTCGTGCGGTCGGGCCGGAGAGGGCATGAAAAAACCCGCTCCGGCGGCACCGCAGCGGGTTTTCTGAGTCGATGTCTCGAAGATCAGGTCGGATCGAACCTCAGGACACTCCACACCCGCGCGGTCTCCCGGATACAGAGACAACAACAGCAGACCTCGCGGCTTGTGCTGTGGCGGGGAGTGAAAATGGGGGTCGGGTCGGACATGATCGGCTTTCTGCTCGAATTCGGGACGAATGGGAGCATACTTGTGAATACGTGTCAAGGGGGGGATTGGTTTCTTGTAGGCCGTGATTCTGGTAGAGTGCCCTTCATGAAAAGGACACAGGACAGACAAACGAGCCTATGGGTCGTCGAAGCGACGCTCTGCGCGGCGATCCTGGGCGGTTGCATGGCTCCGGACGAGGGTGTCACGCCATTATCGGGAGAAGAGGTCACGCTGGCCGTCGTCAACGCCCGGGTGTGGACCGCCAATCCGGAGATGCCGTGGGCCGAAGCCGTGGCGATCCGGGGCGAGGCCGTCGCCGCGGTGGGCACCGACGACGAGATCCGGGAGCTCGTCGCCGGCTCGACGGAGGTGATCGACGCCGGGGGCGCCATGGTCTGCCCCGGCTTCATCGACACCCACGTCCACTTCCTCGAGGGCGGATTTGGACTCGCCTCGGTTGAGCTCCGCGACGCCGCGACGCCGGAGGAATTCACCGCTCGGATCCGCGGCTACGCCGCCGGCCTCGAACCGGGGGTCTGGATCCTGGGAGGGTCCTGGGATCACACGCTCTGGGGAGGAGAGCTGCCGCGGCGCGACTGGATCGACGCGGTGACACCCCGCAACCCGGTCTGGATCCTGCGCCTCGACGGGCACATGGGCCTCGCCAACAGCCTGGCGCTCGAAGCTGCGGGATTCACCAAAGCGACTCCCGACGTCGACGGAGGCACCATCGTCCGTGGGGAGGACGGCGAGCCGACCGGGATCTTGAAGGACAACGCCATGGCGCTCGTCGCGGAGGCGATCCCGCCGCCGGCGGCCGCCGCGAGCGACCGAGCCCTCGAGGCGGCCATGGGCTACGTGTCCGCGCAGGGCGTGACGTCGGTCCACGCTCTCGGCTCCTGGGACGACCTCGAAGTCTACGAACGGGCGCACCGGGAGGGGCGGCTGCGTACTCGCATCTACGCCGCCGTACCGCTCTCGCTCTGGGAGCGCCTGCGCGAGAGGACCGCCGCCCAGGGCCGCGGCGACGAGTGGCTCCGGAGCGGTGCCCTCAAGGGCTTCGTCGATGGCTCGCTCGGGTCCCACACCGCCGCGTTTCACGAGCCCTTCACCGACTCGCCGGAGGACACGGGTCTGCTTGTCAACGCCCCCGAAGACCTCTACTCGTGGGTCTCGGGTGCCGACGAGGCGGGCCTCCACGTCCTGGTGCACGCGATCGGCGACCGCGCGATCGAGCTCCAGCTGTCGATTTTTGAGCGCGTCGCGCGGGAGAACGGGGAGCGCGACCGGCGCTTCCGCATCGAGCACGCCCAGCACGTCGCGCCGGCCGACATCCCGCGCTTCGCTTCCCTCGACGTCATCGCCAGCATGCAGCCCTACCACGCGATCGACGACGGACGCTGGGCGGAAGCGGTGATCGGCCCCGAGCGCAGCAAGACGACCTATGCGTTTCGCTCGCTGCTCGACGCGGAGGCCACGGTCGCTTTTGGCAGCGACTGGACCGTCGCTCCGGCGACGCCGCTCGAGGGCATCTACGCGGCGGTGACGCGACGGACGCTCGACGGGAAGAACCCCGGCGGCTGGGTGCCGGAGCAGAAGATCACCGTCGAGGAGGCGCTCGTCGCCTACACCCGAAGCGCCGCCCACGCCTCGTTCGAAGAAGGGATCAAGGGGACGCTCGAGCCCGGGAAGCTTGCCGACCTCGTGATGATCGACCGCGACCTGACCGTGACGGCGCCGGAGGAGATCCGCGAGGCGCGCGTTGTGCTCACGGTCGTGGGTGGGGAGGTCGTTTTCCGAGGATCCTCTCCGTTCTTGCCCTGACCATGAAGCTCCTCTCTTTCCTGCCGGCACGTACGACTCATCCACGGGGATCTTCCTCGAGGAGCCAGGCCGGAGTACGGCCGGCTCCGGCCTGAATCGGCCGGTTCTTCGGTGGCTCCCGTCGCGGCCATGCGCTAGGATTCCCCTCGCTCCTCCCAAAGGGCCGGTGTGGTGGCCCAGGCCGAGGCCTTCGAGGCGTGCCGGGGCGTCATCCGGGCTCTGGAGGAGATCGGGGTCGACTATCTCGTCGGCGGTCGTCACAGAGCGCAGTTTCGGCTATACTCCTGACACACCATGGCGGCCCGCGGTTCACGGGCCGCCGCCCGGAGTGGCCGAGATGCCTGCCAAGGACACTTTCCACGATGCCGTCAAGTCCGCCCTGGTCAAGGATGGCTGGACGATCACCGACGATCCGCTGAGACTGCACTGGGGCAAGAAGGATCTCTACGTCGACCTCGGCGCGGAGCAACTGCTCGCGGCGGAGAAGCAGGGAAAACGAATCGCCGTCGAGATCAAGAGCTTCCTCGGGAAGTCCGAGATGGCCGATCTCGAGAACGCCTTGGGGCAATACACGCTCTATCTCCAGATCCTCAATGCCAACGCGTCGGATCGGGAGCTCTTTCTCGCAGTTCGCGAGCTCGCCTTCACCGAGGTTTTCGAGGAACCGGTCGGCAAGCTCCTCCTCGACAACGGCATCATCCGGCTCATCGTCTTTGACGAAGAAGAAGAGGAAATCTTGAAATGGCTACCTTGAGCGACTATGCTGAGACAGTCCGCAGCGTTCTGAGGCCCTATACCGAGGCCAGGTATGACAACGTCGATGCGACCAACAAGTTGATCTGCGCCGAGGAAAACAGTCAATACCTGATCCTGTCCATGGGCTGGGGCACGAAACCCAAGAGGAGGATTCACGGCTGCCTCATCCACATCGAGATCATCGACGGCAAGATCTGGATCCAGAGAGACGGAACGGAAGACGGGATTGCCGGAGAGCTCGAGGGGGTGGGAGTGCCGAAGTCTGACATCGTCCTGGGTTTTCACGATCCCAAGCTCCGGCGCTATACCGGATATGCCGCAGATTGAGTGTGGCAGCGCCCGGCTCCACGCCGCTACAGCCAGCCGAGGTGCCTGGTGAGCGCCTTGTTGCAGACCGCGATCATCGGCGTCATGGGGTGGTTTCTACATCCCGTCGTGGTGGCTTTGGTCCTTCTGAGCAGCGCCCCGCGGGCGTTGATGACGGCGCCCCTGAACGCCGCCGTGGCGCCGCGGGTGCGCGGGATTCATCGCGCCACCTACCTGTCGATCCAGAGCCTGGCCGGAAGGCTGTCGTTCTTGGGAGTGCTCGTAGGGCTCTCGTTCGTGGCCGGCCAGGGCGAGCCCGCCGCGTGGCCGGTTCTCTCCTCGATGCTGCACGTCTCGCTGGCGATCGCGTTGATCGGCTTTGCCGTCCTCGCCGTGACGGTGCCGCGGAGCCTCGCCGGCGATTCCAAGCGTTAGAGCGTCGTTGACCACCGAGCGCCCAATGCCGCGGATCTGGTCGCCGCCGCGGATGCCTGCGAGCTCGGCCCCCGAGCCCTTGAGGACCTCGCGGACCGTCAAACCGCTGGGCGAGTCGGCGTCGAGCACCACGCCGTCGTAGGGTCGCGGCAGGAGCATGTCGAAGATCGACAGCCCGGCAACGCCGAAGGCGAGCAGTCCGAAGGCCAGCAGCCACGGCGTCGGATTGAAGTAGGTCTTCTGCATGGTGAACGGCCGACTCTCCCTCGCCTGTTACGGCCGGAGGACCGCGAGGTTTGGCACAAGGAGTGTTCTCAGTATAGAACGGCTCGGATGCCGGACTGGCCCCCGTCGCCTTACTGGCGTATGATAGGCAGTGTCGCTCCCGAGAGGCAAATCTCAAGCGTCCACCACGACCCGTGGCGACCGCGGACGCGCGCTACACAAGAGCACCCTGTCCCGCTCCGGGCGAATCAGGAAGTCCCGTTCGTACTCGACCTCGCCTTCGACGAGACGCGTCATGCAGGTATTGCACCCGCCGGCACGGCAATGATGGGCGGGTGCAAGGCCATGGGCCTCGGCGAGCTCGAGTAGGCTCTTCAAGCTCGGGTCCCACTCGACGGTGAGCCCGGAACGGGCGAAGACGACCTCGATCACGGATCGATGTAGCCCAGGGCCTTCAGGCCCTCCAGGGTCTCCACGTCGATCTCTTGAGCCTCGGTCGCGGCGACCGGACTGAGCCCCTTTTGCCACTCTTCGTAATAGGAGCGCAACCGTGCCAGCTCGGCGCGGCGCTCGCCCGCCACGTCGCGCGTCTCCAGGGGGTCGGCGTCGAGGTCGTAGAGCGCAAAGGACGTGCCGTCGCGCCGCGCGATCAGCTTGAGGTCCCCCCTGCGGACGACGACCTCGTCGTCCGACTCCGAGACCGCGTAGGGAGGCTCGACGGTGGCGCCGGCTCGCATCATGGGGACGAGGCTCGCCGCGTCGACGCCGTCGGGCATCGCAAGCCCCGCCGCTTCGAGAATCGTCGGCGCGACGTTGCGGACCTCGACCATGGCGTCGACCGAGCCGCCCACCACCACTGGCCACACGGCCGGCGGCTTGACGAGGAGCGGCACCGAGATCAGCTCCTGGAACAGCGACTGGCCGTGGCCTATCGAGCCGTGCTCGTAGAACTCCTCGCCGTGGTCCGCGGTCAGGACGATCAGGGTGTCTTTCCAGAGGCCGTCTTTCTTGAGCCTGGCGAAGAGGTGGCCGAGCTGGCGGTCGAGGGCGAGGAGCTCTTCGTCGTAGCGCGCTTCCATGGCCTCGCGGTCGGCGTCGCTCAGGACGACGGCTCCCGAGAGGATGTCGTCGCGGAGCTTGCGCCACTGGTGGCAGAAGCGAAAGGAGCTCTTCTCGGACCCGAACTTGCCGCGGACCTCCTTGGGCGGACAGTAGGGCCAGTGGATCTCGAGGTAGTGGAGGTAGGCGAAGAAGGGTTGTCCGTCGCCGATCCCACGGAGCCAGCGAAAAAAGTTGCGGTGAATGTTCGAGGCGTCGGAGGCGCGGTGCTTGTAGAAGTCGAAGCCCTGGTCGAGGCCGAAGCGGGGCGAGAGCTGGAACTGCTCGCCGATCAGGGCGGTGGCGTAGCCGGCTTCCTTCAAGGCCTCGGCCACGGTGGTGACCGAGTCGTCGAGGCGGGGGCTCGTCGCGGCCCCCGCGGCGGTCTCGCCGAAGGTGTGGAGCCCGTGCTCGGACGGATAGAGGCCGGTCAGCATCGTCGGCAGCGACGGACGGGTCCAGCTGGCCTGGGAGATCGCCTGGCGGAACTGGACGCTTTCGGCGACGAGCGAGTCGATCATCGGCGTCGTCTGCCGCTCGTAACCGTTGGCGCTCAGGTGGTCGGCGCGCAGGCAGTCGACGACGAGCAGCAGGACGTTGGGCGGCGGCCCGAGCTCCTGAGACGGCGCCGGAGCGCAGGCGGCAAGCGCCGCGGCCAGAAGAAGCAGCGGGGAGCGGAATCTGCGGGACAGAGCTCTCATCGTGTCGTCTCGGTGCCGGAAAAAGGGGCCCGGCGGCAGCCAAGGATAGCATTGACGGCAGAGATTGTGTATAGAATTACAGCATGAACCGACGACTTCGCTCTCTCCTCCCCAAGCTGGCGCTCCTCGCGGTCTCGTCGCTTCTCGCGCTCCTCGTCCTCGAAGGGTTGATCCGGACCCTGGACCTCTTCAAGCCGCTGCGCGCCGCGGCCCGCAGCCTGGAGGAGTCCCCCGTTTTGCCCAGCGGCAACGTCGGTAGGGCGGTGCTCCACCCGTTCCTCGGCTGGACGGTCGCACCGCGTCCGCAGACCGAGAAGAGCTTCCTCGTGGGCGGCGGCTTCTTTCCCGGCGGCGTGCCTTCGCGTTGGGCAGTGGAGAATAGCCGCATCAACGCCTTCGGCTACCGTTCCGCCTACGACGACTACCGCGAATTCGACGAGGAGGATTTCGTCGTCGGCGTCCTCGGCGGCTCGGTGGCGGCGCATCTCGTGATCGTCGCCGGGGACCACCTGCGCTCGGCGATCGAGGAGCGCTTCCCTCACCTGGAAGGGCGGGTCGTCGTCTTGAACCTGGGCGGCGGCGGGTACAAGCAGCCTCAACAGGTCATGACTCTCGTCGAGATGTCCCTGCTCGGTGTCGAGCTCGACCTGGTTTTGAACGTCGACGGATTCAACGAGGTCGTCTTCGGCGCCATGAACGCCCACGAGCGCGGCGTCCATCCGTTTTTTCCGTCCTATGCCCACTACAACGAGTACCTGGCGCTCGTGACCGGCCGCCTGACGCCGGAGCGGATCGAGCAGGCGGCGTCGATCGTCCGCGAGAAGAAGGCCGCCGCCGCCCTGGTCGAGATCGCCGTGGCGACTCCCGTCCTGCGCCGCAGCGAGGCGTTCGCGGCTCTGGCGGGGGGATGGGTCCGGCGGCATCGTCGACAGGCCGTGAAGCTCGAGGCGCTTTTTCAGGCCGGGCCGGTGGGGGGCGAGCCGGAGCTGCCCGTCGCCCGGCTCGGTGACCCTTGCCTCGACGGCGAGGACTGCTGGGAGCTGATTGCCGACATGTGGGCGGAAGGGTCGCACCTCCTCCACGCCATGGCTACACAACGCGGCATTCCCTACGTCCACTTCCTGCAGCCGAACCAATACGTCCCGGGCAGCAAGGTGCTGAGCGTGGAGGAGCGGGAGACGGCCTACCTGGAGGGGAGCGTCTTCGCACGGAACGTCGGGTTGGGCTACCCGTATCTCGTGGCCCGAGGTAAGAGACTCCGGCGGGAGGGTGTCCGGTTCCACAACCTGACCGGGCTTTTCCACCGCTCCGAGGAGACGCTCTACGTGGACGGCTGCTGCCACTTGAACGTCGTCGGCTATCGCCGGATGGCGACGCGGATCGTGCGTCTGTTGCCCGATCTGGAGTGACTAGTCCTAACGAGGCTGCCTCAGACCGACGAGCATGTGAGTTGGAGCACTGGCCACGGTTAGAGAAAGGCTCCTGAACCGACGCAGAACGCGGTTTTTCAGTTATGCTTGCCCCATGCCCGAGGAGATGAAGACCCTGACACTCGAAGTCAACGGCGACGGCTATCCCGCCATCTTCCCCACCCACCACACGCTGCTGGAAGTGCTGCGCGAACGCTGCGGCCTGACCGGCACGAAGCACGGCTGCGAGCTCGGCGAATGCGGCGCCTGCGCCGTGCTCGTCGACGGACGTCCGGTGCTCTCCTGCCTCGTCCTCGCCGCCGACATGGCCGGACGCAAGATCGAGACCGTCGAAGGCCTCCAGGACGGCAACCGCCTCCATCCGCTCCAGGCCGCCTTCGCCGACCTGGGCGCCGCCCAATGCGGCTACTGCACACCGGGCATCCTGATGACGGCGAAGGCCCTGCTCCAGGAAAACGACCGCCCGACGCGCGACGAGATCCGTCAGGCCCTCGCCGGCAACCTCTGCCGCTGCACGGGCTACCAGAAGATCCTCGAAGCCGTCGAATGGGCGGCGGCGATCGGACGCGGCGAGGACGCCGCGCCGCCCCGCGAAAGCTTCTACGGCTCCCCGGAGCCGGCCGCGGCAGGAGGTGGGAATGGCTGAACGACTCGTAGGCAAGAGCTTCCGCCGCGTCGACGGCCGCGCCAAGGTGACCGGTGAGACCCGCTTCGCCGACGACCTCTTCTTCCCGCGCATGGTGTACATGAAGCTCCTGCGCTCCACCGTCCCCCATGCACGGATCCGTGGCATCGACACCTGTAAGGCCGCCGCCCTGCCGGGCGTCCTGGGCTTCCTGACTGGGGAGGACCTGCCGATTCCCTACGGCATCCTGCCCGTCTCGCACGACGAGAACGCCCTCGCCCTGGGCAAGGTCCGCTTCGTCGGCGACGCGGTGGTCGCGGTGGCGGCGCTCACCGAGGAAGAGGCCCAGGCCGGTGCCGACGCCGTCGTCGTCGACTACCAGCCCCTGGCGACGATCGCAACCCCCGAGGAGGCGCTCGCAACCCCCGAGCCCCGCATCCAGGACGACGGACCCCACGGCAACGTTCACAAGCTCGTCTCCCTGAGCTTCGGCGACGTCGACGAGGGGCTCGCCGAGGCTGACCTCGTCCTCGAAGACACCTTCTTCTACGAGGGCAACACCCACCTGGCCATCGAGCAGCAGGCCACCGTCGCCGTGCCCGAGGACGAGGACCGTCTGACGGTCTACTCCTCGACCCAGGTGCCCCACTACCTGCACCGGACCCTCACCACGGTGCTGGCGCTCCCGTCGTCGCGGATCCGCGTCGTCGCCTGCCCGAACGGCGGCGGCTTCGGAGGTAAGTCCGACGTCTTGAACCACGAGATCGCCGCCGCCGCCATGGCCTTGAAGCTCGGCCGTCCGGTCAAGGTCACCCTGACCCGCGACGAGGTCTTCTACTGCCACCGCGGACGCCATCCGGTCCTGATGCACCTCAAGACCGGCTTCACCCGCGACGGTGCCATGACCTCCCAGCACCTGCGCACCATCCTCGACGGCGGTGCCTACGGCAGCTACGGCGTGGCGTCGACGTTCTACACCGGAGCGCTCCAGACGGTGACCTACGAGCTGCCGCGCTACCGCTTCGAAGCGGTGCGCACCTACACCAACAAGCCCCCCTGCGGCCCGAAACGCGGCCACGGGACGCCGCAGCCGCGTTTCGGCCTCGAGATCCATCTCGACAAGGCCGCCGAACGGCTGGGCATCGACCCGGCGGACCTGCGCCTCCAAAACCTCGTGGCCCCCAACTCGGTGACCGCGAACTGGTTGCGGCTCGGCACCGTGGAGCTCGGACGCTGCATCGAAGCCGTGGTCGCCGGGAGCGGCTGGCGCGAACGCTACGGCAAGCTCCCCGATGGCCGCGGGCTGGGCCTCGCCTGCGGCTCCTATCTCTCGGGCGCGGGGTTGCCGATCAACTGGAACCACCTGCCGCACTCCGGGGTCCAGGTGCAGCTCGACCGCGGCGGCGGCGTCGCCGTCTTCTGCGGCGCGACGGAGATCGGCCAGGGCTCCGACAGCGTGCTGGCGGTGCTCGTCGCCGAGGTCCTGGGCGTCGAGATCGACGACATCCGGCTCTGCGTCGGCGACACCGCGTTCACGCCGGTCGACCTGGGGAGCTACTCTTCGCGGGTCACCCTGATGGCGGGCAACGCGGCGATCGAGGCCGCGGAGCGCGTCCGGCGATCGGTCGCCGAAGCGGTGGCAGAACGGCTCGGCGTCGGGGCTTCGAGCCTTGTTTTTGCCGCGCGCCGGGTCTTCGACGCGGCCGACCCGGAACGCGGGCTCGACTTCGCGGCCGCCGTCGTCGCCGCCGAAGAGCGCTTCGGGACCCTCGCCGCCACCGGCTCCTACGCGCCGCCCCGCTCCCCGGGACGCTACCGCGGCGCCGGCGTCGGCCCGTCGCCCACCTACTCCTACTCGGCGGCGGTGATCGAGGTCGAGGTCGATCCGGCGACCGGGCTCTACCGTGTTGTCCACGTGTGGATCGGCCACGACATCGGTCGTAGCCTCAACCCGACGCTGGTGCTCGGACAGGTCGAGGGCTCGGTTTACATGGGGCTCGGCGAGGCGATGATGGAGGAACAGGCCATGCGCCGGCTGCCGCGCCGCCTCTCGAGCGCCCTCGTCCACAAGATGCCGTCGCTCCTGGAGTACAAGAGCCCGACGTTCCTGGAGATGCCGGAGGTGACGACCTACCTCGTGGAGGAGCCGGACCCCAGGGGTCCCTTCGGCGCCAAGGAGGTGGGACAGGGACCCCTTCTCCCCATCATGCCGGCGGTCGCCAACGCGGTCTACGACGCCGTCGGCGTCCGCGTCGACCAGGTGCCGATCCATCCCCACATGATCTTGAAGGCGCTCGCCGCCAAAGAGAAAGGACGCGAGGCACGCTTCGGCCCGACCCGCTTCCCCGACGTCGACTTCGGCGAAACCCTGAACGTCCCCACACCCGCCGAGGGCGGCGACGGCCGGGCCACGAACGACCCGCGGCAGAAACGCAAGGGCCGCGAGACGATGCCCGTCCCCGACGTCGCCGAGGAGAAGAAAAGTGCTGCGCCTGCCGTCGTTTGAGTACCGTCCGGTCACAAGCGTCGCCGAGGCGGCCGAGATCCTGGCGGGCGAGGGCAAGGACGCCCGCCTGGTGGCCGGGGGCACCGACCTCTGGCCCAACATGAAACGCCGCCACCAGAACGCCGCGACCGTCGTCGGCCTGATGTCGGTGCCGGAGCTTCGAGGCATCGGCAACGGCACCGGCGAAGCCCGGATCGGCGCCACGGCGACGCTTGCCGAGGTGGCCGCCGCCGCCCGCCTCGCCAAACGCTACCCCGCCCTCGTCCACGCGGTGCGGGAGATCTCCTCCCCACCGCTCCGTAACATGGGGACGCTAGGCGGCAACCTCTGCCTCGACACCCGTTGCACCTACTACAACCAGACCGAGCACTGGCGACAGTCGATCGACTACTGCATGAAGGAAGCCGGCGAGATCTGCTGGGTGGCGCCGTCGTCCCCGCGTTGCTGGGCCCATGCGGCGAGCGATTCGGCCCCGATCCTCTGCGCGCTTGGCGCTCGGGTCAAGCTGGTCTCGAAAGACGGCGAACGCGTCGTGGCGCTCGCCGACCTCTTTCGCGACGACGGCATCGACTACCTCACCAAACGCCACGACGAGATCCTGACCGACGTCCTGGTGCCGGCGGAGTCGGAGCGTTCGCGCTGTGGGCAAGCGTTCAGCAAGCTCCGGCGACGCGGCTCGATCGACTTCGCCGTGCTTTCAGCGGCGGCGGCGCTTTGGACCGGCGACGGCGGACGCGTCGAGCGCGCGGCGCTCTGGCTCGGCGCGGTGGGATCAGCTCCGGTAGAGGTCGACGTGGCCGGCGTCCTGGTCGGCAACCAGGTCGACGAGGAGAGGATTGCGGAGGCCGCCCGACTGGCAAAGAAGGCTGCCACACCGATGGACAACACCGATTTTCAGACCCAGTGGCGGGGCCAGATGGCCGAGGTCTATGCCGCGTCCGTGCTGCGGGAGGCGGCGGGGTTGTAGGGGAGGGGTAATCGGTGCCGATCTACCCGGGATTTCAACCCCCGGTTGCCGGCCGATCCCCGGCCGAATCCGCCCCCTTCAGCACCTCCGCCAGCACCAGCCCCTCCGTCAGCTGCCCCCGCGACTCGGCAAGCCGTGCGCGCAGCTCTTCGAACGCGGTCTCCAGAGGCTCCGACAGCGAGTCCATGAGCTCCCAATGACCGGGCTCATAGAGCTCGAAAACCTGCGACAGCCGCAGCTCGTGGGGATCGCAGGCGAGCAGGAACCCTTCCGCGTCGCCGCCCGACTCGCGCAGCAGGCCGCCGTCGATCACGGGACGCAACACGTCACGAAGGTCCGCCGCCTTGAGCCCCAGACGGTCGGCCAGGAGCTCGTGCGGGGTGATCGGCTCTCCCGACCGGAACCGCTCGGCGACGACCGCCAGGCCCAAGAGTCCCAGCCAGCTGCCTTCCAGCGCGCTCGCGTTCCGTCGCGGACGCACCAGCGCCGCGAAGTTCTCCACGAAGTAGGCCACCTCGCTCCCCAGAAGCACGATCCACCAGGTCAGCTGGATCGAGATCAGAAAAAAGAAGATGAAACCGAGGCTGCCGTAGACGATCGACACGGCCGGCATCTTGGCGATGAAAAGTCCGAAGCCCTGGCGCAAGCCCTCCAACAGGACCGCCGCGCTCACCCCCCCACCCAAGGCGCTCTTCAAGCTGACCCGCGTGTAGGGGACGAGCCAGTAGAGCATCGTCAGCCCGATCAAGGTGGCGAGAAAGGGCAGGAACTGGGCCGGCACCGAGGCGGCGAAGGAGCCGAGCGCCGACTGCTCGGCCAACTGCAGGAGGCTGTAGTAGGTCGCCGCGAGCAGGATCGGGCCCCAGAAGGTCACGAGCGTGAACGAGACGATTCGGCGCTGGAGCGGCCGGCGGTCGGGGACGTTCCAGATGCGGTTGACGGTCTCCTCGATGTTGATGAAGGCGACGAGCGCCGTCGCGACGTAGAGGAGCAGGCCCGTCAGGCCGAGCTTCTGCGTGTTGACGAGGAAACCGCTTAGCGTGTCGACGATCGTCTGCTCCGGATAAGGGAGCACTTGGGCCAAGAGCTCCACCAGGTCCGCGCTCTCGAAGGCCATGGCGCCGACGATCGAGAACGCCGTCAGTGTCGGGATCAGTGCCACCAAGGTGAGAAAAGCGAGCGACGCCGCCTGCCGGCCGAGCTCGTCGTGGCGGGCTTTCTTGAGCGACAGCACGAAGAAGCTGACGACCTGGCGCGGTACGTCGATCCACGAGCGGACCTCGGGCTTACGCTTGAAGCGCTCCCGGATGCGCGAGAGGCGGCCAAGGTAGGTGTCGTGCTGGGTCACGGTGGCGATGAAATCAGGCTGTGATCGGCAAGCTCTGCGTCCATCTCAAACTCTACCACCGCCTTCTCTTCGCGAGCGGCGCGATTTCCTGTACACTGGGGATCCCCCCTCGATCCCGCCAAGGGGCCGGAGGGACCCCCTGACCCTAAGGGACCAGGGCTCTCTCGCGAGGAGCCTGATTCCAGCTGGAGGTACATCATGAGCGAGAAATCGAACGTCCGCCCAATCGATCGGGCCAAAGAAGCGGTCGCCGAAACCGTCGACAAGGCCAAGGACGTGGTGGGCGACCGCCTCGGCGCGGCACGCGAGCGCCTGGAGGACTTGAGCGTCGACGCTTCGGAGAAGCTCCGCGAGAAAACCGAGCATGCCCGCACGGTGGCCCGGGAGCGCTACGAGCACACCGCCGACCAACTGCGCGAGAGCTACTCGCACGTACAGAAAAACGTCGACGAGCTCGTCGAGGACGTCAACGACTTCGTCCGCGACAATCCCGGCAAGGCGGTCCTGATCGCCGCTGGCGCCGGCTTTCTCCTGGGGCTCTTGCTGCGCCCCCGGCGGCGCGAAGCCTGAGGATGGCGGACCAAGAACCGACCCCCTCCGCCCTCGACGAGGTCGTCGACGACCTCCTGCCGGCGGAGCTCGACTGGCGCCGGCTGGTGGTGACCTACCCGATCCCGGCCCTGACCCTGGCCGCCGTCGGCGGCTTCTGGCTGGGCCGCCAGCGCGGCTCGGAGCTTGTCGCGGCCCTCTCGAGCTTCGTCACCAACGAGGTGACGAGAAACGTCCGCGCCGTCCTCGGCGACGCCGACTAGCCGAGCCCAGAGCCCGTACAGCTTGCGCCAGATCCTCCACATCTCCGACATCCACTTCGGTCCCCACCACGCCGGCGAAGTCGCGGCCGGCGTGGAGGCGCTCGCTGCCGAGCGGCGCCCCGACCTGGTGGTGATCTCGGGCGACCTGACCCAGCGGGCGAAGCCCCAGCAGTTCCGCGCTGCCCGCGAATGGGTCGACCAGATGGGCGTCCCGACCCTCGCCGTGCCGGGCAATCACGACGTACCGCTCTACCGCGCCTGGGAGCGCTTCTTCTCTCCCTACGCTGCCTACCAGCGGCATTTCTCGCCACAGCTCGAACCGGATTTCGAGGACGACGAGCTCTTTGTCGTCGGCATCAACACCGCCCACCCCTGGACGTTCAAGGACGGACGCATCCGCCGCCGCCGGCTGCGCGAGGTGGCAGCGCGCCTGGCCGCCGCGCCGGCCGAGCTCACCCGGATCGCCGTTGCCCACCACGAGCTCGTACCGGCGCCGCGATTCGATCACCAGAGGGTGCTGCGCAACGCCTACGAGGCCGTCGAGGTCTTCTCGCACCACGGCGTGGACCTCGTGCTCTCGGGACACCTCCACCAGTCCTACGTCATGCCGTCAGAGGCCTACTATCCCTCGGGCCGGCGCCCCTTCCTGATCGTCCATGCGGGGACCACGACCTCGCACCGCGGACGCGGCTCGGAGCGGCGCCGCTACACCTGCAACTGGATCCGGCTCACCGACGAGGAGGTCGCGGTCTCGTGCCTCGGCTGGGAGCCGGAGGCCGGACGCTTCGTCAGCTGGAGCCGCCACCAATACCCGCGGCGCCGCGGCGAGCCCTACGGCTTGGAGCTTCCATGAAAGCCGAAGACCTGCGTCACCTCCTTCCCCCCTTCGAAACCGAGCGCTTGGCGAACGGCTTGTGCCTCGCCGTCCTCGACGAGCCGGGCCGCCAGGTGGTGGCGATGGCCCTCGCCTACCGCGCCGGCACCCGCGACGAGGCCTTCGGCCTGGGCGGGACCGCACATTTCCTCGAGCACATGATGTTCAAGGGCACCGAGCGCTACGCCGCCGGCGAGCTCGACCGCATCACGCTCGCCCTCGGCGGCTCGAACAACGCCTTCACCAGCCACGACCTGACGCTCTACTACTTCACCTTCGCCGCCGACCGCTGGCAGCGGGCGCTCGAGCTCGAAGCCGACCGCATGGCCGGGCTCCGGCTGGAGCCGGCGGCAGTCGACGCGGAGCGCCAGGTGATCCTGGAAGAGATCGCCATGTACGAGGCCGAGCCCTGGGACGCCCTGGAGCAGGCCGTGGCCAAGGCCCTCTACACCGGCCATCCCTATGGCCTCCCGGTACTCGGAACCCCCATGGACTTAGAAGCGATCGACGGCGGAGTCCTCGCCGACTTCCATGCCCGGCGCTACCGTCCTTCGAACGCCACCCTGGTGCTGGTGGGCGACGTCGGGCCGCAGGCGCGCGAGCAGGTGGCCGAGCATTTCGGTGGGCTCGACGGAAAGGCGCCCGAGCGTCCCGGCTTGCCGCCGGCCACGCCCCCCGCGGAGCTCGTACGCCTCGAACGGCGCGCCGGCGACGTGGCACGGCTCCTCATGAGCCTCCCGGCTCCTGCTGGCACCGACGACGACCATCCGCTCCTGCGTCTTGCCGTCGGCGTCCTCGCCTCTGGACGCGCCAGCCGCCTGCACCGGGCCCTCGTCGACGAAGGGCAGCTCGCCGTCGGCGTTACCGCCGACCTCGGCGAATCGGTCGATCCGAGCGCGGTGATGATTGCCGCCGAGGTGCTGCCCGGGATCGAGCCCCAACGGGTCGAGGAAGTCGTCCTGGGCGAGCTCGAGCGTTTCGCCGAGGAGCCACCCACCGAGGAGGAGGTGGCGCGGACGAAAAAGGTCCTCGCCGCCGACTGGATCTTCGACCACGAAAAAGTCCACCAGCAGGCCTTCCTCGTCTCGACCGCGCTCGCGGTCTTCGACGCCGAGCATCCGTGGCGCTACCTGGAGCGCATGCTCGCCGCCGGCACCTCAGAGCTTGCCGAGGTCGTCGACCGGTACCTGAGGCCGCGGCGCGGAGTCGTCGGCTGGTCGCTGCCGGTCGAGGGAGGGCATCGCCTTGTCTGACCTGGCCCAGATGTCACGCCGATTCGTCACCCGGATCCGTCATGTTGCCGGGGCACCGGTGGTCTCGACCC
Source organism: uncultured bacterium (assembly GCA_965371445.1). Classification (GTDB taxonomy): domain Bacteria; phylum Acidobacteriota; class Thermoanaerobaculia; order Multivoradales; family J023; genus DASWIG01. Next base: position 110,403 of record CBDUYN010000006.1, on the reverse strand, counting down.
GCGTGTGGCTCTGCGGCGGTGCCCGCGCCGAAGAGGTCCCCGGGCAAGCGCTCGTGACCGGACGGCTGCTCGCCGAAGGAACCCGTCGCCGCGACTACCGGCGGATCGTCCAGGACAGCGAGGAACGCGGCATGCTGCTCCAGAGCTTTGGCAGCTTCGAAGCGGTCGGCGTGGCGATCGACGCCCTGTCCGAAGACTGGGAACGCGTCCTCGCGGACTTGGCGGAGCTGGTCCTGGAGCCGAGCTTTCCGGAGGACCGCTGCGACTGGATCCGCCGCCAGGCCCAAGGAGAGCTCGAGAGCCTCTACGACCAGCCGGCAAGCCGGACCGGACGCGCCTTCCTCGAGGACCTCTACCCGGCACACCCTTACGGCCGCCCCCTGCAGGGCGACGCGGCAAGCCTTCAAGGCCTTACCGCCGGTGACTGTGCCGCCTTTCACCGCCGTTCCCTTGGCTGGGGTACCCTCGCCGTCGTCACCGGCGACATCGACGAAGACGCCGTCGACCGGCGATTGCGCCAGCTTTTTGCCGTCCTCGAGAGCGCCGGTGAAGACCAGCCGGCGCTCGCCGCACCGACGCGCCGCGGCGGTGCCCGTTCGACGCTCGTGGTCGGCGACAGCGACCAGGCCCACGTCTACGGCGGCCACCTCTCGGTGCCCCGAGCCCATGAGGACGTGCCGGCTCTCGCTGTCCTCGGAGTCGTCCTCGGAGCGGGCGCCGGCTTGACCGGACGCTTCCCCGACCGGATCCGCGAGAAGGAGGGTCTCGCCTACCACGTCGACGTCGCAACCTTCAGCGGCGCGGGGCTCGACCCCGGACGATTCTCGCTCTACGTCGGCACGTCTCCCGAAACCGTCGAGGCGGCGGAGCGGGCGCTTCGCGAGGAGCTCGAGCGCCTGTTGACCCACGGCATCACCGACGAAGAGATGGAAAACGCCCGCTCCTTCCTCGTGGGCCGCGATCCCTTCCGCCGCGAGACCGCCCGCCAGTGGGCCGACGTCCTGGCCGAAGCGGAGTTCTACGGCCTCCAAAGCGACCGTCCCGAGTGGGTGCGCGAGACGCTGGCCGCTCTGCGCCGGGAGGACGTCGAGGCGGCGGCTCGGCGCTGGATCTCTCCGGACGAGCTGCGGCTTACCGTCGGCCTGCCGGGATGAGTGAGGTGAGCCGGTATTTGGTGGCTTGTCCTCTTGGTCCGCCCGGTCTATAGTGTCCCTATGAGGGCGTTGCCATGAGCACCGAAACCGTCGAACGCACCGTCGTCGTCGTCGCTCTCTCGCTCTATGACGACTTGCTCCGTTCCGTGCAAGAGATCTTCGGCCGTGACCAGGCTGCGGCAGAGCAACTAGGCTCTCAGATCCGGGAAATCTTGTCCCACGCGCTCGAAGACGCAGAGGTCGACCAGGAACACGTCGAGATCCGCTGGACTGAGGACGGCGGTATCTTCTTGCTGGACGACGCTCTCCAGGCCTCGCGTTTCGCGGCTGCCGTTCACCACATCGCCTCGGAGCGCAATCAAAGCGAGAGCTTCTCCCGGGCTCAACGTCACTTCCGCATCGGGATGGCTACGGGAGCTGTCTCCACAGCGGAGTCTGGTGACCTAGAGCGTGGGCCCTTGAAAATTGCCTCGAAGATGAAATCTGCTGCTCGTACGGGTGAAATCGTCATTGACACAGCCACCTGGGAGAGGCTTTCTGAAGAAGAGCGTGAGTCATATGGCCAACAGGGAGAGGTCGTCGGTGAAGTAGGACCATATTACTATCGTCGGCGCAAGGAGACGGCGCGGGCACCCTGGGACCGCTCTGAGCCTGCCACCGCCGTCGCGCTCTACGTTCGGGATCTCCAAGTACTAAACGTCAAAGGAGTCGAAAAGGCCCACCTCGAATTTGCCACGAGGACTGCCGACGCTCCTGGTTGGTACGTGTTGGCGGGAGGCAACGGCTCAGGCAAGAGTACTCTTTTGAGAGCTATTGCCGCAGCTTCGGTCGGTCGAGCCCTCGAACGTCTTCTCGACGATTCCTGGATCAGGAAGGGCTCCGATGTCACCCAAGTCGTCGTCAGCTACGTTGACGACGCCGAGGGATCGAGGCCAGAGACCCACAGCTCAATCAAATTAAGGCCCTCCGAATCCCCCACCTTCGGACGCTACCCTAAAGCCGTAACCCTGGTTGAAAGCGGTTATCTCTCCGGTTACGGCCCCTTCAAACGGCTCGGAGGTGGAAGTAACTATGCTGAAGAGCTCACCAGGGGCGACTCCCGCCTGGCCCGGGTCCTCACCCTTTTTCTCGAGGAAGCCGCGTTGTGGGAGGTTCCTCGGTGGCTTCTACGGACGGACCTCGACACGAATGGCGGTGCTCGCAAAGGCCACATCGTCTCCCTGCTGAACTCCGGCCTCCTGCCGGCCGGATTCGTCGTCAAGGACTTCGTCGAAGACGATCTCCTCATCGAGACCCCTGACGGATCCGCCGTCTCCCTGCGCTCGACCAGCGACGGCCTGCGGTGCATCCTCGCCATGGTCCTCGATATCTTACGCGGTCTGGAGGATTGCTTCGGCGTGGTGGAGATCATCGACGGAATCGTCGACTACCCCGGCGTCGTCCTGATCGACGAACCCGACAACCACCTGCACGTCCTCTGGCAGGTGAATCTCGCGTCGTGGATGAAGGAGCATTTTCCGCGTATCCAGTTCATCGTCGCGAGCCACAGTCCCTTCGTCTGCGTCGCGGCCGACAAGATCTGGCGCCTCGACGACGAGTCGGGAGCGATCGTGCCCCGGGAGCTGCCGGAAGAGGAGATGAAGGAGCTGTGGAACGGGTCCGTCTCCGCAATCCTCGAATCCGACGCCTTTCGGGTTTTCAACACCCTGGCCCCGGAGGCCCAGGACCGTCACCAGGAATACCTGAGGCTCCATCGGCTCTCCCTTCAGGGCCGGCGTCTCTCTGCCGAGGAAAAGAGCCGTCTCGACGAGCTCGAACAAGAGATCATGGGTCCGGTGATCCCCCGGGACCCGGAATTCGACAAGCTCTTTCCATGAAAAGAGTCGTCCGACGTCCTCTGAGCGAGGCGACCCGGGAGCATCTGGCGAACCGGCAGGCCCAAGTCGACGCCGAAGCGGGTCGCGAGGCCCAGGTGAGGAAAGCTGTCTCCCTATGGAAGTCCAAGAAGGGGAGTCAAGCCGGCAAGGACGCATTCGCCGAGGTCGAGGGAACTCTCGTCGAGATGTGCAACGCACCGCGTCGCTGCATGTACTGCGAAGACAGCGCCGCCTGGGACGTCGAGCACGTGAAGCCCAAGTCGAGCTATCCGCAAGCCGCTTTCTACTGGGACAACTTCCTCCTCGCCTGCTCCACCTGCAACACCCGATTCAAGGGCTCCAAGTACCACGAGGGGTTCCTCGATCCGTCAACTTCCGGCTTCCGCCTCTGGGACCGGTGACGATTCGACGCCAGGACGGGACGCTACGAACCCGTCGATGACGACGACGAGGGGGCGGAAGCGACGCTGAAGATCCTGGGGTTCGACCGGCGGGGAGATCTGGCGGTGCGCAGAAGCAGATACCTCGGTCCCTTGATCGAAGGCGTCCGCTCGTACGGAAGGGCGAAGGCGCGGGGACGCGAAGGGGAGGCGAGGAAGATCGCGCGAGACTTCTGCCTGTCTTTCCCGGCGATCGTCGAATGGCTGCTCGTCGAGGATCCCTCACCGGACGAAATCCCCAGCGGGATGCGTGAGGGCCTCGGCGACGTCCGAAGGGTCAAGCGCCGCTTCCCGGAGATCGTCCGTGACGCGTTCGGGACCGATGGCTGACGAGGTTACGCCTCAGACCAATGTGCATGTCCTGATCCAGCATCTCCACCCAACACACCACCCTGTTGTCGCAGGCACCCGATGCAGCTGTACCCTCCTGAGGTAGAATCGGCAAGCCATGAAGGCCAGGACGAGCGCCAGGGACGAATCCCGCTTCGTCGTCACCGACTTCGAGCCCGCCTACCTTGAGAGCGCACGCCGGGGCGAGCTCGCCGGACGGGTCGAGCGCGGCTTGAAGGAGCTCCGCTGCTGCCAGGCCTGCCCGCGCGGCTGCAAGATCGACCGCTTGGCGGGCGAGACCAAGGTCTGCGGCACCGGACGCCACGCGCTGGTCGCCAGCGCCTTCCCCCACTTCGGCGAAGAGGACTGCCTGCGCGGCCACCGCGGCTCCGGGACGATCTTCTTCGGGCTCTGTAACCTGCGCTGCGTCTTCTGCCAGAACTGGGACATCTCCCAGCAGGGCGACGGCCGCGAGATGGACGCCACCCAGATCGCCGGCCTCATGCTCGACCTCCAGGACCAGGGCTGCCACAACGTCAACTTCGTGACCCCGGAGCACGTCGTGCCCCAGGTCGTCGAAGCGATCGCCGCGGCCGTGCCCCGGGGGCTTCACCTGCCGATCGTCTACAACACGAGCGCCTACGACTCGTTGGAGTCCTTGAAGCTCCTCGACGGGCTCGTCGACGTCTACATGCCCGACTTCAAGTTCTGGCACCGCGAGAGCGCCAAGCGCCTCGCCAAGGCCAAGGACTACCCCGAGCACGCCCGCGCCGCGATCGCCGAGATGCACCGCCAGGTCGGTCCGCTCAAGATGGGACGCGACGCCCACGCCCGGCGCGGCGTCCTGGTGCGTCATCTCGTGATGCCGGGCCAGCTCGACGAAAGCGCCGCCATCTTTCGCTGGCTCGCCGAGGAGGTCTCCCCCGACACCTACGTCAACATCATGGGCCAGTACCGTCCGAGCTACCAGGTCGGCGGCGTCTCGCCGAGCGGCAAGCCGCGGTACACGGAGATCGACCGGCACCCCGAAGCCTCGGAGATGGCCGACGCCTACGCCGCCGCCCGCGACGCCGGGCTCTGGCGCTTCGACGAGCGTCGTAGCTTCCTCCGGGTCCTGGGTCTTTGAGTGATATCCTCCGTGCCGGGCGAACGCCATGGTACGGATTCGAGAGCAACCCGAAGACTTCCTCGTCGAGGAGATCCCTCTCTACCCCGCTCTGGGGGACGGGCCGCACACCCATCTGTGGGTGAAAAAACGCCTGCGCACGACCGACGACGTCGCCCGCGAGATCGCCCGCGCCGCAGGTGTGGCGCCCCGCGAGGTCGGCTACGCCGGACGCAAGGACCGCCGCGCCGTCGCCCGCCAGTGGTTCTCGGTACCCGAGATCGACCCCACCGCCGCGCTCGGCCTGGAGCTTGACGGCGCCGAGGTCCTCGAAGCGATCCGCCATCCCCAGAAGCTGCGCCTCGGAGAGCTCCGCGGCAACCGCTTTCACCTCCGCCTGCGCGGCGTCGGCTCCGCCGCGGCCAACACCGCCCGCGAACGCCTCGCCAAGCTCCAGCGGCGCGGCCTCCCCAACCGCTTCGGACGCCAGCGCTTCGGACGCGACTCGAAAAACGTCGAACGGGGACGCGAGCTCCTGAAACGCGGACGCCTCGACCGCGACCGCCGACGCTCGCTCCTGATGATCTCGGCCCTCCAGTCGGCGGTTTTCAATCGTGTCCTCGAGCTGCGCCCGGTGGGCATCGACGAGCTCCTCGACGGCGACGTCGCCGTCGACCACCTGACCGACGGCCACTTCGTCGTCCGCGATCCGTCCGTCTTTGCGGAGCGGCTGCAAAGCTTCGAGCTGAGCCCGACGGGCCCCCTCTTCGGCTCCAAGATGCAGCAGCCCCGGGGAAAAGCCGCTGAAATCGAGCAAGCCGCCCTGGTGGAGCTCGGCCTCTCGCCCCGGGTCGGCCTCGAGCTGCCTCGCAGCCTCCGGCTCTACGGCGACCGCCGGCCGCTGCGCGTCCGGCTGGGCGGGGTGGAGACGAGCTACTGCGAAGGTGTTTTCGACCTGCGCTGCGAGCTGCCTCCGGGGAGCTACGTCACCGTCCTGGTGGAGGAGCTTTTCCCGGACGTCGAGGAAGTGACGCGAGACGCCGTGGAGGACGCGGATGAGGCTCATTAGGCATAGTCGGTCCTTCCGGGAGGCGGAAAGACCATCATGAAACGCGACACCACCGCCCGCCACAACCTCAACGTCCGCCGCTTTCGCCGCCGCCTCTACCGCCTCCTCTTCCTAGAACGCGCGCTCCGCCACCTTGCCGCCGCCGGCTTTCTCTGGGGTGCGCTCGCCCTCGCGGCGCGCTCGGGCCTCGGCGCGGATCTCGCCCAGCTCACCCCCTGGGGGCTGGTCGCGGCCGGCGTGGCCCTCGTTGCGGCGGGGGTCCTGGCGAAGCGCAACCTGCCGCCGCCAGCGGCCGTGCGTACCCTGCTCGACCGCCGCGGCGAGCTCGGCGGGCTCCTGATGTCGACCGACGAGCTGGCGCTCGGACCCTGGAGCGAGCGGCTCGCCGAGCCGGTCCTCCCGAGGCTGCGTTGGCGCTCGGGCCCGTCGCTCGCTCTTTTCGCCGGAGCCGCCGCCTTCGTCGTCCTCGCTACGCTCCTGCCGGTCGCGCCGCTCGACGCCGAGCCCCGGACCGTGGCCGTCGGCGAGGAGGTCGAAGAGCTGGCGCGTCGCGTCGAGGTCCTGGAAGAAGAGGGCCTGCTCGACGAGGAAGAAAGCGAACGGCTCACCGAGGAGCTCCAGAACGTCGCCGAGAGCGATCCGGGCGAGGACCCGGCGCGCGCCTGGGAAGCCCTCGACCACCTGCGCGAGCTGACCGAGGAGACCGCGGCCGAGGCCGCCGAGACGGCCCTCACCGAAGGCGAGCAGCTCGCCGCCGCCAGCGCCGTGGCCGAGGCCCTGGCCGACGAGTCGGCCGGCGACGCGGCGGCCGGCGACCCGGAGCTACGCCTCGCCGCCCTCGCGGAGCTCGCCGCCCTCACCGCCCGCGCCGCCGACGAGACCCGGCTGCTCGATCCAAGCCTCGCCCAGCAACTGCGCGACGCCGCCGCCTCCGGCGAGCTGGAACGTCTGGCCGAAGCTCTCGGCGCCAGCCGCGAGGAGCTCGCCCAGAAGCTCCGGCAGCTCCGGCAGGCGGGCCTCCTGGACCTCGAAAAGCTCCTCGAAGCCCAGCGCTCCCTCAAAGGTCAGGACGAAGCGCTGGCCGAGTTCCTCGACGAAAACGGCCTCGAAGCCGCCGGCGCCATGTGCCGGGGCCGCGCCGGACGCGGCGGCGTCGACCGCGGCCGTGCCGACGCGCCGATGATCTGGCGCGACCCGATCACGGGCGTTGGCGTCCGTTTCGAGGAAGAAACGCTTTCCGCCGCCTCGCTCTCCTCCCTGGAGCGGAGCGGCCTCATCGGCTTGAGCGCCACCGACCCGACCTCCGCCGAGGCTCGGCCTGGCGGGGGCGGCTCCGGGGGGACCGTCGCCGCCGGCAGCGGCGCGGCCAATACCCAAACCGTCCTGCCGCGCCACCGCCGAGCCGTCGAGCGCTTTTTCAACCGCGCGCGCGCCCCGGCGCGAACAGACGATCCCCCTCGTCCGTAGACTACTGCGACCCCAAGGCCGACGATGACGACTCTACCGACCGCCGAACCCACGACCGACGAACCCACTGCCCCCAGGCTCCCCGCGCCCAAGGAGCTTCACCAACATCCTCCTCGCCGACGAGATCAACCGTGCCTCGCCCAAGACCCAGTCGGCGCTGCTCGAGGCCATGCAGGAGCGCTCGGTGACGCTCTTGGGGACGACGCGTAAGCTGCCGGATCCCTTCTTCGTCCTCGCGTCGCAGAACCCGATCGAGCTGGAAGGGACCTATCCGCTGCCCGAGGCGCAGCTCGACCGCTTCCTGATGAAGCTGATCGTCGAAGGGCCCGGGGCCGACGTCCTGGAGGGGATCATCACGAGCCGCCGGCGCGGCGAGCCGCCGCCGAGCGCGACGACCCTGAGCAGCGGGGAGCTCGCCGGGCTTTTCGCCATGATGGAGCGCATCCATCTGCCGCGTCCGGTGGCACGCTACGTGGCGCGGCTGGTGGCGGCGAGCCATCCCAGCGCGGCCGACGCCCCCGAAGCCGTGCGCGGCTACGTCAGCTACGGCGCCTCGCCGCGTGCCGCGATCGCGATGGCCGAGGCCGCCCGCGCCCAGGCGCTTCTCTCGCGGCGTCCCACGGTCGGCTTCGAGGACGTCGCGGCCGTCGCCCGCGGCGTCCTCCAGCACCGGCTGATCCTGAGCTACAAGGCCCGCTTCGACCAGGTGAGCGCCCGCGACGTCGTCGCCGAGCTTCTCGAGAACGTCGACTCGGCGGGCGTCGAGCTCCCGGAGACGATCGAGATGGCGGACGCGAAGTGAGGCGATGCCTTCTCGCCGTCCTCCTTGCCGGCGCGACGGCCCTCGCCGCGCCCGCCGCGGCCCAGGAGGTGATTTCGGCCGAGGGCGTCGTCGTCCGCAAGCTCCCGGGCTTGCCCCAGGGATCGTCGCACGGCTACGCGGAGATCGCGTTCCAGGTGACCAACCGCTCGGAGCGGCCCCACCGGGTGACGCTCGTGATGCCCAACGAGGCCGCAGGCTGGAGCGGATCGCTGCGCAACCTCTCGAACGAGAGGATCCTGGAGCCCGGCGCCTCGGCCCGCCTGGCGCTCTACCAGCCCTCCCTGCCGATCGGCGGCTTCGGCCTGCGCATCCTCGTCGACCGACGCCCCCTCCCCGACTCGATTCATCTCACCGTTGCCCATCCCGGCGACGAGAACGTCTACTCCTCCACCGGCATCGTCCACGAGGCGCAGCGCATCCTGGTCTCCCAGTCGATCGACATCGACGCCTTTCCCAAGGATGAAGCCGTCGAGCTGCAGCGCGCCGAGACCGGCGTCGACGCCTGGAGCGAGGCCTGGCTGGCCTATTCCGGCTTCGACGGCATCGTGGTGAGCCGCGCCGACGTCGACGTCGCCGCTGCCGGAGTCCGGAGCGCTCTCGTCCGCTACGTCGAGACCGGCGGCGCCCTCGCCGTCACCGGCACCTCGGAGCTGCCCGCCTGGCTGGAGATCGAGCCGCACGGACGCGCCCGCGAAGCCCGCCTCGACGCCTTCTACCGCGGCCTCGGCGTCTGCCTGCTGCTCCCCGACGGGATCGGCGACCTGCAACCGGTGTCGGTGACCCGCCTCAAAGAATCCTGGCAGCACACCCGCGAGGCCTGGAGCCTGCTGCGCGAACCGACGAGCGTCCACCGCCTCTTCCCGGTGGTCGAGAGCCTCAAGGTCCCGGTCCGCGGCCTCTTCCTCGTGATCCTCGCCTTTACCGTGCTGATCGGCCCGGTCAACGTCGTGATCCTGACCCGCCGGCGGCGGCGCATCCACCTCCTCTGGACGGTTCCCGCCGCGGCACTGGTGGCGAGCCTCGTCGTCTTCGGCTACGCCTGGCTCGGCGAAGGCTTGATCCAGGTCCGCTCCTCCGCGGGGCTCACCATCCTCGACCAGGCGGAGCGCCGGGCCGTCACCCTGGCCTGGAACGGCTACTACGCCACGCTCACCCCCTCGGAAGGCCTGCGCTTCGACCGGGAGACCGAGGTCTCGCCGGTCCTCAACTGGGGCCAGATGATGGGCAGCGGCTCGTCGCGGAGCCTGCGCTTGAGCGATTCCCAGCACTTCGACTCGGGCTGGGTGACGGCACGCCTGCCCTCGTATTTCGTGATCCGAAAAAGCGAGCTGCGCCGCGAGAGGCTGCGGATCCGGCCGGCGGACGACGGCTCCCTCGAGGTCCTGAACGGTCTCGGGGCCGACATCCAAGCCCTCTACCTGGCCGACGACGACCGCCAGGTCTACGCCGCCGGGGAACCGATCGCCGCCGGCGCCGCCGGAAGGCTCACCAAGAGCGGCCAGTTGGCGAGCGGCGTCCCTTCGAGCCTGCGCAAGCTCTTTCGCGCCGAGTTGCCGAGCCGGCTGCGAATCGCCGCCAACCAGCCCGAAACGCTCCTCACCCCGGCGACCTACATCGCCGTCCTGGCGACGAACCCCTTTCTGGAGGCGGGGCTCGCCGAAGCCAAGGAGCAGAAGTGCTCGGCCGTCGTCTACGGGTTCCTGCCTCGCTCGATGCGCCTCGCGGAGGTGCCATGAGGCTCGTCGTCGACCGGCTGGTGCGCCACTTCGCCGACGTGCGCGCCGTCGACGACATCTCCTTCACCCTCGAGGAGGGACAGATCTTCGGCTTCGTCGGACCCAACGGCGCCGGCAAGACGACCACCATGCGCATCCTCGCGACCCTCGACGAGCCCACCGCGGGCGACGCCCGGCTCGACGGCCGCTCCGTCGTCCAGCACCCCGAGGAGGCGCGGCGGCGCATCGGCTTCATGCCCGACGCCCTGCCCACCCACAGCGACATGACGGTGGCCGAGTACCTCGACTTTTTTGCCCGCGCCTACGGCATCCGCGGCGCCGCGCGGCGCCGGGTGCTCGATAGCGTCGAGGAGTTCACCCAGCTGGGCGGCATCCGCGGCAAGCTCATCAGCGCGCTCTCGAAAGGCATGAAGCAGCGCGTGAGCCTCGGCCGCGCCCTCGTCCACGACCCGACGTTCTTGGTGCTCGACGAGCCCGCCAGGCGGCGCTGCTGCTCGCCTGCCTGCCCGCCACCCGCTTCCTCAAGGTCCTGATCGGCCTCGCCGGCTTCGTGGGCCTGGTGATCGTCTTCTCCTCGACGGTCGGCATCGGCTACGCGCTCGTCGAGGAGGGAATCGGCAGCCAGATGGCGAGCTCCGACTTCTGGTGGGCGACGGGGAGCTTCCTCGCCATCACGGCGCTTGTCGCGACGCTGCTTTTTGTCCTGACCGTGGCGCTCGTGTCGCCGCCGGCAGCGAACCGGGCGCTGCCGGTGCGGCTCTTCCTGAGCGTCGCCTGGCTCCTGAGCGGCGTCCTGGCCGCGGTCGCCACGCTCGGTTTCGGCGAGCGCGACGCGCTGCAGGCGTGGCTCTACGTCTGGATCCAGATCGCCGGTGTCGCCATGCTCGTCGCCATCAGCGCCCGCGATTCGATCGGCCTGCGCGTCGCCCAGGAGCTCCCCCTCGGTATCCGTCGCCGGACCCTGGCGTTTTTTTACTGGAGCGGCTCCGCCAACGGCATGGCCTGGGCGGCGCTCTTGGTCGCCGCGAGCCTCTTCGTGGCCCTCTGCCTCGAGGCTCTCGCCAACTCGTCCGGCTGGACGGACCCTGCCCTTCTGGACGACGTCTGGCGCGGCCTCGGCACGGGGGCCTACTTCATCGCCTACGCCCTGACGGCGCTCATCCTCCAACGCCACCTGCTGCGCCGCCGTATCCAGGACGGCTACACCTGGGTGGTGGCGCTGCTGCTCGTCGTCGCCGGCAGCATCCTGCCGCCGATCTTCGCCTTCCTCGCCGCGAGCGACGCCGCGGCCAGGTCCGACTTTTTCGAGCGGTGGATCTTCTTGAACCCCTTCGCCCCGCTCCAGCCAAGGACCGGGAGCGGCCTGATCGTCTTCAGCCTCGCCTGGGCCGCCACCGCGACCGTCGCCGCCGGCCGCTGGTTTGCCGCCCAGATCCGCGCCTTTCGGCGTCCCGAGCCCACCCAGGGTTGAAACGGGGAGCGCCGGCCGCCCCCGCCACGGCTCACGAACCGACCAGTCGGTAGGAAACGACTCTATAACGAAAAAAGTCGCCGCAAGGGGTTGACAGCCGCCTCGGATTGCATACAATACCGACCAGCCGGTAGAAAACTGAGCATACCGGCCAGGCCACGAGGAAGGGAAAGGTCCAAAACGATCGACCGAGGAGAAGCCGAGATGAAGCAGGCGACGAGATCCACGAGCGAGAGTCCCTCACCACGCAACGAAGCCCAGGCGCCGAAAGCACCGATGCCCTGGCCCAACGTCGAGCCCGCCCCCGCCGTCTGGGAGACGGGATTCTTGGCCAGCCGGGAGACCAGCCGGATCCCGTCCCTCTACCGTCCCCGCAAGATGGCCTCCCACAAGCCCGCGCCCACCTGGTAGCCGAATCCGGCGAATACAAGATTCGCCCCTACACCCATCAGGTATGGCGTTGGTAGGGGCGATCCTTGTGATCGCCCGCCAGCCGAATCCGGCCCCTCACCAACAGGCGATGATGCGCAACGGCCCCCCACTGCCACCCGCGATCTTCATCGGCAACGCGATCACCAGAAACCCCGTATTGGGGAGCTTGTCGAGATCGGCGACGTTCTCAAAAGCCGGGATGTCGCCTTCGAAAAGCGTGACATGGCTCTCGAAATGCGTCGACTGCCCATAGTCGATCGACGGCGTGTCGATGCCGACCGCCTTGATCTGCCGCTCGTCCCTGAGCCAGGCGGCGGCCTCGGGATGTAGCCCCGGGAAGTGGAGCTCGGGAATCGCCTCCTCGCCGACCTTGGCCGTGCCGAGGTAGCGTTCGCGGTCCCCCCAGAAGCGGCCGGTCCCGGTGCGCAGCAGGACGATCGCCCCCTCGGGCATCGGACCGTGGAGTCGTTCCCAGAGCTCGAAGTCCTCGACGGCGACCTGGTAGTCGCGGTCGTTGAAGACCTTTTCCGTCACGTCGACGACGATGCCGTGGCCGACGAGGCGTTCGATGGGGATCGTGTCGGCCGCCGAGCCTCCCTCGTAGAAGTGGACGGGCGCGTCGAGGTGGGTGCCGCCGTGCTCGGCCGCGGCGAAGCGGTTGGCGCTGTAGTAATAGCCCTTCTCCGTCATGCCTTCCGCGAGCACCTCGAGCTCGAAGCCGCGGGTGTCGGTCGGCCAGTAGATCGTGTCGGGGCCGAAGGCGTGGGTCAAGTCGATGATGTTCGCCGGCAGCTCGGGCATCGGCGGCGGCTGGATGCGGGGGACGTCGGTTTCCTCGCCTCCCCCGGCGCAACCGGCGAGGAGGACGGCGGCGAGGACAAGCACTAAGAGGCGCAGGACGGCGGGCTTCATGGTCTTCGTCTCCTTCGTCGTTTCGGAAATCGTATCCGAGTTTGGGAGGCTCCCTACCAGAGCGTCTCGTATCCGTCGGCCGCCAGATTCCACTTCGCCCCATAGACGTGGACGCGCCGCGTCTCGCGGCCGTCCTCGTCGACCAGGGGGCCGCCGGCATGGGTCCAGGCGAGGACGCTGCCGGAAAGGTTCCAGGCATCGAAGCCGCGTCGCCGCAGCTCGGCCGCATAGAGGCCGCTCCGGTAGCCGATCGTGCAGTAGGTGACGACGCGCCGGCCACGGTAGGACTCGGCGTCGCGCTCGAGCTCAGCCTTCGACAACGCGCCGGGAATCGTCGACACCCGGCGCTCGTCGTCCTCGCGGACGTCGACGAGGACGACGTCACCGGTCCGCAGCAGCTCCGCGAGCTCCTCGGCGCTCACCTCGGGCACGCCGGGGAAGGCTTTGCGGTCCCCGCGGTAGAGTTCGTCCATCCGCTGGCGCCGCTCGGCCTCGCCAAGCTCGCCCCCGGGCGCGGCGCAACCGAACGCCGCGGCGAACGCGGCCCAGAGGACCCAGCGGCTCAGTGGGTACGTCTCGTCGTAGGTGTCATGGTCGGCTCTCCTCATTGAAGGCTTCCCGGTCCCGCCTTCGGGGCGTCGGGCTTGTCCCGATCGTAATACGGATCGTAAGGAAAGAATGTCATCATGTCGGCGAGTGTGGTAAAACCTCTACGGGGACAACGAATGCTACTCGCCTCGAACATCACTCTCACAGCCGGCCTGGAGCCCCGAAGGAGAAGTTCCATGAGCGCCACTCAGCCCAGGATCCCATGTCCTCTCGAGCCCGCCGGTTTCCGCCGCGGGCTCGGAATCCTCTTCCTTTCCCTGCTCGTCTCGGCGTCCGGCGCTATTGGCGACACCTATCCGCCCGACTGGAACGGCGGCGGCGACCCGCCGGTCCACTTCGCGCCGGTCGCGTGGCCAGCCGACGACGGCGACGGCCTCCTGGACTTCGGCGACTGGGTCCCCTACACGATCTTGGGCTCGGGCATCGAGGACAACGGCGTCCAGGATCCGTCGAACGGCGGCACCTCGCCCCAGAACTATGTCAACGCCAGCTCGGGCTGCACGGATCTCACGCTGCCCTCGGTCTTCGTCTACTACGACTCGGCCAACCAGGTCCTGATGTTCCGCTGGCGGGTGGAGCAGATCGCCAACACCTACGCCACCGGCCCGACGACCGGGTCGGCCTCGTCGGTCGATCCGTGGAAGTCGGCCCTGTGGACGGTCCTAATCGACACCGACGGCGACGGATACCGCGACTACGCGGTCCAGGTCGACGGCTCCTCCGGCTCGCCGGGCACAGAGGTCGACCAGATGAAGGTCATCTTCAGCGAGTCTCCGGACCAGTCGCTCGACTACACGGACCCCGACCGGCCCGACATCTGCGAGGTGGCCCACAACCCGACGGCGTTCACCGACGACTTCGCCCCGGCGCCCGGCCCGACGGGCAACATCCTGAACTTCCAGAACAGCGTGACGCCGACCTGGATCTGGGGCAACGGGGCCAACGAGACCGTCTGGGACTACGGCACGACCCGGGCCCGGAAGCTCGACCAGGGGACCTGTGTCGAGTACTTCGTCGACTACCAGATCCCCCTTGCCGCGCTCGACGCCTCCTCGACCGGGGACCCCGACTGCACCGGTGAGGCGGTGACCGAGGACACGCCCATCTGCCTGCTCTTCACGACGTCGAACTCGCTGGAGAACCCGCTGCAGAAAGACGTCGTCATGGAGGCTCCTACCAATCCGGGCGACACCTGCATCCTCGACCCCGAGGAGCCGGCGCCCTTCGGCGACTGCTTCAGCCTCGGCGACTTCGACGCGGGCACCGGGGACCTGGGGACGATCGACCAGCCGATCGTCCCGGAGGTGACGGCGGACGGCTGCGACACGACGACGCTCACCGCCACCATCGTCGACACGGCCGACGGCACCGACTGCTACACGGGGAGTACGGTCGGCTCGACGGTCAATTCCGTCCAGTTCTACTACTACTACGACGCGGACGGGAACGGCGTCGACGACGACGGCAACGTCTGGACCGCGGGTCCGGTGGCGAGCCTCGTCGCCGGCACGGTCAACCAGTGGCAGGCGGCCGGCTGGGACACCACGGTGCTGCGGCAGGGCAACTACCTGATCGGGGTGCGGGCCGAGGACGACCAGGGCAACGTCACCTGGAGCCACCTGACCCAGGCCGAGGTCGACGCGATGTTTCCCGGCGACAATGCGAATCCGGCGCCGAGCCCGGGAGAGCTTTCCTCGGACTTCTTGAACGTCTGCGGCACCTTCCCGACGGTGACCAAGTCGGCGTCGGTCAGCGAGGTCGCGGTGGGCGGCACGGTCGACTTCACGATCACCGTCACGGCGGCGACGGACCAGGCCTTGACGCTCGACCAGATCGACGACTTCCTGCCCAGCGGCTGGACCTTCAACAGCTTCCAGGGCGGCACGCTCAGCCCCGACTCCACGACGCCGACCCAGACGCCGACCGCCTCGGGGACGACGCTCACCTGGACGTTCATGCCGGCGACGAACATCGCCGCGGGCGCGAGCGGGACACTCATCTTCCGGGCCATCGCGCCAGCGGTCGAGGGCACCTACCAGAACCAGGCCCAGATCCTTAGCTCCAACGAGGGGACGCTCACCTCGAACAAGGTCGAGGTCGGGGTCGGCGCCCCGGTGCTCTCGCTCACCAAGACGCCGGACGCTTTTTCCGCGACGCCGGGCGACACGGTCACCTACACGATCATCTACGGCAACGCCTCGCCGGTCACGGTCACAAACGCCGTCCTGACCGACGTCGTGCCGGCGGGCCTCACCTTCTCGTCGGCGACCGACGGCGGCACCTACGACTCCGGGACACGCACCGTCACCTGGACGATCGGCACCCTTGCCACCGGCTCGACGGGCAACACCGTCTCCTTCAGCGCCACGGTCGACAGCCCCTATCCGTCAGGAGCGGCGAACCCGCTGGTGAACACCGCGACGATCGACTCCGACGACACGACGCCTTTAAGCGCCGACGCCCCCATCTTCATCAGCCTGCCTCTGCGGGTGCAAAAGACCGCCTCAGTCCCGACGGTCACGGCGGGCGGTAACGTCACCTTCACGATCAGCTACGAGAACACGAGCACGCAGACGGCGATCAACGCCATCGTCAGCGACGTCATTCCGGCGGGCTTCACCTATCAGGGCGTCCCCGGTGGCCAGCCGGTGCCCGACGGAGCGCCGCCGGTCGGTTTCACCGGCACCTTGACCTGGAGCCTCGGCAACCTCCCCGGCGCCCCGGGTCCGGGCAACACGGGCTCGGTGCAGGTGATCCTGCAGGCGGCGAGCCCCTTCACCGCGGCGAATCCGGCGACGAACAGCGCCACGTTCGACTCCGACAACTTCTCGCCGGTCTCCGACACCTACGAGATCCCGGTGACCGGGGTGACCTGCGCCATCCCGACGACGTTCTACATGAGCTCGACGAGCCAAGAGCTCGACTCGACCCATACCGGCACCGAGCTCCTGGCCGACACGACCGCTCCGGTCGGTACGGCTTCGACGACGGGCCTCGTCACCGTCGGGCCCACCGTGACCAACATCCAGGAGCTGATCCGCTTCTACCAGGACCCGCCCTACACCGAGCAGCGCACCTTCTCCCTGGACGTGACGGCGACTCTCTACCTGTCCAAGGACGGCTCGCCGCAGGCGACGTTCCGCCTCGAGCTCTTCGACTTCGACCCGGTGAGCGAGACCGCCGTGAGCCTCGGCTTCAACGAGCAGAACGTTACGGGCAACACGTCGAACGACGCGACAAATTTCACCATCACGCAGCCGGCGGCGACGATCGCCGCAGGCCACCGTCTGCTCTGGGTGGTGAGCGCCTACGCCGACCACAACAACCAGAGCGTCGAGGCCGGGGTCAACTACGACGGCGCGGCGAGCACGAGCGTCTCGGACGTCTGCACCGACATCCTGCAGACGGCGATCAACAAGTCCGTCGACAAGCTCTCGGTGACGTCGACTCCGGCGCCGCTCCAGACCCTCGCCTACACGATCGAATTCACCAACGTCAGCGCCGGGACCGTCACCGGGGGGACCGTCGTCGACGACCTGCCCGTGGGCGTCACCTACGACGCGGCCTTCACGCCGCTTCTCAACGGCTTGCCGACCGCCGTGCCGTCGATCTCGGGCCAGACGCTGACGTTCTCGAACGTCAACGGCGCCGGCGACTTGGCCGGGACGATCAGCGGCGGCAACACCGGCACCCTAGTGTTTCAGGTGACAGTCGACAATCCGGCGACGGCGACCTCGTCGACGCTCGTCAACACGGCGACGCTCGAGACCGTCGAGGCGGACGATGTCTCCGACACGGCGGTGACCAATCTGCTGCGTCCCAACATCGTGGTGACCAAAGCCGTCTCACCGACGCTGCTCCTGCCGGGCGACACGACGACCTTCACCGTGACGATCACCAATGCCGGCACGGCGACGGCTTTCAGCATCTCGATGACCGACACCCTGCCGGTCCAGTCGTACTTTGTGTATGTAAGCTGCGCGATCGACGCGTCGGCCGCGCCGACGACCACGGCCAACGTGCCGCCGGACGCGGCGCCGGCCTGCGGCTTCGCGGACCCGACGCTGAGCGCTACGGCGGGCCGCTTGGCAGCCGGCGAGACGCTGGTCGTGACCTTCGACATGCAGGCCACGACCGTACCGGCGCCACCGGCGGGTTTTACGACCGAAACCAACCTCTTGGCGCAAGTGAGCATCACGGGCGAGCCGAACGTCGTATCGGGTCCGGCGTCGGTCACGATCTCGACGGCCCCGAACTTGGAGATCGACCTGACCGTCGACAAGGCGACGGTGGGGACCAGCGAGGTCGTCACGTACACGATCGTGGTCACGAACACGGGCTTTGCCGACGCTCTTGACGTCCTGGTCTCCAACCCGATCCCCGGCCTGACGGAATTCGTCTCCGGGTCGCTGACCTATGAAGGCGGCATGCGCACCGACGCGAGCGACGGCGACAACGCCTACTACAACCTGATCGCCAACCAGTTGGAATGGGACCTCGGGACACTCCCCGACGGTGAGTCGCGTACCTTGACCTTCCAGGTCATCACCGACTCGACCTTGCCGGCCGGCTCGACCTTGATCCCTGACACGGCCACCGTCGAATCGTCGAACACCGCGTCGAAGCAGGATACGGAGACGATCACGGCCAACGCGGCGCCGGTCTTCACCTTCTCCAAGTCGGCTCCCGCCACGATGGCCTTGCCGCTCACGACCTTGAACGGCAACCACAACAACGTGACGACCGTGAACGTCAACGACGCCTCGCTTCTCTCGGTCAACGACTGGATCTTCATCGGGGGCGACGTCGGCACGCAGATCCTCGCGATCTCGGGGAACACGTTGACCGTCTCGGTGCCGATCTCCGGCAACAACGGCTCTCCGGTCGAGCCGGTGATCCCCTACGTCATCCGTTACCGCAACACCGGCGACGCCGACGCCACCAACGTCGTCATCACCGACACGCTGCCCGATCCCGCCGGGACGCCGATCTCGGAGCTCGTGGCGGTCCTGAACGGCGGCACCGGCGACGGCGGCTCGCCCGAGACCGTAACGTGGAACCTCGGCACGGTCGCGGCCGGTGCGAGCGGCAGCGTCCGGATGTGGGTCCACCCGACGGAGGCCGACTCCTACACCAACACCGCGACGCTCACGAGCGACCAGACGGCGCCGACAAGCGACGACGCCACGACCGAGATCGGTGTGCTGACGCTCACCAAGTCGACCTCGACGCCGTCGGTCACGAGCGACACGACCGATCCCAAGACGGTGGCATCCTACACCCTGACGATCACCTCGGCGGTCGCCGCGAGCGGCGTCGAGATCACCGACAGGATGGAGCCCGGCTTCACGTTCTGCGATGCGGGGTCGACCGACGCCACCTGCGCGAATCCGACGCTCAACCCGGCCCGGACGACGGCGACGTCGGCCCCCGTAGACGGCGACAACACGCTCGTCTGGTGCTGCTGGGACCTCGCTGCCAACGACACCGTGACGATCACCTACGACGCCAGGCTCGGCTTCGCCGTCGGCTCCGGCACCTACCAGAACGACATCGAGATCACCTCCAGCAATCCGTCGCTCGACTTCGACTTCCTCGCCACGTCGGCCGAGGACGTGACGGTGACCTTCATCGGTCCCAACTACGTGCTGCTCTCGGAGGTCTCCGCGGCGCTCGCCGAGAACGGAGTGGAGCTGCGTTGGACGACCGATGCCGAGCTCGGCACGGCGGGTTTCCGCGTGCTGCGCGTCGACCCGCAGCTCGGCTACGTGCCGGTGAAGGGCGGCGTGCTGCCGGCGGAGATGAGCCCGCAGGGCGCGAGCTACCGGCTCCTCGACCGCGACGCCTCCCCCGCCGGCCCGCTCGCCTACGTGCTCCAGGAGGTGCTCTCGAACGGTGCCCACCGGACCTATGGACCGTTTCTCGTCGATCCGTTCGCCGGCGCCGCCGGCCCACGCCTCGCCGAGGGCTTCGCCGGCACGCCGCGGACGAAGGCGAAGCCGTCGTCGACGCCCTCTTCCGAGGGCATCCCGGGCCTCGACCGCGGACCGGGTACGGGACTGCGCATCGGCGTCCGCGAGGAAGGCCTCTACCGGGTGGCCGCCGAGACGATCGACGCGGCTCTGGGCTTGAAAGACGGCGAAGCGTCGTCGCTCATCCGTTCGGGCAAGCTCCAGCTGCTCAATAACGACGTCGAAGTGCCGTGGACCGCCGAGGGCGGCGGTCACGCCACCGGGCTCCTCTTCTACGGCCAGGGAATCCGGAGCCGCTACAGCAACGAGCGCATCTACCGATTGCTGCCGACACGCGGCGAACGAATGAAGAACGCTTCGGGCGGCGGTTCCGGAGCCGCCACCCCCAACGCGACCTTCCGTGACACGGTCCGCGTCGAGCAAGACCTCCGGCCGGTCTTGATCGGCGAGTACGCCGACGACACCGAGTTCTGGGTGTGGTGGTTCCTGGTCGGCGGCAGCGGCACGTGGGGCGCCCAGAGCTTCACCCTCGACGCGCCCGGGGCCGTCACGACGGTCGGCGGTACGGCCGAGCTCACGGTGGGCCTTCTCGGCACGTCGGTGACCGGCGCGGGCGCCCACCACGTCGAGGCCTACGTCAACGGCGTCGCCGTCGGCGACGGACGGTTCCGCAACTACGAGAGCGCGGAGCTCGTCTTCAACTTCCCGGCAAGCGTCCTCCAGGCCGGGGCCAACACGGTCGAGCTCGTGGCGCTTCTCGACCCGGGCGTCGGCTTCTCGCTCCTCGCCCTCGACCACTTCGAGCTCGCCTACGACCGCGACTATGTCGCCTCCTCGCTAGCCTTCGCCTTCGGCAGCGCGGAGCACGAGCAGCTCGTGGTCGACGGCTTCGACGATCCGGAGATCCTCGTCCTCGAGGTGAGCGATCCCGCGGATCCGCGCGAGGTCCAAGGCACCGAGGTCGAGCCGGGCACCCTGGGCGCCTACCAGGTGCGCTTCTCGCCCGCCACGGCGAACGGACGCTACCTCGCGGCGGTCGCCGGTGGTGTCCGCGAGCCGTCGTCGATCGAGGTCGACCATCCATCGAGCTTGCGCGACGCGTCGAACTGGGCCGACTACGTGGTGATCACCGCGACCGAGCTGATGACGAGCGCCGAGGCGCTGGCCAACCACCGCGCGGCCCAGGGCCTGCGCTCGATGGTGGTCGACGTCGACGACGTGATGGACGAGTTCAACGGCGGCCAGCTCGATCCCGAGGCGATCCGCACCTTCCTCGCCTATGCCGCCGCGAATTGGGTGGGGTCTGCGAGCTACGTGGCGCTCGTCGGCGAGGGCACGGTCGACTACAAGGACGCCTGGGGCCTCGGGACGAACCTCCTGCCGCCGCTGGTGGCCGCTTCCGGCTGGGGCCTCTATGCCTCCGACAACCGCCTCGCGGACCTCGACGGCGACGGCGTACCCGACCTCGCCGTGGGCCGCCTCACGGTGACGAGCGCGGCGCAGCTCGACGCCGTGGTCGCGAAGATCGTCGCCTACGAGACGGCGTCCGACGCGGCGTGGATGAGCGACGTCGTCCTCCTGGCGGACGATCCCGACGCGACAGGCCAGTACACGCTGGCGAGCGAAGCCTACGCCGGCCTCCTGCCGGCCGGAGCGGCGGTGCACCGGATCTATCTCGAGCACAAGAGCCCGGCGAGCGCTTCGGCCGAGCTCCTCGGATGGCTCGCGAGCGGTACCTCGCTGGTCAGCTTCCTGGGCCACGCGGGCCTGACCCAGTTGACCCACGAGAACGTCCTGAGCTCGGGTCACGTCGCCGGGCTCGCCAACGGCGAGCGCCTGCCGGTGATCTCGGCGATGTCGTGCAACCTGGGCAATTTTTCACTGCCGGGCTTCCCGTCGCTGGCCGAGGACCTGGTGCTCCACCCGGGCGGCGGCGCCATTGCGGTTTGGACAGCGGTCGGTTTGTCGTACAATCCCCGTAGGGTAGTTCTGGGTGAAGCGTTCTTGACCGCCATCTCCGACGGGAGAGCCGAGCGATTGGGTGATGCCGTGCTCTACGCCTTGAGGGTGGGAGCGGCGAACCCGCTGGCAGGCCGAGAGACGCTGGAGACCCAGGTGCTACTCGGAGATCCCGCGCTACGGCTACGGATCGTGCCGACGCCCTGAGCCTCCGGCCTCGACTTCGAAAGACGGAAACAACCGGAGAAACGAGACCTTGAACGAATCCACTCACGTGTCACGCGAGAAGCCTCGTTCTTCCGGCGCGAGCCGCCAAAAACGACCCTACGAGAAGCCGCGAGTCACCTTTCGGGAACCCCTGGAGGGTGTCGCGGCGATCTGCGATCCGGGAGCCAACGGCAAGGCGAGCCCCCAAACCTGCCTCATCGCCAGCTCCTGAGCGAGTCGACGTGGCGATGAGCTTCGGAGCAGAGTTCCTTAGCTGTCCGGACCTCTTCCCGGCCCGGCGAGCCGGCGAGCCCTGGGGAGAGCACGCCGTCCGCATCGATCTACCGGGCGGGCCGTACCGCATCGCCGACCTCTCCGCGGCCCAGGTAGAAGCCCTGTCGCAAACCTGGAAGGGCTATCTCCTCACCGACCGGGCAGTGGCCCCAAGGGTTGAGATTCGCGCCTTTCGAGCACCGGCCAAGGACTTTCGCCCCTTTGGCAACCCAGCGCGAGAGTATCGACCGGACGTCGGCTACGGGCGCGGCGCGGTCCGGATGGCGGGCCTCGACCTCATGGCGTTGCTCGAAGTCGCTCCGGCGGACGGCGGTCCGGAGGACGGCGCCGAGCCCCTACGAGGCGGCTTCTGGACGCCGCGCGAGGAAGGAGGAGCGTTTCGGGGCGCGTGCGAGAACTTCCTGCGGCTGGTGACGGCCTACGCCGTGCTCGCCCAAGGGGGCGTCCTGCTCCACAGCGCGGCTCTGGAGCTCGGCACCGCGTTTCTCTTTCCGGGGCGTTCCGGGGCCGGCAAGTCGACTCTCTGCGGCCTGGCCGCGGCAGCGGGCTTTCGGGTGCTGGGCGACGAGCTCCACGCGATGACGGCGGAGCTTGACCTCGAGCCGTTGCCCTTCGCCGGCGATTTCGGACCGACGCAGAAGCGACGGCCGGCGCGTCCTCTGGGCGCCGTGGTCGGTTTGCGCCAAGCCGCCAAGGACTCCCTCGGGCCGATGTCACGGGCAGCGGCCTTCGCGCTTCTCCTCTCGACGGCGCCCTACGTGAACCGCGACCCACACCGTGCCGGCGCCGTCGAAGAAGCTCTCACCAGGCTCCTCGAACGAGGAGTAGACCTCTACGAGCTCGCCTTCACCCCCACGAGCCGCCTCGACGTGCTCCGCGAGCTGACGGAGGCCGCGGCATGAGCCTTCGCCTGGCCGGCGACATCCGCTACCGGATGCTTTTCGACGAGGCGGTGGTCATCCGTCAGGAGGAGGCGGAGGTCCTGGGGTTAAACCTCGTCGGCGCCCGAATCCTCGACTGCGTCCGCGAGGGACGAAGCGCCGAGGAGACGGTCGAGGTCCTGGAACGGGAGCTCGACGTCGAGCCGGAGGTCTTGGCGGCCGACGTCACGGCCTTTCTCGCCGAGCTCGTCGAGCTGGGCGTCCTCGCCGAGGAGGGCGACGCCGATGGGGTTTGACCGTGTCACCTTCAAACGTGTCAACTTCCGCGCCCTGGAAGAGCATGTGCTCCATTCGGTGCTCCTGGAGCTGACCTACCGCTGCAACCTCAACTGTTTTTTTTGCTACAACGACCTGGAGCTGAGTGGACGCGAGCTCCAGCTCGCCGACTACGAAGGCCTCCTCGAGGACCTCGCCGAGATGCAGGTGATGTTCCTCACCTTGAGCGGCGGCGAGCCGCTGGCGAGCCCTCACTTCTGGAGCGTGGCCCGGCGGGCCCGCGAGCTGGGCTTCGTCGTCCGTTTAAAAACCAACGGCCACGCCATCGACGCCAGCCTGGCACGGCGCCTGAAGACCGAGGTCGACCCCTACAACGTCGAGACGAGCCTCCACGGCGCGCGCGGCGAGACCCACGACCGTCAAACCCGGGTGCCGGGGAGCTTCGAACGGTTGGTCCGAAACCTCGGCGAGATGAAAGCCGCGGGGCTGCGGCTGTGGCTCAACTCGACGCTCACCCGCTGGAACGAGGCGGAGGTCGAGGCGATGTTCGCCCTGGCCGACGGCCTGGGCCTTCGCCTGCGCTTCGACCCGGTGGTCACCCCGCGCGACAACGGCGACCGTGGCCCGCTCGCGGTGACAGCTTCGCGGGCGGGAGTCGAGCGGCTCTTCCGGATCCTCGAAGAGCGCCAGCGCGAGCGCCTCCAGGCCGGTGAAGAGGCGCTCGTCGAGGTCGGCCAGCACAACGACGTGGGGCTGCCGTCCGCGCCCGGCAAGAACTGCGGCGCCGGGGCAACCAACGTGGCGATCGATCCTTTTGGCAACGTCTACCCCTGCGTCCAGTGGCGGCGCGGGGTCGGCAACCTCCACGAGCGCTCGATCCGCGAGATCTGGACGACGTCGCGCGAGCTTGCCCGGGTTCAGGAATTGAACGCCGAAGCCGCGGGAATCGACCGCGGCGAAGGGATGAGCTTCTGCCTTGGCCTCGCCGAGGAGCTCACAGGCGATCCTTTGAAGGCCTACGCGCCCTTCGAGAAGAACCGCGAGGCGCTCGACGCCGTCCGTGGCAAGGTTAGCCTGCCTGTGGTCTCGTAGTAGCCGCGCGTCTTGAATCTTCTTCGCACGGCCGGAGCTTCTGAGAATGCGAGAAGCCTTTCAGACCCTGAGCCGTCTCGACACGCCATGGCTCGTGGCGGCGGTGCTCGCCGTCCTGCTGGCCGTGGCGCTGCTCGGCTGGTGGCGGGCCCGGAGACGCACGAGGTGTCGTTCCCGGGGCTTCTTGAGGACGGCTGACCTACTCGTAGTGCAGTGCCAGGATCGGCTCGACCTGACTCGCCCGCCACGCCGGACCCGCACAGGCCAGAAGC
This sequence comes from uncultured bacterium, assembly GCA_965371445.1. Taxonomy (GTDB): domain Bacteria; phylum Acidobacteriota; class Thermoanaerobaculia; order Multivoradales; family J023; genus DASWIG01. The sequence continues at coordinate 86,025 of CBDUYN010000006.1, read as the reverse complement.
GCCACCACTGACAGCGCGAGCGGCAGGGTCAGGAACGTCGCCGGATCGCGTGGCTCGATGCCGAAAAGCAGGCTTTCGACGAGCGGTGTCCCCAGGGCCGCCATCCCGAGCCCCAGGGTCACACCCGTCAGCACCAGGCGCAGCCCGCTCAGGATCACCAGCCGCTGGACGGCTCCCGTCCCCGCTCCGAGCGCCATCCGGATCCCGATCTCGCGCCGGCGCTCGGTCACCGAGTAGGAGATGACGCCGTAGATCCCGACCGCCGACAGCACCAGGGCGAGGACGGAGAAGATGGTGAGGAGGATCGCCGAGTAGCGCTCGCCGGCGTAATAGGCCGCCAGCCGCTCCTCCATCGTCCGGACGTCGTCGACGGGCATCGAGGCGTCGAGCTCGAGGACCGCGCTCTCGGCGGCGCCGGCCAGCTCGATGGGTGGCACGGCGGTCTTCACCACCACGGTGGCGAAGGGCAACGGCTCCTGGCTCGTGAGCATGTAGAGCTCCATCCGCGAGTCTTCCTGGACGCCGTAGCTTTTGACGTGGTTGACCACGCCGATGACTTCCAGCCAGGGGTCCTCGTCTTCGGGGTCGCCGAACTTGACGCGTCCGCCGAGCGGGTCTTCGCCGGGCCAGATCGTCTCGGCGAAGACCTTGTCGATCACCACCACCCTTCGGCTGTCGGCGTGGTCCTCGGCGGTGAAGGTCTGGCCGTAGAGGAGCTGCATGCCCATGGTGTCGAAGTAATGCGGGCTGACCCGCAGCACCTCGGTGTGGATCTCCTCACCGGGTGGCGGCGGCTCCTGCCCCTCGACGCTGAACGAGCTCTGCCAGCCGCCGAGGAGCGGCAGGGTCGTCGCCGCGGATTCGACGCCGGGGAGCGCTTCCAGCCGTTCGATCGTGCGCTCGAAGAAAAGGCGCTGCTCTGCGGGCTCGGAATAGACCGCCCGTGGCAGGTTGACGCGGAAGGTGAGGATGTTCTTCGGATCGATCCCGGAGTCGGCCTCGACGATCCGATAGAACGTCCTCATGAAGAGGACAGCGCCGATCAGGAGCACGAGCGCGAGGGCCATCTCGGCGACGACGAGGCCGTTCTGCAGGCGATGGCGCCCGGGGCCGCCCGAGCCCTTGACGCCTTCCTTCAAGGAAGAGACGAAATCGTAGCGCAGGGCCTGGATCGCCGGCGCGAGGCCGAAGACGAGACCGGTCAAGGCCGAGAGCGCGAGGGCGAAGCCGAGGACGGTCGGATTGAGCGAGATCTCACCGTAAAGCGGCAGGTTCTCGAGGTCGATCATCGCCAAGAGACCCTGGATGCCCGCGAAGCCGACGGCGATCCCAGCGACTCCGCTGGCGAGCCCTAGAAGGACGCTTTCCGCCAACAGCTGGCGCACGATCTGCCAGCGGTCGGCACCGAGCGCGCCCCGCACCGCCATCTCCTGGCCACGGGCGGCACCGCGCACCAGCAGGAGATTGGCGACGTTGACGCAGGCGATCAAGAGCACCAGGAGCACCGCGCCGCCGAGCACCAGGACGGCCTCGCGCACCCCGCGCACCATGCGTTCCTGGAGCGTCGTCATGTAGACGCTGTTGCCGGTGTTGCTGTCCGGATACTCGGTCTCGAGCTCGGCGGCGACGCGGGCCATGTCGGCCTGGGCGGTCTCCAGGTCGACGTCCGGCTTGAGGCGTGCCGTCGCCCGGATGCCGGGATGGTTGCCGCGGTGCTCCATCCAGCGTTCGGAGAACTGCCCGATGGGGAGGTAGAGCTTCACCTGCCGGTCGCGCAGCGGATAGAGGAAGCCCTGGGGCATGACGCCGACGACCTCGTAGGGCTCGGCGTCGAGGAGCATGGTTTCGCCGAGGACGCTCGTGCGCCCGCCGAAGCGCCGTTGCCAGAGGCCGTAGGAGAGGATGGCGACCTTGGGTCCGCCGGGCCGGTCCTCGTCGGGGGTGAAGGTGCGTCCGTGGAGCGGCTTGGCGCGCAGGATGGAGAAGAGCTCCGCCGAGACCTGGGCGGTCCGCACCGTCTCCGGGCGGCCGCCCGCGCTGGTCAGGTTGTAGCTCTGCTGGCGATGCGCCGCGATCGCCTCGAAGACGCGGTGGCGCTCGCGCCAGTCGACGAAGTTGGGGTAGGAGATCGACATCCGGCCAAAGCTCTCGGAGATCTCCTGGAGGGCGACGAGCGTCCCGGGCTCTTCAAAGGGCACGGTGTCGAGCAACATCCCCTTGACGACGCTGAAGATCGCCGTGTTGGCGCCGATGCCGAGCCCGAGCGTCGCGACGGCGATCGCGGTGAAGCCGGGCCGCGTCAGAAGCAGCCGCAGGCCGAGCTTCAAATCACGTACGAGGTTCGTCATGACCTCTGGTACGAAGGACGCTACCGGTGGGTTGCGCCTTGCGAGCCGGGGTTGACATCCCCGGGCGACCTCAAGGCGGCGGCGCCTTCTCGAGGAGCTTCAGGAGCTCGACGCATTTTGCGTCGGTGCGAAGCTCGGCAAGGCGCGGGTCCGCCGGCAGCCAGACAAACATCTCGGAGCGGTCCTCGGCGGCCTGAGCCAGCCAGGTCAAGGCCTCTTCGTGCTCGCCGAGGCCGGCGAGGATCACGGCGACGTGATAGGCCGAGACGTAGCTCGTCTCGGCCGTGGTGGCGAGCTCCGCCAGCAGCTCCTTGGCCGTATAGCTGCGGCCGATCACGGCATAGCAGTGGGCCAGGGCGGCCAGCGGCGGACCGGCCCGATCGGTAGCCTTGACGGCTTTTTCCAAGGCCGAAGCCGCTTCCTCGTGGCGTGCGCAGGCCTCCAGGGCAAGGCCGTGGTAGAGATGGGAAGCGCCAAAGGCCGGTCCCAGCTCCAGGGCCGCGCGACACTGATGGACGGCATGCTCGTAGTCGCCAGCGAGGAAGCTGACGAGGGCCCGGTCGGCGTTGATGATCAGTGACACGGGATCGAGCTCATGGGCTTTGTCGAGCTGACGGGCGGCCGTCTCGGTGTCTTGGCACAAGGCAGCGGCGACCCCGTACCAGTGATGCGCCGTGGCATAGCCCGGCTCCAGGCTCAGGGACTTCTTGAAGGCTTCCTTGGCGGCCAGGTAGTCCCAGGCGAAGAAGAAATGAAAGTAGGCCAGAGAGGCGAAGGCCTCGGCGCAGTCGCCCGCCAGATCGAGGGCGAGGCGCGCTTGCGCCTCCGCCTTGGGATACGACTCGCGGGGATTCGAAAGTCCCCAGAACGGCATCACGTTGTAGACGTCGGCGAGCCCGACGTGAGGCTGCGGGAAGCTCGGGTCCGCCGCCATCGATTTCTCGAAATAGTACTTGCTTCGCTCCAGGCTCTCCCGGGTGCGCTGGTTCCAGAAGTAGCGACCCCGCAGGTAGAGAGCGAAAGCCTCGGTGGTCGTGGTCTCGGCCGGAGGCCGGCGCTCGGGGGCCTCGTGGCGGCGGATGAAGTCCTCCGAGATGCATTGAGCGAGCTCCTCCTGAATCGCCATGACGTCGCCCATCTCCTGGTCGTAGGTCTCGCCCCAGAGGTGGTCGCCGGTGTGGCTTTCGAGCAGCTCCACCGTGACCCGCAACCGCCCTTCGAGCCGCACCAGGCGCCCCGTCAGGACGCCGTCGGCGTCGAGCTCGCGGCCGATCTCCGCGGGCTCCTTGCCCGACAGCTTGAAGCGCGCCGTGACCCCCCAGCCGACGAGCCGCAAGCTCTCCTGCCGCGAGAGCTTTTGGATCAGGGCCTCGGCCAGGCCGTCGCTCAGGTACTCGACGTCGACGTGACTCGTCGTGTTGACGAGCGGCAGGACCGCCAGCGATCGGATGCCGCCCTCCGGATGCCGCCAGCGCTCGATCCGTCGCCAGGCACGGCGCCAGAGCGGTGCCTGCGGCGCACTGGCTTCGCCCTCCGCAATCAAGGCGTTGAGCGCCGCGGCGACCTCACCGGCCGAAGAGGGACGGCCCCCGGGCGCCTTGCGCATGCAGCGGCTGACGATGGCGATGATCTCCTGCGGGATCTCGGAGTCGATCTCTCCTAGCGGCGTCGGCTCTTCACGCAGCGCTCGGTGAAGCGTCCCCATGAGCGTCTTGGCGGCGAAGGCCCGTTGGCCGGCGAGCATCTCGTAGACGACGCAGCCGAAGCTGAAGAGGTCGGAGCGCGCGTCGACTTTCTTGCCCGTGATCTGCTCCGGGGCCATGTAGCCGCTCGACCCGGCCATCGGGGCCTTGTGGGTGGTCGACTCCTCCGGCTCCGAGGTGCGGTCCGGCGAGAAGACGGCGAGCCCGAAGTCGAGGATCTTGATCCGCCGGTCGTGGGTCAGGAAGACGTTCTCGGGCTTCAAGTCCCGGTGGACCAGCTCCTCGGCGTGCGCCGCGGCCAGGCCACTGGCGATGGCGTGGCCGATCCGCGCCGCTTCGATCCACACCAGCCGGCCGCGGTCGATGCGCTCGGCGAGCGTCATGCCCTCGAGGAGCTCGGTCACGACGTAGAGCAGGTCGTCCTCTTCGCCGACGTCGTGGATCACCAGGATGTTGGGGTGGGACAGAGCCGCGATGGCCCGCGCCTCGCGAGCGAAGCGGCGGCGTACCGTAGGGCTCGCGGCGTCTTTCAAGAGCACCTTGACGGCCACGTTGCGGCCAAGCCGTGGGTCGAAGGCGCGGTAGATCCGCCCCATCCCGCCCAGAGCCAGCTGGCCTTCGATGCGGTAGATGCCGAGGGTCTCCCCGATCTCGCTGATCTCTTCTTCCACAGACTGACCGTAAGCAGTTCTCGCGACCAGCGCGGATTATATAGAGAGCTCGCCCGTTGACCAGGGCATGCGCCGGGCATCTCGGCTAGAATGGCCCACGGTCAAAGCCGCCGGTAGCCGCGGTTCCAGTAGAGGAGAGGCTTTGCCTCGCCGCGCGGCACGGCGCTCGCCACCACCGAACCGACGTAGATCGTATGCGACCCGGCTTTGTGGCGGGCGGCGACCGTACAGTCGAGCCAGGCCAAAGCGTCGGCCAGGACGGCGGCCCCCGTCGTCGCCTCGCGCCAGTCGCCGACGAGGAAGCGGTCCTTTTCTTTCTCGAAGGCGAAACGGTTGGCGAGGTCCTCCTGGTCCTCGGCGAGGACGTTGACCGCGAAGCAGGCCCCGGGCGGCGAAAGCAGTGAGCCGATGCTGGCCTTGCGGTCGATCACCACCGCCACGAGAGGCGGTGAGGCCGAGATCGAGACAAAGGCCGAGGCCGTCATGCCGTGCGACTCGCCGTCGGCGCGCGAGGTCACGAGGGTGACTCCCGAGGCGAAAAGCCGCAGGGCGTCGCGAAATTCGTCGGAGGTAATCGTCAATGTCTCGTCCTCGCCTGGATCCACCGGTCGTCCACGTCGTGGGCGCAGCCATTGTAGGCCAGGGAGCCTGCCTGGCGGCACAGCGCGGCACCGCGATGTCCGAACCTCTGAAGTGGGAGTTTCCGGGCGGCAAGGTCGAGCCCGGCGAGGATCCCCGCGAGGCGCTGCGCCGAGAGATCCTGGAGGAGCTGGATCTCGAGGTCGAGGTGGGCGAGCTCCTTGGGAGCGGCCGAAGCGTCGTCGACGGCCGGCGCATCGCCCTCGACGTCTATGCGGCCGCTCTCGTCACCGGTGAGGTCCACCTCGCCGAGCACCGCAGCTGGGCGTGGCTCACCGCCGCCGAGGTCGACCGCCTCGACTGGGCCGAGGCCGATCGGCCGATCCTCCCGGCGCTCAAGAGCCTCCTGGGTAGACTTCCCGGTAGCGAAAACAACCGACGACGTGGTCGTTGACCATGCCGACCGCCTGCATGTAGGCGTAGCAGATCGTCGAGCCGACGAACTTGAAGCCGCGGCGCTTCAAGTCTTTTGACAAGCGGTCCGACTCCGCCGTCTTGGCCGGGATCTCGGCGAGCGTCTTCCACGCGTTGCGCCGCGGCTTGCCGTCGACGAAATCCCAGAGATAGCGGTCGAAGCTTCCGAGCTCGTCCTGCACCAGGAGGAACGCCTTCGCGTTGGTGACGGTGCTTTCGACCTTGAGCCGATTGCGCACGATGCCGGGATTCTTGAGGAGCTTCTCGATCCGGGGCTTCTTGAACCGGGCGATCCGCTCGGGTTCAAAGCCCTCGAAGGCCTCGCGGTAGCTTTCGCGTTTGCGCAGGATCGTGATCCAGGCGAGGCCCGCCTGGGCCCCTTCGAGGACCAGGAATTCGAAAAGCGTCGTCTCGTCGTGGACCGGGACACCCCACTCCCGGTCGTGGTAGTCGACGTAGAGGGGATCGTCCCCCGCCCATGCGCAGCGTTTCATCGTCTACATCCCCGCCACGACGCGCATCAACTGGCCGCAGAACCAGGCGGCGTAGGTCCCGAGGGCGTAGCCCACGACGGCGAGCAGCACCCCGACCGGTGCCAGAGCCGGATGAAAAGCGGCCGCCAGGATGGGCGCCGAGGCCGCGCCGCCGACGTTGGCCTGGCTGCCCACCGCCATGAAGAAAACCGGAGCGCGGATCAGTCTCGCCATGACCAGGAGCAGCACGGCGTGGACCGCCATCCAGATCATTCCGACCAGGAACAGCTCCGGGTCCTCGAAAACCGCCATCAGGTTCATCTTCATGCCGATCGTCGCCACGAGCACGTAGAGCATCGCCGAGCCGAGCCGCGACGCTCCGACCCCCTCGAGGTCGCGCGCCGGCTTGAAGCCCGAGGCGACGAGCCCCAGGGTCGTCGCGATGACGACGATCCAGAAGAAATTCGACGTCAGGCTGAAGCGTTCGAGCTGCGGGGCGTTTTGCTGCAGGAAGGGAGCGAGGAAGTCGGCCCCGGCGTGGGCGATCGCCGTCGCGGCGAAACCGACCCCCAGCACCACCATGGTGTCGGCGAGGCGGGGGATCTTGGCGATCGAGGCCTGGTAGGCCGCCACTTTTTCGCGCAGCTCGGTGATGGCGCTCGCGTCGGCACCGTTCCAGCGGTCGATCGACTCGCTTCGCCCCGCGCACAAGAGCAGGAAGGCCATCCAGAGGTTGGCGACGATGACGTCGACCGCCACCATCGCCGAGAAGAGGTCGTCTCCGACCTCGAAGACCTCCTTCATCGCCGCCTGGTTGGCGCCGCCGCCGATCCAGCTGCCGGCGACCGTGGTCATGCCGCGCCACACCGCGTCGGGTCCCGCGCCGCCGACCCACTCCGGCGCAAAGGTCGAGATGATCAGGATCGCCAGCGGGCCTCCGACGACGATGCCCAGCGTCCCCGTCAGGAACATGACGATCGCCTTTGGCCCCAACCGCCGGATCCCCTTCAAGTCGATCGACAGCGTCAGCAGCACGAGGCTCGTCGGCAGCAGGTAGCGCGACGCGACGAAATAGAGATTCGACTCCTCGCCCGAGATGATCCCCGCCGTCGAGAGCAGCGACGGCAGGAAGTAGCACATGAGAAGCGACGGCACGATGCCGTAGAACTTCTTCCAGAACGGACGCTCGCTCGACGAGGTCCAAAACACCCACCCGAGGAGGGTCATCAGGATGCCGAGGACGACGGCGTCGTTGGTAATGAGAGGCGCTTCAATCATGCTTCATCTCCGAAGGTCGGGGGGGCAGAGGCACCCGCCTGCCAAATTGGCGCGTCGAGGCGCCAAGATACCAGAACCGCCGCCGGGAAAGAACCCGGCGGCGGCGCTAGAGAAAAGGGCCCGAGCTGAGAGCGGCGCTTCGATGTAGTCTTACCAGGTGTCGCCGGCTCTCAGCGGGGCGAGGAGTGAAGTGAAGAGTGAAGGAGGAGGTAGGTAGTCTTCACCTCGGCACACGGAGAGAGAGATCTGCGAGAAACGTTCCGGGCCGCTCTCCCGGTGTGTGACGTTGCCGGCTCAGGCTCCTGGGTCCCTTTTGCCGGCAGCGGCCCGGGACGTTTCACACCCTGACCTTAAGCAAACTCGGTGCCAGGCTGTCAGAGGCCGTGAAAGGTCCGATTCCTGCCACGATGGCGGCTCTCGTGACATCCTGGCCGCCTTGGAACGTATCGGCGGGTCTCCCCGGGTGGAGAGTGTCTCCCCCCCCTTGGTCCCCCGAGGGGGACAGTGGTGTCCGAAGCTCAGGACAGCGGGGCTTACAGCCGTTGTCCCAGGGAGTAGACGGCCCAGGTCGATGAGCGAGCGCGGATTCATCCTTCAGCCCACCTACCGGATCGAGGCCGGACGGCCCGTCGTCCACCTCTACGGCCGGCTGGCGGGGGGCGGCTCGTTCCTGGTGCGCGACGACCGGCACCGGCCGTCGTTTTACGTCGCCTCGGACGACGCCGAGCGCGCCCTCGCCTGCGGCGCTGAGCAGGTCGAGCCCTGCGGCTGGCGGAACCTCGACGGCCGCGAGGTGGCGCGCGTCACCCTGCGCGTCCCCGGCGACGCGCCGCCCTTGCGCGACCGGCTCCAGGCGGCGGGCATCCGCTGCTACGAGGCCGACGTCCGCTTCGCCACGCGCTACCTGATGCGTCGCGGCATACGCGGCGCGGTCCTCCTCGATGGTCCCTTCGAGCCGGGAGACGGAATCGGGCGCGTCTACCGCAACCCCGAGCTACAGCCCGCCGAGTGGACGCCGGGGCCCTACGGTGGCCTCGACGTCCTCTCTTTCGACATCGAGACCGACCCGAAGGCGCGGCGCCTGCTCTCGGTGGCGCTTCACGGCTGCGGTGTCTCCGAGGTCCTCCTCTTTTGTCCCGAGGGCTACACGGCTCCGGCCGGCGCCATCGGCTTCCGCCACGAGCGGCAGCTCCTGGCGGCTTTCGCCGAACGGGTGCGAGAGCTCGATCCGGACGTTCTGACCGGCTGGAACGTCGTCGACTTCGACCTTCGGGTCCTCGATCGGCTGGCGCGCCGCTTCGCCGTACCGCTTTGGCTCGGCCGCGGCCCCGGGACGCTGCGCCTGCGCGAATCGCGCGCCGCCTGGAGCTCGCTCGAAGCGACGGTGCCGGGCCGCGTCGTCCTCGACGGCATCCAGCTCCTGCGCGGCTCTTTTGTCAAGATGGAGGAGTATTCGCTCGACTTCGTTTCCCGCAAGGTCCTTGGCGTCGGAAAGGTGATGAGCGGCCACGACCGCGGCCAGGAGATCGTCGACGCGTTCTTGAACGACCGCGAGCGCTTCGTCACCTACAACCTGACCGATGCGCGGCTCGTCCTGGAGATCCTCGACGAGCTGGGGCTGGTGAAGCTTGCCGTCGAGCGAAGCTTGCTCACCGGGCTGCCGATCGACCGCGTGGCGGGTGCGATCGCCGCCTTGGATTTCCTCTACCTGAGCGAGCTTGGGAAACGCAAGGTTGTCGCGCCGAGCGTCGAGGCGGGGACCCCTGGCGAGGCGAACCTGGGCGGGGAAGTCCTGGAACCGGAGCCGGGGCTATATACGAGCGTCCTGGTCTGCGATTTCAAAAGCCTTTATCCGTCGATCATCCGCACGTTTCAAGTCGATCCCCTGGGCTACGTCAACGCGCCGCGCCGCGACGCGATCCTGGCTCCCAACGGCGCGGCCTTCAGCCGCCAGGGCGGGATCCTGCCGCGGCTCGTCGACGAGCTCTTTCCGCGCCGCGAGGCGGCCAAGGCAGAGGGACGCGAGGTGGCGAGCCACGCCATCAAGATCCTTATGAATTCCTTCTACGGTGTGCTCGGCACACCGGCCTGCCGCTTCTACCGTCCGCAGCTCGCGGGGGCGATCACCGCGTTCGGTCGGGAGATCCTCCTATGGTCGAAAGACCGGGTCGAAAGCTACGGCTACCGGGTGCTCTACGGCGACACCGACAGTCTCTTCATCCTCTCGGGGAGCGAGGACGTCGAAGAGGCATCGGCGCTCGGAGGACAGCTGGTCACGCGGCTCAACCGCGACCTCACTCAGCACGTGCGGCAGAAATGGGGCGTCGAGAGCCGTCTCGAGCTCGAATTCGAGCGTCTCTACCGCCGGCTCCTCCTGCCGTCGATGCGCAGCGGACGCGGCGGGGCCCGCAAGCGCTACGCCGGGCTTGTCGGCGAGGGCGAGAAGGCCAGGGTGGTCTTCACCGGCATGGAGGTGGTGCGTCGCGACTGGACGGAGCTCGCCAAGAACGTCCAACGTGAGCTCTACGAACGCCTCTTCTTTGACCGCAAGGTCGGAGGCTATCTCCGTGGCGTCGTGGAAGAGTTGCGGGGCGGCCGACTGGACGAGCTCCTCGTCTATCGCAAAGGACTGCGCAAGGACCTGGGTCAATACACCTCGACGACGCCACCCCACGTCGCGGCGGCACGCAAGATGAAGGCCCCGGCCGGGCGGCTCGTCGCCTACGTGATGACGGTGGCTGGCGCCGAGCCCGCCGGCGAGCGGCAAAGTCCGATCGACTATGAGCATTACGTCCAGAAACAGGTCCGTCCGGTGGCGGAGCCGGTGCTCGGCGTCCTCGGGCTCGACTTCGACAAGGTCGTCGGCGACGATGCGCAGATGGAGCTGTTCTAGGCCACGGATTCTGTGCTAGGGTCCTTTGCCTCCGGAGGAATCGTATGGACCAAGAGCTGCTCGAGTACCTGCAAGGCGAATTCGGCAAGATCGACAAGCGACTGGATGCGACGGACCGTCGGATCGACGAGGTTCGAGACGATCTGCGTGGCGAGATTCGGCGCGAGATTCGCCAGACCCACGTTCTGATCGAGCAGGCTCGCGACGAGATCCGCACCGTCGCCGAGGGTGTGGTGACCAACGGGGAGCGGATCGATCGGCTTCGCGAGGAGAGCCGCCGGGAGCGTCACGAGATCCGTGACGAGCTCCTCGGCCACCTGCGCTCTTCCCACCAGAGCCTCGACCGCCGGGTCTCCCGGCTCGAGGAGATCGTCAGCGATTCGCCTCGCCGGATGCCGCGTCTCTGATCTCAGGCGACGACGCCCAGGGCGCGGAGCAGCGCTCGCTTCTTGAGCTGCGTCTCCCTGTACTCAAGCTCCGGGTCGGAGTCACGGACGATGCCGGCACCGGCGTAGAGGTGAGCGCGGCGTCCGTTCAGGACGCAGGAGCGCAGCGCCACCGCGAACTCGCCGTCGCCCGCCTCGTCGAACCATCCCACCGGCGCCGCGTACCAGCCGCGCTCGTCGCGCTCGTGCTCGGCGATCCAGGCAAGGGCCACGTCGGTCGGCACGCCGCCCACCGCGGGCGTCGGATGGAGGCTTTCGACAAGCTCCAGGACGTGGCGTGGCTCGGCCAGAATCCCGCGAATCGGCGTCTGCAGGTGAAGCACCTCGCGCAGCTCCCGGACCCGCGCTTTCGGTGCCACGTGGAGCTCGGCGCAGAGAGGTTCCAGCCGGCGAACGATGGAGTCGACGACGAGCTGGTGCTCGCGACGGTCCTTGGCGCTTCTTAGAAGCTCTTCCGCGTGGCCGTGACCGATCGAGCCGGCGAGCGCCTCGGTCCTGAGCTCCCGGCCTTGGAGCGCCACCAACCGCTCCGGCGTCGCGCCGAGGAACGTGGCATGAGGACGCCGGAAGGCGAAACGCGTCGAAGCGACGAGGCCGCGGGCCAACCGCCGTAGGACGGCCACGGTGTCGAGCGGCGCGCCGAGCTCGACGACGGTACGGCGCGCCGCCACGATCTTCTCGAACCGTCCTTCGGCCATACCCCGGCGGATCGCCTCCAGCTCTTCGGCCCAGGCCGAGCGCGACGGCTCGACGAGGCGCAGGTCCGGCGTCGCGGGCAGGGGAATCCGGTCGACCGCAAGCTCCAGGAGCGCCGCCTCGAGGTGGGAGAGCAGGCGGCTACGTGTCGACGAGGACTCCAGCTCCCGTCCTTCGGCCGCCAGCGTCAGGGTCGAGCCACCCGGCGAGCGCTCGTAGAGCAGGCGCGGCAAGGTGAAGCAGCCGTCGCCGAAAGGCGCCCAGGGATCCCCCGTTGCCGCGCCCACGGCAAAGGCGAAGCCGCCGAAAAGACGCGGACGACGCTCCCCCGGGGGGCAGTCCGGATGGGTCTCGCCGTGGATAGCTTCCCAGATCTTTCGGGCGGCCGCCTTGAGATCCGTAAAGCGGCGGTGGCCGCGCAGGTCGACACGGTGGACGACACCGACACCGGCGAACGAGGGAGGTGCCGGCGGATCCCACAGGAATCCCATGCCGAGCTCGGGCCCCTCGAGGCCTAATAGCGATTCGGGAGCGGCGCCGGGAGCCGGGACCGTCACGGTCAGGGTGCCCGAGGTGCCGGCGTGGCGCTCGAGCTGCCGGGCGAGGTACTCGCCCACCGCCGGCGCCGCGAAGCTCGTTTCGCGGACCAAGGTGCTCGTCACGGTCATGACCCCACCTCCCCGACCCCTGGCGCCGGACGGGCGACGAAGAGGTGGCAGGCCCCAAACATGAGAGGCCGCACCTCCAGGACCTCCAGGCCCGAGCGCTCCATCTGTGCCTGGAAGTCGGCCGGTGCCGGAGAGGCGGCGATCGACTCCTCCAGGTAACGGTACTCGCGGGCTTCGGAGAGCCACGCCCCGAGGCGAGGCACGAGCGTATGGACGTGGAAGCGGGCGAACGGTGCCATGAAGCCTTGCCGCGGCTCGGTGAGCTCCAGGATCGCGATGCGTCCGTCGGCGCGGGTGACGCGCGCCATCTCCCGGAGCGCCCGCGGCCGGTCGGGGACGTTGCGGATGCCGAAGGCGACGGCCACGGCGTCGACCGAGTCGTCGGCGACGTCCAGCTCTTCCGCCTTCCCCTCCCGCAGCTCGATCCTCTCGCCGAGACCCGCGGCCTCGACCTTACGGCGGCCGACCTCCAGCATGCCCGGCGACGGGTCGAGCCCCAGGACCCGGGCCCCGGCCTCCTGGCGCAGGATCTCCAGCGCCACGTCGGCGGTCCCGGTGGCGAGGTCGAGATAAAACCCCCCGGGCCGAGGCCGCAGCGAGCGGACCGCCCGGCGGCGCCACGAGCGGTCCGTGCCGAACGAATTAACCCGGTTGAGCAGGTCGTAGCGCCGGGCGATCCGGTCGAACATGGCCCCCGAGCCGCCTGGCGGCGATCCGCCGCGCGGCGGCCCAGGCTCGTGAAGCGAGCGGCCGATTGCCGCTCCCTCGGAGGATACGGAGAGTGCCATCTTTCCGTTTTCCCCTTAGAGATCGCGGTTCACGATGACTTCGGTGACCGTGGCGAGCGAGCGGTTGGCTCGTCCCTGCGGGAGCCGCTCCAGCACCTTGCGGGCCAGGGCCGAGCACTCGCGGGCGAAAGCCAGGCAGTCCTCGACGGCGCAGGTACGGCGCAAGATCTCGACGACCCGGCGGGAGACCTCGGCGCCCACCGGCTCGTCGTGCGGCGCCGCGAGGATCTCCTCGACCAGCGGTAGGAGGGCCTCGTCGCGCTCCAGGGCGACGATCACCGGGTAGGTCATCTTGCCCTCGCGCAGGTCCGTGAACAGCTCCTTGCCCGTGTGCGCGGTGTCCCCGGTCAGGTCGAGCAGGTCGTCGGTGGCCTGAAATGCCATTCCCAGGTGACGGCCGAGCTCGTCGAGGGCCTCGCACTCGTCGGCCCGCAGGCCGGCGGCCTGGCCGCCGGCACGCATCGCCCAACGAAAGAGCGCCGCCGTCTTGCCCTCCACCACCCGGAAGTAGACGTCGCGGCCGGTGTGAATCCGGCCCCGGCTCTCCAACTGCAATGACTCGGCGAAGATCATCTCCTCGATGGTCGAAAATAGCCCGACCAGGATCCCGGGCACCGCCGCCCGCTCGACCCGGCGCAGGGCTTCGACCAGCAGCCAGTCGCCAGCGAAAATCGACGCGGCGTTGCCGAAAACCGCACGGGTCGTCGCCGCGCCTCGCCGCGTTTCCGCCAGGTCGACCACGTCGTCGTGCAGAAGCGTCGCGCTGTGGACCAGCTCCACGGCCACCGCCAGGTCCAGGGCCCGGCTGTCGAAGCCGCTGCCCAGGCGCGAGGCCAGAGCCACGCAGATCGGCCGCAGGCGCTTTCCACCCAGGTCCAGGAGACGCGTCGCGCCCCGGCCCACCAGGTTGGGATGGCGTGGCAGGCGGGCGAGCTCGGTCTCGAACGACGCCAGGTCCGTGCCCACGAAGTCCATCAGCGCACCCAGGCGCAGCGCGAGGCTCGTCAGACCCCGATCGTTGCAGAGGCTCTCCAGGTGACCCAACAGCTCGACCCGGCCGGGCAGTGTCTCCCCCCCTTGATCCCCCCAAGGGGACAGTCCCGCCACGGCCTCCGGGGCGCTCAACGGCGCCGCCCGGCGGTCGGCCGCCCCGCGCTCCTCATCGGTCAGCTCGGTGGGTTCGGTCACCTCGGTGGGTTGGGTGCTCAAAGCGGCGTTCATCAACTCTCCTCCAGGATCAGCTCCTCGACCTTGGTCGATTCGGGTTCCATCGTCGCTTTCCCGGCGCTCTTGTCGCGGGACACGTTGCGCAGAAGCTTCAAACCGAGCCGGCCGACCAGACCTTCCTTCAAGAAGACCTCAACGATCGCGTCGGCCCGAGCCACCAGCGACTCAAGCGACTCCAGCCGTGCGCGAACGGCCGCGGCCTCCGGTGACGGGTCGTTCCCAAGCCGCGGAATCCACTCCCGGAATCCTTCCAGGATCGGATCCCACTCACGGCGCTTGCGTTTCTCGATGATGTTCTTGATCACCTTCTCCGGGTCCGTCGCCGGCCGGTAGGTGACCCGCCGCGCGCCTGGCTCCTTTTCGGAGAAGAGCAGCCCCCAGTCGCGCAGCTCGCGGCAGGCCATCGACACCGCACCGCGGCTTATCTCCAAGGCGTCCATGATCTCGTCGGTGTCCGCCGGATGGGTCGTCGAGAGAAGCCAGCTGTGGACCTTGGCCGTAGTGGGCGAGATGCCCCAGAAAGCGGCCATCGATCCCCACAGCTGCACGAACTCACGGCGGACGACATCGACCTCACTCATGACGGGAGAGAAGATACACCAAAGCTATTGAGATTTCAATATTTTTTGAAAATTAGTCCCTCACCGGAGCAGCTCACCGGACCTGAGACGGCATTGGCCACGGCGGGAAGGGCGCCAGCCCAGCGCTCAAGACGCCCAATTCGTAGCGAATCGCTTCGAGCGAATGGGTGCACGCGGCATGGTTCGCTGGCAACGCCGTCGCCCACGCGCTAACGACGGCGATCAGCGCCAGGACGATTGCGAAGGTCAGCGGCTCGAAGGCCGCAACCCTGTAGAAGACTCCGGCCCGGCGCCGCCTGCTGCCGGCCGTCCGGAGCTTCGCCCGCCAACACCGGGTGAGCTCGGCAAGCGCGAGTTCGAGGCCCTTGCCTGCACCCGCTTCGACCCCGTGACCCGCCGGCCCAGCCCGAAATCGAGGACGACTGAACGGCGGTCGTCGCCGGCCACGAACCGCGCCGGCTCGTTGCGCGAGGAAATGGCGAAGCCGCGTCCCGTAATCCTCCGGCGGCGGCAGCAGCCGGCACTGGATGTCGCGGGCCAGCTCCAGCTCCTTGACCGAGAGCTCCTGCTCCAGCAGGCCTTCGAGGCTCACTTTCGTGGCCCGAACGGCGCCGGCAAGACGACGATGAACTGTCTGACCGGGCTTCTGCGCCCCGACGCCAGCGAGGTCGCGGTCTTCGGCCGGGACGTGGCCGCGGCCGAAACGTCCTGGAAGGAGGACGTCGGCTACGTCGGCGAGAGCTCCGGTCTACCGCCGTGCGCCAATGGCCGCGGCGGCTGCCTTCAGGCGACGGCAGTGGCGCGCCGGAGTACCCTCATCTCGTAGAGAGTCGGCGTGGGGACTTGACACGCAGGTCGTGGGCGGAGAAACTTGGGGCTAGGTTGGAGGTCTTACGCCGCCCATGATCGTCACCTCGATGCTCAGAATCACATCCCCCTCCTGTGGCCACTGGTGCCGGCAGACGCTCCAGTGCTCAAGAATCGTCACCCCTCGATGCTCAGAATCACATCCCCCTCCTGCGGCCACTGGTGCCGGCAGATGCTCCAGTGCTCAAGAGTCAACGCCGCCAAGCCTGTCCAGACTCAAAGAGACGTGGGGACGGGCGAAGCCCTCGTAAGTTCGAGGCACATCATCATATGCACTCTTCAGAACCAGGCAAAACCGAATGCTAAAGGAAACGATTGAATTCTCTGCTGGCCTGACAGTGAAGGCATGTTCGGCTTCAATAGCATTCCTCTGGGATAACTGGGAGGTTCTTTATCAATTATATCCAGAAAAGATCTCCACAGAAAGGCTAACAGAAGTTGCCTGGCATGCGACTGGCTTCATGGCCAAGGCGGAATTTCATCTGTCTAAACGGGTTGCAACTGTCATAAGCGGACACTACGAATTCTACACACTGGCCAAGTTCTTGGGCTCTCCTCGGTTCCGAGCTAAGACCATTATGGAATATAGAAGATTGGATAATCATAAAATTTCATACTCTGGGACGACCTCGATGATTGTGCCACAGATCTTGAGACCCGCCAACTGGTTACTGCGACTAATGGCGGACCTAGCTGGTTTTCATGTCAATAAAATTGGCGGCCAGGCTGTTGAGGCAATAACAGCAAGACCAGACATTGTAAGGGAGAAGGCCGGGTTAAATATGTACCATCTTTACGAGGAGTACCTAGAGGAAGAGGGTATTCTTCGTCGCGCCTGCGATAGCCTCGGTGACAGTCGCCATTTCGATCATTTTGACAAGAATGATCATTCTGCAACTCAAGCCATAGCTAGCGACATATCGCTACTTGAATGTAAGTTGAAAGAACTGGAGCAGAAACTCAATAGCTTAATCGGCAGATTCGACACCAATGATTTTCACGTCGCGCTTCTAATATTTAATTCTGATCCGAAGATGGCTCTGATTAAGAATAGCGCCATCATCGAGAGAATGGCAAGGATTGTCTTTGAGCGCGAATTCCAAGAAGCCAGCAAGAGCTACGATCTCAAAGGCGTTCTTGCAAAGCTAAACGATAAATCCGATGTGTTGCCGCCTAGCATCGCTGCCTTTATGAGAATAGTAGTTGAGCTTGGAAAGGTGGGAGGGCTTGTGACTAGCATTCGCGATGTCGGAAGTAGAATTGATACTACCGAATTCTCTATCAGCTTTAATTCCACCTTAAGGGTGACAGAATGGTTTTTTTGTGAGTATCTAACGCCACGCAGATCCGATTATTCGGATTTCGACTAGGAGGCACTGATGGGTTATGATGTTGTTGTTGTAGGCGGAGGACCAGCAGGTTGCGCTGTCGCCTACGACTTAGCTAGCAATGGTCGATCCGTCCTCATTCTTGAGCGCACCAGCTTTCCGCGCGTCAAAGCATGCGCTGGAGGACTAACTGTCAAGTCCCTAAAGGCACTCCGCTATTCCGTAAGGCCCGTCATTAGAACTATCTGCCACGATTTCATCGCAGGAAGAGGGACAGACAAAACAACTCTCTTTAAGAGTCGACATCCGGTCATCGCAATGAGTGTGCGAGCAGAGTTCGACGATTATTGCCTGAAGGAAACGCTCAAGAAAGGTATTTCCTTTCAAGTCGTGAAGCGAATTGAAAGAATTGTCGAATCTGATTTCCATGTTGAGGTCACCACCAGCCAAGGAGTCGTCGAGGCGAAATTCCTTGTTGGCGCAGATGGAGCCAACAGTACCGTCAGACGGCTCACGGGTGAATTTCCAGAAGTAAGGAAAGGTTTAGCAATTGAAGCCCACGTGCCCCTAGGCGGAAAGGATCAACCCGATCTCGAGTTTGATTTTGGGGCTGTTCAATTCGGCTATGGGTGGGTGTTCCCCAAAGGTGACCACATAAACGTTGGGGTATATACAAATTCGGAGTCCATCGGACTGTCGAGAAAGACTTTGATAGATTATTCCATGACAAGGCTGGGAACTTCAGATTTTTCTAACGTGGCAGGCTATCCTATCGCGTTGGGAGGCTGGGATTATTCCCCCAATTCCAAGCGTGTTCTCCTTGCAGGAGATGCTGCAGGACTCATAGATCCGCTTCTTGGAGAGGGAATATATAATGCTATCAGGAGTGGCCAGATTGCTGCTGGCGCCATCGAAGAACAACTTTTGTCAAACGGATCGGCTGTCGCAGTGTATAAGAAGGAATTGAGGGTGCTTCAGAAGGATGCCTTGAGCTGTTATCGCTCGGCGATGTGGTTTTTCAGGTTTCCGAAATCGAGTTACTTTGCATTAGCTCTTCCAACTACAAGTCATTTTTTAATGAAAGGTTACGCCATTGGTCTGACCTTCAGTAAGATCAGAAGGCTTGGGCCTCTAATTCTGTTTAAGAAAGTTCCTAGATTTGAAGATCTTCGTTCTGTGGAGGGGAAAAATGTCTGAGTCAGAGAGCCGTCGCAAGAGAGTCTTTGTTGTTCATGGCAGGGACGAAGTCGCGAGGAGGTCTCTTTTTGCATTCTTACGAGCGGCAGGTCTGGAACCAATCGAATGGAATGAGGCTATTCAATTTACCGGAAAGGCTACTCCTTATATTGGGGAAGTATTGGAGGCCGCATTCAGCCGAGCTCAAGCCGTTGTGGTACTCATGACACCCGACGACGAAGCAAGATTACGTGAAGATTTACTGAAACCTCACGATCCAGAAATCGAGCGATCGCCAACTGGTCAAGCACGACCCAATGTTATTTTTGAGGCCGGGATGGCATTTGGATTTCAGCCTGAACGCACAATATTGGTTGAACTAGGAAGCCTGCGTTCATTCAGTGATATTGCGGGCCGTCACAGCGTCCGGATCAGCAATAGTCCGAGGGATCGGTTGGGTTTAATTCAGCGACTTCAGAGTGCGGGATGTGCAACTGCGCAGAATAGAACTGACTGGCTGACCGAGGGTGACTTCAAGTTGTCCTCTGGCGAGTTACGTGCGTCAAGCGACACCGATCTTAATAGTGTTGGTGATTCATTCGAAGGCGACGAAGTGGTAGAGGTGCACTACAACTACCTGCTGGCAGATTATGCCTTGTTCACCACAAAAAATATGCATGGTAGCTGTAGAATTACATGGGCTCAGATTTTATTTAGTTGGATAGGTGGCGAATCGCTGTCCGAAGAGAAGTTGCAGGATAGAATAGTAAGGCATGCGGTCTCTTTGGGTGACGAATCACTGCAAGAAAGAGAACGGACTGCTTTTGACTTATCTCAATGCAGAATCCGCGAACCTGCATTTCAAGCCATCATCTTACGTTTGCGGACGCTGGGGTTGATTAGAAAAAGAAAGGGGATTTCAGGAGTCGAGTGGGAGCTTACGAAGCAGGGGGAGGAGGTTCTGCTCAGCTTGATTTCCAAGAAATGATAGAGGTCCGCTCAGGCTTCACCGGAGCCGCTCACCGGGCCCGAGACGGCTTTGGCCACGGCGGGCAGGGCGCCAAGCCCAGCGCTCAAGACGCCTTATTCGTAACGGATCGCTTCGAGCGGATGGGTGCACGCGGCACGGTGCGCCGGCAACGCCGTCGCCCACGCGCCGACGACGGCGATCAGCGCCAGGACGATCGCGAAGGTCAGCGGCTCGAAGGCCGAAACCCGGTAAAGGACTCCGGCCAGCACCTTGCCGAGGCCCAGGGCCAGGGGCGCGCCCACGGCGAGGCCGAGCAGCACGAGCCGCGAGCCCTGCCACGACCAGGTCGTCCTCGCGGCGCTGGATCTCGAGGTCGCGCATGGCCACCGTCGGCACGCCTCCGGGACGCCGGGAAAGCTCTCGACGACGGATTCGGGTTCCATCGTCGCTTTCCCGGCGCTCTTGTCGCGGGACACGTTGCGCAGGAGCTTCAAGCCGAGCCGGCCGACCACACCTTCCTTCAAGAAGACCTCGACGATCGCGTCGGCCCGAGCCACCAGCGACTGGAGCGACTCCAGCCGTTCGCGAACGACTGCGGCCTCCGGTGACGGGTCGTTCCCAAGCCGCGGAATCCACTCCCGGAGCCCTTCCAGGATCGGATCCCACTCACGGCGCTTGCGCTTCTCGATGATGCTCTTGATCACCTTCTCCGGGTCCGTCGCCGGCCGGTAGGTGACCCGCCGGGCACCGGGCTCCTTTTCGGAGAAGATCAGCCCCCAGTCGCGCAGCTCGCGGCAGGCCATCGACACCGCGCCGCGGCTCATCTCCAAGGCGCCCATCATCTCGTCGGTGTCCGCCGGATGGGTCGTCGAGAGAAGCCAGCTGTGGACCTTGGCCGTGGTGGGCGAGATGCCCCAGAAAGCGGCCATCGACCCCCACAGCTGAACAAACTCCCGGCGGACGACGTCGATTTCACTCATGACGGGGGCGAGGATACACGAAAGCTATCGAGATTTCAATAATTTTTGAAAATTGGTTTTCCAGGAAGGCTCCCGGACCTGGGACGGCTCCGGCTGTCGGCGACGGCGACGGCGTCGAGAGGGTGCGGAGGATAGGGATCCGGATCAGCCCCAGAACTCGTCTTCCTCGACCATCGCCTCCTCGACCCGCTCCGCCATCCAGGCGTCGAACTCCTCCTGGGTCTCGACGGTGAGGAATCCCCGCATGCTGTAGTGGCTGTTGCCGCACAGCTGGGCGCAGGCGATCTGGTAGAGGAACTGGTCGTTGCCCTTCCTCTCCTGCATCTCCTTCGTCGTCACCGTGGGGACGAACCACACCGGGAACCTCATGCCCGGGATCGCGTCCTGCTTGATGCGGAACTCGGGCAGGAAGAAGCTGTGGATGACGTCCTTGGAGGAGAGCTGGATCAACACCGGTTTGTCGACCGGCAGGTGGAGCTGGTTGATCAAGGTGACGTCGTCTTGGCCCATCGGGTCGTCCGGGTCGAGGCCCAGGGGGTTCGTCTCCTCGTCGACGAGGTCGGGCCGGCTGGCTCCGAAGACACCGTCGGGGCCGGGGTAGTGAATGTTCCAGGCGAACTGCTGGGCGACGACACGGACCACGGTCGACTCGGCTTCCGAGGGCAAGTCGGCGACTCGGTCGGAGTAGAGCGGAATCGAAAAACCTACGAGGAGGATCACCTCGGCGATCGCCACCGCCACTTCACCCCAGCTGGAGGCGTGGCTCTTCACTCCCGTGTAGTCGGCCTTGGGGTTCTTGCCCTTGCGGAAGCGCACCAGTATGTAGACGAAGAGCCCTCCCCAGACGATGAAGAGGATCAACATCAGCCAGTGCACCCAGGTGTTGACGTTGTCGAGGCTCGCACCGTGCGCCGAGGCGACCTCGGGCATTCCGAAAAACCGGTTCATCAAGAAAGCTCCTTTCCTGCCGCAGAGGCGATCGTGGATTGACTTAGCGCCCTGCGGCGCAGGACGAAGAAGGTCACGAGCCCTCCGACGATCAGCGTGTAGGTCACGGCGACCATGAAAAGGACCGAGGCTTGCATCCCGTGGACCATGGGCGAGTCCGTCTCGCCGAAGCACACCGGGCAGCCGAAGGCGGGCGCCGCGAGGCCGAGGAAGAGAAGGACCGTGAAGGCTCTGGTGAGACGAATCTTGCTCATAGGTAGCTGACCCCCTTCATCTTCTTCAGGAAGTAGCCGCCGTAGACGACGAGCGCCACCGCCGCCAGGAAAGAGAAGATACCGAGGCCGAGGTAGCTCGTCTCGCCCCTCGCCTGATAGGCCGCGATCGACCACGCGCCAAAGCCCGCCGAAAGAAGCGTCGAGAGCGTGATGAAGGCGACGTGGAAGGCTTTGAGCGACATTCCTCAGCCTCCTATGCGGATGTTGCCTGTCTCGGTGATCATCGGTATCAAAAGCGCGAAGAAGAAGAAGAGGACCGTCAACGCCAGGACGGAGTAGATCAACTTCTTTTCCGAGATGAGATGCATGAAGTAACAGGCGACGAGCGATCCCTTGATGACGGCGATGAAAAGCGCGACGACGATCGCCATCATCACGGAGATGTGCAGGTACGAGACGGCGACCGTGACGGCGGTCAAGACCGCCAGCGCGGCGAAGACTGTCATGTAGATCTTGACGTGATGGTCGATGTCGACGTGGCCGTTGGCGTCACTCATGTCCTTCGCCTCCTTACTATTGGTGAAGCGCCGTCGCGGCAGCCTGGAACGGCACCGGAAGCAGGTAGAGGATGGGGAAAAGGAAGATCCAGACCAGGTCGACAAGATGCCAGAAAAGGCCTGCGGTTTCGACCCGATTGGTGAACTGCTGCCAGTTCGTCTCGAACATCTTCGAGCCCGGGAGCCAGAAGTAGGAATTGACGATCATCCCGCCCAAGACGTGGAGCGCGTGAAGCCCGGTCAAGGTGAAGTAGATCGCCATGAAGGTGCTTGAGGAAGGGTAGAGGCCGTGCTCGAACTTGGCCGTGTACTCGATGTACTTGATCACCATGAAACAACCGCCCAGAGCCACCGTCAAGCCCATGTAGAGCTTGTACTTGCCGAGGTCTTTCCTCATGCAGGAGGCCCAGGCCATGACCATCGTGACCGACGAGGTGATGAGCACCAGCGTGTTGACAAAAGCCATCGGGACCGAAAGCTCCGAGGAGCCGAGCCCGAACTCGGGGTTTCCCGCCCGCAAGAGGACGTAGCCCGCGAACAGGCCGCCGAAAAGCATCACCTCCGAGGCCAGGAAGAGCCAGATCCCGATCTTGACGTTGTTGAGCCCCGTGTCGGGCCTCGGTTCTACCGTATAGGGAATTGCTA
Organism: uncultured bacterium; assembly: GCA_965371445.1. Lineage (GTDB taxonomy): Bacteria > Acidobacteriota > Thermoanaerobaculia > Multivoradales > J023 > DASWIG01. The sequence continues at coordinate 63,514 of CBDUYN010000006.1, read as the reverse complement.
TGGCAGACATTTCAGTTCTCTCTCCATTCAATACACGTCAGGCCGGGGTCTCGGCCGGCGTTCCGGCGGCCGGCGTTCCGGCGGCCGGCGTTCCGGCGGCCGGCGATCCGGCTCCGGGCTCGAACTGCGCCAGGAAGTCGCGCTCCTCGCCGGGTGCGCTGTACTCGTACGGATCGCGGTAGGCCGCAGGCTCGGTGGCGAAGTTGCCGTGCGGCGGCGGCGACGGCGACGCCCACTCGATCGTCGTCGCGTTCCAGGGGTTTTCCCCCGCCTCCTTCGGCGCACGAAGCGACATGAAGAAGTTGACGATGAACGGGATTTGCGCCAGCGCCAGGCCCCAGGCCGAGAACGAGATCACCTTGTTCAAGTAGAGGACCTCGGAGGTGTGGCCGCCGAACTGGCTGTAGAGCTCGCCGCCGTCGGCGAGCCGCCGCTGCATCCCGGAGAGGCCCTGGATCAGCATCGGGAAAAAGATCCCGTTCATGAAGATCAAGCTCGGCCAGAAGTGGAGCTTGCCAAGCGTCTCGCTCATCTTGCGCCCGGTCGCCTTCGGGTACCAGAAGTAGACGCCGGCAAAGAGCGCAAAAAGCGTCCCCGGCGCCACCACGTAGTGGAAGTGCCCGATCACGTAGTAGGTGTCGTGGAGGTGGATGTCCGGGGCCGTCAGACCGAGCGGCAGCCCCGTCAAGCCGCCGATGCCGAACATCGGCAGGAAGGCCAGGGCGAAAAGCATCGGCGTCGTGAACCGGATCGAGCCGCCCCAGAGCGAGAGGATGAGCGCCGTTAAGATCACCACCGACGGGATCGAGATGATCATCGTCGTCGTCTGGAAAAACGCCGACATCGTCGTCCCCATGCCGGTCAGGTACATGTGATGGGCCCACACGATGAACGACATGAAGCCGAGGAAGATCAGCGCGTAGACGATCGACTTGTAGCCCCACAAGGGTTTGCGGGTGTTGTTGGCGATGATCTCGGCGACGATGCCGAGACCCGGCAGGATCAGGACGTAGACCTCCGGGTGGGCCAGGAACCAGAAGAGGTGCTGCCAGAGGATCGGGCTGCCGCCGCCGGTGTAGGCCTGGACCTCGCCGGAGACCACGAGGCCCGAGGGCATGAAAAAGCTCGTCCCGGCGAGGCGGTCCATCAACTGGAAGATGCCCGCGGCTTCGAGCGGCGGGAAGGCTAGCAGCAGGAGGAACGAGGTGATGAACTGTGCCCAGACGAAAATCGGCAGGCGGAACCAGGTGAGGCCCGGGGCGCGCAGCTGGATCGTCGTGGTGAGGAAGTTGATCGCACCTAGAAGTGACGAGGTGATCAAGAAGACCATGCCGAGGATCCACAGGGTCTGGCCCATGGGGGCGATGTTCGCCAGCGGCGGGTAGGAGGTCCAGCCCGACTGGGCGGCGCCGCCCGGCACAAAAAAGGAGACGAGCATCGTCACGCCGCCGAGAATAAACGCCCAGTAGCTCGCCATGTTGATCCGCGGGAACGCCATGTCGGGAGCGCCGATCTGGAGCGGCAGGACGAAGTTCCCGAAACCGCCCACCGCGAGCGGCACGACACCCATGAAGACCATGATCGTGCCGTGCATCGCGCCCAGCTGGTTGTAGAAGTCCGGGATCATGATGCCGTCAGGCATCCGTGAATCGCCGAAGAGGCCGCCCAGGATCGGCAGCGCGCGCCCGGGATAGGCCAGCTGCCAGCGCATCAGCATCATCAGACCGAAGCCGAAGAGCAGGAAGAACATCCCGCTCACGGCGTACTGGATGCCGATGACCTTGTGGTCCGTCGAAAAGACGTACTTGCGCCAGAAGCCAAGCTCCTCGTGGTGCTCGGCCTCGGCGTGCTCGTGCTCACTCATGCTTTCGTAGCTCCCCAAAACTCGCTTGTCCTGTTCCTGTCCACCTTCCGGCCGCCGCGGCCGGCTCCCTCTCGGACACTTCAAGAGGGACGGCGCTCCGGCCCGGCCGGAGCGCCGTTATCTCTGCTGTGGTCCCTAACGCTTCGGGACCGTCATGGTGAAGTCCACCGTGGCGGCACCGTCACCCACCGTGACCTTGGCGGTCTTCGTGCCAAGGCGCTCGTGCCAGATCTCGACCTCGTAGTCGCCCGCCGGGAGGTTGGCGATCTCGTAGGCACCGTCGGTGCCGGTGACGTCGAAGAAGGGGTGCTCCATTACGGCCACGTAGGAGCTCATCCACGGGTGGACGTCGCACTTGACCTTGAAGAGGGGCTCGGGCTTGTTGAGCACCTGGTCTTTTTCCCTGAGCGAGCCCGGCATGCCGATGTTGAACTCACGGTTCTCCTTGGGCAGGCCGTGGACGTTGTGGAGGATGCCGTCGGAGTTCTTGAACTTGAGCACCTGGCCCACCATGACGCCCACCACGTGGGGCCGGTAGAGGCAGCCGTTCTGGTCGATGGCGACGGCCTCGCTTGGCGCCGTGTGGGGGCCCGCCGGGGCGTTTGTGATCTTGACGAAGATGTTGGCCATGGCGTTGCCCTCGCCCAGGACCAGCATCTCGGAGCGTGGCGGATCGCCGCCGGCGTACTTCTGGGCACAGGTCGGGTCGGCGCCCATGTCGAGCTTCTTCATGGTCGGGGCGTTGCCCTCGAAGACGACCTTGCCGGTCACCGAGCCGGCGAAGGCGGCTCCGGTCAGGGCGAGGCCGCACAGGAATACCAGAAGGACTCTTGCCTTGCGCATTGTGGAGGTTCTCCCTCGGTTCGTTGGGTGGTTATTCAGCTACGGGATCGTGCGATCCCCGTGGCGTCTCTCGAAGGCGGCGAGGATAGCATCCCGCGGCGTAGGCTGCAAGCGGGTCGTGCCGTCTTTTTGGGTGGGCGGCTCCCCGGGCCTCGGGGCGGGGTACGGCGCGGTGTGGTAGAGGTCAGGGACCGTCGGAGCCCCACGGTGGATCTTCCAGGGGAAGGCCGCGGGCCACCGCGAGGTGACGCTGCGGCGCGCGGACGCCGCTCGCCAGGAAGCCGAAGAAACCCAGCGCACGAATGATCTCGACCTCGTCCGCCTCGTCGCTCGTGACGGAGAGGGCGAGGTCCTCGCCCGCCTCGTCGAGCTCGACGCGCCAGCCGCGGAAGCCGTCCAGGCGCCGGGCATGCTCCGGCACCACGCGCCGTGCCGCGCCGCGGGTCTCCTCACCGCCGCCGACCGTGATCCGCAGCCCGCCGGCCACCTCGTCCTCCTGCACCTCGGCTCGCATCATGAGCTCGTCCATGTCGAGCAGATGACGGCGCAGGCGGGTGATCTCGACCTCGTTCCAGTCGGTCGTCGGGTCCATCAGCAGGTAGGCCACCACCTCCTGGACGGCCTCCAGCGCGTCCTGGCCCGTGGCCTGTGGCACGTCGGCGGGCAGAAGCTCGTGGAGATAGCTGAGCCGGTGGCAGGGACACGGGCCGTGGCGGTGCTCCGGTCCCGCGGCCTGGGCGAGACGCGGCGGCGGCCCCGGCCCCGGTCCCTCAGCAGAGGAAACGGTGGGTCAGAGGTGGAGCCGATAGCTCGGTCGCTTCTGCTTCCTCGATCGCTTCCGCTTCCTCGGTCGCTTCCTGGGCCGAGGTCTTCTCGGTCGCGGTGTCCTCGAACACCTTGACGTCATGGACCTCGGGAGGCGGCTCCTCGGTCCGGCCCGGCTTCGCGGTCGACGGACGGACGCGGCGCGCCAGCTCGTCGCGCTCGCTCGCGGTAGCCCGCCGGGTCGCGCCGAGATCGCGCCAGCGAATGGTGCCGTCGACGCCGCCGGAGTAGAGACGGCCGTCGGCACTCCAGGCCAGGCGGCTACCGTGCTACCCTGAAACCACGATGCAACGCCCACCGACGCGCCAAGCCCTGCTGCTCCTCCTCGGGCACCTCCTCCTACCGCTCGCCGCGCTCGCTGGCGCCGACGCACCTGCCCATTGGCCGCAATGGCGCGGGCCGGCCGGCAACGGCGTCTCGCCCGACGGCGATCCGCCGGTCGATTGGAGCGAGGAGCGAAACGTACGCTTCAAGCTCGCCATCCCCGGCGTCGGACACTCGACGCCGATCGTCTGGGGCGACCGCCTGTTCCTGACCACCGCCATCCCCTTCGGCGAACCCGCCGCGCCGATCGGCGAGCACGATGCCGGGGCGCATGACAACTATCCGTCCGCTTATCAGCAGAAGTTCGTGGTCGTCGCCGTCGACCGTCACAAAGGGACCCCGCTCTGGCAACGGACGGTGCGCACGGAGCGTCCGCACGAGGGGACGCACGTCACCGGCAGCTGGGCCTCAAATTCCGCCGTGACCGACGGCGAGCGCCTCTTCGCCTTTTTTGGCTCTCGGGGCCTCTACGCCCTCGACATGGACGGTGAGCTCCTGTGGGAGCGGGACTTCGGCGACATGCGCTCGCTTCACGGTCACGGCGAAGGCAGCTCGCCAGCGCTTCACGGCTCGACGTTGATCGTCAACTGGGACCACCAGGGCGACTCTTTCGTCCTCGCCCTCGACAAGCGCACCGGCAAGGAACGCTGGCGGGTGGCGCGCGACGAGATCACCTCGTGGTCGACGCCGCTCGTCGTCGAGCACGACGGCCGGGCGCAGGCGATCGTCAGCGCCACGAACCGCGTGCGCGGCTACGACCTCGCGACGGGCGAGGTCCTCTGGGAGTGCGGCGGGCTGTCGCGTAACGTCGTCGCCTCGCCGGTGGCGTCGGACGGCCTGGTGATCGTCGGCAACAGCTACGACGGGCAGGCGATGATGGCGATCCGGTTGTCGGCCGCCAAGGGCGACATCACGGGGAGCTCCGAGGCGGTCGTCTGGCAGCGCCATCGCGACGCATCCTACGTCCCGTCGCCGCTGCTCTACGAGGGACGGCTCTACTTCCTCAAGCACAGCCAGGGATTTATCACCTCCCTCGACGCGAAATCCGGCAAGGTCCTCTTCGGCCCCGAGCGTCTCCCGGGGCTGGGCTACGTCTTCGCTTCGCCGGTCGGAGCCGCGGGGCGCGTCTACGTCGTCGGACGCAGCGGCACGACCGCGGTCCTCCGGCACGGCGGCGAATTCGAGATCCTGGCCCGCAACGAGCTCGACGACGTCTTCTCGGCCTCGCCGGTCGTCGTCGGCAAGGAGCTTTACCTCCGTGGGCAGCGCCACCTCTACTGCATCGCGGAAGACGGCGTTGAGGAAACGGGCCGTTGATCAGTTGACCAAAGCCATGCGCTCGTGCGCCAACTGGGCCATCTCGTAGATCGTCTCGCCGTCTTTCAAGGAACGCAGGTGAACCGGAGCGCCGGGAAGCGATTTCGCAAAGAAGTACTCCGTGAGGGTGCCCGCTTCTTCGTCGCGCACCTTGTAGAGCCAGCCTTCGAGCCTGCCCAGGTCGCTCTCCCGGGTGACGTCCTCCCGCGTCGAATGCTCGGCCTTGAAGCTCGCGTGATCTCGGAGCTCCACCCAGCCCGTTCTCTGGACGGTGGGCTCGCCGGTGACGTTGCCGTCGTCGTCGAGCGTCGCGTACTCGATCTCGCACCCTTCGCCGTCGGCGGAGACGACCGTCCAGCGCTGGCGCTCTTCGCCCTCGGGGGACGTCTGCAGGATGGTGAGCTGCAGGCCCACGCCCCACTCGTCGCGGATCTGCTCGGCCGTAAAGGGACGCTCGAGGAGCGTGGGGTCCTCCGCGTCGAGTGGCGGCGACTCCGGGGCCGCGGCGTGTGCTACGGCCGGAGCATCGGTTTCGCCGGCGGCTTCCGGGGCCGGTTGCGGGCCGCAGGACGCAAGGCCGAGCCAAGCTGCGAGAGCGATCACAGGGAGATATCTGCTCATGACCTCCTCCGTCGTGGTTTAGCGAAAGATAGCACAGCGGCAGGATTGACCAAAACCCCAGCTCGGACCGTCTAAGATTTGGAACAGAGAGACCGACGTTGTTCCTCAAGCTCGGCTACGCCTGGGTGCTCTAGCTCGGCCCTACTGAAGCGAGAAGCTCACCACCACGTTGAGGTAGACCGCCACCGGGACACCGGCGCGGGTCGCCGGCTCGTACCTCCACTGCGTCACGGTCTCGACCGCGTTCTCCGTGAGCCCCATCGGCAGACCCTTCAAGACCCTGACCTGGGTGATGTTGCCCAACGCGTCGATCACCGTTTCGAGCAGCACGACCCCCTGGATCCGGGCCTTACGCGCCTCTTCCGTGAAGCGCGGCTGGGGGTAGTGGACCTTGACCGGAGGCGCGATCTCGCCGCCCAACCGGAAGACACCTTGGCCACCGAAAGGGGGGGCCGGCGGCGCCTCGGGGATGCCGAAGAAGATCTCGGAGTCGATCGGGATGTCGACCTCCGGGACCTCGAGCTCCGCCGTCACGACCGGCTCCGGGTCCTCCGGGGTGGGGTCGGGCATGGGGACCTTCCTGGCTTTCCGCTCAGGAATCGCCTCACGGCGCTGGGGAGCCGGCGGCTGGAAACGCAGTTGCTCGACGACGTAGACCTTACGCGCCGGCGGCTCGCGCAGCTTGAGCGCGTCGCCGCCAAAGGGCCAACGCACGACGAGGAGCGCGACGTGAAAGACCACCGCCGCGATGATGGCTCGCCGGAGGATCACCGAGTCTTCCGCGTGGCCGGCGAGGCCGTAGTATTGGGGTAAGGCTTCAACGATCGCCTGGTCGGCGACGTTTTCTTCAAGCTCTTGGTCGTGGCTCATCGATTGAGCTCCGTTGACAACAAGCGGCAGCGCGGCAGAGTCCGTGGCCGCTACGGGTTTCTTGAAGCAAAATCGGTGCCAGACATCGGGCGCCGTCTGGCTCTTGTAGGGTGGCCCCGCGTCCTCTTCCAAGGACTCGAGCTGTGGCGGCTAGATGACGTCAGCGCAGAAGGTGGCGAACCGGCCTACTACAGCTTGCGGGCGACGACGACTTCCGAAGCGAGCCCCCAGGCCACGGTGATACCGCGGTAGAGGACCTCCCACGACCTCTGCGGCAGGAAATCGACCACGGCAATGGGCCGGCAGCCGCCGACCCAGACGGGACGCAGCTTATGGACCGCTTTCCAGATGGCGAGAATCGCTTTCGACACGGGAGTCGGGCCGTGGCTCAGACCCGCCACGCAGAGCCGGCCATCGTCCGCCAGGACGCGGTGGGCCTCCTTGAGGAGGTGGGAGATCTCGGATTTCGGGAGCAGGTCAAGGACGTAGGTCGAGACGAAGCGGTCGAAGAGGGCGTCCTCGAAGGGGAGTGTAGGGGCGCCGTCGCTCGCGAGCACCTTGACCCGTTCGCCGAAACGCGCGAGGCGCGCGGCCGGAGAGCGCTTCGAGCGGACGACGCAGGTCCCGCCGATGCCGCCGGCGGAGGTGGCGAAGTGGGCCGAGCGCCGGGTCTGGATCATGAACCGGCCGGAGGAGGATCCCGTCGGCCGGCGGATGACCGAGGTCTTCGGCATGACGGGTTGCTCGCTTCTCCTCCTCTTCCTGGAGCTCGAAGGACAACGGATCGGCAAGCTCGTCCTGGCAGCCCGGGGCCGCGACCGCTACACCGAGGAGCACGCGCGCCTCGTCGCGCTTTTGAACGGTCCTTTTGCCATCGCGCTCGCCAACGCTCTCGAGCACCGGGAGGTCGAACGGCTCAAAGACCTTCTGGCCGACGACAACCGCTACCTCCGGGAAGAGATCTACCGCCTGCGGGGCGCGGAGATCGTCGGTGAGGACTTCGGCCTGGCTCCGGTGATGGACCTTGTGCGCCAGGTGGCGGTACGCGACTCGCCGGTCCTGCTGCTGGGCGAGACGGGGGTCGGCAAGGACCTGATCGCCAAGGCCATCCACGACGGCTCGCCGCGGCGCCAAGGACCGATGATCAAGGTCAACTGCGGCGCGATCCCCGACACGCTCTTGGACAGCGAGCTCTTCGGTCACGAGAAGGGAGCCTTCACCGGAGCGCTGGCCCAAGAGCGCGGACGCTTCGAGCGCGCCGAGGGGGGTACGATCTTTCTCGACGAGGTGAGGGAGCTACCGCCCGAGGCCTAGGTGAGGCTTCTGCGGGTCCTGCAGACGCGGGAGATCGAGAGGGTCGGAGGGAGCAGTACGATCACGGTCGACGCGCGGGTCGTCGCGGCGACCAACCGCGACTTGGAGGCGACGGTGGCCGAGGGCCACTTCCGCAAGGACCTGTGGTTTCGGTTGAACGTCTTCCCGATCACGGTGCCGCCGCTTCGCGAGCGTCGGGCCGACATCCCGGCGCTCGTGCAGCACTTCATCGACGCCAAGGCACGGCGGCTGAAGCTGGAGGCGGTGCCGAGGCTGGTCCCGGGGGCCCTCGAGCCGCTCATGGGCTACGACTGGCCGGGAAACGTCCGCGAGCTCGAGAACGTCGTCGAGCGGGCGCTGATCCTCTGCCGCGACGGCGAGCTCTCCTTCGACCGCTGGATCCCTACCACGGCCGACGGCGTCGCCGCACCGGCCGGGAGAACGCCGGACGACGACGAGCCCCTGAAGCTCGACAAGGTCGTCGCACGCCACATCCGTCGGGTCCTGGAACGGACCGGCGGCAAGGTCCACGGCCCCGATGGGGCCGCGCAGGTTCTGGGGATCAACGCTTCGAAGTTACGCAATCGGATGAAGAAGCTCGGCATCCCCTTCGGGCGCCTTCGCTATTCACCCTCCCGATAATTGTGCTCCAAATGAATCGCCCGACGCACGCTTTCGGGATCGCCTCCCAGAGCCCGGTAGGCGATCTCCAGGGCAACGTCGGGGTTTAGAAAGTCGCTGTTCGTACAGACGACGACGCCGAAGCCGTGCTCGGGATAGATCATCATCAGGCTTTGAAAGTCGAGGTGCTGTCCCCATTGCCACAGCGCGTCGCCCTGCGGGCTGTGGTGGATGCCCGGGCCCAGCCCCCAGGAGAGGTCGTCGCTCAAGCGGACCTGAGGTGTGCGAAGTTGTGCGGCCGTCTCCGCGGTAAGGCGCTGCGGCCTCGACAATTCGGCGAGGAAGGTCGCCAGGTCACCCGCCGTGGCCCGCATCGAGCCTGCGGCCTCCGCTCTCACGTCCGGCCACCTTGGCACCGGCAAGCTCCTCACCTGGACCGCCAGGAAGAAGAGCCCGGCGAGCACGAGCAAGCTCCAGACCACCGTCAGGGCAGCTCGCCACCCCGTCCGTCCCGGAAGCCAGCGGACGACGGCGAGCCGGCCGGCGAGCGAGGCCGACGCCAAAGCCGCGGTCAAGGCAAATCCGCACCCGGCGATCCACCAGGAGAATTCCGGCAAGCCGATCCTCTGCGGCAGCACGAAGGCCGGCACCAGCGCCAAGACGAACGCCAAGCCCAGAATGCCCGCCGCTCTCCGTGGCGACGGTCGCCACCGGCCGCTCAGAAACCGCAAGGCCACAAGGGAGAGTGGGACGACCAGGATCAGGGACACGACGAAGCAGGAGACGAAGAGCACCGTCGGAACGATCGCCCGCAGATGACCGTTGGCGCTGCGTCCTCTGAGCTTCTCGGGGTTCACAAAGCTACTGGACGACATGGCAAGCGGGGCGAACACCATCGCCTCGGCGACTTCGTCGAGCCCTTGCCCGGTGACGTGCTCGATCACGGCCTGCGCGTACTGGAAGCCGATCGCCGAGTAGGAGTAGCCGCGGCCGGGAGCGAAGAGGGTCTGCCGGCTGGAGGTCGCGTGGCCGAGCCCTGAGCTGTGAGAGAGCACCTGGCGCAGAGTGATCGCGTCCCTGGAGTCGGACGGAGGAAGCCAAGGTTCCGGCAGATAGGAATTCAGGGGCTCGTCGAGTGAGAGCACTCCCTGATCGACGAGCCGTAGCGCGACGTAGGCCGTCACCACCTTACTGCTCGAAGCCACCTCGAAAACCGTCTCCGGCCCAACGCGGCGACGGGTGAGAGCGTTCGCGACCCCGAAGCCTTTCGTCCGGACCACCTTGCCGTCGCGGACCAGGGCCACGGCGACTCCGGGGACGTCCTCCTCGCGCATGTACTCGGGGACGAAGCTCTCCAGATCGTCGATGACGTCCTCTACGCTCTCCGACAGCCGCAACGGGGTCTGCGCCGCCGCCGGAACGGTCCCTACCGCTGTGAGGAACAGAATCAGCCAGACGGGCAGGGAGGAGACGATCCTGACTTCCGTCACCGTGCTCATCCCATCAGCTCCCGCAGCTGAAAGGTATGCCGAACGGGATGAATGACGGCATGCTCAAGCATGGCGTCGATCGAATAAAGGACGTCCCAGCGCGAAGGGAACGTCTGGTCGCAAGCCTCCTCGGACACCTCGACAAGCGGCAGGCGCCACCGTTCCAGGAGGTGCTCCAGGTAGACCCAGGCCTCGGCTTCGATTTCGTCGACCGGCGGCGGTTTTTCGATCTCAGGATCCGGAAGCTCCAACTTCTCGCAGATCCAGACCATGTAGGAGCGCCCGGCCGCCAGGACGTGCGCCAGGAGCATCTCCATCGAGACATAGGCAGGATCCTCGGACGGCGGCAGCTCCAAGCCGGCGGCCCGGGCCTCCCGCCACGTCTCCACAAACTCGCGCAAGTAGCGCTCGTGTAAGAGTACCAGGGCCCGTGCCCCGCGGTATCGGTATCGATCCAGGTCGCTCATCGTCAGGCTCTCCCAGTCGGTTCCAAGGTTGCCGGAGCATCAGGGTAACACACCGCGGGACGAGGGCGTCGGCAACCGGCGTAAGACGGTCGTCATTTTGACGAGGGCTTCGGCAAACGGCACGAGGTGTCCGTCATTTTGACGAGGGCTTCGGCAGCCGGCGCGAGGTGTCCGTCAATTCGACGAGGGCTTCGGCAGCCGGCGCGAGGTGTCCGTCATTTTGACGAGCCGATCGGACGCCGCGGGAGACCGCTCGTCGTTTCGACGAGCCCATCGTCTTCAGTGGGAGGCTGCTCGTCGTTTCGACGAGCCGATCGTCTTCAGTGGGAGGCCGCTCGTCGTTTCGACGAGCCGATCGCCGCCCTCATCGAGACGCCACCCATTTCTTGAAGGAATGGGCGCGCCTAAAAGTCAGACACCTCGACAAGCGGCCGACGCAACCGTCGAGAGCCGGACTGTGACGAATTTCACAGCAAGTCGATGTGAGATGCCGGCGTCGTTTTCCGGCTTTATAGGGGTGTACGCGAGTTGTACGCGGCGTGACCGTGGCTCGTCAAGGGCCGGGTTGCATCCCCCGCACGGGGCGGGGCCGCCGAAGACTCCCCAAGATGGAGGAGGCGCATGTCTGAAGACATTCACTACTTCGAGCTGGAAAGCCTGGTCGAGGTCACCACGGTGACGCTCGGCAACCGCCGCCTGATGCGTCCGTCGCCGGAGGTCAACAAGACTATCGTCGGCGTTTTCGGCAAGGCGCAGCGAGAGCACGAGATGACGGTGTGCGACATCAAGGTGATGTCGTCGCACTATCATGCATTGCTTCAACCGAGGGATGCGGGCCATCTCGCCCGGTTCATGAACTTCGTGAACACGAATCTCTCCAAGGAGCTCGGCAAGCTCCACGGGATCGAGGGTCCGAAGCTCCAGTCGTACCACGTGGTCCCGGTCAGCAATGAGGAGGAGGCGCAGGTCGATCGGCTCAAGTACCTGATCTCGAACTCAGTAAAAGAGGATCTCGTGGAGCGACCTGAGCAGTGGCCCGGCGTCCACGGGGTAACGGCTCCGCCAGACAGCCCCTTGCTCACCGGTCGTTGGTACAACCGGACCCGGGAGTACGCGGAGCGCCAGCGGACGGGAGAGGCCGACGCCGAGGAGTTCGCCACCGACGAGCGGTTGGTGCTCTCGCCCCTGCCGTGCTGGAAGCACTTGTCGGACGAGGAGATCCGTCGCCGGGTGGCGGATTTGGTCGAGGAGGTCGTCGAGGAAGGGGCGCGGGAGCGTCGTCAGACCGGCAAGAAGGTCGCCGGGGTGAAGAAGATTCTAAAGACGAACCCGCTCAGCTATCCCAAGACTGTGGAGAAGTCGCGGAAGCCGCGGTTCCATACGTTCCGTAAGTCTGTCTACAAGCAAATGTGGGAGGCGTACTCGTGGGTGCTGGCGGCGTACCGCGAGGCGGCGGATAGGTTGCGTACCGGAGAGCGGAACGTCGCCTTCCCGGAGGGGACGCATCCGCCGGGCTTGCCCTTCGTTCCGTTCGCGTGTCGGGGCCAGCCAGCGTAAGGTCGAGCCGTCGGACCTGTGGGAGGTTCGAGGGTAGCGGCCAGAGCGTTCTTTGACACCCAATCCATGATTTCCGGCTCTCAGGGGCGCGGAGTAGGAGAGGGTGTATCTATATTGACTGGAGAGAGAGGAAGGTGGCGGCTTGAAGCGATAGCAGACCCGCAATTCCGAGCCTCTTTTCATCTAAGTATCCCCATTTCCTCGAGAAATGGAGGGCACCTAGAAGTCAGGGGGCACCTAGAAGTCAGGGGGCACCTAGAAGTCAGATTCTGCCGGCTTGTCGGATCGCGCGCGCGTGAGGCCTTCTGTCCAGAGCCGTGGCAGGGGTGAAGGCGGGTCTTGGGGGTTCCTATACCGCCTCTGCTCGAAGGAACTGCAATCAATGATCCGAAGCGTTTGCGCCTATCTCGAACAACGGCAGTTGCTGGCCCTGAATAAATGGTCTTTCTCTAGTCGGCCTCCGCGAGGCTGGCATTGTGACCACCTCTACAACATCCCTAAATGAAGTTGCCGTAACGCTTGGGCGAATACCCAACGACTCTGGCGTAGCGCTCAGAATCTCCGACACCAAGGCAGCCGGCCAATCAGTAACCCGTATTAAAGTATGCATATCTATCGGAGAAAAGGACGTACCGTATTGCGCCCAACAGTCATAGACACCCGCCTGCTGCGCCATTTGAATATCCTTTACGAGAGAGTCGCCGACATATATTGCATCCTCAGTGGCGACACCAATCTCAGATAGCAACGAATTCAAAACCTCCGGAGAAGGCTTTCGAAGCCCTACCGGAAGAATAAATTCATACCTCACCTTAGCAGAGTAGACATCGCCATCAAAGCGTCGAATTGAGGAGAGCTCCTCGCTCCCTGGATCAGCGTGATCCGCGATGCAGCAGATACCATCAAGCAAATCAATCAATTTCAACTGACGCAATCTCTGGACGGCATGAAAGCGCCGAGCATCAGTGACTGCATACAGCTGAACGCCCAGGTTTCGAAGAATTTCGAGACCTTCTCGAACCTCTGGGTAAAGCCGCAGAAATGTACGCCTCCTCTGCTGAAATACTTGCACCGCATCGAAGTGAAGTCGAACCAACTCGCTGCCGGCCAGCGCGGGATGAGAGCCTTGAACTGAAGGCAACTCCTGAATCGCCCAGCTATATTCGACGGTTCGATGTCGAGTAAAGACAACCTTGAACTCGTCATACAGACGATTATAGCTACTGCCCGTGAGCTTGCTAAGCTCTGCGCACATCCCTCGGAAGGATGGCCCAAAATAACTTAGCCAATCGTACAACGTATTGTCCATATCAAAGAGAAGGGCCCGAGTTTGGATCATTCGAGTACCCATAACGTAACCTCCTGGCGTCTAAGATCTTCCTTTCGGGCAATTCGCGAGCCTAGAAAATCTGTGAAACATTCATCATTTGCCGAAGGCATTGCGATACATGTCCGACCCTCCACGACATCATCGTCGACCTCGGCAATTGAAAGTAATCGAAACCATGCTGGCGCCTTCCGGTCGCGATAGTAGTTTGGCGTCATATCAATCTCCGGCGAACGGATGGGTTGCGGAGCAGTGAAGATCTGTTCGCAATCAGCGCTAAAAAGTTTCCCGAGACCCGTATCATATAGGAGGATCTCGTAACTGCCGAGCGAAGAGCTGTCCTCATGTAGGGATTTTAATTCTTTATAGGGATTATCTTCGTATTGTCGAAATAGCCAGCCCCACCAACAATAGCCATGGTCTCCGATTACCCGCAAGTGCTCTTGAATCGTCTCGCCTTTATTGACATTGATATCTCGAAAACGCAGGACAAGTGTCTTTCTACTCATCAGCTTCCTCCTCTTTTTCGCTCCTGCTCCCAATGGCGAACACAGAAACCGTATGCATGTACTTCCTTTTCTGTCTCTTGTGCCAGGCTAAGCCGCGCTCATTAGCGAGCCATCGAATTAGCTTCTTCTCTTCGTGCACTGGGCCGACATCAAACGGCACATCGCGACTGATAATTTTGGAACACGTAAACTCCTGCGGTAGGGCGCTCTGGAGTTCTTTTTCAGCCATATCTGAGATAATCAAATACAGACGCCCACCGGGCGCGAGTAGATGAGTAGAGTCTTGAACCACTTGCTGCAGCAGATCCGTCCCCAGAGTGGCGCGGGCGAGCGGGTGAAGTGATAGGAGGAGTCTCTTATCATCGGGTGTAGGTATGTACGGAGGGTTACATACAACTAGATCATTGCAATGTGGAACTGCATCCAGGCTATAATGCCCAATGACGAAACGAGCCCGATCCGTTATCGTCCTTCCTTTTGGGAACCTTCTTTGAGCCTTGGAGTTCCTATACGTCGCGGCCACAGCTTGGGCCGAGAGGTCTATCGCTGACAGGCGAGATAATTGAGCCTCATTCCGCGCGTTGGTTGCCGTGAGCAATCCATTTCCGCAACCTACCTCGAGAAATCTTGTTCCATCCGTGCTCGCAGCAACATCAGATGGTACCGGGTCTTGAAAAAAAGCTCTCTTGGATGGAACCCTCTGGCATATGTATCGATCCTCAAACAGTGCCTCGTTTAAAATGAGAGTATCGATGGTCGGGCCGAAAACTTCGATCTCGTCGTCCCTGTCAATGTGGATAAGTACATTTCGGTGAACTACAATCTTATGTCGACTGAACAGAGACTGTCTCAATAGCTCCAGCTGACCATCACTGCGAGCGAATGAAAGAGCTGACACTACGTCGAAGAAGGAAGACGGATCTGGAAAGGCTAACAAATCTCTAAGCTCGACCGTCGAGCCTGGTCGGCGATACCTCACAAGTATACACGCGGCGAGTCCGTCTGAAAAATATTGAACGACACCTTGAGTTGGCAGCGTAGGAATAGAGCAGTCGCGGAGTAATGTTATCAAGCGATCTGTCCATCGCACATATGTTGCGGCTGCGAGCCTGTCAATAATTGCTCTTTTGTCGTCGTAAAGTATCGCCATGAGTTCCTGATGAGAAGCGCGCCCAATATTATTTAGCCATTCGTGAAGTCCAACACGCTTGCCTCCGATCGCAGTGGCACCTTTTGAATGAAGGAAGGAGAAGCGATCAGCTACCGCAACTTGATCCAAGTATTCGGACCAGAGATCGATGTCCTCTTCTGCAACGGCTCGTCGCCAAGTTTCATCTGGTTTCATAGGCATTCTACGGAACTTTCCTTCCTCGTGCTATTGCGAGCAGATTCGCGATCATGCCCTGATTGCTACAAACGCGGTGTTGGAATAGATCTTCATAGGGAGTATCTTCTTCGTCGTGCGCTTGGCGCAGAATACGTACTTTTCTATTAGTATCCCTGTCGTGACCGCGGTCTGCAAGTCTCCGCTCAAGCTCGTCTTTTTCAACCCAAAGCCAAATAGGAACTAAGTTTGGGATAAGGGCGGCGAGAGCGAGGGCCGTGTAGGGTCGCACATTGAGAACAGCTGGAGCGCCATTGCACGCGATAAGGCGTGCCAAATCTTCACGTCTCCAGGCATACCACTGTCCCGCGAATTGAGCTGGCAGGCAGTAGCGCCCTTCAAGACTTCGGTGTATGAAGTGGCCGTAGTCTACACGAACGGTGCCGGCTTCATCGCCTGTTACTGGTCGTGTGGTAATCGTTTCTGGGGTCCAAAAACCATGAGAGCGAACAAGAGTCTCTTGTGCCGTACTCTTCCCTGCCCCCAGTGCTCCTGTGATTATAAGACTTTGCATTACAGAATGATTCTCCTGTCTCGCGGTATGTTGACATCGGGTCTCCACTAACGATTGGCCACACACGATACCGGGCTCATTCTTTTCTCAGCTCTTCCGTTTCCGCTCGATGGTCTCCCATACCCACCCTTCTGACGCCAGAGTTCCGCTCCGAGCCGCGGTAGCTCGTGGTCCAACTGCCGCGCAAGCCACGCAGTATGACCGCTCCAACCTCTATGGCGAGGTAGACTACGTCGCTCAGTTGTGCTTCTGTGCTTACGGGTCACCTTCATGGCAGAATCTCCGTCTTCCTCACATCTTGCCATGCGAATAGGCAGCGAATAGGCAGCGACGCAAGAGCTTCGCCGGGGCATCGGTCCTGGCGCCGTGCTCGACGTGGCGGCCGGGGTCGCGCGCAGGCGGGCGATCTCGACGGGCAGGATCCCTCCTGTCGAGCCTGCGGCCGGCGGCGTCGCCGCCACCGTCGCTGTGGGCGCTCGTCGCCCTCGTCGAGGTGCGTCACGCCGTCGAGCACGGCCGCCACAGCAGGGCGCCAGGAGCGCCACGGCTAGCCGACCAGGGCACGACCACCCTGGCCGCTCGAACACAGCGCCTGCCACGTCGTGGCGCTCGACGAGCTCGCCGGAGTCGTCGAGCGGCGCAAGCGTGGCGCACCGTCGAGCGCCCACGACGTGGCCGCGCGGCGTGGCGGGCGCCGGTCCTGGTCGGTCGGTTCACCGTGGCGGTCCTGGCGCCGTGCTCGACGGCGTCAGCCTGGCGCCGTGCTCGGCTCGACGCTGGCCGTGGCGGCCGGGGTGGCGCACCGTCGAGCGCCACGCCGTGGCGGGCGCTGTGCTCGAGCGCCGGTCCTGGTCGTGCCCTGGTCGGCTCGCCGTGGCGGTCCTGGCGCCGTGCTCGGCTCGACGCTGGCCGTGGCGGTGGCGGTGGCGCCGTGCGTGCGGTCGTGCTCGACGGCGTCGAGCCGGGGTCCTCGCCGGAGTCGTGGCGCAAGCGTGGCGCACCGTCGAGCGCCACGACGTGGCGGGCGCTGTGCTCGAGCGGCCGGGGTGGCCGTGGGCGGCGGTTAGAGGGCGTAAGAGGGGAAATAGACCGGAACGAACACAGGGAAGAGCCATATGGCCAAGCAGACGAGTGTCGACCTCCTCGGCCTCGCCGCCCTCGAAGGGACCGTCCTCGTCTTCGTCCTCCTCCTCGTCACCCGGGGGCGTGTGATCGCCAGACGGATCGTCCTTGTCCGGGTCGACCTCTTCGGCCTCGCCGCCCTCGAAGGGACCGTCCTCGTCTTCGTCGTCGAGCAGGAACGGTGGGTACGTCTTGGTCGGGTCGCTGGAGGGATGGAGGCTTTCCATGAGCTCGTTCTCCCCTGACGGTGGTCCAGTCGCCGGTGACGTACGGCGTCGTCCTGCTGGGGAGGTAGATCCCGTTTTGCGGATTGGGTTCGCGGGGAGGTGGAATTTTTCCGGATAGGGCCAAGTCCGGTTCCTCCCGGGTTGAAACTCGGGCCTGGACGATGGCGTCCCTCCGGGACGATGGCGTCCCTCCGGGTCGGGACGGACCTCCGCGGGGCGAACCTCCGCGGGGCGTATCTCGGCGAGGCGAGCTTCGGGGGGGCGGACCTCCGCGAGGCGAACCTCAGCGATACGGAACTCACCCCGGAGCAGCTCGCCGCGGCCTGCGGCGACGAGACGACGGAGCTCCCAGAGGGATTCGAGATGCCGGCCATCTGGCCGTGCGAGCCGGAGGACGCCGCGGGATCGCCGGAAACGGACGCCGAGCCCGGAAGGCAGGACTGACAGACCATGCGCAAGGGCGAGACAGCCGGCCGGAAGCCTAGCGGCCACCCGGACCCCGCCATGCTGAGGCTCTACCGGAGAGGACGGGACGGGCGCGTCGCCGCGGGCGGCGCAGCGGGGAGCTGCGGGCGGAGGAGCGTTGGGGGGCGCAGTATTACTGGGCGGGCTTTGTCGTCGAGGGAGATTGGCGGTGAGGGTTGTTTCGGTCGCGAGCGCCGAGTACGCTCGACGGATAGGAAGGTAGGGCTTTCCGGGCGCCCTGGGATCTTCGGGACGGTCGAGGCGGAGCTTCCCGAGCGTCCCGGGATCTCCACTCTCCACACCTGCGCCGGCCATGTGCTACCCTGACAGGGTACAAGGGTTGACGGAGCACGAAACCATGAAGACCTACACCTACACTGTCCACTTCGAGCCCGCCGAGGAAGGCGGATATGTCGTGACGGTTCCAGCTTTGCCAGGTTGCGTCACCCAGGGTGAAACCTACGAGGAGGCCGTCGCCATGGCGGAGGAGTGTATCCGGGGCTTTGTGGAAGCTTTGGAGAAGGCCGGCCAGCCCGTCCCGCGGGAGGTGGAGCCAGACCGTCCGGTGGAGGCGTTGATCCAGGTGCGCATGCAGGCCGCGGCATGAGCCGGCTGCCAACGCTGAAGCCGAGAGAGCTCGCTGCCGCACTGCGGCGCGCCGGATTCGTCGAACATCATCAGACCGGCAGCCACCGGTACTTCTGGCATCCGGAACGGCTCCGAATGACGTCGATTCCGATGCACCCAAGGGACCTCAAACGTGGCACCGCGAGGGCTATCCTCTCCCAGGCGGGTCTGACGGTAGAGGAGCTTCTGAAGCTGCTCTGATCAGGATCGTCCCTCCGCGCAGAGGTTCGCCTCGCTGAGGTTCGCCTCGCGGAGGTCCACCCCGGGGAGGTCCGCGTCGACAAGGTCCGCCCCGCTGAAGTTCGCCTCGTAGCTTAACCACCCCCCAATGATTGGCGTCAATATGCACCTTGCGGAGGTCCGCCGCGCGGAGGATCGCCTCGCTGAGGTTGGCCCTGTAGAGGGCCGCTCCGTAGAGGTCCGCCCCGAGAAGGTCCGCCCCGGAGAGGTTGGCTCCGCTGAGGTTCGCCTCGCGGAGGTCCGCCCCGGAGAGGTTGGCCCCGCGGAGGTCCGCCCTGACCCCTCGCCCCCGCTCAATCTCGACGAACGCCAGCACCGCTTCCCGCACCGCCCGCGGGTTGGCTTTGGACCGGCAGGTTTCCGGGTCGTCCGGATCGCTGCACTCCGTGGTGTAGATCGTGTCGACGAGTTGCGCGCGGCGAACGATGAGAGTCCGCTCCTGCGTCAGCGGCGGCACGGTAGCGCTTTGGGACGTCGGGCAAATCGAACCGCCTGGCGGCGACCGGCGTCTCGTCGCTCATGGCCTACAGGATACCGCAAGCGCCAGCGGGAGCGGATCCAGGGTCCTCGGGAAGCCTTTGGGGCAAGCGGCTCCCAGGGCACCATCTCCACCACGTCCACCGCCTCGACGTCGACGGCGGCCGGACGACGGGCCAGCTCCAGTCCGAGGCCAGCGCTCAGGACGAGGCGCCGCGGCCAGCCAGCCGGTGTACGCCGTCCAGCGGGAAGGCTTCCGGGGCGGCTCGAAGTACCCTTCGGCGCGCAGCTTCTCGCGCAGGGCGTCCTCGTCGGGCAGCGGGAGATCGTCGTAGCGTCCGGCGAGGCGCGACGGGGCCTGAACGTCGAGGAGCAGGCGGGTCGCCTCGGGATGGAAGGTGAGGCGTTCCTGGAGCTCGCTCTCTTCGGCGGGCATCAGCTCGTAGTCGAGGTAGGCCTGCCCAGGGCCACCGCGACCTCGTAGACGCTGAGCCCGTGCCACATCCGCATCAGGAGCATCCGGCGTTCTGCGGGCGGCGGGCACCGCCTCGCAAGCCGTCTATCTATGCATGACCGAAACCGTACGGGAGCGGAGAGGCCCAGTGTAAAACCCCTACAGGGTTTTAAAATGTTATGGGTCGCCTACCCAGGGTGACGCTTCGCTTTACCCTGGGCTTCGGAATAGAACACCTTCGATGTTCCAGATCCGGGCCAGGAACTCCCGGTAGGTCATCGGCTCGTCCTCGTCTTCGGGCGTGAAGGACGTCATGAGGCGCCGTTCAAAGGCGTCGAGGAAAAGCCGCCGGTGTCAGGAAGGGGGCGAGGCTGGGGTCGTCCAGTCGTCGCAACGAAGCCCTGGGACGCGGGAGAAGTCCCGCTGGTTGCGAGTCACCAGGATCCCATCGAAAGAGAGCACCGTCGCGGCGATTCGCAGATCGAGGGTCCCGATCCGGATCTTTTGGGCGAGCAGCCGCTCGTACAGGTCGCTCGCCTCGGAATCGAAGTCAAGCAACTGAGTCTTCCGGTAGTAGTCCACGGCCGCGCGCAGGGCTCTGTAGCCCGCAGTCAGCCGGGGGCTACGAGGCGCACGGCGGACTACCTTCAGTCAGCCTCGCAGCTGTTCTTCGACGGTGATGATGGTGACCGCCAGGTCGGCAGGAGCGGTCGCGGCAAGATGCTGGAGGACGGCAGGGTGATTCCTCTGTGCCAGAGAGACGTGGTCTGTGTCGAGGACGTAGAGACTCACTTCTCTCTCGTCTCAGCATCGATCTCACGCCGATAGGCGTCCATTTCTTCGAGGACCTCGTCGAACAGCGGGTTGTTCTCGAAGATCCCTGCCGACTCCAACCAGGGGTGCTCGGCCTCGGAAAGCTCCACGTCAAGCTGGACGATCTCCCCTTCGGCGAGGCGCTTCCGCAAGAGCTCTTGCAGCTTGGCCAACGCCTCCCCGCGGGTCGCCGCGGAAACGCTCAGTCCGGGCCAGCCGATCACGGTCGCCTTGACGGCGTCGCCCTGATCCTTCTCGATGAACACGGGGTGGGTCATGATCGGCCTCCTTTCCTCACTCTGGAAGTCTATGTGCCATCGGCGGGTGAAGCAAGCTCCCCACCGACCACCCACCCGCAGGGTGCGGCGCCGGGTCCAGCCGCCTCTTGCGTCGCGTCCCTGAAGAGCGCCAGGACCTCCGGCGAGCCGCTTGAGGCTCGCCGCCCGGGCGAAGCGCTCGCCCCCTCGACCGACCAGCCCAACCTGGCCCGAAAACCCGCTTTTCCCACACGAGGGCGCCCCGCGCTCTCAGGCCCAACAGGCGGCGCCGTCGTCCAATTCCGTATGCCGCTGTCCGGTGGAATCGGCGAGCCCGGCCCAGGCTACCTTGTAGCCGTGCTCCGAGGCGTAGAGAAGAAGGGGCCGCAGCTCCTCGACGCGCTCGCGAAGCCGGTGGGGTCGCGGCCGGCCGAGGATCTTCATGATGCGGCGCAAGACCGCGGGAATGCCGGTGGGACGGATTTCGCCGAACAGAAGGTCGCCCCGCTCCTCGAGGCCGAGCAGCGTCAGCACCTCGCGGTTGACCGAGCCCGCGTCCGGGGCCTCGGGGACGACGTCCCACATCCGCCCGTCCTCGCAGAAGCCGCAGCGGTTCTCCGGATCGCAGGCGATGCCGAAGGCGGGAGAGTCGCAGGGCTTGGGCTCACACCGGGTCGGCGCTTCCGGACAATAGAAGAAGATCACGCTCATGCTTCCTACCTCCTCTCTACTACGCGAGATTCGGGCGGGAAACGGAACACGTGACGTAGATTTTTTCAGCGCCGTGGCGGCTCGCTGTCGTCGGGGAAGGTTTACCTACTGGCAAATACCTGTACCCAGAGAACCTCGAATCCCCGGACGTTTTCTCCGAAGGCGACACCGACACCCATCTCGTGGGTTCGGCGGTCGAGGATGTTGCGCCGATGGCCGGAGCTGTCGAGCCACCGACGGACGACCTCCTCGGGCACGAAGAGCCCTTTGGCGATGTTCTCGGCGACGGACCCCGGCCTCGTGTGGCCGGCGGCGTGGGCCCGTACGGCCGGGCCGCGGCCTTCCGGGCTTCGGTGGGCGTAGTAGGCGCGCGCCAGCATGTCTTCAGCGTGACGCTGGGCGGCCTCGTCGAGGATGGGGCTGGGGCCTACCAGGCGCCGCCGGCGCTTCTGGCGGGCTGCGTTGGTCGCCGCGAGTACCGCGCGGCGCACCTCCGCGAGGTCGGCGAGCGGCGCGGCCTCCTGCCATTCCCAGGACCGTTTCGAGAAGGCGAAGACGACGCAGCAGACGAGCTCGTCGCCGTGGCGACCCAGGCCGGCGCCGAAGTGCTCGAATTCGCCCGTCGTCACCTCCGTCCACCATTCGCCTTGGAGCTTCTGCCAGCTCCTGAGCAGAGCGTCGGCGTCGTGGGTGCCGGCGATGAGCGTGCTCGTGCGCCACCGGTGCGGTGCGTAGCCGTTGCGGTAGATCTGGCGGGTCATCCGGCTGAGGATCTCGAGGCTGGGCTTTGGCGAGCCGGTCGCGGCGGCCTCGTGGGCGCGTCCGACGGCGAGCTTGCAGAGGCGCTCGTCGGCGACGACCGGAGGTTGGCCGGCCTCGGCCCGGGCCGCGTTGAAGCGCTGGAGGAGGTACCCCGCGAAGAGGCCGTCGGTGCCGGCCATGCAGAGGGGGTCCGGAGCGAGGAGGAGGAGCAGCAGAAGGGGGGGCGTCACCACGTCATGACTTTACCCGGGGATGAATCCCCGGGCTACATTTAAAAAGACGCCCTGGCGGGCTTTGCGGCTAAAGCCACGGGATCTTCCGGCTTTAGCCGGTAAGCCCGAAGGGCGCCTTTAAAGTGTAGCCCGGGGATTCATCCCCGGGTGTCGGCGGCTGTGTCGCTTGCCTTTGCCACCGGTCGTCTACTACTTCGCCCAGCGGCTGAACAGGAAACCCGCCAGAAGCGTCGTCCCCGAGCCGACGAGCGCGTACCACAGCCCGGCGACGTCGGTGGTCCACCAGACGGTCACGACGACGACGGCACCCGTCGCCATGGCGGCGACGGCGGCGCGTTCGCCGGCTCGCTCTACGGTGTGGCCCAGGATCAGGACGCCCAACGTCAGCCCCGTCGTCATGGCGGCGATCGTGATCACCGCCAGCACCGTCGATTGCGCGGCGCCCCAGTAGCCGCTTCCCAGGGCGACGCCGATCTGGACGAGCCCGGCGACGACGGTCAAACCCCGCGCCCAGGCGAGCTCGCGCCGCGCGCCCACCTGGCCGACGAGCGGCCGGTAGAAATCGGCGATGAGCGCCGAGGAGATCGAGTTGAGCGAGCTCGAAAGCGTCGACATGGCCGCCGAGAGCGCCGCCGCCACGATCAGGCCCCGGAGCCCGTAGGGCAGCTCCTGGGCGATGAAGCGCGCGAAGACCTCGTCGCCCGAGTCGAAGCTCTTGCCGCGGTAGAAGGCGAAGAGCAGGAGCCCGAGGAAGAGGAAGACGGCGAACTGCGCGAGGACGACGAAGCCTGAGATCGAGAGTGCCAGCTGCGCTTTCTGCCGCGAGCGCGTCGCGAGGTAGCGCTGCACCATCATCTGGTCGGCGCCGTGGCTCGCGGCCGAGATGAAGGCACCGCCGACGAGCCCCGACCAGAAGGTGAACGGGAGGGAGAGGTCGAAGCTCCAGTCGAAGACGCGGAGCTTGCCCGCGTCGCCGGCCTCTCGTATCAGCTCTGGCAGGGACGCTTCGAGGCCCGAGAGGAGGACCCAGCAGACGGCAAAAGCCCCCAACATGTAGGCCGTGAACTGGATGAAGTCGGTCCACACCACCGCCCGCAGCCCGCCCGCGAAGGTGTAGACGATGGTGAGCGCCCCCACCCCGGCGACGACCCAGGTCATGTCCCAGTCGGTGAGCTCGCGGAAGACAAGCGCCGTCAGGTAGAGGCGCAGGCCGTCGGCGAGGCTGCGGGTGAGGATGAAAATCGCCGAGGTGAGCCGCTGGAGCGCCGGGCCGAAGCGGCGGCCGAGGAGCTCGTAGAGCGTCAGCGGTGCCTCGCCCTCTCCACTCTTGAAGTAGCGCGGGATGAGGAAAGCCGCCACCAGGAACCGGCCGACGATGTAGCCGAGCGGCAGCTGGAGGAACGTCAGGTCGCCGCCGTAGGCGACCCCGGGGATGCTCAGGAACGTGACCGTGCTCGTCTCAGTGGCGACGATCGAGAACAGGACGAGCGGCCAGGCGACTTCGCGTTGACCGAGGAAGTAGTCGCTGGCGGCGCGCTGGCGTCCGCGCAGGAGGAGTCCGATGGCGACCGTGCCGGCCACGTAGAGGAGGATCAGGACGAGGTCTAGCGTTTCGGTCAGCGTACGGCTCCGTGATCTCGCTAGGCGTCGCCCAGGAACGCCTGGATCTTGCGTAGAAGGCGCTTTAGCTCAACCGGTTTCGTGTCGTAGTCGTCGCAGCCGGCGTCGAGCGCCTCTTGACGGTCGTCGGCCATGGCGTGGGCGGTCAAGGCGACGACCGGGATCGACTTCAAATCCTCGTCGGCCTTGAGGCGCCTCGTGGCCTCCCAGCCGTCGAGGACCGGCAAGCTCATGTCCATCAGGATGAGGTCGGGGCTCTCGCTCCTCGCCTTGGCGATCCCTTCCTCGCCGTCGAGGGCTTCCACGACCTCGAAGCCCTTACGCTTGAGGCGCCGCGACAGCATGTCGCGGTTCAGCTCGTTGTCTTCGACCAGGAGGATCTTCGCCATCTCTTTCAGTCTCCGTCGGTGCGCCGGCTCCGTTCGACGCAGGTACGTACCAGCTCGCCCACTTCCCCGAGGAGCTCGTCGCGGCTGTAGGCCTCCTTGTGGAGGACCTGCTCGACGCGGCCCGAAAGCCGCGCCCGATCCTCGTCGGTAAGCTCCTTGGCGGTCACGACGAGCACCGGGACCTTGCGCCAGGCGTCCTTGGAGCGCAGCTGGGTCAGGAATTCGAACCCGTCCATTACCGGCATCATGAGGTCGAGAAGGATGAGGTCCGGGAGGGCGGCTTCGATCCTGTCGAGAGCGACACGGCCGTTCTCCGCTTCGTCGACTCTCCAGCCGGCCTTGACGAGGCCTTTCTTCAGGAGCTTCCGCGTGGCGGCCTCGTCGTCGACGACGAGAGCGCGCTGGTTCTCGCCGGGCGAGCTGCGGTAGCCCTCCAGGAGCTTCGCCAGACGCTCGCGGTCGACGGGCTTGCGCAGGTACTCCGAGGCGCCGAGGGCGAAGCCGAGCTCGCGTTCGTCGAGCATGGTGAGCATGATGACCGGGATGTCGGCGGTCGCCTCGTCTTTCTTGAGCTCTCTTAGAACCGCCCAGCCGTCCATGCCCGGCATCATGACGTCGAGGGTGATGACCCGCGGCAGGACTTCCTTGGCCAGCTTGCAGCCGGTCTTGCCGTCGGACGCGGTCACCACCTCGAAGCCTTCCTTGGTCAGGAAGCGCCGCGTCAGGTCGAGGGTCGCCGGATCGTCGTCGATCACCAGCACCGTATCGGCACCCGGGGCGGCCGCCGATTCCCTCTTGGCGGCCTTCGACTTCGCCGCCGGGATCTTCACCGGAGTCTCGCTCACCACCGCCGGCAGGTCGACGGTAAAGGTCGTACCCTCACCGGCGACGCTTTCGACCGTGATGTCGCCGCCCATCATCTGGCAGAACTTCTTTGAGATCGCAAGCCCCAGCCCCGTGCCGCCGTACTTGCGGGTGGTCGACGAGTCGGCCTGGGTGAATTCGTCGAAGACTTTTGCCATCTGCTCCGGCGTCATGCCGATGCCGGTGTCGCGGACCGCCCAGCGG
Organism: uncultured bacterium; assembly: GCA_965371445.1. Taxonomy (GTDB): domain Bacteria; phylum Acidobacteriota; class Thermoanaerobaculia; order Multivoradales; family J023; genus DASWIG01. The sequence goes on along the minus strand of CBDUYN010000006.1, from coordinate 38,202 downwards.
TAACGTTTTTCAACCTCGTCTCCATAGCTCTCGACATGCAGGGTGATGGTGCCTTTTTCGGTGAACTTCGAAGCGTTCGAGAGGAGGTTGAAAAGCGTTTGGCGGAGCTTGGTCTCGTCGGCCGAGATCTCGTCGACACCGCCTGTGATCTCGACTTTGAGCTCGTTTTGATTCTTCTCGACGAGCGGCGCGATCGTGGCGGAGACGTCGTCGATCAGGTTCTTGACCGGGAAGGTTTCGATAAAAAGGGTCATCTTGCCGGCCTCGATCTTTGACAGGTCGAGGACGTCGTTGATGAGCGCCAGGAGGTGCTTGCCGGCGGCGAGGATTTTTTGGAGGTCGGAGCTCGTCTCCTCCTGGCCCTCGTCCTCGGCGTCTTCCAGCAGCATCTCGCTGTAGCCGATGATGGCGTTCATCGGGGTCCGTAGCTCGTGGCTCATGTTGGCGAGAAAAGAGGATTTCGCCTGGTTGGCGTCCTCGGCCGCGGCGCGGGCTTCTTCGAGCTTGTCGCGGCTGATGCGCAGCTTCTCCGACATGTCGTTGAACGCCGCGGCGAGCTTGCCGATCTCGTCGCTCGATTTCACCTCGATGCGCCGGTCGAGCTGACCGGCGCCGATGCGCCGCGCGCCGCTTTCCAGGATCCGCAGGCCACGCGTCAGGTAGGCCGAGATCAGCGACGCGACGAGGACCGCGACGAGGGTCGAGAAGAGGAAGATCAGCCGCGTCAATTGATCGAACCGTTGTGTCACGTCGCGAAACGACTGCGCCGCGTTGTCGACCCACTGGCGCTCGATCTCCCACAGGAGGTCGAGGCGCTGACGGACCGTCTCGGCCGGGGCCGTCGGGTTTGGAGGCTCCTCGGCCTCGTCCTCGGTTGCTTCGGCGACCTCCTCGGCGCCGCTGGCGACGGCGGGATCCTGGACGTCGCCGCTTTCGTTCCCTTCTTCGACTCCTGCTTCCTCAGGGGTGCCGGCCTCGCCGCTGCCGGCGGACTCTTCGAGGCCCTCGTAGAAATCGAGCCATCCGTTGTGGAGGGTCTTGTAGAGGAGGGCGAAGGCCGCGGCTCCGGCTCGGTCGCCGGAGGCGGAGAGCGCGACAAAGCGATCGATCTTCTCGTCCAGCTCCTCGAGGCGTCCTCGGAAGGCCTCGATCTGTTCGGGCTCGTAGCCGAGGACGACGCCGATTTCGACCTCGCGGGTCCGTTTGCCGAGATCCTCACGGATCTCGGCGACCAGGACCTGGCGCTCGTAGGCGCTGCGGAGCTCGCCGAGGCTGCGGCCACGCTCCTGGTTGCCGACGTAGTGGATGAGAATGTTGAGGCCAAACAGCACCAGGATAACGAGGAAAGAAAGCGCCAGTTTCCATCGGATGCTCATGAGGGACTCTCCGCGCGCCGCCAATTTCTAGGAGTCGGACGATTTGCGGAGCTTGTTCCACAGCCTAGCGAGCAGCCGTGGCTCGTCCGCGTCCGCCGCGGGCGCCGCCGGTCGTGTCTGGGTGAGGATGGTCGGAGCGTCGAGGTCGACGGTCTCGTCGTCCGTGGAGAACAAGACGAGGTCCTCCGGCACCTCGGCCACCGCCTGCTCCAGCTCCGCGGCCAGGGTGCGGGCGTCGGGACGCTCGGCGGATTCCTTGCGGGTGGCCCGGTAGACGACCTCCGCGAGGGCCGGCGGCATCTCGGGATGGAGCTCGTTGAGCGACGGCATCTCTTCGTGGAGATGCATCATCAGAAGCGACATCGGGTCGCCGTCGCGGGCGATGAAAGGAAGGCGGCCGCAGAGCATGTAGAAGAGCATGATCCCCAGACTGTAGACGTCGGAGCGCCCGTCGTAGGGCTCGCCCCGCAGCCGTTCGGGTGCCATGTAGGCCGGGGTTCCGAGGATGAAGCCCTCGGCGGTCAGGCTCTCCTTGGTCACCGTGTCGCCCGCCAGCTTGGCGATGCCGAAGTCGAGGACCTTGACCACCTCGCCGCGCGCCGTCTGGTGGAGGAAGACGTTCTCCGGCTTGATGTCGCGGTGGACGATCCCCGCGGCGTGGGCCTCGGCGAGGACGTCGCAGATCGGTTGCACGATTTCGTTGACCCGGTAGGGCGAGAGCGCTCCGCAGAGCTTGACCTCGTCGGAGAGCGACGTCCCTTCGAGAAGCTCCATCACGAGGTAGGCGACCCCCGCGTCGTTGACGCCGAAGTCGGTCACCGCCACCGCGTTGGGGTGCTTGATGCGGCAGGCCGAGACCCCCTCGCGGCGGAAGCGTTCGAGCGATTCGCCGCTGGTGACGTTTTTCTGCAGGACCTTGACGGCCACGTCGACCGCGAGCTCCATGTGCTGGGCCCGGTAGACGGCGCCGAAGTTCCCTTCGCCGATCGGCTCGCCGAGCCGGTAACGGCCGGCGAGGACGACGCCGGGCTTCAAGTCTCCCATCCCCGGCTCGCCGGCCTCTTTGGGCTGCGCCTGGACCTTGCCGCGCAGCTGGGTCGTGACCCGCGCCAGGACGACGGGAAAGTCGATCGGCTTCGTCACGTAGTCGTTGGCTCCCAGCTCGAGGGACTCGACGACGTCGTCGCTGTCGGCCTTGGCGGTCTGCATGATGACCGGCAGCTCGTTCTGGTTGTAGGTCTCCCGCAGGCGGCGCAGCACCTCGATACCGTCGACGCCCGGCATCATGATGTCGAGCAAGACGAGGTCGATCGCCTCGTCGCGGACGACGGCGAGGGCCTCCTCGCCGCCCGCGGCGGTGCGTACCTCAAAGCCCTTGCGCTTCAGACGCCGCGAGAGCATGTCACGGTTCTCGGCGACGTCGTCGACGACGAGCAGGGTGTATTCCTTGTTCTCCATCTTGGGATTCACGGCCTCGCCGGATATCTTGGGGCGATCATATCCGAACGGCGGCCCCGCGTCTCCCTTGTCGTGCCGGCTGAAGAGACGTCGTGCCCCCGAGGGAGGACGCGGTGTCCGCGATCTCCTACGTTCGCTGCCGCAAAACCTGTCTCGTGGCCGGGTATGTTTCTTGCTTCCTCTCCCTTCATAGAAGGTACGGCGATCGTGCCGTACGACTGCCAAGAGGAGCCGCCATGCGCGCCAGGACCCTGGAACCGCCACGTCCTTCGATCTTCGACTCGCTGAGCGAGAAGTACTCTGAGCCCCCCGGTCCGGAGCGGGAGGAGCCGTCACGACTGAACGGTTCGCGGTTGGTCGCCGTCGCCGTTTTGCTCTCGCTGGGTGTGGGCGTCGCGGTGTTCCTCGGTGGAACCGGAGGGACGCCGCCGCCGCGAGAGGTGGGGGAAATCTCGCTGTTCCAGCGGACCGCGGGGCCGTCGCCACGCCGCGCGAGCCGGCCTTCCGAGCCGCCGCCGCAGGCCGCGAGCCAGCTCGTGGCGCCCCTTTCGCCTCCCGTCACGAGGCCGGCGGAGATCCCCGCGACGCCTTCGGCCGCTGCGCCGATCGCCGAGAGGGCGATCGTGGAAACGCCCCTCGCCGAGCTACCCGCCGGTCCGGCGCTGCTCTCGGCGAAGCCGGCCGAGGACGCCGTCGTCCAGGGCGAGGCGCCGGCTTTTGACGACGCCGGCGAGCGTCTCGAGGCAGCGCAGCCCGACGGTGGCGTACCTGCGTCGCCGGAAGGCCTCCGGCAGGCACCCCAAGAGGGCGAGGCCGTCGAGCCGGCGGTCAAGCTTTTCGCGCCGCCGCCCGCCTACCCACAGGCGGACTGGGTTGCGGCCATCGAAGGCGATGTCTCCTTGGAGGCAGCGATCGACGCCGAGGGACGGGTCGTCGCGGTCGAAGTGGTCCAGGGGGTCTCGCCGGGCCTGGATGCCGCGGCGGTCCAGGCGCTCGAGCGCTGGCGGTACCGTCCTGCGACGCGCGGGGGCGAGCCGATTCGCTCCGTCCAGAGGCTGACGTTTCGCTTCCGCCGTTGAGCTTGCCCTACGCCGGGAGGCAGACTTTTTCGCCCCGCAGCTCGACGTAGGCCGCGGCGTCGATCGTCGTCCTCTCGGCGAAGTCTTTCTCGACGTCCTCGGCCCAGGCGCCTTCCGCGGCGCGGGGACCCGCGGTGAGCGTCAGGAGCTCGGCTCCGAAGCCGGAGCCGTAGGAAAACGCCGCCAGGCGATCGCCCTCGGCGCGTCCCACGAGCGCCTCGGCCACGGAGACCCAGAGGCTCGCCGTGTAAGCGTTGCCGGTGGCCCGGTTCCACCCCATGTAGGGATCGATGCGCTCGGCGAAATAGGTGGCGGTCCGCTCCTGGTCCCAGCCGAGCGACTCGCCGACGTGGGTGGCGGCTTTCTTGACCATCTTGGGGAAGGGGACGTGATAGGAGACGGTCACGAATTCGTCCGGGTCGCCGCCGTCGTCGGCGAAGCCGCGGAAGCACTGTTCGGCGGCCCGCTTGTAGCAGTCGAGGCTCAGGGGACCGTCGACTCGCGGGTGCTTCTCGCCCACCGGTCGCCAGAAGTCGAAGACCGGCTCGCTCCACGGGTAGGAGCGGGTATCGACGGCGGCGACCGGGCCTCGTCGACGACCATGGCGACAGCGCCGGCGCCCTGGGTGGGCTCCCCAGGGTCTTCGAGCTCGTAGAGGGCGACGTCGGCGGCGATGACGAGCGCCGCCTTACCGGCCGCGGCACCCGACTCTTTCCACTCTACGGCCTGGCGGAGAGCCAACGTGGCGCCGTAGCAGGCGTGCTTGACCTCGTAGGAACGGACCGCGCCCGCAAGACCGAGCTTGTCGGCCACCCAGGCCGAGAGCGGTCGGCTCATGTCGACCGCATGGCGAGCTCTCCATAGTTCGTGGGCGTTCTACTTGAAAGGGAAGCCTAGCCTTCTCGAAACCGCACGGAAACGGTGTGGACCCAGGCGTGACAGAAACTTGACGGAGGGTGACAGACCACGGAGGACCTTCGCTTCGGCTCCTTCCGAGATCTCCGGTGTCCGGAAATCGCCGTCCTGGGGTACTATGGCCCTCCCGACCCCTTGGGGGTTGGAGAGCTTGCGCCCAGCGGTGGCGATGGAGAGGCAACTTTGACCCTGCAGGTATCCACCTTCGTCGAGTTCCCCGACAAGGACGAGATCCTGGCCCGTCTGCGGGCGATCGACATCTATGAGCCTCTTTTCGATCCCCTCTTCGAGCTGATCTCCGAGCGGTTGTCGCTCAAGGCCTACGACCGCTCGGCTTTCGTCTTCATCCTGATCGAGCTGATCTACGAATTCGAAGAGCCGACCGATCGAAACTTCAACGAGCTGCTCTCGAGCGCCGTCTTGACGCTCACCGACGACGCCGACCTGGTGAAGGCCGCCCTTGACGCCTTCCAGGAGATCAAGGTCACCCTGGAGCCCGAGAACCCGGCCGACGACGTCGATCCGGCGCAGGACGTGGGCCGGGCCGAGGAGGACGACGAGGACGACAAGGCGGAGAGGAGCCTCCCACAGCCCTCGATCGAAGACACGATGGAGATGAAGGTCCCCGTCCGGATGGAGGACGATGAGGACGAGGCCGGGGAGGACGAGGCTGGGGAGGGCGGGAACAAGGAACCGGACGGAGACGACGAGGCCCTCGGGGCGCCGGCGTTCGACGAGAACGAGCCCGTACCGCTCCGTCTGGCGGTCACCGAGGTCTCCGACGACAGCCTGATGGACGAGCTCCAGAACGTCCAGAAAGAGATCCAGGACCTCGGTTTGTCGACCCGGGTGCTCATCGAGATGACCCTGAGCCGACCCGACGCCGGCAACGTCAGCCGGGCCTGGCGGGAGATCTCGGCCATGCGCTCGGCCCTGCGCCGTTTCGAGATCCTCCTGAGCCATTCGGAGGAACGCATCCTGGAAGCCGGCGGCGTCCTCGAGAAAGAAGAATAGGCCGGGCGAGCGCCACCGCGGACCGGAGGTCCAGGGATCTTGCGCCTGTCAAAATCCCTGGACGTTCTCCCGGAGCCTCGCCCAGTGGGCCTCTGAGGGGCGCCGGCGGCGAAGCAACGCCTGACGAGCGCAGACTCCCTTGACGGTGGCGCGCCGGCGCCGCGCTGGCTCTTTTTCCCCTAAACCGTTCAAGACAAAGGACTTCCTGGGCTCTTGCCGTGTTGGCAGGGAGCTTGCCTTGGTGTGTGGCGAATTCCGATCCACGAACCCTGACACCCGGAGGAGTCTGACATGCACCGAATCGAATCCGTCCTGAGGCGAATGTTCCCCGCCACACGTCCCCCCGCGCGCCGTAGCGCGCCGCCGTTGCCGCCTTCGACGAGGCCGGCGCCGAAGCCGCTCGCGTCGCTGGAATCGGCCTACCGTTGCGAGCCCACGTCCTGGGGCGCGGATCAGCCGCCGCCCCTTTCTCTGCCGTTACCGCGCCTCGAGCCGCCAAGCTCGGGGCGGCGGCCGCGCCATGTGCCGGTCCGGCCCTTTCGTCTGGGCAAGTTGGAAGAGTAGGGGCTCAGGTTCGCGCCCGCTCGGGATCGCTTCTCTCGATCAGGGCCTTGCTGGCCCGGTCGACTTCCGATTCCAGGCAGGGCAGCAGATCCGTCACCTTGTCGAAGTCGCCCTGGCCGACGCTTTTCTCTACCTCGGCGGCGAGCGTCGCCACCTGTGTGGCACCGACGTTGCTCGACGAGCCCTTGAGGCTGTGGGCCGTCTGCTCCGCCGTCTTGGCGTCGCCACAAGCCGTGGCCTCGCGGATGCCCGAGAGGCGTAGCGGGGCGTCGCGCAGGAAGATGGAGACGAGCTGCTGTAAGAAGTCCTCGCTGCCGACCGCCTCTTGCAACGCGACGAGCTTCTCCCAGCGAAGAGCGTCGAGAGGGTCGCCGGCTGAGCTCGTGGGGGGCTCTTTGCTCATGCGAAGGGGGCCGGCCCGGACAGCAGTCCGGGACGCCCGGCCAAAAACCCGGTCAGCACGTCTCGTAGCTTGCGGGGCTCGATGGCCCGGTGGGGCGCGGCGTGGTCGTCCTCGGCGACGTAGTCGAGCCGTACGACCGGCAGGGGCTCACCGGGCCACTCGCCCCGTACCTCGATGACGACACCGTCGTCCTCGGCGTCCGGGCTGCGGAGGGAGATGAGGCGGTCTTCGGGATCGCCGTCGCCCGAGGCGAGGGCGTGCTCCAGCTCCTCGTGCGACCCGGTGCGCCGGCCGATCTCCACGTCGATCGACTGGACGCCCATCCGGGTGTAGGCGGAGAGGACCGCTTCGATCGACGCCGCGATGCGTCCCGAGGTCGTCTCCTGGGAGAGGGCCAGCTCGTCGCTCAGGGCCACCACCTGCCGGAGACGGCTCTCCTCGCCATAGGCGAGGTAGTCCTCCATGAGAGTGTGGTAACGATTCCAGAGCTGCGACTCAGCCATCATCGGCTCCCTCGTTTGCACGAGCACGGCCATAGGATACCTCATACATCTTCCATACCGCACATGGGACGGCAAAGTTACAAGATCTTTGCCGCGATTTTGACCCTGCGAGCCGCCCTAATCGTCTTCGCCTTCCTCCCCTACGAGGTCCGAGAGCACGGAGCGGAGCCGTTCGCTGCTGCGCCCGCCGCCAGCGGTGGGAGCGCCGTCGAGCGAGCGCAGGTCGGCCTGGGTCAGGTCGAGACGGGGAGAGAAGACCGTGGCGTGGAACTCCTCGGCCAGGCGCCGCGCCAGGTCCTCTCTCGTCTCGCCGGCTCGAAGCGTGACCTCGGCACAGGAGTAGACCGTCCCCAGGGGGCCGACGAGGCAGGCGCGGCCGGCGTCGGCAAGACCTTCGACCTGGACCTCGAACCAGCCGTCGGTCTCCTCGAAGCGGGGAGAGTCCTCCAGGTGGCCGCGGGCTTTCGGGGCGATCGGTCCCGGCGTGGACTCGAAGCTTGCCGGCAGCGCCATCCCCAGGCGCCGTACGATCCCCGGGTCGAGTTGCAGCACCTGGTCGAAAAGCTCGACGGCGCGTCCCTTCTCGCCGAGCGCCCGCGCCGCCTGGGCGCCGCGGGCGGCGAGGCGCGCCATCAGGAGGACCTCGCTGCCGGGTAGCGCGGCGAGAGCCTGGTCGACGAGCTCGAGGGCGCGGCGCCGCCGTCCCTGGAGGTAGGCGATCTCCGCTTCGTAGGCGAGAAAGTACCCCTCGGCCTCCGGTAGCGTCTCGCGCTTTCGTGCCGCCTTGAGCGCTGCCGCCACCACCCCCGGCCCGAGGATCGAGCAGATCTCCGGCTCGACCCATTCCGTCGTCTCCATGGCGCCCGCGAGGTAGGGCCGGAGGGTCGCCAGGAGGATCCGCTCGTCGGCGAGGAGCGAGGCCACCCGCCGGGACGAGGACCAGGAGCGCAGCCGCCGTTCCCGGGCCTGGAGCTCGGCCCGGGCCGCCTCCCAGAAGGGCGACCAGGAGGCCCGCTCGGCCGCGGCCTCGGCCGCCGCACGCTGCGCCAGGCTGTCGACGAGCGCGTTACCGGCCTCCATCTGCTCGCTTTCGGAGCTGGTGAAACCCGTGCGGTCGGGACGGTCGACGATCCGAGCCGAAACCCGCGCCGCCTTTTCCGGGTGTCCGGCGACCAGCAGGAAGAGGATCGAGGTCAGCTCGGTCTCGGCCCGGTTCTGCTGGTCCATGAAGGCCGGCTGGCGGCGCCGCCAGCGAAACATCCTGCGGATGCTGTCCAAGGCCTCGCTGATTCGTCCCTCGGCGAGGTAGAGGTGGGTCAGGTCGAGCCAGGGGTTCGAGACCGTACCGACACGAAAGCGCCGCGCCGCCTCCAGGATGTAGCGCTCGGCTTCGTCGAAGCGCAGCATGCCGAGGGCGGCCTCGGCGGCGTTGGTAAACGGCGTCGGCCCCCCCTGGGGGGCGAGGCGCTCCGCTTCGGCGGCGGCGAGGCAGGCCTCGTAGCCCGCAACACGTTTCTGCTGCTCCGCCTCGATGGCACAAAGCGCCGTGCGGGCCATCGCCACCTGCCCCGGCTGGTCTTCGAGGGCGAGCGCTTCCGTGACCGCCGCTTTGGCGGCTGCGTAGTCGCGCGTGCGCATGAGCGGCCAGCCCAGGTCGGCCGGGAAGCGGACGTCGTAGATCGTGTCGCGCTCGTAGATGAAGCGAACCTTCTCGGCGTGGTTGCCCATCGAGCCGCTGACCGCGGCGAGCTCGGAAAGCGCCACGAAGTTCCAGCCGAGCAGGGCTTCGTCGATGGGGTAGGTGCCGGAGTCCTCCTCGATCAGCCGACGGCTCTTCTTGAGGTGGTAGAGCGCGAGCGGCAGGTTCGCTTCGCCCCGGTGATGGACGATCCCCAGGAGGCAATGCCCTTCGTAGGACTGCTCGTCGCGGCGCAGGATCTCTTCCGTCAGGGCCCGCGCCCGGACGTAGCGCCCGGCCTGGACCTGGTCGTAGGCCGCCTCGGCCAGCTCGGTGACGGTGTAGCCGGCCAGGCCGCCGGTGTCAAAGAGCTCGTCGAGAGTCTGCTCTTCGAGGCCGGCGAAGGGCGAAGCGACGTCCTCGGTGGGAACCTCGTCCTGGGCGAGGGCCGGGAGTGGTAAGAGGAGGGTCCAGCCGAGGATCAGGCTCAAGAGGTGGTGAGGACGAGGGGACCAGCGTGGAGAAAAGACCTTGGTGTTCATACTGGACGTAGCCTATCGCGTTCCTGCGGGCTTCGCCCGGAGACTCTCGACTCATGACCCTCGACGTCGAATTCCTGGATGAACACTGTGCCGGGGGGTGGCGACCTGGCGGTCGAGCTCGCGAGGATCCCACCCCGGCGTGTTCTGAGAATCCGCCCAAAAGGGTGGTGTTCTCCAGGCTCGGTTCCCACTACCTTTATTGAGCCGTTGACTGTTGACCTGTTGCGGCGGCCGGTCCCGAGCCCAAACGGAGGAGGAATGTCGGAAAAAAATCCAGCGGCGGTGAACGGAGATTCAGGAGCCGGTGCGAGGGGGCGCTTCAGCCTCGGTGCTGCCGTCATGGGCCTCGTTCTCTTCTTCGTCCTCAGCACCGTTGCCCTGACGCTGTACGACCTCGACCTCTGGCCCACGGAGCAACCCATCGCCTTCAACCACCGCCTGCACGTCGAGGACCTCGACCTGGTGTGCCTCGACTGTCACGAGCACTACGAGTCGGAGACGTACTCCGGGCTGCCGAGCGCCGAGGTGTGCGGCTTCTGCCACGAGGAGGCACAGGGTGAAAGCGCCGAGGAGCAGAAGCTGGTCGAGCTCCTGGCGGCGGGGGTTTCCCCCGAGTGGCAGCCGCTTTTCCGCCAGCCGCCCCACGTCTTCTACTCCCATAGCCGGCACGTCGTGGTGGCCGGGCTGGAGTGTGAGGCCTGCCACGGCACCATCGCGGAGAGCGAGGCCCCTCCGTCCCGCGTGGACGTGCTCACCATGGAAGAGTGCCTCGAATGTCACGTCCGGGAAGGGGCCTCGCAGAACTGCACGGCCTGCCACCGCTGAGGAGATCCGCGAGCTGATCATGAAAGTAGACCGAAGGCGTTTTCTGGGATTCTCGATCGGGGCGGCGGCCGGAACCGCGGCCGGCGTGCCGGCCAGCCGGACGATCTCCGAGGTGATCGCCGGCCTCGAACCCGCAGTCTTTCCTCCCGGCGGTCCGGAGGACACCGTGCTGTCGATCTGCCGCATGTGTTGCGGGGGCTGCGGCGTCCGGGTGCGGCGCGTCGGCTCGCGCGCGGTGAAGCTCGACGGCAACCCGCTGCACCCTGTCAACCGGGGAGGCCTCTGTCCGCGGGGACAGGCGGCGCTCCAGGGTCTCTACCACCCCGACCGCGTGCCGGGGCCGCTGCGCCGGGTGGGGCCCAAGGGCTCGATGGAGAGCTTCGAGAGAGCCACCTGGGACGAGGCCCTGGACGAGATCGCGGCGCGGCTCACGGATCTGCGCGCCGCCGGCCGGCCCGAGTCCGTCGTGCTCCTGCACGACGGCGAGGAGACGCTCGGCACGCGCATGGCCCAGCGCTTCCTGGCGGCCTTCGGCTCCCCCAACGACGTGGCCGTACACCGCGGCGAGGAAGCGGCGGCCGTCGCCCTGGAGCTCACTCAGGGGGTGCGGGCCGTCCCCGCCTTCGACGTCCGGTCCACCGAGTACGTCCTCTCCTTCGGCGGCGCCCTGCTCGAGGCCTGGAGCTCGCCGGTCTACATGTCCCAGGCCTACGGCGATTTCCGCCAGGGCCACGCCGGCCGTCGCGGCAAGCTGGTGCAGGCGGAGTCGCGCTTGTCGATCACCGCCGGGGCGGCCGACGAATGGCTGGCGGTGCGCCCCGGCACCGAGGGCGTGCTCGCCCTGGGCATCGCCCAGGTAGTGATCGCCGAAGGCCTCTACGACCGCAGCTTCGTCTTTCAACGCACCTCGGGGTTCGACGAGCTACGCTCTCTGCTCGAACGGGACTACCGCCTGGAGCCGGTGTCGGCCATGACCGGCGTGCCGGTCAACGTGATCCTGCGGGTGGCGCGGGAGTTCGCCACGGCCCGCGCCGGGCTGGCGGTCGGGCCGCGCCGCGGGCCGCTCCTGCCGGGGCGGCTCTTCGACCACCTCGCGGCCGGAGTGCTCAACGCCCTGGTCGGCGGCCCGGACGCCCCGGGCGGCGTGCTGGTGCCGGAGGAGGTCCCCCTGGCCGCCTGGCCGCAGCTGCCGGACGACCCGGTGGCGGCGGCGGGACGCCGGCGGCCGCGCCTTGATGCCGCGGGCACCGACAACGCTCCCCACCTGCGCTCCGATCCCGAGCAGCTCGCCGAGGCCGTCCTCGCCAGCTCGCCCTACGCCGTCGAGGCGGCGATCGTCCTGGGCGCCGATCCGGCCTTCACCTCGGCGGCGCCTGAGCGCCTGAGCGCGGCCCTCGAAAAGATCCCCTTCGTCGTCTCCTTCGCCTCCCTGGCGGACGACACGGCGCTCTACGCCGACTGGATCCTGCCCGAGGCCCACTTCCTGGAGAGCTGGCAGCTGAGCACCACGCCCCCCGGCGTGCCGTACCCCCTGGTGAGCCTCGGCCAGCCGGCGGTGGAGTCGCTCCACGACGTGCGCCCGGCGGTGGAGATCCTCCTGGACCTGGCGCGGCGGGTGGGCGGCGAGGTGGCGGCGGCCTTTCCCTGGCCGGACCTCCAGGGCCTGATCCGCCAGGAGGTCGACAGCCTCTTCCAGGCGCGGCGCGGGGCGATCATGGGCACCGCTTTCGACGAAGCCTGGGTGCGCATGATGGAGCGCTCGGGCTGGTGGGCGCCGGGTTACCGCACGGCGGCGGAGCTCTGGCAGCGTATGAAGGAGAGCGGCGGCTGGTGGGACCCGTTCTACGACCACGGCGACTGGCCGCGGGTGCTGCGCACCGCCTCGGGCAAGCTCGAGCTCCCCACCGCGTTGCTCGTCCGCCTCGCCAAGGAGCGTTCGGCCGCCGGCGGCGCGGTGAGCTCCGCGTCCGTCGCGCCGGAGGCGCGCTCCGCCACGACCGCTGCCGCCGCCGCGCTCCCCCTGGTCCTCTTCGAGCCTTTGCCCGTCGCCGGCGGCCGCGGCGCCGAGCTTCCCTTTCTGCAGGAGATCCTCGACCCGGGCCACCAAATACACTGGGAGAGCTGGGTGGAGATCCATCCCGACACCGCCGCGCGCCTCGGGATCGGCGACCGCGACCTGCTCCGCGTCGCCTCCGCCGCCGGCTCGATCGAGGCCCGGGCACGGGTCACGTCGCGGGTCGTGGCCGATGTCGCGGCGATGCCGGTGGGGCTTGGCAAACGCGCCGGCGGACGCTGGGCCCGGGGCCGCGGCGCCAATCCCCTGCGGCTGCTGGCCGCCGAGCGGGATGCGGGCAGCGCCCTGCCCGACTTCGGCGCCACCCGCGTCGAGCTGAACGTGATCCAGGTGGCCGCCGGCCACCATGAACCGAGGAGCTGAACGGATGGCACGCTGGGGTATGGTTATCGACCTCGACCGCTGTACTTCCTGCCAGGCCTGCGTCGTGGCCTGCCAGGTGGAGAACAACGTCCCGCCCACCGGCGCTGACGTCGCCGCGAAGGGACGGGCGATCTCCTGGATGCGGCTGGTCCCCTTCGACAACGGCGAGGGCGGCGAGCACGGCCGGACCCGCCCCCCCGGGGCGCAGCCGAAGCTCACCCTGATGCCGGTGCCCTGCATGCACTGCGAGAAGCCGCCGTGTACCAAGGTCTGCCCGACCCGGGCGACGCAGAGCGACGACAACGGCCTCGTCGCCCAGGTCTATCCCCGCTGCATCGGCTGCCGCTACTGCACCACCGCCTGTCCCTACACGGTGCGCGAGTTCAACTGGCAGCGGCCGGAGTGGCCCGAACCGATGGCGGAGTCCTTGAACCCCGACGTCTCGATCCGGCCCAAGGGTGTGGTGGAGAAGTGCAGCTTCTGCCACCACCGGCTGCAGCTGGCGGCGGACCGGGCGCGCCTCGAGAATCGGGACCTGGGGGAGGGCGACTACGTGCCGGCCTGCGTCGAGTCCTGTCCGACCGGCGCCATGTACTTCGGCGACCTCGACAACCCGCACAGCGAGGTGGCGATCCTGGAGAAGGGCCCGCGCGCCTTCCGGCTCCTCGAGGAGCTGGGCACGAAGCCCAAGGTCGTCTACCTTTCGAAAGGAGAATGGGGTGGAACCGTCTGACCTCGTCCTCGGAGACGACGAGCACCTTCTGACCCCCCTCAGGGAGACGGGGTGGAAGTTCTGGACCTTCACCGGGACTCTCTTCGCCATCTGGCTGTGGGGCATGTACGCCTACCTGACCCAGGTGCGGGGCGGCCTCGGCGTCACCGGGTTGAACGTCCCGGTCTACTGGGGCCTCTACATCACCAACTTCGTCTTCTTCATCGGCATCAGCCACGCCGGCACCCTGATCTCGGCGATCCTGCGCCTGTGCCAGGCCGAGTGGCGGCGTGCGATCACCCGCGCGGCGGAGGTCATCACGGTCCTGGTGCTGTTTTTCGGGGTCGGCTGCGTGCTCCTCGACCTGGGCCGGCCCGACCGTGCGTTGAACGTCATCCTCTACCCCAATTTCCGCTCGCCGCTCTTGTGGGACATCATCTCGATCTCCCTCTACCTCACGGCCAGCTCGATCTACCTCTACCTGCCGCTGATTCCCGACATCGCCATCCTGCGCGACAAGCTGGGGTGCCGCCGCTGGTTCTATCGCCTCCTGGCCCTGGGGTGGACCGGCAGCGAGCGCCAGCAACGCATCCTGGGACGCGCCATCGGCGTCATGGCGGTCATCGTGCTGCCGGTCGCGATCTCGGTACACACCGTGGTGTCGTGGGTCTTCGCCATGACCGTCCAGCCGATGTGGCACTCGGCGATCTTCGGTCCCTACTTCGTGGTCGGAGCGATCTTCTCCGGCATCGGGGCGATCATCATCGCCATGGCCATCATCCGCAAGGCCTACCGTCTGGAGAGCTACCTCAAGCCGATTCACTTCAAGAACCTGGGCATTCTCCTCATGGTGATGAGCCTGCTGTGGTTCTACTTCACCTTTTCGGAGTTCCTCACCACCTACTACGGCGCCGAACCGGCCCACATGGTGATCTTTCTCGCCAAGGTGGAAGGGGTCTTCTCGCCGCTTTTCTGGACCATGATGCTCACCTGCTTCGTCATACCGCTGGTGTTTCTGGCCAACCCCAGGACCCGCGGGACGGTCTGGGGCACGGTGGTGGCGTCGGTGGCGGTGGAGATCGGCATGTGGCTCGAACGTTTCCTCATCGTGGTGCCGAGCCTCTCCCACCCGCGGCTCCCCATGGAGGCCGCCACCTACCACCCGTCGTGGGTGGAGTGGTCGCTTTTCGCCGGGTTCACCTCGATGTTCATCCTGCTCTATGCCGTTTTCACCAAGCTTTTTCCCATCGTCTCGATCTGGGAGATCCGGGAGGGCAGGGAGCAGTCCATAGCCGAGGTCACGGAACGGGTGGAGAGCTACCTGCCGGGAACCGTGGAGGCATCATGAAGAGCCAACCTGCTTTCTTTTCCACCGTTTTCCTGTCCGTGGTCCTGGGTCTTTACGCTGCACCGCTTTTGGCATCGGGATTCGGGGATCCGTTCAAGGGGCAGTCGCTCTTCGCCACCAAAGGTTGCGTGCGCTGCCACGCGGTAAGGGGGACGGGTGGCAACATCGGCCCCGACCTCGGGCGCACGTCGGCCAAGACGTCGTTTTACGAGATCGCGACCGGCATGTGGAACCACTCGGGATTGATGGACGAAAAAATGGCGGAGTTCCGCATCGCGCGCGCCACGCTCGAAGGCGACGAGCTGGGGGACCTGATCGCCTTCCTCTATTTTCTCAACTACTTCGACGAGCCCGGCGACCCCGGGGCCGGCAAGATCCTCTTTTCGGAAAAGCATTGCATCCAGTGCCACAGGATCGGTGGCGAGGGCGGCGGCGAAGGTCCGGCGCTCGACGGGCTGCCGCGGGGCACCTCGCCGCTGCGCATCGCGCAGGGACTGTGGAACCACGGTCCGGCGATGATGAGCTCCATCCGGCGCCGCGGGCTGGAGGTCCCGGTCTTCAACGAGGGCGAGATCGTCGATCTTTTCGCCTACATGAGGACCCAGGGGAAGCGCGGCGCCACCCACGAGTTCCAGTCGGCGGGGGATCCCGAGAACGGCAAGGAGCTTTTCGAGGCCAAGGGGTGCTCGCGCTGTCACGACGTCTTCGGCGACGAGGCGATCGGACCCGATCTGGGACGGCGCGCCTTGCGCGGCAGCGTCACCCAGCTCGCCGGCCGGATGTGGAACCACTGGCCGGCCATGGCCGAGGCCATGCAGGCGCTGGACATGCCCCTGCCCGAGTTTGAGGAGGACGAGCTGGCCGACATCTTCGCCTACCTCTTCATCTCGCGCTACGACGGCGAGGTGGGCGACGTCGGGCGCGGCAGAGACCTCTACCAGGCCAACAGCTGTGCGAAGTGCCACGGCCTGCACGGAGAAGGGGGCAGGGGAGTCGAAAGCGTCGCTCCCGCCCTGCGCCAGGCGACCACCGGCCAGAGCAAAGAGCACATCATCCAGAGAATGTGGAACCACGCGCCCGACATGTGGAAACGGATGGAGAACCAGCGGCTCGTGTGGCCCCGATTCACGCCGCAGGAGCTGGCGGATCTCCTGACGTTTCTGGCCCAGGGCTGGCCGGCGCCCGACGCCTGAGCCGGCCAGCGCGAACCGAGCTACCGAACGAACCGAAAGGAGAGAACCATGAACCGTTTCACCAACTGTCGCCGCTACGCGGTCCTCGCCGTAGTGGCTCTGGCAGCCGTCGCCGCCACGGCACAGGCCGCCGAGCACGCCTACGTCGGAATCAAGGGCTGCAAGAAATGCCACATCAAGCAGTACAAGTCGTGGGCCGAAACCAAGATGGCGAACGCCTTCGAGTTGCTCAAACCCGGGGTCCAAGCCGACGAGAAGAAGGCCGCGGATCTCGATCCCGACATGGACTACACCCAGGACGAGACGTGCCTTGCCTGTCACACCACAGGTTATGGAGAAACCGGGGGGTTCGTCGACTTCGAGTCGACGCCCGAGCTCGCCGGTGTCGGCTGCGAGACGTGTCACGGTGCCGGCTCCACGTACACCCAGAACGAGTACATGAGCTTGAAAAACAAGGAGTACTCGCGGGCCGAGGTCGTCGCCGCGGGCATGGTCGAGCAGATCGGCATGGACCAATGTAGCGTCTGTCACAACACCGACAGTCCGTTCGTCGGTGACGACTATGTCTTCGACTTCGCGGCGAAAAAGGATGAGGGGACGCACGAGAGCTTCCCCTTGAAATACGAGCACTGAGCTGGTCGCCTGAAACGGGGGAGAGGCGATGCCATCCGTAAGTCAGCATCCCACGGAAGAGGTCCCGGAAAGAAACGATGCCGAGGCCACGTCCTACCGCCTGGAGCTGGTGGACGCACCCTGGCTGGTGCGCAACGTCCGCTGCGCCGACGCCTGCCCGGTGGACACCCGCTCCGGGCTCTACATCACGCTCCTGGCCGACGGCGATTTCGAGGCGGCCTATCGTTATGCCCGGATGCCCAACCCCTTTGCCTCCGCCTGCGGCCGGATCTGTGCGCACCCGTGCGAGCAGGCCTGCAACCGGAGCCAGTGGGACGCGCCGCTCCGGATCCGCGCCCTCAAGCGCTTCCTGACCGAGCGCTTCGGCGTCGAAAGCCGCCGGGTCTCGGACCTGAGGGAGCGGCTTGAGCTGCAGCCGGCGCCGCCGCGCCCCGAGAAGGTCGCCATCGTCGGCGCCGGGCCCGCCGGGCTCGCCTGCGCCCACGACCTGGCTCTTCTCGGTTATCGCCCGGTGGTCTTCGACTCGGCGCCGGTCGCCGGCGGGATGCTCCGGCTCGGGGTGCCCGAGTACCGTCTCCCGAGCCAGCTTCTGCAGCGCGAGATCGACTTCATCAAGAGCCTCGGGGTCGAGATCCGGCTCAACGTCAGGATCGGCTCCGACGTGACCCTGGAGGAGCTGCGGCGCGACTATGCCGCGCTCTTCCTCGCCTGCGGGGCGCACAAGGCGCGGGACATCCCGATACCCGGCCGTGACCTCGAGGGCGTGCTCAAGGGCATCGAGTTCCTGCGGCGGGTCAACCTCGGCCAGGAGGTCACGCTCGGCAAGAGAGTCGCGGTGCTCGGCGGCGGCAACGTGGCCTTCGACGTCGCGCGCGCGGCGATCCGCGAAGCCACCGCGGAGGTCTCGTCCCCCGAGACGGAGCCAACCGAGCGTGCAAAGGCGGCCCACGAAGCGCTCGACGTCGCCCGTGCGGCCCGTTTCCTGGGCGCCGAGGTCCACATCGTCTGCCTCGAGCCGCGCGACGCCATGCTGGCCGACGAGGAGGAGGTGACGGCCGCCGGCGAGGAAGGCATCTACCTTCATACCTCCAGGGGACCCAAGGCCATCGTCGCCGATGCGCAGGGCAAGGTGGCCGGCGTCGAGACCCTCGCGGTGAAGAGCATCTTCGACGACCAGGGACGCTTCAGCCCCACCTATCTCGAGGGCTCTGCGGAGGTCGTCGAGGTCGACACGGTCATCATGGCCATCGGCCAGGCCGTGGATCCCGGGTTCGTCGGCCCCGACGACGGCGTCGGGATCCGGCCGAACGGGACGGTCAAGGTGGAGCCCGAGACCCTCGCCACCTCGGTCGAGAACGTCTTCGCGGGCGGCGACGCGGCCTTCGGTCCGCGCATCGTCATCAACGCGATCGCCGACGGCCGCACCACCGCCGAGTCCATCCACAGCTACCTGACCGGGAAGCCGGTGGCGAAAGCGGCGGTGGAGTACTCGGCGTTGCACCGCCGCCACTATCTCCCCCGAGGCGACTACGACCGCCGGCCGAGGGTGGCGCTGCCCATGCTCCCCGCGGAGCGCCGCATCGGCATCACCGAGGTCGAACAATGCCTCGACGAAGGCACCGCTGTGTTCGAGGCCGGACGCTGCCTGCACTGTTTCTACAACGTCGCGATCAACCCTCACAAGTGCATCCTCTGCGGCCGCTGCGCCGAGGCCTGCCCGGTGCAGTGCATCAAGATGGTCTCGCTCGATCAGATCGATCTCGGATCAAGCGAGCGGGCCTACCTCGCCGAGGTGCAGCCGGACTACCTCTCGGACGACGTCGAGGCGCCCGACGCCGGTACGCCCGACGCCGGTACGCCCGACGCCGGTATGCCCAGGATGGCGATGATCCAGGACGAAGAGATCTGCATCCGCTGCGGGCAGTGCGTGGCCGCCTGTCCGGCCGACGCCTGCACCATGATGCGCATCGAGATGGGCGAAGGCGGCCCCGCCGAGGCGGTCGCCGCGCCCGTTGGCACAGGAGAACAGGATGGCCAAGCCGAGTGAGAACCCCGCCGCCGCTGCCGAGGCCAACGCTTCGATCGGCAGGCGGAGCTTCCTGAAGAGACTGTCGGCGGGATTGGGTTGGACGGCGTTCGTGGCGTGGCTCGCCGGACTGAGCGCGGCGTCCGCCAGGTTTTTCTTCCCGCGGATCCGCTATGAGCCGCCGACCCGCTTCCCGGTGGGCCACCCCGGCGACTACCTCGTGGACACCGTCGACGCGCGGTGGCTCAAGGAGCGCGGGATCTTCGTGGTCCGCAACTCGGAGGGCATCTACGTCCTCCGGGCGGCCTGCACGCACCTGGGGTGCAACATCTCGTGGTTTCGATCCGAAGGCTGGTTCAAGTGCCCGTGCCACGGCAGTTTTTTCGACGTCAACGGCGACGTCATCGGTGGACCGGCGCCCGAGCCCCTCTACCGGGCGGCGGTCCGTCTCGATCTCCGGGGCGACATCCAGGTCGACGTTGCGGACCACGCCAACGAGCCCGGCCGGAGAGAAAAAGAAGACTTCCTACTGAGAGTGTAGATCACACTTCCCGATCAGCCGAAGGAGATCGACCCATGGACCTGGAGACCACAAAGAAACTTGTCTTCGACTCGCAGCTCGTACGTTCCGTCGTGCGGCACGGCAAGCCCGACACCCTGCGCGGCCGGGTGCAGGCCGTCTTGTCGAACGTCTTCCTTCACCTTCATCCGACCTACGTCAAGAAAGACGCGCTGCGCTTCAACTTCACCTTCGGCCTGGGCGGCATCTCGACGCTTCTTTTCGGCATCCTGACCGCGACCGGGGTGTTCCTGATGTTCTACTACACCCCGAGCGTCGAACGGGCCTTTGGCGACATGCAGGACCTGCGCCACGTCGTCCCCTTTGGTCTCCTGCTGCGCAACCTGCACCGCTGGGGCGCGCACGCCATGGTGCTGGTGGTGATCCTGCACATGGCGCGGGTCTTCTACACCGGGTCCTACCGTCCGCCGCGGGAATTCAACTGGCAGGTCGGCGTCGGGCTCCTGATGCTGACGCTGCTCCTGAGCTTCACCGGGTATCTCTTGCCGTGGGACCAGCTGGCGTATTGGGCGATCACCGTGGGGACCAACATGGCGCGGGCGACGCCGCTGATCGGTCACGGCGGGCCCTTCGCGGAATTGACCGGCGCCAAGCTCGACAACGACGTCCGCTACGCCCTCCTGGGCGGCACCCAGGTGGGTCAGAGCGCGTTGCTCAGGTTCTACGTGCTGCACTGCGTGGCGCTGCCGCTTCTGGCCGGGCTCATGATGGCCGTTCATTTCTGGCGCATTCGCAAGGACGGCGGTATCTCGGTCAAATCCCGCCCCACCGACGCAGGAGAAGCGTCATGATCGACAAGGTCCCGGAGGAGAAAAAAGACCAGCCGCGGCCTTACCGGGTGCTGGCGTTCGTCCGCGGCGAGACCCTTTCCAAGGTCCGCGATGTCGCCGAGGACGAGGTGCCGGTATGGCCGGAGCTTCTCAAGCGGGAGTTCTTGGCGGCGCTGACGGTGATCGCCGTCCTGCTGGCGATCTCCCTCGTGTTCAACGCCCCGCTGGAGCAGGTCGCGAACCCGACGCGGACCCCGAACCCGGCCAAGGCGCCGTGGTACTTCGCCGGTCTGCAGGAGCTTCTCGTCTACTTCGATCCGTGGATCGCCGGTGTGGTGTTACCGAGCATCATCGTTTTTGGCCTCCTGGCCATCCCCTACCTCGACCCCAACCGGGAAGGTACCGGAGAGTACACCTTCGCGAAGCGGAAGTGGACGGTGAGCGTCTTTACCTTCGGCATGTTCCTCTGGTTCCTGCTGATCATCATCGGCGTCTTTTGCCGGGGTCCGAACTGGGCCTGGTTCTGGCCGTGGGAGACCTGGACCACCGACCGGGTCTCTTCCGGCGCCACCAGGACGTTCCCCACCTGGCTGGGATTGACGCTCCTGGCCGGCTACTTCGGCGGCGGCTTCGCCGTGGCGCAGGTCGCAGGCAAGCGCCTGTTCGCGGCGCTCGACGTGGTGCGGCGCACGATTGTGATCGGCCTCCTGCTGCTGATGCTGGCGGTACCGGCAAAGATTTTTCTTCGCCTTTTCTTCGACGTCAAATACGTGCTCAGCACTCCCTGGTTCAATATCTGAGGTCCTCTGCCATGGCGAGAATCTACTTCGCGATCATCGCTTCGGTTCTGCTGGTGTTGAGCGCCTACGCCGCGTACAGGGACTACGCGCCCGAATGGAAACAGTACCAGCGGGAGTACTATCGGCTGCTCGCCGACTTTGAGGAAGACCCCGTCCGGTCCGAGCAGATCGCCGCGGCCTCGCTCGGGATCCAACAGGTCTACAACGCTCGGTACGGGATCGTCGACCGGTGTACCACCTGTCACATATCGTTTGCCGACCCGCAGTTCAAAGACCAGGAGCAGCCGCTTAAAACTCATCCTGCAAAGATTCTCAGAAAGCACGTGGTCGAAGAGGTCGGGTGCGCCGTCTGCCACGACGGCAACGGCTATGGAACGTCCCGCGAGGCGGCGCACGGGATGGAGGAGCACTCCGCGCGGCCGCTCGCCACCGGCAAGTGGAAAGAGAGCCTCTGTGTCCGTTGTCACCCCGACGGCAGGAGGATCGGCGCCGCGGCCATCGGCCGGGGCCTGGAGCTGATCGACCGGGCGGCGTGCTTTGCCTGCCACAACGTCGATCAGCTCGCCGCGCGGGAACGCATCGCCCCGAACCTCGACGGCATCGGCAACAAGGTCGAACCGGAGTGGCTCCGGCAGTGGCTGATGGCCCCCAGGAGCTACCTCGAAGACACCCTGATGCCGGACTACGGACTGGACGAAGAGCAGGCTCTCGCCGTCACCGCGTATCTGATGACCCTGACCGAGCCGGAGCTCGCGGCGACGCAGCCGACGCCAGCGGAGGTAACGGAGCTCGGAGCCGGCCGGCGGCTTTTCGAGGCGGCCGGCTGTGGAGACTGTCATTCGATCGCCAGCAGCGTCGGTTTCGAAGGCATCGTGGCGCCGGACCTGACCCGCATCGGGGACAAGGTGAATCCCGAGTGGCTGGCGGCGTGGGTGAAGGACCCGGGTCATTTCCAGCCGGGGGTCGCCATGCCCGGATTCGGCTTCACGGACCTTGAAGCGGCTCAGCTCGCCGCATACCTGGTCACGACGTTCGCCACGACAGGCATGGTCGGGCGCGCCTCCGGCGCGACGGAAGATTCAGAAAACGGCTTTCCGCGCTCCGGGCTGCAGGACGAAGAGCTCGTCGAAAAGGGCGCGGTGCTCGTCGACGAGCTCGGCTGCCTGGCCTGCCATGCGCTCGGGGGTGAAAAGCTCCTCGTCAAGATCGGACCCGACTTGAGCGACGTGGGGGACTGGGACCCGCACCACCTCGAATGGGGCGAGGTCGAGGAACCGGAGGGCGCCGGTCTGCGGGAGTTTCTGAAGATCAAGGTGGCGAGCCCGAGAGCCTTCAGCCATGACTCGAAGATGCCTACCTTCGGCTTTTCCGGCGAGGACGTCGAAGCCGTCGTCGTGGCGCTCATGAGCTTCTCGGCCAATCCCCTGCCGATGGAAGCGCGGATCGTCGCCACCTCGGAGGAACTGGGTTTGCCCATGCCGGCCGGCTCGGTGGGCAGGGTCTTTGCCCGCTATCAATGTCTCACGTGTCACTCGTTGCGGGGACGGTTCGGGCAGATGGCGCCGGACCTCGCTTTTGAGGGCGACAAGGTCAAAAAGGATTGGTTGATCGAGTATCTCAGGACCCCCCATTTGATCCGGCCGCTGGTCGAAGAAAGAATGCCGAATTTCGGGATGCTCGACGAGGAGATCGCCCTGATCGCGGGCTTCATCGAGATGGCCTGGAAGGACGATCGGGTCCCGCCCGACCCGTTTGGCGGTGAGGAGCCTGCGGCGGAGCTCGGCGCCAGAGGCCAGGTGCTTTATGAAAGCGAGTACTCGTGCGCCGATTGCCACCGGGAGGGTGAAGACCTCGGTCCGGTCCTCCAACGTGTGGGCGAACGCCTGAAACCGGGCTGGATCTACCAGTTCGTGCTCGATCCCCACCTCTTCTATGACAATGACATGCAGAACGAGTCCGTCACCGAAGAGGACGCGAGGGCCCTCACGGCGTATCTCATGAGCCGCAGAGAGTAGGCGTCGGTCGCTGCCGCATCGCCCACACTCCTGGTCTGGCTCAGTAGACGACCCGCTCCGCCTCGCCGAGCTTCACGATCACGGGCTGTTGGCGCAAGATCACCGGGGTGTACTTGTAGGTCAGCGTCGCCCTCACCTTGACGCCTCTCGCTCCGGTCTGGCGATAATCGAAACTGAAACGTTCGTGGCGCTTCTCGCGCGGCGCGATCCGGTTGTCGTTCAAGATCCGGGCGCCATAGAGGATCGTTTCGTAGTCGCTTTTGAGGATCTGCCGTTTTTCATTGGCCACCACCTTGCGGTAACGCCGCTCCTGTTTCAGCGTGCGTTGTCCCACCTCGACCGTCACCGTAAGAAGGACTTCGCGGGTCGGCATCCCGGTGGGTACCATGTGCCCCGAGCCCACGTTTTCCACCTCCACGTCGACCGTGACGCCGCCGGAGATACGGCTGACGTTTTGGATCCGCACCACGAGCGCGCTCTTGAGCTGGTCGCTGTCGTGGATCAGGTCATGCAGGTGGATCTTGTCGCCGGTGGCCTTGACTTCCTCCCTGACCACTTTTCCCGCACTCAACACCATATGGCAGTCCTGGCACTGGGTGCCCTCGCGGGAGTAGGGGCCGTCCTTCCATTCGTCGTAGGTGCTGAGGACGGCTGCTCCGCCGGGCGTGGTGTAGTTGTGACAGCCGCTGCAGAACTCCGACGTCCCGTGGAGCTCGGAGAAGGCCACCTTGTGGGCCGGCGATTCCGCTTTCTTGATGATGCCCCGCTTGACCAGGCCCGGATCCATCGAGAAGGGCCCTCGCGGATCGCCGAGGTGCACCGCGGTGACGGTGTGACAGAAGTCGCAGCTGACGCCTTCGCGCGTGACCCCCTCTTTCAGATCGTAGTCGCCGTTGGTCATCGTCATCGGGGCGTGGCAACTCAGGCACTTACGCCGGGCTTCGTCGCCACCCTCCTTGATCGCCATCATGAAGGCGGTGTCGAAAATCGGGTCGGCGAGGGAAAAGGCGTGCAGGCTGTTCTTCCACGAGTTGTAGATGTCCTCGTGGCACTCTCCGCAGATCCGGGCACTGGTGTACCCGTCAGGGTTGATCTGCGGCTCGTCGGCTCGGTCGTCCCGCGCCGGCTCGGCCGCGCCAGCCGCTGGCGGTGCAGATCCCGGCACCGTCAGGTAAAACAAAAGAATCGCGGAGACGACGGCACGTTTCGACATTTGTGGTACACACATGGCACCCTCCTTTGAGCCCGTGAGTCCTCGGTCCCTCGCTCAGCCTGGTTTCCCGGAACGGGCCGTCGCGAGGACGTACTCCTTGCCTGGCGAAATTTAGTCTAACGTAAAGTTGTCGAGTCAAGGCCATACCTGTCAGGGTAGGAAAAGCCCTCGCAGACGGGTAGCGCGGCACCACCCTTTTCAGGAGGAGTCGAGCCACCTCATGGGGTAGGTACGGTTGTCCTCTGCGGAGCGTCCCAGGGGTCGATCGTCAGAATCGAATCAGGAGCGCGATCGCCGCCTCATCGTCGAGCGCGCCAGCTTTTCGACGGCTCCCGCCACCGCGTCCTCGAGCACCTCCTCGACGTTGCTCGTCCCCGGCGCCAGCTCGACACGGTGGGCCAGCACCCGCGGCGCCAGCGTCTCGATGTCCTCCGCGGTCACGAAATCGCGCCCGCGAAGCGCCGCCAGGGCCTGGAGCGCCGGCAGCATCAAGACGAGGCTGCGCGTCGAGTTGCCCAGGAGCACCCGCTCGTCGCTGCGCACGGCCGCGGCGAGGTCGACCAAGGCCTCCTTGACCTGGCGGTCGATCGCCACCTGCTCGTCGACCACCCGCCGGGCGTCGAGCACCTGGGTTCGGGTGACCCGCGGCAAGCCCACGCGCTCCGTGTCGCGGCGCTCGCGGTAAGTCTCCAGGACGTCGAGCTCCGACGCGCGGTCGATGTGGACCATGCGGATCTTGAAGAGGAAACGATCGAGCTGCGCCACCGGCAGCGGATAGGTGCCGGCGAGGTCGAGAGGGTTTTGCGTCGCGATGACGAAGAAAAGCTCGTCGAGCGAATGGGTGAGGTTGTCGACCGTGACCTGCTTTTCCGCCATTGCCTCGAGCATCGCCGACTGCACCTTGGGCGAGGTCCGGTTGATCTCGTCGGCCAGGACGACGTGGGCGAAAATCGGGCCGTGGCGGAAGTGGAAGAGGTTCGTCGCGGCGTCAAAGACCGAGACGCCCGTGACGTCGGACGGCAAGAGGTCCGGCGTGAACTGGATCCGTCGAAACGCCGCGATACGCTCGTCGCTGCGGTCGTCGACGATCGAGGCGCCGAGCGTCTTGGCGAGCGTCGTCTTGCCCGAGCCGGGATAGTCCTCCAAGAGCACGTGGCCGTCGGCAAGGATCGCCACCAGGACGAGGTCGATGACCTCGTCGCGTCCCAGGATCTGAGCGCGCATCCGGTTGCGCAGGAAGCCCATGAGCCGGATCGCGTCGTCGAGGCTCGTCACCCTCTCCAGCGCGGGACGCTCCGCCGCCGCCGGGAGCGTCGGCGGCGGTGGCGGCTCGGCTTTGCGGTCCGCGGCGATCTCGGCGGCTTCCGGCGGAGGTGGCGGTGGAACATCGTCGCCCGCGTTCCGGCCGGGGGGCGCCTCCTCGGGGGCGTCCATCAAAGCGACGTCGGCGTTTTCGGGCTCGGGCATGAAGCTCTCCGGTGGTTCGTGATGGTAGGCTTGGCTCAGCGGGCCTGGAGCCACGAGACGGGGTTCAAGAATCCGAGGACGAGCCGCCAGAGCGGCATCGCCCGGCGGACGTCGCCCTCGACGGCGACCATGAGCCGCGGAAACGCCGAGGCCACGGCGCGTTCCTGCGAGCCCAGGGCCCAGCGCAGGTGCTCCTCGCTCAGGCGGGCGAAGGCCGGCGCAAGCTCCGCCGCCCGCTCGCCGAAGCTCTCGCGGCTCTCCCCGAAACGGCGCTTCCAGCCGATGTCGGCGAGGCGGTCGAGAGAGGCACGGTAGGCGAGGCGGTAAAGCTTCCCGGGACGGGCGAAGAAGGGCACGAGGGCACGGTAGAACTTCACCGCGTAGGCCGCGGCCAGGAGCACCAGGAGCACCAGGAGGGCGAAGCGCTTGAGGCGATTCCAGTCGAAAAACGCCTTCGCTTCCTCGAAGTCCATCTCGTCGCGAAACTTCTGGCGCATCATCTCGCCGAGCATGCGCTGCAGCGTCTGGTCCGGGGGGCCGGCGGGCTCGTCGAGGGTCTGCTGCGGTGCCGGGTCGACGACCACCCAGCCGACGCCGTCGAGGTAGAGCTCGGGCCAGGCGTGGGCGTCGGCACCGCGCACCATGAGGGTCGAGCCGCCGCCGCGGCTCGCCTCGGCGATGGCGTAGCCGGCGGCGACGCGGGCCGGGAGCCCCCGGCTCCGCATCAGGTAGGTCGCGGCATGGGCGAAGTGGACGCAGTAGCCCGTCAGGTCGCCGAAGAGGAACGACGCCGCCGGGTCCTCGGCCCCGGCGTGCCGGCTCTTCAGGGAATAGATGCCGTTCTCGTCGAGATACGTCTTGATCGCGAGCGCCTGGGCCAAGGGGTCCTGGCGGTACTCGTCCAGCAGGAGCGACGTGATGCGATCGGCGAGCTCCCGGTAGCGCGGATCGCCCGGCGTGTCGGTGTAGAAGTCCCACTGCTCGCCGCTCCAGTCGGGATCTCCGGGCAACGCGCCGATCATCTCGTCGTAGGGCGTCGTCTGGACGTGGGAGAGGACGTCGAAGGCGCGCTGGAAACGCATCGGGTCGGGATTCGGAATCGGCCGCAGAACGGCCGGCGAGTCGAGCGCGAAGGGCCGGACGTGGTCGACGAGAAGCCCCATCGACGTGCGCAGGGCCGAGCGCTTCTCCGACAGCTGCGGCGCTCCGGGCACTCGCGTCGGCTTCGAGGGGAAGCGTGGCACCACGTCGCGGTCGACGTCGTCGCGGGTCGCCTGGACGAGGCGCTGGCCGTTGTACTGGGAAAAAGCCGACTGGCGGAAGTAGTAGACCCCCGAGGGCGGCGAGTAGTCGTCGTGCAGCAGCACGACGGCGACCGGCGCCTGGTTGCCGCCGGAGTTGTACTGGTCCTTGAACCGGAGGTCGCCCAACTGGTCGGAGGAGCCGCCGCCACCCCCTTCGCCTGCGCTCCCCTCGCTCGATTCTTCCTCCGGATCGCCGGTGAGCCCCAGGTCGCTCCCTGCTTGCGGCTTGGGGACGCCGGTCACACGGACGACGAGGAGCATCGTCAAGGCCATGGCGGCGAGCACAGCGAAGTGGAGCGGCAACCGTCGCCGGCGCTGTTCCGAGATGAGGAGCGCCGCCAGCAGGAAGACGCCTGCCACCCCGAGGACGAGCAGCACGAGCACCGGGTCGACACCCCGCGACCAGGCCCAGTCGCCGATCCTGTAGGGCCGGTGGACCATGCCGCCGCGGTGCGCGGCAAGGCTCCAGGCCACCGCGGCAGCCACCACCAGGACCTCGAGAACCGCGAGGAGGCTCTTGCGAGCCGCGGCAAAACGGAGCGCGAAGACCGCCGGTGCGGCCAGGAAGAGCCACAGGGCGGCGTCGGCGATCCACAGGGCGCTAACCGGTCCGACGATCGAGGGGAGCAACGCGCTCCACACCATGAGCCGGGTCAGGAAACCGCCGGCGAGAAAAACCGCGAGGCTGAGGAGAGCGACGCTCGGCAGGCGCAACGCCGTACGGCTCGCCGCGTCGGCGGCGAGGGAGGCGGCAAACGCGGCGAGAACCGCCGCCACGACTCCCGAGCCCACCGCCTGCGGCCAGCAGAGGAGGAGCACGGCGACGGCGAGCACCGCGGCACGCAGGAAGCTCGTCAGGCGGGGTCGAAGGGTCGGTTCAGGCTCTTGGGTCATCGTTGGCCTCCCAGGAGCCGTTGATGGGCCTCGGTGTAGGAGCGTCCGTTCGCCCGGTCGAGGACGAGCGTCGGGGAGCCGGTGCCGGAGAGCACCCGGAGAATGGCGGCGAGCTCGTCGGCGGGCGTGCCGGGCTCCGGCTGGTCGGCGAAAAGGAGCCGCCGCCAGAGCTTCACCGGCTTGGGCCGCACGACGCCGTCGGTGCCGACGACGAAGGACATGAGGCCCGGATAGGCGCGCGCCGCCTCGACCACCTCGTCGGTCCAGGGGCCGGGGTGGGGCGGAGCGAAGACCAGGCAATGGGCCTCGCCGTCGCGGCCCGCGGCGTGGAGGAACTCGGCGAGGCCGCCGCCCGAGCCGTTGCGCTCGAAAGAGCCCGAGCGGGCGATCGCCTCGAGCGCCGGCTCCAGGCGCGAGGCGGGCTCGCTCGTCCCGTCGGCGCCAAAGAGCCAGTCCTCGCCGAGCTCGCCGGTCTCCAGGGTGACGCGGGCCGCCGCCGCCGCGGCCTCGTCCTCGGGACCCGTGACGAGATAGGCGATCGTCTTCCTGGCGCGCTCGACGCTTCTCTCCGGCGTGCGGACGTTCAGCTGCCGCGTCCGGGCGAAGGTCTTCCACAGGATGTTGCGCACCGAGTCGCCCGGCGTGTAGGGACGGATCTCCATGCGGTCACCCTCCGGGGTGCCGGCGACGGGGTGGGGGAGGGTCTCGCCGCCCGCCAGCGCGAGGACCGAAGGCAGGCCGCGTAGCCGTCCGACGTGGGGGAGGATGGTGAGCGCCGTCGGCTGATCGCGTTCCCAGGCGACGCGGGCGAGGGCAAAAACGTCCTCGACGGTGAAGCGGCGCCGCAGGTGCCCTACCTGGCCGCGGCTCGTGGCGACGACCTCCTCTTGCAGGAAGCTCTCCCGCGGCTTGAGCCGAACCTCGACACCCGCCGGCTCGACCCACTCCCAGCCGACTCTGACCAGAGGCATGCGGGCGAACGCGGGGGCGC
Source organism: uncultured bacterium (assembly GCA_965371445.1). Taxonomy (GTDB): domain Bacteria; phylum Acidobacteriota; class Thermoanaerobaculia; order Multivoradales; family J023; genus DASWIG01. The sequence continues at coordinate 9,462 of CBDUYN010000006.1, read as the reverse complement.
GAAAGCCCGTGCGCACCGGACCGCCGGCCTCGAGGCGCCGGCTTTCCGCGGCACCGGCGACGATCTTGCTCCGCCACCGAAGCGCCGTCGCGCCGACGGCGAGCGAGGTCACGAAGACGAGCCCCAGGGCGAGGACCGAGATTGCGAAGAGCACGAGGTCGAGGTCGCCGAAACCGTAGCGCCACAGGGCAAGGGACGCGAGGACGGCGACGAGCGTGCCACGCCAGGTTGGCGGTACCTTGTCGGCCGCTCGGCGCCAGAATTGCACGATCCTTTGTAGAATTCTCTTCATCGCCGTCCTCGTCGCTCTTCCCAGCAAGGACTATACCGGAGGTGGCTCCTGCCGTGCTACTGAGAGACATACGTACAAAACGGCCCGAAGGGTGCTCTTGGGGCCGTCGATTTGTAGGTCAGGCTTCGCCTGACTCTTGGCGGAGAGCCGCTCTGACGAGTGGCTATATTGTGTTGGCGCTGGTCGGTCTTCTTCTCCTTCTCGGCCTGGCGCCGCGCCTCGGCCTCCTGGCGCCGTGCCTCGGAATACGCAACCTCCTGCTCGGCGCGCTCCTCAGCCTGCTCGCGCTCCTCAGCCTGGCGTCGCGCCTCGGCCGGTGGCCGCAGAAGCTCGCCCGTCACCGCGTCCCGGATCTCCAGACCCCGACCGCTACAGGCCAGCTCTGCCGAAGTGGGTGGTACGCCAAGGCGGCGGCTCTGCCGGTACGCCAAGGCGGCGCGCCTCGGCCCCGGGACGGTTCGACGCCTCGGGGGTCGTGCGGGGCCCCACTCCGTGAGCCGTGGCACAGGCGACGAGAGCGCGGGCGACGGGGGTGGGTCGAGGCGTCACCCTCAGAAGCGCTACTGCGCCATTTCCAGGACCTTGCAGACCGTACGCCAGTTTCGACAAGTCAACGAAACGCCAAGCGACTTTTCGACCCTGGTAGCCAACTTGGACCTCCCTATGCCGTCAGGCGCGTGCAGGTAAAAGACGCTGTCGGTCAGGACAAAGCGTTCGCGAGGACTCTTGATGCTCTCCAGAGCGTCGAAATCTACTTCTTTGGGCGCTGACGCGAGAAAGAACAGATGGAGACATTTAGGCTCCCCCTCGGCTTCGGGGAATGGATTCGATTCCATGGCGTTTTGCAGCTCCTCCAACGTCAGGAGGAGGACCTGAGGTTGAAAGCCATGGCTTTCCTTGATCGCGGCGCTCATTCTCCGTGAAAGCGACGATCTGCTTGTTTCCTTGCCCCCAAAGACCGCATTACCGCTTTGAATGTAGGTCTTGACGTTCTTCAGGCCGAGGCTTTCGAGCAGGGCTCTGAGCTCCTTCATCGGCAAAATGTTGCTTCCGCCGACGTTGAGGCCCCTGAAAAGCGCGATGTAGGTTTTCATCCGTTCTTCATTCCGACGGTCCCGGACAAGGTCAAGCCTGGCGAAGATCCCAGAATGGACCCTTGAGGCCTACACCGGCGAGAAAGCTCTCCGTTTCCTCGACCGTGGGTCTGCTCCATTCCGGGTCGCGACGATCCTGACCATACCAGGCTCGGGCGAGACGAAAGCCCTGGTCTAGGGAGAGAGTGCCGCCTCGGGGGAGGCCCCAATCGTGGCACCATTTGTCGACGTGCTCTTCAGAACTGAAGAGCAGCATGGTCTTTCACGTGAACACGATGTTGTCCCACCAGTGACGCGCCGGAACGGCGAAATGGACTACATCCGCCTCGGAGTGAACGGAGCCGGCTGCGACCTCGAGGTGCAGCCGCGCGCCGCAACAGCCGCACGAAGTGGAGATCTCCGCGTCGCATTCCAGCATGGCTGGAATGCCCAAAGCGTCCCAGATGCAGTTTGCGTAGGCCATCACCGATCCGGCTCGAACGGAGAACGGCGTAGGAACCGCGGAGAAGGGGTTGGCCATGAGGACCTCGCCGTTCGGCTGAAGGACCAGGACATGATCCTCGGCCAGACGCCGAAACGCAGCCTGGACCTCGGCGGGGCTCCGATCGAGGTTGGCGGCCGTGTCCGCGATGGATGGCGGGAGACCCCGCGTGCGGCACGTGTCGTAGACGAAGGCGCGAATCTCAGGCTCAGGGGCCGTGCTTGTCGTCAAGTCCTTTCTCCTCAGTCGCCTCAGCAGCCTATGGCGACCCAGTCCCGGCGTCAACCTGTGGGAGTGGGCGGCGGCTGCGGAGTCGCCAAGAACCCCTTCGTGGGAGCCCCCAATTAGGTGCCCCCAATTAGGTGCCAGCCGAGTCGCAAGGCGGCCCTCCGCGCACCAAATCGGCCGTAAACCGCTAGAAACAAAGGACTTCTAAACGGGTGGCACCTCAGGAGGGGACGATTACGGCCGATTCCTCAAGGCGGGCCTCCTGCATTGGTACTCCTACCCTCAGCGCCTGGAGGAACAGCTGGCGACGACGAACGGCCAGGGACCGAGACGGCGTTCCCCCACGGGTGCTTTCCGAGGGCCTGGCCTTTCGTCGGGGGCGAGTTGGCACCACCGCCGCCACGGCCACCGACTCGCGAGTTGGTGATCGAGCAGGTGGGCGAGAAGCTGGAGGTCGTCTGGCGAGGCGAGATCCCGACGGTTAACGTCCCCCGCCGGGGGGACACAGGGCACTCCGAGGAGACGATGGCGTCCGATCACGCCTTCCCGATTCAGGGGACACAGCTCGCGCGTGGCGACCCGGCGAGCGACCCTCCGTGAGGAAGGACTGACCTCCACGCCGTCGGTGGGCTGAACGACTGTCCGATCTGAGCCAGGGAGAGCTGCGTCTCGATTCTCGCTACTTCGCCATTTTCGTCTTCGGACGGCCTGTCAAGCGCCGTCTGGGGTGATCTCAGGGCCAAACCTCCCCCGATACGAGCGCCTTGGCCGCTCGCCACGTAGTAACGTTCATCGACCGCGCTTTTTCCGCTCTGTTTCACGCTCACCATGACCTCGTCTTCGACGTCTCGTGCATTGCTGGGAGCCCTCGATGAATCAACCTTCCTGTCGCCCCTCCGGGGCTTTGGTTTGTTGTGATCTCCAACCCGGGGCTTGCGCCCCGGGCTAAATGCTGTCGCCCCTCCGGGGCTGGTTCTGAGTTGTCTTAATCTTCCTTGCCATCTTCGAATCTCCATCTCTTGTTCATCTGAAATCTCTGGCGGCTCTGCTACAAGCCTTTCGCGCCGCCCAACGACCAAGATCACCGGGCGGGCGGACCAACACGAGTGAACCTTTGAAAACCAAAAACCTCAAACGAAGGAAACGACGTTGAAAACCGAACACGTAGCCCGGTCCGGTGCATCGCCTTGTTAGATTGCATTCGTGCCAAGTGTGAGCACTTTGGACCTTCGGTTCGGCTCGCCGCCCATGATAACGTCCAGTCATTTGCTTGGTCGCTCCAGAAAGGCTTTCAGGCTTTCGTGGAGAAGATAATCCCATCCTGCTTGGCCGATTTCCCGGCTGAAGATTGGATTGTCCTGCGGAAAGGTCTCATGTCCCGCGTGAGTCAGCTTCAGTTTCGTACCGTTGGGCGTTTCCGAAAGTTCCCACACGACAGATGAGATCCCAGGATATCCACCGTACCGCCAATCGTAAGCGATTCGCGTCTCTGGAACTACATCGGTCACTTTCCACAGGTGCGGGTAGTCTTGGTCCTCGCTGCGTACATTGAACTGTGTTTCGAAGCCGACTTCAGGTTCGAAGTCGGACATCGGCTCGAAGAACCACTGACGCATTTGATCCTTGTCGGTAATGGCCTTCCAAACCACCGCAATTGGAGCATTGAAAGTCTGTTCCACAACAATTGGGTCTGTGTTCATGGGCATGGGTCTCCTTTGCAATCTAACGTCACGGATGAGGCGCGCGGTCCTCCGCGTCGCCTCGATCCGGTTGTTCGACGATCTCAGTGTTCGTCATGCTTCTCGCCGTGGCCGTGTGCAGCTCCCTTCGCGACCAGATTGTGAATACCCTCAACAAAATGAACGTACTCGACGTATGCCGCAACATACTCTCTCCCCGCTTCGACGCTGTCGTTGCCGTGTCTCTTCTTTTCCATCACGTCCGCGAATCGCTTCCGTATCCCATCGCGCACTGCACTGCCGATCTCGCTGGACAATGCGTCTACCGAACCCACATCCAGAGCCTTGTCGGCAGCAGCAATGGCAGGCACAGTAGAACCGGCAGGCTTCAGGCCCGTATAGGGAGCCCCCTCTCCAGCACGATGAACTCGCACCAGAGTCTCGAACAAGAAGCGGTCTGCCAGCTCTCGCGCGTCGTTACTCTTTGCCCGAACGGCAACGGCTTGTGCAAATACAGTGCGAATTTCCCCTTCGTGGGCCTTTGGTATCCACTTCAGAAGCGGCGTTACGTCGCCCTTATCCAGCGCCGCCTTGGCCTCGATGAGGACCGGTCCGGCTAGCGAATCGCAATGGGCATGCGCCTTGGGAGTGCCGAACCAGCAGATCCCACAAATCGCCACGGCCGCGAGTGCCCATAACGCTGTCAGTCGTACTGTTTTCATGCCATTTCTCCTTTCATCTCTTCGTGGTGCGTCGAACGACCACGGATCAGCGACCGAGGTACGAGGTGCGCTGGATCCGCTTGTTCGACGAGCGATCGCTTTCATTGGAAAGTGGCCTCTAAGCATCCGCTCGGCTCATCCATGGGCCAACTCGTAGAGTCGACGCCAAGAGGTGGACTTCTTCAACTCCTGATCGACATCTGCAATCCTCTCCAGGAAGGTCCCGAGATCGTAAGGACGGTTCTCGGGTGCCGGTCCGATGATGCTATCAGCGACAGTAAGTGAAGACAATGGATATCTTTCTGCAAGACTCGGACCATCTGCGCCATCAGTCTCCTTCAGACATTGGTAGAGAAATCCATGAGGACGCTGTTGCGGTTGGAGGTAATCCAGGACGACATTGATGATGTCACGAAATTTCGCCGGATTCTGGACAGCAATATCGATCATCGCACTCGTGGTGCCATCGGTTTGGAACTTAGTCTCCTGTGGCCAAATATTTCGAAAGAACTCCCGGGCCCAAACCGACCACCCATCTTCGCCAGCTATGATCTTTCCCAAAGCCCATAGCGCTGACTGGCGCCCCTGGTCTGTTGTGTGCTGCAGCGCTCTTCGGCATTCGTCAGCTTCCAGATAGCGTACATCGTGTCTCTTCGAGTAAGTGGCAATGATAAGGTACCAACACACGTTCCGATCGAAGCCGGCCTCGGCCGGCCAGTTCGACGTGCCCTCAAGCAGGCCGAGAAGGCTGGGTTTGAGCAACTCAAAGAGCTCGGGATTCTGGGCCGGACTTCTACGTTCTAGAAGATAACCTCGCCATGCCGCTTCGCATCGTGGTGAACCAAGGGCGAAGGCTGAGAGTAGATTCTCTCTTGTCCAGGCGGGGTCTTTCCAGAAGAACCAATGGAGCTTCTCGGCCATGATCGAGATCGCATGGTCAGCGCCCTCTCCAGAAATCAGCGACGCCCTTCCAAGTCGAGCAGAGATCTCAGAATCTAAGGGGCACGGCGTGCTGTCTTGACCGGCCAGGGTATTAAGGAGTGCTCTCACAAGTTGGCCAACAGATGAATTGAGTGCATGGTAGTACGTCTTGCGGCTGCTCTCTCTGCCTTCGGCGCTTGTTACCTCGCCAATGTAGCTCTGAGTTGAGTTCGGTGCCGTTTCAACAAGGGCCGCGAACATTGCGTCCCAGGCGAGAAACATCTCAGTTTCGAGATCCTGAGAGTGAGCAAGATGTTTGGAGATCCAGTCCACGACTGCGAACCGAACCTTCAGGAGGACGGCTCGAGGCGCTGCTGCGAGTCGTCTTGCAAGAACTCGCTTAGGCCTAACCTCTTCGTCTTCAGGCCAATTGCCGAGTGTAGTCTCCCAAAGATCGGTAGGATATCTACCGTTGCGAGCCTCAAAAGTTAAAACTCTTAGTGCCTGCCGTGGCCGCTCCTTTACGAGGCCTTCGAAAGGTACGTGCTCGATAAATGGGGTGCTCTCTTCCCCAGACAGCTCTCTTGCCCTCTCAGCGATTCTCCGAATAGGCAAAGACTCGAGTTCTCTCGCATCCGTCAATTTTTCGACTGAGCCCGCTCGGCCATTCATGTCTCCGTCTGCGGATTCCGCCCAGCTAGATCGCCAATCCGAACGCGATCGTAGTTTTCGAAGCTTCTCCAGGGTCATCTTCGAGAGTTGACAGCCTTCCCTTTCAAGCCAGCCGAGCCGGCTACCTGAAAGAGTGTCTCGACGGTCTTCGTACTTATCTGACTCTTCTAAACGATACCGGGATCGCCCCTTTAGCAGGCGGCGCTCGATGTCTCTCCTCGATTTCTTCGGTAGTTTGGCCCATTGTGCCCGCAGGAGGTGAAGTAGCTCACGTTTCAGGTAACCGTCCCAGAATGTTTGTTCCGACAGATTTACGATACCTTTAGCTATCTCGCGACTGGAAAAGATGTCGGTCTTGGTCCACACATAGATCCTTAGTTTGTCGAAAAAGAAACGATCAGGATCGGGCCAAGCCAGCGCCTCCCTCCTAGCAGCCTCTGGATGATGTTCGGCTAGTTGGTCGAAGAGTCGCAACGACCAGAGAAAGACTGGATCTGGACCCTCTGGATCGACATGGCGATTCCCGGTGTCCTTTTCCGGCTCGATCGCTGCAAGATGGAAGAATTCCGCATGAACGCCAGTCTCGGAGAGGAGACTTATCCCTCGCTCGAATGAGCGCCGTACTACCTTGAAGAACTCTGGGAGGGACTCCTGATCGATTTCGACCTTGCCATCGTTTATAGATGGGAATTTGACCTCAAACTGTACCAACTTGGTCAGGTCAATCATTGTAGCGTCTGCGAGTGCGGGAGGAGCAGGTAAAGCTCGCGACAGTCTAGCCTCGAGGCGCGGCCGAAGGGCTCTTTCGATTTGTCGCAGGGTTCGCGGCTTCCAGCCGGCAATCTCAACGGAGTCACAGGCTGCGCTCCATCGAAAGTCATCAGGATCAGCTGGTTTGTCGGACTCGATCTCTAGGAGAAGTTCCCAGATCCGCCGTGCCTCGCCCTCAATCGGCCGCGGTGAACCCCTCTGGAGCCTCCACGAGATTGCCTCCACAACGCCCGGATGGAGATAAGCTTGCCGAACGGCCCACCAGATCGCAGTGGGTTCGTGTGCCACACGGGAGAGCCAGAAGCGCAACGCCTCTAGTCTCTCGTTACCCCTTCGACTTCGTGCGGGGATTATGTTAGAGAGTCGGTCCTCACACCGACATTCGTCCTCTGGCAGAGTGCGAATGAGATCAATGCCTGGTGCTGGTTCCGGTCTGTAAGGTGAATAGGGCGGCCTAGGCGGATCGTCGTCGAGGCCATACAAGGTGGAGGGGTCGATCCTCGTGCCGGTTTCCAAGTCCTGCCAGTTATCATGGAATCGGACGGAGTTATCGAAAACACAAAGCCACTCTGCCGGTGGCGGAGGTTCTGCATTAGCGAATGCCCTGGCACCGCCTCTGGTGGCCACGAGTGCGGCGACTTGCCCCCGCTCGAATGCTCGGAGAGATCTCGGGGATTGCTGCGCCAGCCGAGCGACGCCATACTTCCACTGCATCGCGTCGTCGGCTCTGTTGGTCCATTCTTCGAGAGAATCCCAAAGTAGCTCATAGTCGATGCAGGGAATGGCTGTGACTCCGAGGTTGTCCCATCGCATCTTCACTTTGGAAGGTTCGCCGCGGTCAAAAGCAAAGATGCGTTCTCGCGTTGCCGAGGGGCTGGCATCAAGGCCTTCGAGGAGATATCGGACGGGCGGGTCGCCAGCAGAGTAGCCGAGAAGGACAAGGAACTTCTGTTCCAAGAGATGCTTGACGAACCGGGTCGCCCAACCGTCGGCGAGATATGCCCGCCCAAAGTCGCTGGAACTTAGAATCAGCCCCGACAGCTCACTGGAACCACCGCGTGATGTTCTCCGCCTGCCGTGGAGATAAACCACGCCTTGATGTGTGTGGCTCGCCTTCATGTCCGGTAGATGGGGTGGAATCCAGCGCTGGATCCCCTTCCGTGCCCTTTCGAAAAGTAGATCGAAGTTGGTCGTTATGACGAACGGTCGGCCAGCCTTATCGCTCGACAGTCGAATTATTATTTTGTGGCAACGTCGACTCGCATTTCTGGGAGTCTTGAGAGCGTTCGAGACCTCGCTTTCAACTCTGGTCCGGGAGTACTCCCGCTGAAGCATGCCAAAAATTTGATCGTAAGGCGGACCTGCGGCTGATCCATTTGCTTCGTTTTTCCGATCCAGCAAATCTCGAATCTCCGAGTCAGTCGGAACTCCTAGTTGGTCGACCATCGATCGCGTAAGCCCGTCGAAGCTAGATAGGCCGGCAGGCATTGAGACGCCTGCGCCACAAAGGAAGACTACGTGGCCCTCGTCTCTCAGCTCAAGGAGCTTCCCTGGTATCGACGGTCCGTTAGCGAGGAATCGCAAAGCACTCTCCTGTGGCTTGAGTTTTCATAAAGCTTTTGATCGGTTGAGATTCGAGCCGCCGCAGTACGATAGGAGTGGATGGTGATCTTGAAGTGCTTAGAAGCTTGGCAACCACCCGCTCGAACCAGATCGGCATGATTCGCAGATGATCCCAATAGCCATCGCGCAGTTGAGACCCGACAATATGATTGGCTCATCATTCTAGTCCGTCTTCTCTACGAATCTTGGGCCGCCCAACGGCATGGCACTCACCGGCGCCTCGCAACCAGCTCTTGACGTTCTCGGGAGCAAAGGCCGTTGAGCCACCACCGACGACTCAGAGCGCGCTCGCGTCCGGTGCAGTGCCTTTGTTCTGCGGCCTTGTCTTCCCCCTCTCTTCTCCTGGCTCCGAGCCGCCAGGCCGGTCGCCCCCGAGCTCGGAAGACGCCGCGACTCCAGGAGCCGGTGCCAGGGCAAGGTTCCCGAGGCTTGAAGGAGCCCAGTCGAGAGGTTGTCCCGCATGGCGTGCAGGATACCACCCGACGTGGAAAGGGGCAAGGGGGCGACCGGCCCTGGAGGACCCGCCTTTCCGCGCCGGATGGCCCTTCCCGGAAACGTCGGGAGCCACCATCCAGCGGGGATGGCCTTTCCTGGAAACGTCGGGAGCCACCATCCAGGCGGGGATGGCGCGACGGCAACGCCATCGGACGGCTGCGCTCCACCGAGGCGGAACGGATCGAGGTCTTGAACCTGGCGGCGGCGTTGGCGCGTTCGCCGGAGTCGATCGCCGCCTTGCTGGAGGGCGCGGGGCACGCGGCGCTCGTGCCGGCGGGGAAGCTCCTCGCGCGCGGTGGGTTGTCGGCGTCACCGCACCAGAAGAGAAGACATCATGAGAGCCCACGAACACACACGATCGATGCTGGCGTGGTGGCACGAGACCGGGATTGATCGCGCTGACCTGGCCGTCAAGCAACCCTCGGGCGCCATGGTCTGGCACTGCGACCTCGCCGTCGTCTCCTTGCCGCTGGCCTGGGCCAGG
>CBDUYN010000005.1:0-128407 GCA_965371445.1 uncultured bacterium | reverse complement strand
TCCTCTTTCACCGAGTTCGAGATCAGGTACTTGAGCCGATCGACCTGCGCCTCCTCTTCGTTGCTGACCGGGACCATGTGGTACGACTGGAGCTTCGGGCCCTCGATCCCGTGGAGCTTGCCGAGCTCCTTCGAGAGATTCGTGTTCACGAAGTCCATGAACCGGGCGAGGTGGCCCGCATCCCTTGGCTGGAGCAATGCGTGATAGTGCGATGACATCACCTTGATGTCACACATCTTCATCTCGTACTCCCGCTGCGCCTTGCCGAAGACGCCGGCGATGGTCTTGTTGACCTGCCGAGGACAGGATCCTCGCGGATGTCGCCGAAATCCCTGGCTAGCCGCAACACTAAAGCCGCAACACAGTGATCGCGCGTCCCCCATGCTCGCTCACCGTCCGCGAGCAGCGCTGCGCCATCGCCGGGGCGTCGTTGCGCAGGTCGAAGAGGATCAGCGTCCCGGCCTCGAGCTCGAGGCGGTCGAGATATTGCGAGAGCTGCTCCAAGCCCGCCTCCAGAGGATCACCGTCCTTGTCGCGCCGCACCTTCATCTCCACCGCAAAGCGCTGTACCTCGCGCCCCTCCACAGGCCAGCGCACCAGGAGATCGACCCGTCCGCTGCCCACGGCGAATTCGCGGTCCACGGTCGCGACGCTGGCGGTGAGATCGAGCTCGGCGCCGTTGACCAGGCGGTGCAGGAAAGCCATGAAGACCATCTGAGCCGCGGCCTCGGAATAGGGCTGCTGACGCAGCATCCACTCGGCATTCTGCTTCCAAAAGGCGGTGAAACCGTCGAGCAGGGCAGGCCAGTCGAGGCGGCCGTCCTCCTCGATGTAAGAGGCGCGTCGCATGGGCACGAAGCGTTCGGCCACCGCGGTCAGGGCACGTGGGACGATCTCCTTGTAGATCGCGTTGGCGATTCCCAGGCCATCGAGGCCGAGCGCCACGAGCCCCAAATCCTCGACGAATTGGTAATCGTCGTCGAAAACCTCGGGGTCGGGGTCCTCGCCCGCCAGGATCGGTTCGAGGATTCTGCGCACCCGCTTCTCGCGCAGACGGTCGAGCAGCGAGTCGACATGGGTATCGCGTCGGCGGATGAGGATTTCCTTGGCCAGATACAGATGCTCGAGAGTGATCTCGGTCTGCCGATCGGGCACCACGGTCTCGATCAGCTGACGCCCGAGAGCATTGACCAGCCAGGGCTGTCCCTGAGTGAGCTCGAAGGCCATGGCTTTGACCTCGGGGCGGAAGACCTGACCGGTCTCCTCAGTATGCTGCTCGTAGAGGAACGCGACCTCGCTGGCCGTGAAATAGGGCAGGCGCAGGGAGTCGCTCTTGATGTTGAAGGGCGAAGCCGTGCCCAGGGTAGCGTCCTCGCCGCGGGCGATGCTCTTGTAGTCGCGTACATCGCGCAGGCCGATCAGGGCGACGGAGTGGGGAAAGCTCTCGGGACGCAGGTCGTAGCCGCTGCGCAGCTGGTGCAGGATCGAGATCAGGGCATCGCCGTAGAGGGCGTCGATCTCGTCGAGAAAGAGCACCACCGGGCGTGGGGAGCTCTCAGCCCAGCGGGTGAGGAGATCGAGCAAACGCGCCGTGATGGGCTGCGTGGGATCGCTCGGGGGGGGCCTGAGCTCTTCGGGCAGGAATCTCCTGGCCCGCAGGTGCAGATTGGCGAGGACCCCATCGATCGAAGCTTCGAGATCCGGGCGGATCAGTTGGCCGGGCTCGCAGCTGGTGTGCAGCGCGGTGTATTTGCCCTCCGCAGCGAGGCTCTCTGCGAGGGCGCGCAGGGACGTCGACTTGCCCACCTGTCGGGGGGCATGGACCACGAAGTAGAGCTTCTCGTCGATCAGCCGGCGCAGTCCCGCGACCCGGGGTTCGGCGGGGAGCATGTAGTGGTCATCGGGGCGACAGGGGCCCGAGGTGTTGAAGAAGCGCGGCATGCGGAGATCTTACATGATGGACGATCGACGTAGAGGATCCTGGGCGAACGGGAACTCACGGCCCACCGCTCGAGTCCAACCTCCCCTGGACGTCAACCGACCTCGGGGAGCAGCCATGGAAAGCATCCTCAGCGACCTACGCCTCGCCGTCCGCGGCCTCGCCAAGAGCCCCGGTTTCACCGCCGTCGCCGTCCTGACCCTCGCTCTGGGCATCGGCGCGAGCTCGGCCATCTTCAGCGTCGTCGACGCGGTGCTGCTGACGCCGCTCCCCTACGAACGCCCCGACGAGCTCGTCATGCTGCGCGAGGCGAGCGGCTTTTCGTCGATGGTGCCGATGTCTCCCGCCGAGGTTCTTGGGCTGCGCGAGGCGAGCAACACCGTCACCGCGATCGAAGCCTTCGACATGGTCGACCTGAACGTCCAGGGCGAACGGGGGCCCGAACGGGTAGAGGGCGCCCGTGTGACCTTCGGCTTCTTCGAGCTGCTGGGCGTTCGTGCCGCCCACGGACGGCTCTTCAACAGCACCCAGGACGACGACGGGGTCGTCGTCTTGAGCCACGCCTTCTGGCAACGCCACTTCGGCGGCGCGGACGACGCGGTCGGGGAGACCCTGCGCATGAATTGGAGCGCCGCCTTCGGTCCCCAGCGGCCCCTCGGGCGGACGTTCACCGTCATCGGCGTGCTGCCGGCGGGCTTCATCTCGCCGATGGGCACGCGGGAGCTCTGGGTGCCGTTCGAGCTGCGGCGGCCCGCCGAAGAGGACAACGCCTTCCGGGCCCACTACCTCTTTCCCTTCGCCCGGCTGCGTCCCGGAGCGACGATCGAGCAGACGGTGGGGGAGATGAGCGGCATCCTGCAGGCGGCGGTCAACGCCACGCCGGACGGTGCGAATCACCCCAGCGACGTCGGCGCCACGGTCGTCGCCCTCTCCGAGCGGGCGGTCTCGCGGGTGCGAACGGCCCTGTGGGCGCTGATGGGGGCGGTCGGCTTCGTGCTGTTGATCGCCTGCGCCAACGTCGCCAGCCTGCTGCTCACCCGTTCGACCGTCCGCCAGCGCGAGATCGCCCTGCGCTCGGCCCTCGGCGCCAGCCGCGGCCGGCTTCTGCGCCAGCTCCTCGCCGAGTCGCTCGTCCTGTCGGCGGCCGGCGCGCTTCTTGGCCTGGGACTGGCGTGGGCCGGCGTCCGGATCCTGACGGTCCTGCAACCGCCGGGCTTGCCGCGTCTCGACGAGATCACGATCGACGGCCCGGTGCTCGCCTTCACGATGGTGCTGACGGGCTTGGCCGGTCTGGTCTTCGGCCTGGTACCGGCGTGGGCGGGTCTCCGCGGCGGCTTGGCGCCGCGGCTGCGCGACGGCGATCGCGGCACCGACGGCAGAGCCTCGCGGCTGCGCGGCGTCCTGGTGGTGAGCGAGGTGGCGTTGGCGGTGGTCCTGCTGGCCGGCTCGGGGCTCCTGATCCGCAGCTTCGCCAACCTCCGGCACGTCGACCTGGGACTCGACGCCGACAACGTCCTGAGCTTCATGGTGGCTTTGCCGCCGCTGTCCTACGCCGAGGCGCACCAGCGCCAGGCCTTTCACCGCGAGGCCCTGGAGAAGATCGCGGCCCTGCCGGAAGTGGAGTCGGCGGCGCGGATCAACGCCCTGCCCCTCGGATTCTTCTCGACCGCCAGCCCGTTCGACGTCGTCGGCCGGCCGGCCGCAGAAGGCGAACGACGCCACGTCGCCTTCCGGGTGGTGAGCCCCGGCTATTTCGACACCCTGCGCATCCCCCTCCTCGCCGGTGAGCCGCTGACCGACGCCGACGTCGCCTGGTCGTCGGCGTCGGACGACGGCAACGCCCGGCCGACGGTCGCCGTCGTCAACAAGGTGATGGCCGAACGCTTCTGGCCCGACGGCGACGTGCTCGGCTCGCGACTCACCCTGGGACCGAATGATCCGGTGCGCATCGTCGGCGTAGTCGGCGACGTTCGCCAGGCGGGACCGGCCCAGACGCCGCGGCCGACGATCTACCTGCCGGCCGGCGGCGGACGTTCGGCGGGCTACGTAGTGCGTTCGGCCGGCGGCCGGCGATCCGGCGGCCGGCGATCCGGCGATCCCGCGGCGCTCCAGGCAGTGGCGCTCCGGGCAGTGGCGCTCCGGGCAGTGGTCGAGCGGGTGATTCGGACGATCGATCCGGAGCAGCCGATCCACAGCGTCCAGCCGCTGCTGGCAGGCAGCGACCTACGGTTGTCACGGCCGCGTTTCAACGCCTTCCTGCTGACTCTTTTCGCCGTTCTCGCCCTGGTGCTCTCGGCGGTCGGGATCTTCGGCGTCCTGAGCTTCTCGGTCAGCCGCCGGACGCGGGAGATCGGCGTACGCATGGCTCTCGGCGCGACGGCTGGCGACGTCCTTGCCCTGATCGTCGGCCAGGGCATGCGGCTGGCGGTGCTGGGGCTCGTCCTGGGCCTCGCCGGTGCGGCGGGCCTGACGCGCTTCATCGACAGCCTGCTCTACGGTGTCAAGGCGTGGGATCCGACGACTTTTGTCCTGATCTCGGCGACGTTGCTGGCGGTGGCGTTGGCGGCGGTCCTCGTACCGGCCCGGCGCGCCACGCGCGTCGAGCCGGTGACGGCGTTGCGGTACGAGTGAGCCTCTTCCAGGGCCTCCGGCTCGTCGGTGATCGGGATCGGGTGGTAGCGGTCGGTCCGAATTCGTCCACCACCGCTGTCGCGGCGCTGCTCAAGTGGGGTGGGACCTTCCGAATGCTCGATCTGATTGCGGGAGAGGTATGATGTCGGGGATCGAAGGGTCAGCCACGAGTCGTAGGGAGCGATCAAGATGAAAGACACAAGCTCGACGGCCGGACGACGCATCGGACCGGGTGCCACGATTGTCGGCATCGCAATTCTCGCCTTGCAGTGGCTGGCGGTGTTCGGCACAGGAATCTTGGCGCCGGTGACGATGATCCAGTTCTTCGGCACGCTTGGCGGGCCGTTCGTCGGCCTCCTGCTTCTCCTCGGCTGGTGGCTCAAGGTCGTTGCGAACAGCTGGCTCGATCGGCTGCTGGCGATCGCGCTACCGTTCGCCGGGTTCTTCGCCGCCATGGCCTTGGCGCACCCTTCCGCCCGACGCGGCCAGGTTCTGGGAAGCCATGGCGGGTGCCGGCCCGCGGGCGACGCCGGCGTTTCACAATGGCCAGGTCTTGACCCTCGGCGCGACCGGCCTGCTCAACGCCCTCGACGCCACCGACGGCTCGCCGCTGTGGCAGCGCAACCTGGTCGACGACACCGGCGCGAAGGTCCCTGACTGGGGATTCTCGGCGTCACCGCTGGTGGTCGACGACCTGGTGATCGTGCACAGCGGCGCGCCGGACGGCAAGGCCATCGTGGCCTACGACCTGGCCAGCGGTGAGCCGCGCTGGTTCGCTCCGGCGGGTCCGCTGAGCTCTCTACGTCCGCAACGCTGGGGAAATGGCGGCGCTCCGCTTGCCCGTCGCCTGATTCACCTGCTGGCGGATCGGAGCTTCGCCTCCGTGCCGCGGCTGTCTGAAAACGCTGCCGGTTCTGCCCAGGAACGCGATGGAGAGCTCCCAGAGCTTCTTGGAGATCGTCGCCTGCGCTATCCTTGGAACGTGGACGATTCCGGGGTTCCCGATTGGGAACGACTGTTGCTGGCAGAGCGTCATCTCCAGGCCCTCGTCCCTGGGACGGTGCTGGTGGGTGGGACTGCGGCGGCTCTTCACGTCGAGCATCGCGTGAGCCTTGACGGGGACCACGTGGTGGCCGATTTGCGCGAACGCTTCGACCAGGTTCTCGAGGAGCTCGAAGCCGCAGCCGGCTGGCAGACGGCCCGGGTGCGTCGACCGGTCCTCATCCTGGGTAGCCTCGACGGGGTCCTCACGGGCATTCGCCAACTGCGGCGAGCCCGGCCGCTCGAAACCGAAGTGATCGAGGGTCTGCGAGTCCCGACGCTGGCGGAGATGGCGCGAATCAAGGCTTGGCTTCTCGCCACCCGGCTCACCACCCGCGATTATCTCGACACCGTGGTGCTCCTCGAGCGTCTGGGGGAGGAGGGCGCACGTCGCGCTCTGAGCAAGCTCGATTCGTTCTACCCTCAGCCCAACGGCGCCTCCGTGCTGGCCGAGGTGGTGGAACGGCTGGGTGCGGTCGCTCCCGTCGATCGGGCGGAGGTGGACCTGGCGAGTTACCGGGGGCTGCGGCCGCCCTGGAACGACTGGCAACACTTGGGAAAGCGCGGTCGCTTCTGGGCGCGGCTTCTTGCCGACGAGCTTCTCGGGGGTGGCCTTTCATGAAGAAGGATTCGAAGCCTCCTGGCGTCCGGCTCGAGAGCTCGCAGGCGTTGTGGAACCGGAGCCACCTGGAGCTCGAAAGCGACGAGGTCCTGGCCCAGATCCTTGATCGCGGCACGCTCGAGGACTGGTGCGCGTTGTACCGTCTCGCCGCCGGGACGGGCGAAGAGGCGGGCCGACTGCGTCGCCGCATCGTTGACCTTTGCCGGAGCGTTCCCTTGCCGTTCCCTCACCTTTTCCTTGCCGCGGTCGGCGCTCTTGGAGAGGAGCTCGCCCCCTATCCCAGGGTTCCGGAGCCCTGCGACGACATCGCCTGAGGACGCGGTCGCCCCAGCGCGTGTCGAAGACGCTGACGATCCAGGTGTCCGGAATCGGACACCCCTGCCCGGACCTGAACACCCCGACGCCCTCTCATCCCCGGCAAACCCCTTTGTTTCTCGTCGTTTAGCTCCTGGCACCACCTTTGCTTTGAAGCGGTGCGGGAGCCAAAGATGGACCGTGAAATCAAACCCAACGTACGCCGCCGTCGCCTCTTGCTAGGCGTCGTGCGCGTCGTCGTGATCGCCGCCGCCGTCCTCGCGGCCCTCGTCTACCTGACGGGGATGTTGAAGCCCACCCTGAAGCGCGCCCGGATACGGACGGCCAGAGTCGAGCGCGGTCCGGTCGAGGCGGTGATCACCGCCTCGGGCACCGTCCAGCCGGCGACGGAGCAAGTCGTCTCGAGCCCGATCCAGGCCCGGGTGCTCCGCGTCCTCCACCAGCCGGGAGCGCTCCTCGAGCCCGGCGAGCCGATCCTCGAGCTCGACACGAGCCAGGCCGAGCTTGAGCTCGCAGGCCTCCTCGAAGAGGTCGAGCAGACCTCGAACCGCCGCCGTGAGCTTGAGCTCGATCTTCAGGAGACCCTGATCGACCTGAAGACCCGACGCGACGTAAAGAAGCTCGACGTCGAGCAACTCGACTACCAGCTTCAGCAGAACCAGGAGCTCTTTTCCCAAGGCCTGCTGGCTGAAGCCGCCCTACGCCAGACCGAGACCCGGCTAAAAAAGGCCCGCCTCGAGCGCAAAAGCGCCGAGCGTTCGATCGAAAACGCCCGGCAGACGGCGACGAGCCAGTTGGAACGGCTCGACTCCGAGCTGCG
The DNA here is from genome assembly GCA_965371445.1 of uncultured bacterium. Classification (GTDB taxonomy): domain Bacteria; phylum Acidobacteriota; class Thermoanaerobaculia; order Multivoradales; family J023; genus DASWIG01. The sequence goes on along the minus strand of CBDUYN010000005.1, from coordinate 121,039 downwards.
TATCCTCGAGCGCCGGCGCGACGAGGCCCGCCATCGCCTGGAGCTGGCCACCCCCCGTACCGAGCGGGCCGGTGTGCTGACCTGGGTGGTGGAGGAGGAGGGCTCGACGGTCCGCGCGGGCGACGCCGTGGCCCGCATTGCCGACCTCGGAAGCTTCCGCGTCGAGGCGATGGTCTCCGACATCCACGCCGTACGGCTGCGCTCGGGGCTCCGCGTCCGTGTGCCGGTCGGCGACGCGGTCCTCGGCGCGACGCTTGACCGGGTCCATCCGGCGGTCGAGTCGGGCACCGCCCGCTTCTGGGTCGAGCTCGACGAGCCGAGCCACGAGCTCCTACGTTCGAACCTTCGCGTCGACGTCCTCGTCGTGACCGAGCGTAAGGACGACGCCCTGTGGATCAAGAAAGGCCCCTTCGCCGACGGCAGCGGCCGTCAGCTCGTCTTTGTGGTCGAAGGCGACGCAGCCTACCGGCGCGAGGTGGAGCTCGGCCTTTCCGGCTACGACCGCTATGAGGTCGTCGGTGGGCTCGAAGAAGGCGAGGAGGTCGTCCTTTCCGAGACCGAAGACCTCATCCACCTTGAAGAGATCGAGATTCGATAGACGACATCCGGCAAGAAACCTCCAGGAGAACCTCATGATCCGATTGCAAAGCGTCGAAAAGGTCTACCGTACGGACCGGGTCGAGACCATCGCCCTGCAGAACATCAACTTGGAGATCGGAGACGGCGAGTTCGTCTCGGTCATGGGACCGTCGGGCTGTGGTAAGTCGACGCTTCTCAACCTGATCGGTCTGCTCGACGAGCCGAGCGAAGGAACCGTATCTCTAAACGGTGAGCCGATCGTCTCCTACACCGACCGGGCGATGGCGCGGTTGCGCAACCAGAAGCTCGGTTTCGTCTTCCAGAGCTTCCACCTGATCGCCGACCTCTCGGTCCTCGACAACGTCGAGATCCCGCTGCTGTATCGCCGGATGCCGGGCAAGGAGCGGCGCAAGCTTTCGCTCGCGGCTCTGGAACGGGTGGGACTCTCCTCGCGCGTCCATCATTTCCCGACGCAGCTCTCGGGCGGCCAGCAGCAGCGAGTCTCGATCGCCCGTGCCATCGTCGGCTGTCCTGAAATCCTGCTCGCCGACGAGCCGACCGGCAACCTCGACAGCCAGATGGGCGACGAGATCATGGCGATCTTGAAGGGCCTGAACGAGGACGAGAAGACGACGATCGTCATGGTGACCCACGACCAGCGTCTGGCCGACGAGAGCCACCGGATCTGCCGGCTCTTCGACGGCCGGCAGGTCAACTGAGGAGCCGGACATGCTCAAGAACTACCTCAAGATCGCGCTCTTGGTGCTGGTGCGGCGGAAGTTCTTCACCTTCATCAGCCTCTTCGGCATCGCTTTGACGCTCACCGTCCTGATGGTGGCGACGGCGCTTCTCGACCAGATCTTCGGTTCCCACGCTCCGCAGACCCGGCTCGACCGGACGCTCCTCGTGCAGCGCATCGAGATCATGAACGACAACAGCGACTACGGCGGGGGTCCCGGTTACCAGTTTCTCGACCGTCACGTCCAGGGCCTCCCCGGAGTCCTTAAGACCTCGTTTTTCTCCGAAATGGCTCAAGTGGCGTCGTTTCGCGACGGTCAGAAGATCGCCCTCGGCCTGAAGCGAACCGACGGTTTCTTCTGGGAGATCCTCGACTTCGAGTTCCTCGCGGGAGGACCCTTCACCCAAGACGACGAAGACAACGGCCACCACGTGGCGGTGATCAGCCGGGCAACGCGTGAAAAACTCTTTGACGACGCTTCTGTGGAAGGCCGGACCCTTCAAGTGGACGGCCAGAGCTTCCGTGTCGTCGGGGTGGTGGAGAACGTCTCAAAGCTTCGTCCAATCCCGTCGGGTGACGTCTGGGTGCCGATCTCGACGGCCAAGTCGAGCGCCTACCGTAACAGCTTCCTCGGCGGTTTCGCGGCGATGTTGCTGGTGGATGAACGGCGGGATTTCGCGGCCGTACAGAGCGAGCTCAGGGCGCGTCTCGACGTGGCCGAGCTTCCCGAGCCCTACGAGCGGGTCTACTCCCACGCCGAGACGCTCTTCGAGGTGTTAGCACGCCATTTCTTCTCCAAGTACGAGACCGAGAAGAGCTACGGCACGGCCTTGAAGCTGGTGCTCGCCGGCTTGATGGTGCTCTTCATGGTGCTGCCGAGCGTCAACCTGATCAACGTCAACACCAGCCGCATCCTGGAACGCGCTTCGGAGATCGGAGTGCGGAAGGCCTTCGGCGCCTCGTCGTGGACGCTGGTCGGTCAGTTCGTGGTTGAAAACGTCCTGTTGACGTTGGTCGGCGGGCTCGTCGGCCTCTTTTTGTCCGCCGCCGTGCTGGGGCTTTTGAGCGACACGGCGCTCATCCCCTACGCGACCTTTGAGCTCAACTTCCGTATCTTCGCCTATGGGGTCTTGATGACGCTTTTTTTCGGCCTCTTCTCAGGCGTCTACCCGGCCTGGAAGATGTCGAGGCTGCATCCGGTCGAAGCCCTCGGTGGACGACAGTAACCATGGAGAGACAGTAAGATGGCCAGGCACATTCTCAAAATGGTGTGGAACCGCAAGAGCGCCAACGCGCTCGTCATCCTCGAGATCTTCATCTCCTTCCTCGTGGTCTTCGCGGTCGTCGCGATGACCACCCAGCTCCTCTCCTATTACCGGAGGCCGTTGGGATTTGACTACGACAACCTCTGGGACGTCGCGATCAGCACGAGCGTGGCGGCAGTCTTCGGCGAAGCACCGGAGGATATGATGGCGACGATCGAGCGCATGCGCACCGAGCTCGAAGCGTACGACCAGGTCGAGGGCGTCGCGGTGTCGGTCTACGCGCCCTATGGCAGTAGCAGGTCCCGCATGACATGGGACGAGGACGAAGGCTTCGGGACCCGGACCCAATACATGCGGGTCTCGCCGTCCTTTCTCGACGTCTTGGGCCTGGAGCTCGTGGCGGGCCGCTGGTTCGAGCCGTCCGACGAGCACGTCCACTGGACCCCGGTCGTCATCTCCCAGGAGCTGGCCGAGTACACCTTCGGTTCCGAGGAGGCGGTCGGCCAGGTGGTCGTTGACAACGAGGAATATGAATACCGCGTCCTCGGGGTGGTGTCGACGTTTCGCCGTCAGGGCGAATTCACTCCGCCGGTGAAGGTCCTCTTCGAGGCGATGTGGCCCTCGACCCCTGTCCGGTTTCCGCGCCGCCACCTGCAGATCAAGCTGACGGCGGGTACCACGGCCGCTTTTGAGGAGACGATCATGAAGACGCTACGTGGAGTCGCTCCCCGTTGGTCGTATGACCTCCAGGCCATCGAGGCAAAGCGCGAGAGCTACCTGCGCGAGCGTCTGGCGCCGATCTTCGCGGTCTCCCTGGTGGCGGTCTTCCTCATGGTGATGGTGGCGCTCGGGCTGATGGGCGTCCTGTGGCAGAACGTCACCCAGCGTACCCGCGAGCTCGGCCTGCGCCGCGCCAAGGGCGCCACGAAGCAGAACATCTATCGCCAGATCTTGAGTGAGCTCCTGGTGGTCTCAGGCCTCGGCATCCTCCTCGGGATGGTCGTGGTCGCGCAAGTGCCGATCCTCGACTTCGTCCCCCTCGACGCCGACATCTTCGCCTCGGCATTGGGCCTGTCGGCAGTGATCCTCCTCAGCCTGACGGCGGTCTGCGGCCTCTACCCGAGCTGGCTCGCGACTCGCATCCGGCCCGCCGAGGCCCTACATTACGAGTAAGACAGGCACTACGAGTAAGATTGGCCCATGATCCTGATCGTCGACGACGACCCCTCGGTGACGACGTCGCTGGAGCTCCTGCTCAAGCAGAACGGCTACACGACTCGGACGGCCGCCTCGCCGGAGGCGGCCCTGGACCTCCTCGGCCGCGAGAGCTTCCGCCTGGTGCTCCAGGACATGAACTTCTCGCGCCGCACGACGGGGGAGGAAGGCCTTGCCCTCCTCCGGCAGATCAAGGACCGCCGGCCGAAGCTGCCGGTGATCCTGATCACGGCCTGGGGTTCGATCGAGCTGGCTGTCGAAGGGATGAAGGCGGGCTCGGCCGACTTCGTGACCAAGCCCTGGAGCCATCCGCAGCTCCTGCAGTCGGTCGAGACCGCCCTGGAGCTTTCGGCGGCCCGCACGGGAGAGGAAAGCGGCGCGCCGAGCCGCGAAGAGCTGGATCGGCGCTACGACTTTCGCTCCATGGTCGGCCACGACCCAAAGCTTCTGCGGATCCTCGATCTCGTCGGCCGCATCGGCCAGGCCGACGCGCCGGTTCTGATCACCGGCGAGAGCGGCACGGGCAAAGAGCTTCTGGCCGAGGCCGTCCACAGAAACAGCAAGCGCCGTCACGGTCCCTTCGTCAAGGTGAACCTGGGCGGCATCTCGTCGACGCTTTTCGAGAGCGAGATGTTCGGGCACGTGCGGGGAGCTTTCACCGACGCGCGGCAGAGCCGCAAGGGCCGCTTCGAGCTCGCCCACGGCGGGACGATCTTTCTCGACGAGATCGGCGAGACGGATCCCAGCGCCCAGGTCAAGCTCCTGCGTGTCCTCCAGGATCGCACCTATGAGGTCCTGGGCTCCTCCGAGCCGCGCCACGTCGACGTGCGGGTCGTCGCCGCGACCAACCGCAACCTGCCGGAGATGGTGGCCCAGGGGTCGTTCCGTGAAGACCTGCTCTACCGGCTGAACCTGATCTCCGTGGAGCTGCCGCCGCTCCGGGAGCGGCGCGGCGACGTCGTGCTGCTCGCCGAGCACCTGACGGCCGAGTGCGAGCGGCTCTACGGACGAAACGGCGTCCGGCTTTCACGGCGTGCCCGGGCGTGGCTTGCGGAGCAAAGGTGGCCGGGCAACATCCGCGAGCTCAAGCAGGTGATCGAGCGTGCCGTCCTGGTGGGGGAGGGGAGTGAGATCGGAGCCGACGACTTCGTCGCCTTCGCCGACCTCGGACCGAGCGCCGCGCCTTCGACGACTCTGCCCGACGTTGGCACGCTGACGCTGGAAGAGATGGAGCACGCGATGATCGAGAAGGGCTTGCGGCACTTCGGGGGCAACGTCTCGCAGGCGTCGAAGGCCTTGGGGTTGACGCGGGCGTCGCTTTACCGCCGCTGCGAGAAATATGGCATCGATCCGACGCTGCCGAACGAATCATGACTCTACGCGGCCGGATCGTCTTCTACCTCGTCGTCCTGCATCTCCTGATGGCTGCCGTGGCGCTTTTCCTGCTGCGCGAGAACCGTCTATTCTTCCTCGCAGTGGAGGTCTTGCTGGTCCTCTCGATCCTGGTCGCCTCGAAGCTCCTGCGGGCGTTCTTCGTGCCGTTGGAGCTGATCCGCACAGGCGCCGAGCTGATCCACGAACGCGACTTCACGTCGCGTTTCCAGCCCGTCGGGCAGCCGGAAATGGACCAGCTCATCGAAGTCTACAACCGTATGATCGACCAGCTACGCGGCGAACGGCTTCGGGTGCGGGAGCAAAACGAGCTGATGGACCGCCTGGTCGACGCCTCGCCAGCGGGGATTGTGATCTGTGACCTCGACGGCCGCATCGCGGCCTTGAACCCGGCGGCCGAGCTTTTCCTGGCGGCGGCGCAGCCCCTCGGCCGAAGCGTCGAGGAGCTCGAATCGCCCGTGGGCTCGGCCCTCGCCACGTTACCGGCGGGGGAGTCGCACGTCGCCGCTCTGGGCGACGGACGCCGAGTCCGCTGCCGCCGGGCGGAGTTTCGCGACCGCGGCTTCGGGCGCAGCTTCTACCTGATCGAGGAGCTGACGGAGGAGCTGCGGCGTTCGGAGAAGGCGGCCTACGGCAAGCTGATCCGGCTGATGTCGCACGAGGTGATGAACTCGGTCACCTCGGTCAGCTCGCTTCTGACCTCGGTGCGCGGCTTCGGCGGAGCTTTAAAGGACGGCGACCGCGAGGACTTCGACCGTGCCCTGGGTGTGGCGAGCGAACGGATGAAAAACCTCGGCGCCTTTATGAACGGCTTCGCCGATGTTGTCCGCTTGCCGCCGCCGGAGCGCCGCGAGTGCGACCTCGAAGAGCTTCTGCGCGACGTTATGACGCTCGTCGAGCCGTCGCTTCAGGAGCGGCGGATCCGGCTGGAGCGGGAGGAGGGGGAGCCACTGCCGCGTCTTGAAGTCGACAAGAACCAGCTCGAGCAGGTGCTCTTGAACCTCTTGAAAAACGCTGCCGAGGCGATCGTCGAGGACGGCACGGTGGCGCTTCGCACCGGGCGCGACGGCTGGCGTTCGTGGCTCGAGATCGAGGACACGGGGCCGGGGATCCCGCCGGAGGTGCGCGAGGAGCTCTTCACGCCGTTTTTCACCACCAAGGCCGACGGCTGCGGGCTGGGCCTCATGGTGGTCAAGGAGGTGCTGACGGCCCACACCTTCGAGTTCTCGCTGGAGAACGCGGAGGCTGGTGGGGCACGGTTCCGGATCCACTTCTGAGACTGTCTCCTCTCCCGCTCTAAGAGTAAGGACCCTGAATCGAGCACTTTACGACAGGAGGATCGATCATGACGCGACAGTGGATCGGACATGCCGGGCTCTGCCTTCTCCTCGCCGCCGGGGCCGTTCACGCCGAGGACGGAACCTGCATCGCCACGAACAAGCCTTCGTGTTTTTCGCAAGCCTGCCTCGACGCCTACCAGGCCGCTCTGGACGACGCTCTCAACCCTGAGCCGAGTGAGGTCTCCACCGATCTGACCTCCATCCTCAACCCTGAGGACTCTCCGGGGCTTACGTGGACAACGGCCAACGGGTACGACTACGTCAAGGTCGTGTCTTGGAAATCTACGCATTCGGCGGCGGCCTTCGAGACCGGCGACGATGGGTTCTACACCACGGGTTCCGGCGAGATTTGGGTGACCCTTGTGCCTGAAGTCCAAGATCTGTGCAAGCAGTGGGATCCCGTCCAGATGGACGTCGACCTTCGACTGCGCCAGCTCATGGGTCTGCAGCCGTGCGGGGATTACAGCACCTTTGTGACCCTCTGGGTCCTTCCGACGGATCTGCGCCGGCCCTGTCCGGACAACGAGGTGAGCGACGCGACGTGCGGCCTCAGTCTGCCCGGCAGCGTGGCCGAGGTTTATCGCACCTGGTTCAACGAGACCCGGGCCCAACAGTATGTGCCTTGCAAGTGCGCCAGCTATTCAGATTCGTCTTGCACGGCATGTCAAAAATGGGGCTGGCCCTGGACGCAGCTCGGGTACACCTACGACTGGGGTAATCAAGGGGACGACTTCGGCGTGAGCGAATTCCTCATCTGGCCTGACAGCATGATCATGGTGGGAGAAAAGTTCCTGACCGCCGACTACTGCACGTAAGAAGCGGGAGGAGGGGATTAGTTAGGGCCCCAGCGCGACGCGGGTGGCGAGCCAACCTCCGGGTGGCAAGCCTCTCTACTCCGTCGCCGGAGATACAAGGGCTCGCCGGCTACTCGGACCCGAGGAAGCTGCGTCTGCCTGCCGAGACGTCGAGCACGAGCCGCCTCTCGACACCGCCCCGCAGGATGGTCAAGGGGATCTCGCTGTGGCCAGCCAGCCTTTTTCGGGAGTCCACCAAACACGACGCGTGACAGGTCTCCTGATCCCCGATCGCCAAGATCAGGTCGCCGCCGAGCAGCAAGGCCTCGCCGGCGATGGTCGCGGGGACCTTTCCACCGACGAGCCCGGCTTTGTCTGCCGGGCTGCCCTTGATCACGCGCTGGACCAGCAGGCCCCCCTCCCGATCGATGTTCAACAGATCCCCCAGCACCCGGCGGTCGAGGAGGATCGCCTCGAAGCCCGCCCAGACGCGCTCTTCCAGCGCCAGGAGCTGCTTGGCCGTATTGATTGCGACGGCAAAGCCCAGCCCCTGCGAGCCGCCCGAGGAGGTCAGGATCTGCGAGGCGATTCCGACGACGCGGCCGTGCATGTCGAAAAGCGGCCCGCCGCTGTTGCCCGAGTTGATTGCGGCGTCGGTCTGGATGAACTCCGCCAGGATCGTGCCATCGTACAGGCGGTCGAACTCCCGGAATCCGCTGATGTGCCCCACGGACAGGGAATCCATGAGCCCCAACGGATTGCCGATCGCGATGATGCGCTGGCCGACCGCGAGGCGGTCCGAATCGCCGAGCGTCGCATGGGCGAGGGTCGTATCCGGCTCGAGAAGTCGAAGTAACGCGATGTCAGCCCCCGACTCACTGAAGAGGTGCTCAGCGGTCCGCCGCTCGCCGTCCTGCGTCTGAACCCAGATACGCTCCGCGGCATCCACCACGTGCGCCGCGGTCAGGACGTGGCACTCGTTGGAGATCAGCACGCCGCTGCCCAAGGACAGGACCGGCTCGGGTCCGCGCTCGGTGATCTTGGTTCCCTCAGCGAGGATCGTCACCACGGCCGGCAGGACGTCGTGATACAAACGGGAGATCTTGGCTTCATCGGGGGAGAGGTCCTCCGGCGGGCGCCGGAGCTTCGGCGCCACATGACCCCCTTGTGCGTAGAGACCGCTGCCCAACAACGCGAAGAGTCCGATCGAGACGACGGCACGTTTTCTCATTTTGATGTCTCCATAGCTGCCTGGCTGCCTCTCAGTCTCCCTCTCCTGACTGACATTACGCGAGGCGTCGCTCGCCAGATTGGCGCCGGGGCATACCCAAGGGTCGAATGAGTGGCTCACAGTAGTGTTGGATCCAGGTTTCTCGGTAGGATCTCTCGCCCGCCCTGGATCTGAGTTGCTGCTCAAGTGGCCGACGGTGTAGCCGTTTCTTCATCGGACCCAGCGGCGGATCCAGAACGTCAGCTGATCGAGGAGGGTGACGACAGCGATGATGACGAGTAGCAGGACCGCGACTTTCTCGTACTGGAATCCGCGCACGTAGAGCTGGATGTAGTAACCGATGCCGCCCGCTCCCACGAGGCCCAGAACCGCGGCGTCACGGAAGTTCATCTCAAGCCGGTAGACGGTAAACGAGACGACCTGCGGCACCGACTGCGGAAAGAGCCCGTAGCGGATCGTCTGCATTCCATTGGCACCGGTGCCGGCGACCGCGTTGACGATGCCCTTCTCGGCGGTTTCGAACTCCTCGGCGTAGAACTTGCCCAGCATCCCGACCGAGTGAAAGGCAATTGCCAGGAGGCCTGGAAAAGGTCCCAGCCCTACCGCCGACACGCAGATGAGCGCCACGACGATGAGCGGAATCGAACGGACGAAACCGAGGAACCACTTGACCGGGTGCGAGACCCAGCTTGGGGCGACGTTCGAAGCGGCCAGGAAGCCGAGCGGCAGTGAGACCACGACCGCCAACGCCGTGCCGGCGAGAGCGATCATCAGCGTCTCCACCGTGGAGCGGATCACGAGCGTCGTCACGCTCCAGTCGGGCGGCACGAGGCGGGAGAAAAACTCGCTGAAGCGAGGACCGGAGGCGACGAGCGTCCGGAGATCGAGCTCCGCGGAGTAGAGAGAGTAGGCGACGAGCGCGCTAACCGCTGACCAGACGCAAATCCGGGCGGTCAGCTTTTTCCGCCACGCTTTCACCAGATCGGTCGCCATGGCGATCCTCCCCCTTGGGTCCCCCCGGGGGGACGTTGTCCTTTCGTCGGTCGAGATGACCGCGGTACACCAACTCGGCATCCTCGGCCGTGAAGCCTTCCGGGACCCCGTCGTAGACCACTTTACCGTTGGCGAGGCCCACCAGGCGGCTGGCGAAGCGCCGTGCCAACTCCGGCTGATGGAGGTTCACCACAAGCGTCACGCCGCGCCGTGCGACGCAGTCGACCAGGAGCTCGAGGGCGTCCTCGGCGAGCTCCGGATCGAGCGCCGAGATCGGCTCGTCGGCCAGGATGACGTCGGCCTCCTGCATCAGGGCGCGGGCGATCGCGGCGCGCTGCCGTTGTCCCCCGGAGAGGGTCTCGACCCGCCGACCGTGGAGACCGGCGAGCCCTACCTCCTCGAGGATCGCTTCGGCTCGCGCCCATTCTTCGGCCGGATACCAGCCGAAGAGGCTCTTCCAAGGCGAGACCCGCCCGAGGCAGCCGTGCAGCACGTTGTCGACCACGGTGAGCCGCGGCACCAGAAAAAACTCCTGGTCGATCATCGCGATCCGACGCTGGATCCGTCGTCGCCGCCGGCGGTCCGGCGTCGCGGGATCGTGGCCCAGGACGCTCACCCGGCCGGTCGACGGCCGGAGCCGTCCCTTGACCAGGGCCGACAGCGTCGTCTTGCCGGAACCGCTGTGCCCCAGCACGAAGACGCGCTCCCCAGCGTCGATCTCAAGGGACTCGACGTCGAGGGCACAGGTGCGTCCGTAGAGGAGGTGGACGTTCTCCAGTCGGATGACCGTTTCCATGGTCGGCTCTAGGGTGCGCTCTTGCGGGCCGTCAGGAATTCGTACTCCCACGCCATTTCCTCGACCTCGGCGTAGGTCGAGTGGTCCACGCTCACGTAGCCGTCGACGCCGTAGAGGTGTTTCAGGAGTTCGTGACCGGGACCCTCGTTGAGGGCCAGGAGCGCTTGGCGCAATGCCTCGACCCGATTCTCGCCGAGCCCTTTTCGCACCACGATGCAGTGCGACGGGATGGGCCGCGATTCGGCGATATAGGTGACCTGGTCCCGTTCTCCGCCGCGCAGCAGGCTCCAGGCGAACTGGCCGACGCCGGCGGCGTCGACGAAACCGTTCAGGACGGCGCGGATCGCCTGCTCGTCGCCGCCGGCGAAGTAGATGCGCTTGAAGAAAGCGTCGGCGTCCTGGCGCGTCTCGATCAGCCCGGCGCTCTTGAAGACGTCGAGCGGGTACATGTAACCCGACGACGAGATCGGATCGACGAAGGCGATCGTCTTACCGCGCAGGCCGGCGACTTTCCCCACACCGCTGTCCTTGCGTACGAAGATGCGCGACACATAGGTCGAGGAGCCGTTGTAGAGCTCGCCAAGAATCGGATAGGCCCCCGCCTGATGGCGCGCCATGACGTACTGCAGGGGACCCATGAAGCCCACGTCGGCCGTGCCGCCGCGCAGGGCCTCGACCACCGCCGCGTAGTCGGTGGCGGAGAAGTGCTTGATCTCGCCGTGCAGCCGCTTCTCGAGGTAGTCGATCACCGGCTCGACGTTCTCGAGCAACTGGTCGGGGTTCTGGTAGGCGATGAAGACGATTCTGAGTGGCTCCTCGGATGCCGCGTCGGCCGGCGACGCGCAGAAGAGAAGCGACGCGGCGACTACCAGCAACGCCGTCCCGGCGGCCAGCGTGCTACGCACGAGGTAGTTCCTGAAACCGTGAACGAAGCCGTTCATCGCAGCACCTCCTTGTTCTCTTCATAGAGCTCTCGGTACTCGGCGACTAACTGGTCGACCGCCGCTTGCTCGCCACGCCGGCTGGCTTCGGCGGCCTTGGCCACGAGCTCGCTCAAGCGATCAAGCACCGGCAGGTACGCCTGGTCTTGCACGTCCCACTTGTGGGCCTGGATCTCGAAGGCGATGGTTTTGAACGTGGTGTCGATCAGCTCCGCCTTGCGCCGCGCTTTCAGGAATTCGTAGGACGACAGGAAGAAGCTGAACTCCTCGAGCTCCGCTTCCAGGGTGTAGATCGTGTCCTCGTAGGCTTGGCTACCATCGCCCACCGTCTCCAGATAGGCGGTGAGGTCGGCGAGCTCGCTCTCGATGAGGTCGAGGGAGTAGTGGTCGTTGAAGTGCTCGCTGACAGCCCGCAGGGTCGGTGCGCTGCCGTCGTTAAAGTAGGGCGCCGTGTACTTGGCCGAGAGGAGCGTCGGCGTGTCGAGAGCACGGTCGCGCGAGTGGGGCTCTGCTCCCTTCACCGTGCCGACGTCATGGCGTTTGCGGTCGAGGAAATGATCCGACGGCTGATGGCAGCTGGCGCAGGAGCGGCCGTCCATCTGGGTGAAGGGGCGGTGGAAGATCTCCTCGCCGCGCTTTGCCGCCTCCGGGGCTGCGTCATAGAGCTTGCCGTCGGCTCCGAGCGCCGGGTTGGGCAGGAAGTCGAACTCGAGCATGTAGGCGATGAGGCCGTCGAGCAGCACCGGGTCGGGCTCCGGCCCGTTGAACTCGTTGACAATCACGTTGCGCGTGAACTCGCCGAGCGACGCGAAGCGGCCGTTGCGGCCGTAGGGACCGGTGAAGCGGATGCCGCGCAGGTCCGGGATGTCGACCGGATCGAAAATGCCGTTCGAGGCGTGAGGCGCAAAGAAGCTGTTCGAGACGTCGAGGCCGCCCGGACGAGCCGACAGGCCGGGAATGAAAAACTGGGGATTGGTGATCGACTTGTTGTGACAGGTGTTGCAGCTGATGCCGAGCGAGCGCGCCGGCTCGCCGAAGATCTCCGGGCTGTCGAAGGCCATGTCGCCCAGGGCGATGAGTGTGGTCTCGGTCTCGTCGACGCCGCGCGTGGCCATGTTCAAAACCTGGCGTGGACGCGGCAGCTGCTTGTTGATCTCGCTGCCCGGCGGCAGGCGCGCCAGCACGCCGGGGTTCTCGCCCATGGCCGGCAACGCGGCGAGCGTCGCTTGGCCAAAAGGCTCCGCCGAGGCACCGGCGGTGCCCTCCTGGAACGTCCTTTGGAGCAAGGCCAGGATGCCCTCGGCCCCGCGCTGGAACACCTCGCGGTCGGGCTCGACGGCACCGACTCCCAGGACGCCCGGGGATCCCAGGGCCCCCGAGAGCTCCAGCCAGCGGCGGCCGTGCTCGCGATAGGACTCGGCGTCGATGGCGCGCAGCCGCGGCTCGAAGGCGGCCCAGAGCTGCCTCGCCTCGCCGAGCTCGAGGGAGGCCCGGCTGTGATGGTCGAGGCTGTCCTGCGCCAGGGAGAGGTGGGCTCGCAGCTTGCCGATCACGGCGCCGGCCGAGAGATGGAAGACGCGGCGCGAGGTCGCCTTGCGCTCGTCGGCCGGCATCGGTCCGGTACCGCCTGTGGCCTCGGTCGCCTCGTCGATCAGGCTCGACACCGCGGAACGGTAGGTGCGACCCTCTGCAGGCGCCACCGCCTCAAGGCCGTTGGCGATCATCTTGGCGTCACGGCCGACTTCGCCCCAGAGCACTGGGTTCAGCTTGAGTAGGAATCCCATCCGCCGGTAGCTCTCGGTCACCGGGTGAAGCTGTTCCTGGGGCACGATGTGGGCCTCGGCCGGGCTCCGGAGGAAGCAGCACACGACGGCGGCCGCAAGCATCGCGGCGAGGTGGGAAGGTCGGGGTCGGTATCGTTTGGGCATGACTGGAATCCTCGGGTAAAGCTCGCGAGAGAGGCTCTCTGTTCTTGGGACCTCTCTCGGGCGCCTGAGCCGGCGCCGTTTTCGAGTCACCAAAATCATTGATCGTATTCAGTGAAAAGTCAAGCCCCAATGGCTAAATTCTTCGTTTCGGTCTGTGCTGAGGGGGTGGCGGAGCGTCCCGCGAAGCGGATCCGGATGCACCTCCGGGCGGCGCGGTGCGGGAAAATCGGAGTCTGCTAGACTGAGAGCCGACCAGCTCACGACCCATCGCGGAGAGGAGGCCTGGAGTGACGCAGAAGAAGGCAAGTCCGAACGGCGGTCCCAGGCACTTGCTCGCCTACGCGATCCTGGCCTTCTCGGCGTTGGGCATCACGGCCCTGGCGATCGGTGCCATCCTGGTCGACAAAGAGAACACGATGACGATCTTCAACGTCGTCTTGCCGGTCCTCGCCTCCTGGGTCGGAACGATCCTGGCCTTCTACTTCGGGCGCGAGAATTTCGAGTCCGCCAACCGCCAGGTCCGAGACATGGTGGAGCGGTTGACTCCCGAGCAGCGTGCCAAGGCCTCGGTGACGTCGATCATGAGGCGGCTCGGGGACATCGCCTTTGTCGAGATTCCCGCGGGGGGTGACGACGGCGACGTGCGTCTCAAAGACCTGCGTGCGAGATTCGGCGGCAAGATCAGTCGTCTGCCGATCCTCTCGTCCGGCAAGGTCCCGAGGTACATGATCCACGAGAGTGCCGCCGACAAACACCTGGTGGCCGGGGGAGACGACGAAGACACCCTGGCTACTTTGGTGACTTCGTGCACGAAAGGGGGCCGTGGGCTCGGCTTGGGTGAGAGTTTCGTCGTCGTCGCTGAAGACGCCACCCTGGCGGCGGCGAAGGAGGCGCTCGAAAAAGTGCCCTCCTGTCAGGACGTCTTCATCACCCGCGGAGGAAGCCCGGACGAGCCCCTCACCGGCTGGATCTCGAACGTCCGCATGGCCAAGTTCTTCGAGGTTTGAATCCTCAGGCCTACGGGCTCCGTCCGGCCGATTAGCCTTCCGCCTCGACTGTGACGGCGTCCTCGCCTTCTTCGGGCTCCATGTCCGCATGGACGACCCCGGGGACGTCGAGGAGGCCTTCTTCCTGGAGCCGCTCGATCATCCGTTCGACGTTGCCGTGGATCTTGACCATGGTCAGCCCGTCTCGGTCGAGCGATCCGACGAGGATCTGACGGATCGCGCCCTCGCGCTCGCGGGCGAGGACCCAGGCCCGGCCGCCGTCGCTTTCGGTGGCGGTCATGATCGTCTGCCAGCCCTTGCGCTTCAGGGACTGATGGCCGGGAATGATGGATTCCCCTTCGGCGGGGGAGGGGAGGGCGATGGTCTTGTAGATGGCGATCTCGATTTTCTTGACGTCTTTCAAGACGGCGAGCTCGTCTTCCTTTTCCTCTTCGGGGACGATGACGCGCACCAGGCCCAGGGAGATGCGTCCCAGGGTTAGCTGCATCTCGGACTCGAAGCGCGCGCCGTCGATCTCGGCCTCAATGTCGTGGCGCAGGCCATTCAAGCTGGAGGCGTGCATGCAGCCGCCGGCGGCGAGCGCCGCCAGGGCGAGGAGGATGAGCATTCTGCGGGCGTTCATGAGGGCTCCTTCGGTTTCTCTGGGTCAGTCGTCCCTGTGGAGGCGGGCTCTTGTGGAGGGAGAACGCACGAGGGGGAGGAAAAGTTACAAGTCCTACAGTCCTCATCCGCCGGCGAGGAGGAACATCCGGCCCGACTTCGCGCCGCGAACGGCGCTCCAGGCCGAGGTCAGCAGAAAGTCGATCTCGCCGTCGCCGTCGACGTCGCCCATGCCGGTGGCGTCGAAGCCGAAGGTGTCGCCCATGACCTTGCAGGTCCAGGAGCGCAGGAGCGAGCCGTCGCGTCCCGAATAGACGTAGACCTTGCCGCCGGCCGGCGCCGCCCCCGCGTGTTGCCAGGCCCCGACGACCAAGTCGTCGTGGCCGTCGCCGTCGACGTCGCCAGCCTGTGCCGGGCCGATGCCGAAGCCATCACCGCGAGCCTCGCCGGTGAGCTTCAGGAGCTCCCGGCCGTCCACTCCGGAATGGACGACGATCCGGCCGGTCCTCGGTCCGAGGGCCTCGTGCAGCCAGTCGGAGGCGTAGACGTCGGCGACGCCGTCCGCATCGACGTCGCCGACGACGGAGAGAAACATCCCGCCGAGCTCGGATCCTTTCTCGTCGGACTCGATCGTGAAATGGGGCTCGTCGCTCAAAGAGTCGTAGACGTAGACTCTCCCGTGGTCTTCGGCCCCGGCGTCGGGAGCGCCGAGGATCAGGTAGATCCGTCCGCCTCGGACGCCGCCCGCAAGCGACGCGCCGAGCCGCTCGCCGACTTCGTCGCCCGGCCATTCGTAAAGCACCGAGCCGTCGGCGCCGGAGTAGAGGACGGCACGGCCGGCGTCCGTCAGCTGGTCGGCGCCCTCACCGACGTCGTGGCTCGGGGCGCCCACCAGGACATCGCCGTGTCCGTCGCCGTCGACATCGTCCACCCCGCGGACGCGGTCGCCGTAGCTGGCTTTCTCCTGATCCCCCCGGAGGGTCCACAGAACCTCTCCGTGCCCTCCGGCATAGACGATCGCCTTCTCGCCTCCCGGAGCACCGGCGACGACATCGCCTCGGCCGTCGCCGTCGACGTCACCGGCGCTGTCGACGCTCGCCCCCAGACGGTCGCCGGCCTCGCCCGAGGCTTGCCAGAGGAGCTCGCCGCTCTTGCCGGAGTAGACGTAAATTCGCCCGGCGTTTTCGTTCCAGCCCGGGGCGGAGGCGACGAGGTCGCTCGTGCCGTCGCCGTCGACGTCGCCGACGTTGCGGGCGATCCAGCCGAACTCGTCGCCCTCGCCCTCGGCTTGCCATTCGTGGATCACCCGCGTCGGCTCGACGAAGGGATCGAGGAAGTCCTCCGCTTTCATCAGAAACTCGGCGTAGCGCTCATCGTCGCGTTCAGGTCGTCGTCGAGGGGGATCTGGCTCAAGTCGTACTTGGCGGTCTCCTTGAGCTCGGTCAAAAGGGTGAAGGCCTCGTCGCTTTCGCCGCGCAGTGCGTGGACGGTGGCGGCGGCGTAGACGGAGGGGAGCTCTTCCGGATCGGCCTCGACGGAGCGCCGGTAGGCGGCGAGGGCGCCTTCCAGGTCGTCTTGGCGGCGGCGCGCGAGTCCCAGGAGGCGCCAGGCGCGGGCGCTCGACGGCTCCCTTGCCGTCACTTGCTCGAGGATCTCGGCGGCACCGGCCGGGTCGCGGTCGCGGAATTTGGCGATCGCCGCGTCGATCCTCGGCGCCGATCCCTCTTCTACGGCCGGGGCCGGCTCGCCCGGCTCTCCTCCACATCCGGCGAGCAGGAAGGCGGCGGCCAGGACGAGGCTTGGGATCTTCTCAGGCAGGCTTCTGGACATGGCTTGGTCTCCTCGACACCGCGGCGACGGCGGTTCTTGTAGCGGTTCAAGGTGAATACGGTGGCCAACGAGTCTTGGTTGCCAAGAAATGGGGGTAGAATCCGGGATTTGGAGTAGAGTTGCTACTTCGTTTCTCTCTATATAGGGACACCTCCGTAGAATCCAGGGGGAGCTGCCCGTCGGATCTCAAGGAGAATCAACATGTACCGAAAAGCCGTAGGCCTCGGCCGTCACAACCTCCGCTGTCTGCTCATCCTGACTCTTTTCATGACACTTCCCGGGCTGGCCGGAGCCCAGCGCCTCGCTCCTAAGGCCGCCACGGCTCTTCAGGCAATGGAAGCGGCGGCGGGCACCGAGCTCCGGGTCCGCGCCGAGCCGCTTACCGGCCTGGCCAGCTTCGTCGCCGCACCGGGAGGCATTCCGGTCGACGTACCGGCGACGGCTCCCGCCGCGGAGCGGGCGCTCGCCTTTCTCCGTGCGCACGGCCAGGCGTTCGGCCTTGGCGACGCGATGGAGCTGGAGGTGCGCCGGGTTTCGCCGGTGGACCGGGTCGGCATGGAGCACGTCCGGCTGCAGCAGCTCTACCAGGGCGTGCCGGTGACCGCCGGCGAGCTCATGATCCACCTGCGGGGCTCGCTGGTTCTGAGCGCGAGCGCCAAGACGCTGGACGGCCTCGAGGGGTTCGACACCGAGCCGGCCTTGAGCGCCACGGAGGCTACCGCGGCCGTCCGGGAGCAGCTCGAACGCCTGGGGCTCGGCAACGCCACCTTGAGCGCGCCGCGGCTCGAGATCCTGAACCGCGGCCTGCTTGAAGGCCGTCCCTTTCCGACCCGGCTCGCCTACTTCGTCGAGGCGAGGCGCATCGACCTGCGGGAGCGTTTCTGGATCGACGCGGCGTTCGGTAGCGTCTTGCTCCGGTTCAGCCAGCTGACCGACGCCCGGAATCGCCTGATCTACGACGGCATGAGCGGCCCGGCGCTGCCCGGAACGTTGGTGCGCAGCGAGGGCGGCCCGCCGACGGGCGACACCGACGCCGACGCCGCCTACGACTACTCGGGCGACACCTACGACTACTACCTGAGCGAGCACGGCCGCGACAGCTACGACGACGCAGGGGCGGACCTCGTCTCGACGGTCCACTACTGCTCGCCCGATCCCGAGGATCCGTGCCCCTTCCCGAACGCTTTTTGGAATGGCACCCAGATGGTCTACGGTGACGGCTTCCCGGCCGCCGACGACGTCGATGCCCACGAGCTCACCCATGCCGTGACCGAGCTCACGGCCGATCTCTTTTACTACATGCAGTCCGGCGCCTTGAACGAATCGTTCTCCGACATTTTCGGTGAGACCGTGGATCTGACCAACGCGGCCGGCACGGACTCCGCCGGGGTGCGCTGGCTGATGGGGGAGGACGTTCCCGGAGGCGGCGCGATTCGCGACATGATGGATCCCAACACCTTTAGCGATCCCGCCAGGGTGGGCGACGCTCTGTTCTGGTGCGACGCGACGCTCGACAACGGCGGTGTCCACATCAACAGCGGCATCCAGAACCACGCCTACGCGCTGATGGTCGACGGCGGCACCTTCAACGCCGTCACGGTGACGGGGATCGGGCTCACCAAGGCCGGCAAGGTCGCCTACCGGGTCTTGAGTCAATACCTGCTGTCGGGCTCGGGCTTCCACGACGCCTACGACTCCTGGGGTGAGGCTTGTCTGGACCTCGCCGGCTACGACGGGATCACGGCCGCCGACTGCGCCCAGGTTCAAAACGCCCTCGACGCCGTCGAGATGGACGGTGCCTGGCCGTGTGCCGTCGTCCAGGCGAGCGTCCCGGATCCGTGTCAGGAAGGGCAGGAGCCGGTCGACACCTTCTACGACGACTTCGAAAGCGGCGGCGGCAATTGGAGTGTCGCGACGTTCCAGGGCGCGAATCCCTGGATCCTGACGACCGGATTCGCCACCAGCGGCACGACGCTGCTCTACTCGCCGGACGTCGCCTCGACCACCGATTCGCGGGCCTTCATGACCTCGGCCGTGACCGTGCCGACGGCCGCCTACCTGCACTTCAACCACGCCTTCGAGTTCGAGACGAGCGGTGGAAGCTACTGGGACGGCGGGGTGATCCAATACTCCACCAACGGTGCCGTCTGGAACGACGCCGCGGCTCTGATCACCGACGGTGCGTCCTACAACGGAACCCTGGAGGCCGGCAATCCCCTGGGAGCGGTGAGCGCTTACGTCGACAACAGCTTCGGCTACACCTCGACGAAGCTCGACCTTTCGGGCCTCGCTGGACAGAGCTTCCAGTTTGGCTTCCGTATCGGAACCGACCTCTTCGTCGGCGATCTCGGCTGGCTCATCGACGACGTGCGGATCTACCAGTGCGTCGAGGCCGGGAGCATCTTTGCCGACGGCTTCGAGTCGGGCAACACGTCGAGGTGGTCCTCGACCGTGCCCTGAAGCCTTCTCCTCGCCTTCCGGCGGCTTTTTGCGTACACTCCGCCAAGTCAGCGAACCGACGCGAGGAGAGAGCGCATGGCCGAAGCCGAGAAGAAAGGCCTGAGCTATCAGGCCTACAAGCCCCTGGAGGAGGGGCAGGAGTACGAGCCCTACGTCGCGGCGAGTGAGAGCCCGGACGAATTCACCGTGAAGGCGGTTCTTGCCGGCATCCTCTTCGGCATTGTCTTCGGCGCCGCCAACGCCTACCTTGGCCTGCGGGTCGGGCTGACGATCTCGACGTCGATTCCAGTGGCCGTCTTGACGGTGGCGGCCTTCCGGACCCTAGCGCTCGCCGGGGTCCGTTCGTCGATCCTCGAGGCCAATACGTCGCAGACGGTGGGCTCGGCGTCGAGCTCGGTGGCGAGCGGCGTGATCTTCACCCTCCCGGCCCTCTTCCTCTGGGAGCTCGACCCGACGCTTCTGCAGATGACGCTGCTCGCGATGTGCGGTGGGCTGCTCGGCGTCCTCTTCATGATCCCCTTGCGGCGTTTCCTGATCGCGGGCGAGCACGGCAAGCTGCCGTACCCGGAGGGGACGGCCTGCGCCGAGGTGCTGGTGGCTTCAGAGACCGGAGGGAGCCGTGCCAAGAACGTCTTCCTCGGTCTTTTGAGCGGTGCTCTTGTCAAGTTCGTCTTCGGCTGGATGCATGCCCTGCCTGACAAGCTGACGCTCAAGATCCCGTTCTTGAGGAAAGGCGAGGTCGCCTCCGAGGTCTCGGCGGCGCTCCTCGGTGTGGGCTACATCCTCGGTCCGCGCACGGCGGCGATCATGGTCGGCGGTGGGCTGCTCTCCTGGGTCGTCATCATCCCGGCGATCGCCTACATCTTCGACAGCCGCGCCGAGCCCCTCTATCCCGAGACCCTGAAGACGGTCTCCGAGATGGCGGCGCGCGAGGTCTGGAACCGTTACGTCCGCTACATCGGGGCCGGCGCCGTGGCGACGGCGGGTCTCCTGACGCTCATCCGCAGCCTGCCGACGATGATCGAGTCGTTTAGGATCGGCAGCCGCCAGCTCAGGAAGCGCCTGCTGGTTCGTACGGGCGACGCCGTCGACGAGGAGCCCCGCACCCAAAACGACCTGCCTCTCTCGGTGGTGGGGTGGGGCGCCTTGACGATCGGCCTCGTCCTCGCTTTTGTCCCCCAGGTCTTCGGGATCGAGTCGATGGTGACGCGCGTCGTGGCCGCGGTCCTGGTGGTCGTCTTCGCTTTCTTTTTCGTCACCGTGTCCTCCCGCATCGTCGGCCTCGTGGGGGTGACCTCGAATCCGACGAGCGGTATGACGATCGCGACCCTTCTCGCCACCTCGGGCGTCTTCTTGGTCATGGGCTGGACGGGCGACCTGGGCAAGGCGGCGGCCCTGACGGTGGGCTGCGTCGTGGCGATCGCCGCGTCGATCGCGGGCGACACGTCGCAGGATCTCAAGACCGGGTTCCTGCTGGGTGCCACGCCCCGCCGGCAACAGATCGGCGAGCTCATCGGCATCTTGACCTGCGCGATCTTCGTCTGCTGGACGGTGATCCAGATCGGCTCGACCTGGGGCTTCGGTTCCGAGGAGATCCCGGCACCGCAGGCCACCTTGATGAAGGTCGTGATCGAAGGCGTCCTCGACAGCTCGCTTCCCTGGGGCATGGTGCTGGTGGGCGTCGGCCTCGCGCTCGTCGTGGAGGCGGCGAGGATCCCAAGCCTGCCCTTCGCGGTGGGCGTCTACCTGCCGGTGGCGACCATGGTGCCGGTCTTTTTCGGCGGGCTGCTGCGCTATTACGCGGAGAAGAGGGCGTCGGACGACGCCGAGGCGACCGACCGGCGCGAACGGGGTGTGCTCTTCGGATCGGGTCTCGTCGGTGGCGAGGGGCTCTTGGGCGTCGCCATCGCCTTTTTCGCTGGGATCACTTCCCAGGCGCCTCATGGCATTGGCTACGAATGGGCCGGCGCCGCGGGTCCGTGGATCGCCGCGGTGGTCTTCGGCGGCCTGATCTTCTACTTCTGGCACCTTGCGACACACCGGGAAGCGGGGTAGTGATTGCGTGGATTGACGGCGCATGCACCCTCTGCTAGCTTGCCCGAATGCAGAGCGAAGAGAGCAACTTCGAAGAGCCGCTGATCGAGCTGCGCCAGCGTATCGAGGAGCTTGAGGGCTACCCGGAAGGGAGTGGCCACGACACCGAGCTCGAACGCCTGCGCTCCGCTCTCAGAAAAACCACCCAGGACGTCTTCTCGAAGCTCACCCGCTGGCAGAAGACGTTGGTGGCGCGGCACTTCGATCGTCCCTATACCCTCGACTACGTCCGCCACCTGATGGAGGACTGGGTCGAGCTCCACGGCGACCGCGCCTTTGCGGACGATCCGGCGATCGTGTCGGGTTTCGCCACGTTCCGTGGCCGGACGGTGGCGGTCATCGGTCACGAGAAGGGCCGTGGCACCAAAGAGCGCATCCGCTGCAACTTTGGCCAGCCGCGTCCCGAGGGCTACCGCAAGGCGCTGCGGATCATGCGGCTCGCCGAGAAATTCGCCCGCCCGGTCCTGACCTTCGTCGACACCCCCGGGGCTTATCCGGGCATCGGTGCCGAGGAGCGCGGCCAGGCCGAGGCGATCGCGCGCAACCTGATCGAGATGGCGGACTTGAAGGTGCCGATCATCGTCGTCGTCACCGGCGAAGGCGGTAGCGGCGGAGCCCTCGCCTTGGGTGTCGGCAACCGTGTCTTCATGCTGGAGTACGCGATCTACTCCGTGATCTCCCCGGAGGGTTGCGCGGCGATCCTGTGGAAGGACCAGGGCCGCAAGGCCGACGCTGCCCGAGCGCTCAAGCTGACGGCGTCCGACCTCGACGAGCTCGGCGTCGTCGATGGCATCATCCCCGAGCCCCTGGGCGGGGCTCACACCGATCCCGCCACCACGTGCGAGGCGGTTGGCGAGACCCTCGAGAAGTGCCTGGAGGAGCTCCAAGGCCTCGATCCCCAGGAGCTCCTGGAGGATCGTTATCGGAAGTTCCGTGCTCTCGGCGCCTTCGAAAGCTAGCCCCGCGGCGATCCGGCCTGCCGTGGAGTGGCGGCGGGCGAGCGTTCCCGCGGCGGCGGAAGGGCTCGCTGCCGCGGGCTATTCACGGCAGCTCGCCGAGCTCCTGGCACGCCGCGGCGTCGAGGACGCGGCAGCGGCCGAGGCGTTCTTGAACCCGCGGTTGGAGCAGCTCCACGATCCGCGGCTCCTCGCCGGGCTCGACGCCGCGGTCGAAAGGCTCCTCGCCGCCCGCCGCGACAGCGAACGCGTCGCCATCGTCGGCGACTACGACGTCGACGGCGTCTCGGGGACGGCGCTTCTGAGCGCGGTGTTCAGAGCCTGTGGCCTGGAGGTCTTTCCGATCCTGCCGCACCGGATGCGTGACGGCTACGGCTTCCAGCCGGCTCACGTCGAGCGCGCGCGCGCGGAACGCTGCGGCCTGGTCGTGACGATCGACTGCGGGACGACGTCGATCGCCGCCGCCGAGGCGGCCATCGCCGCCGGCCTGGACGTCGTGGTCACCGACCATCATCTGCCTGGTGGTGACCCTCTGCCGGAGGAGGTCGTGCAGATCAATCCGCATCGCGAAGGCTGCTCCTATCCCTTCGCGGAGCTCTCCGGCGCCGGGCTTGCCTTGAAGCTGGCGCTCGCCACGGCGCAAGCCTGCCAACGCAAGGTCGATCCTCGAATCCTGATGCGTGTCGCGTGCCTCGGCACCGTGGCCGACCTGGTGCCGCTGGTCGGCGAGAACCGGGTAATCGCGGCGGTGGGCCTTTCCGAGCTCGGCCGCACGCGTTCGCCGGGGCTCCTGGCGTTGATCCGTGTGGCCGGTCTGCGCTCGCCCCTTTCGGCCGCCGACATCGGCTTTCGCCTGGGGCCGCGCCTCAACGCCCCTGGGCGGATGGATTCGGCCGAGCCGGCCCTGGAGCTTCTTTTGAGCCGCGATCCCCGGCGGGCCACGGAGCTTGCCGAGGAGCTCGACCGCTTGAACCGGGATCGCCAGGACGAAGAACGCCGAACGGCCGAGGAGGCCCGCGAGGTCTTCATCGGCCGCAAGGACTTGCCGGCGATCCTTCTCGCCTGGAGCGAGGGCTGGCATCGGGGCGTGGTCGGGATCGCCGCCGGCCGGCTGGCGCGCGACTTTCATCGTCCGACGATTCTGCTGTCGCTTGAAGGCGACAGCGCTACGGGCTCCGGGAGAAGCATCCCGGGAATCAACCTCCACCGATTTCTCTCCCGCTCCAAGGACGAGCTGGCGCGCTTCGGCGGCCACGCTCAAGCGGTCGGCCTGACCGCGCGCCGCGAGGACCTCGAGAGCCTGCGCGAGCGCTGGGAGCGGGAGGCCGCCGAAAGCTGGGCGGAGGAGGTGGCCGTGCGCTCCTACGAGTATGAGCTCGACCTGGGAGCCGCCGAGGTGACGCGGCGCCTCTACGGCGAGCTCCGTCGCCTGGAGCCCCACGGCAAGGGCAACGAGCAGCCTCTGGTGCGCATCCGTGGCCCCTTGCGACTCCTGGGCGCGCCGCGGTTTTTCGGACGCGGCCACGTAAGCGCCATGGCGGTGGGCGGCGATGGCGGTAGAATAAGGCTCGTGGGCTGGGATTGGCAGGATCGAGCCCACCGCCTCGTCGAGGGAGAATTCGAAGTGCTGGGACACCTGGAAGAAGACCGATACCGCGGAGGGGCCGAGCTGCGGCTCCTCGACAGCCGTCCCTACCGGGGCGTAGGGGAGAGCTGAGGAGGTGGCAAGAGTCCGGCGCGCCACCGGCGCGCCAAAGATCGTCCGAGCGCGAAGCCCTTTTGCCTGGCTGCGGCCGGTGCTCCTCTTCGTTGGCCTCCTGGCGATCGCCGCCGTCGTCGTCATGCTCGCGGCCTATCGCTTCGGCCGTGCCGCCGAGATCGAGACCGAGGCCGCCGCAAAAGAGCAGCCGCTCGACGCGGAGGGCGAGCGCGTCTTGAGCGGCGAAGGCTTCGACTACACCCAAACCAGCGAAGGGGTGCCGGTCTTCCGGATCCGCGCGCAAAAGAGCCGGCAGGACCGCGACGGGACCGCTTTTCTCGACACGGTGACGCTCGACATCTACCGCGAGGACGGTGAGACCTACACCGTGACCAGCCGGGACGCGGTCTTCAACGAAGACTCCTGGCAGGCGAAGCTCTCGGGCGACGTCTTGCTTCGCGGCTTGGAGGGCCTGGAGCTTGAGGCAAGGGCCTTGGAGCTCCATCACGGGGGGCATGTGCTCAAGAGCTCGGGAGAGGTGGAGTTTCGCTTCCCGCCGGACCTCGTCGGGCGTGCCGCCAATCTCCAGGTGGACCGCCGCAACGACACGATCACGCTCGCTGGAGGCGTTCATCTCCACACGGTCCCTGGGGCCGAGCGGTCCCTGCGGCTCGACGGAGACCGGCTGGTCTACCAGCGCTCAGGCGCCCTGATGCGAGTGGTCGGCGACGTCACTTTGACGACGGAGGCAAGCACGCTTTCGGCCCACTACCTGACGCTTTTCCTCAAGGAGGACCTGCGCACCCTTGAGATGGTCCGCGCCCGCTGGCGAGTCCGCGGAAAAATCTCGACGGAGAACGAGTGGGGCGGAGTGACCAAGATCGACTACCGCGCCGAGTTCCTGGAGCTTCGTCTGGACAACCCGCAGCAAGCGGACCAGCGGGCGAAGCTCGACGGCGAGGGGAGCACGGTCAGCCTCAAGGTCACCGACCCCTCGGGTTTCGCGCGAACCTTCACAGGCCTCTACCTTCGCGCCCAGGCGCGGCAGGGACGCCTGGTCCAGCTGGAAGGGATCGGGCAGCCGATGAGCGTCCTGGAGACGATCGACCTCGAGGAGCCTTACCCCATGCGCCAGCTTTGCGCCGACCGCATCACCGCGGGCTTTGCCGAGGGCGAGTTGGTCCGCATCCAGCTGGAGCGCCGCGTCGAGCTGACAGATCGCAACATTTCGCTCGTCGGCGGCCGCTCGGCGTCGCTCAACCTGGAGGACGGGATGTTTCGGATCCAGGGGCAGGACAAGGACGAGGTAATCCTTTTGAACGACCGCGCCGAGGTCCGGGCCGAGCAGTTCACCTATGCTCGCCGGACCGGCCTGATCCGGGCCTACAACAGCGTGCGAGCCGTGCTCGCCGAGGAATCGATCTCTGCTTTGAGCAAGACGCCTCTCGGGGGGGGGAGCGGCCCCATCCAGGTCGAGTCGGAGGAGGCCTACTGGACCATGGACCCGGCACCACCCACCTTCGCCTTCGAAGGTGAGGTCAGAGCCTGGCGCGGCGACAGCCTTCTGCTCGCCGACCAGCTGTTGGGCGACGATGCACAGCAGCGGCTCTCGGCGAACGGCCGGGTGCGTACCGTTTGGGCCACACCGGTCTCCGCTGGGGCGAACGGTGCCCCAGCGGCCCAGGCACCCATCGAGGTCGACTCCGAGCTTCTGAGCTACTTGCGCGACCGGGACCAGTTGGTCTACGACGGGGGTGTCGAGCTGCGCCAGGGCGGGCGCACGATCAGCTGCCGGAAGCTCGCGGTCGAGCTGGCCGCCGGCGGCCGGGCCGAGCGTATGATCTGCCAGGACCAGGTGCGGATGGCCGACGCGGCCTCCGGCCGGCGTGCTCAGGGCGACCGGGCGGTCTATACTCTGGGAGCCGAGACCATCGAGATCTTCGGAGATGAGGTGAAGCTGATCGACGCCGGCAACAACAGCATGCAGGGACGCTACCTGGTCTACGATCTGGCCACCGACAAGTTCCGTCTGTCCAGCCGGGTACCCGCCGGAGTCACAGAATCGCCGTGAAGCCCGACTCAAGAATCGCTGGCGGCCCTCGCACGGGGGCCACTGCTACGAACCCTCACGCCGGTGGGGGAGGGAAGCTGTCTTTGACGACGAACACGGCTCTCGTCACCCAGAATCTCCGCAAGGTCTACCGTGGCCGGACGGTGGTCGACGACGTCTCGATCTCGGTCCACCGTTCCGAGATCGTGGGGCTTCTGGGCCCCAACGGCGCCGGCAAGACCACGACGTTCTACATGGTGGTCGGCCTGACGCCGCCGGACCGTGGCGAGGTGATCCTGGGCAACGTCGACATCACGGCGCTGCCCATGTACCTGCGGGCGCAGCGCGGCATCAGCTACCTGCCTCAGGAGGCCTCGATCTTTCGCAAGATGAGCGTCGAGGGCAACCTCCGGGCCATCTTCGAGACCCTGAACCTGCCGCGGGCCGAGCAGCGCCGGCGTACCGACCTGCTGCTGGAGGAGTTCGGGCTGCTGACCGTGCGCAAGAACCCGGGCTACTCCCTCTCGGGCGGCGAGCGGCGCCGCGTCGAGATCGCCCGTGCGCTCGCCATCGACCCCCTCTTCATCCTCCTCGACGAGCCCTTCGCCGGCATCGACCCGATCGCCGTGCTCGACATCCAGTCGATCATCCGGAGGTTGAAGGAGATGGGGATCGGGGTGTTGATTACCGACCATAACGTGCGCGAGACGTTGAAAATCACGGACCGCGCCTATATCATCAACAATGGTGAGATCCTCAGAACCGGCTCCCCCACTGAGCTCTCCGCCGATCCCCAGGTTCGGAAGATCTATCTGGGCGCTGAGTTCAGCCTCTGATCCCCACTATCCAGGTCGGCGCGATGGCACTTGAACTGAAGCTCTCCCTGAAGCTCGCCCAGAAGCTGGTGATGACACCGTCTCTCCAGCAGGCGATCAAGCTCCTGCAGATGACCCGCCTTGAGCTGGAAGGTGTCCTGGCCCAGGAGCTGGTCGAGAACCCGGTTCTGGAGGAGAACGAGACCTCGAACGACGAGGACGCTCGCTCGGAACCGGAGGAGGCCGCCGCAGAAGATGCGGCCGACGACGCCATGAGCGACGTCGACCTCGAAGCGTTCTTCAGCGAGTATGCCGAGCCCTGGGAGGGTGGCAGCGGTGGCTCGACGCTTTTCGAGGACCGCGAGGGCATTCCCCTGGAGAACACCCTTACCCGTGAGCCCGACCTCTACGACCACCTGCTCTGGCAGCTCCACATGATGGACCTCGATGCGGAGCTGCGCGAGATCGCCGAGCTCATCATCGGCAACCTCAACCCCGAGGGCTTCCTGGTCGCCACCATCGAGGAAATCCAGGCCATGGGGGCGCCCCCTGTCGAGGAGCTCGCGGAGGAGGCACCCGAGGCCGAGGAAGAGGCCCCGGCAGTTGCCGAGGTCGAGCCAAACACGCAGTGGGGTGGGGACGAGCCGCTGGTAGAGCCACTCGTAGAGGACTCGATGGCCGTTGAGGAGGTCGGTGACCTCGTGCCAACCGACGACTCCGTGCAGGCCGAGGCACAGCCCATCGCCGGCTATGGCCGCGAGGTGGTCAAGCACGCCCTGGAGATCGTCCGTGGGCTCGACCCGCCGGGGGTCGCCTGCTCGGACCTGCGCGAGAGCCTCTTGCGCCAGCTCGAGGCGCGGGGCGTCGGTGGCGACGATTTGACCTATCGCGCCATCGACGAGACCTGGGAGCTTTTCAAGCACCGCAAGTTCGAAGTCGTCGCCAAGTCTCTCGGCGTTCCACTCGCCGAGCTCGAGCCCGTGGTCGAGGCGGTTCGCACCCTCGACACCCGCCCCGGGCGGCAGTTCGACCACGATGACACCCAATACGTCGAGCCCGACGTCCATGTCGTCAAGGTCGGCGACAAGTACGTCATCCAATTGAACGACGACGGTTTGCCGCGGCTGCGGGTCAGCCGCGCCTACCGCCGTATGCTCCAGGCTATGCGCCAGGAGGGCAGCGAGAACGAGGCCCAGCAGTACATCAGGGACAAGATGCGCTCGGCCCTCTGGCTCATCAAGAGCCTCGACCAGCGCCAACGCACTATCTACAAAGTCGCCACCTCGATCGTCCACCAGCAGCGCGCCTTCCTTGACTATGGCATCGAGCACCTGAAGCCCATGGTGTTGCGCGATGTCGCCGAGGACATCGAGATGCACGAGTCCACCGTCTCGCGTGTGGTTTCCAACAAGTACATCCATACCCCCCGGGGGCTTTTCCCCCTCAAGTTCTTCTTCCATAGCGGCATCGACCGCGAGTACGGAGGCGACATCTCCTCGCTCACCGTCAAGCGGAAGATCAGCCAGCAGGTCCAGGAAGAGGATCCCCGCAAGCCGCTCTCCGACAGCGAGCTGATGCGAACCCTGAACCGCGAGGGCATCCAGATCGCCCGCCGTACCGTGGCGAAGTACCGTGACGAGTTGCGGATTCCTTCATCGACCGACCGCAAGAAGATCTTCTAGCCATGACAACGAAGTATATGATTCGCCACCATCCACCCAGCCGTTCTCAGGCCGCGCAAGCCGGCCGGTGGACGGCTTTCGATCCTGATAGGAGAGACGTATGGAGATCAAGTACACCGGTAGGCATTTTCAGGTAGACGACCGCGTCAAGGCCTTCGCCGACGGCAAGCTGAGCAAGCTCGGGAAATTCCTCAGCGAGCCGGTGGAGGTCCATCTGACCCTGGAGAGGGTCAAGCGTCGGCTCCTTGCCGAGCTCCACGTCACCCACCGCCATGGAGTCCTCGACGCCAGGGAGGAGGCAGAGCAGACCTTTGACGCCATCCAGGCGGTGGCAGACAAGGTCGAAAAACAGGCCCGCCGCTCGCGCAAGAAGCACTACGACAAGAAGCGCCGTGCCGGGCGTCCGGAGACCGACGACGGTTGGAGCTGGCCGGTGGAAGTCCTCGAGGCCGCGAGCCTGACGACCCCGACGGGCCCCAAGGTCTTGAAGACGGGCAACCTGCCGATCCAGCCGATGACGATCGACGAGGCGGCACAGGGGCTCCAAGAGTCGAAGAACGAATTCTACGTCTTTCGGGACACGGTGACCGATCGAGTGAGCGTGCTCTACCGCCGCAACGACGGCAATTACGGGCTGATCGCACCGGAGTTCTAGGCGCGGAGCCTATTCATGCAACTCGAATCCCTGACCGCTCCTGAGCTGATCTTCCCTCAGCTTTCCTGCCAAGACCGCACAAGCCTGCTGCGCACCCTTTCGCGTCGCGTCGTCGAGTGCGAGTATCTGGGCGACGCCGACGAGCTCTATGACCGGTTGGTCGAGCGCGAAGCGTTGGGCTCGACCGGAGTGGGCTCCGGCGTCGCCATCCCGCACTGCAAGATGAACGGTCTCAACCGGGTCGTCATGGCGGTAGCGCTGCTCAAGAAGGGCATCGACTTCGGCACCGCCGACGCCGTACCGGTGAGGCTTTTTTTCCTGGTGGTCTCGCCCAGCCATTCTCCGGTGGCGCATCTCCAGTGCCTCGCTGCCATCTCCAAGTGGGTCAAGGTTGACGAACACGTCGAAAGCCTCTTGAAGCTCGACGATTCCCAGGCCATCTTCGAGAGGCTGCGCGAGCAGTCCGCCTGAGGAAACGGGGAGGCAGGATTGGCTGAAGCTGCCGCCTACGTCGAGGTTCGCGAGCTGCTGGGAAACGAGCTCGCGGATCTCGGCTTCGAGATCCTCTGCGCAGCGGATCATCTCGATCGAAGGATTACCCACCCCAGAGTACAGAAACCGGGCCTGGCCTTTGCCGGTTACTACAAGTACATCAAGCCCGGCCGAGTCCAGATCATCGGCGAGAGCGAAATCGCCTACCTGGAGACGGTGCCGTCCGAGGAACGTGACCGCCGCTTCGAGGAGATCACGAAGCTCCCGGTGCCGGTCTTCGTCATCTCGAAGGGCCTCAGACCCCTTCCGAAACACGAACGCCTGTGCCGAGAGCGGGGGATTGCGTTTCTTGCCTCGCCCTCCATGACCTCCGTCTTGATCAAGCGCGTCAGCCGTTTTCTCGAGGACCACCTCGTGCCGGTGACTCGTGTGCACGGCGTGCTGCTGGAGATTTGGGGTCTTGGTGTGCTGCTGATAGGCCGCAGCGGAGTGGGGAAGAGCGAATCGGCCCTCGACCTCATCACCCGAGGCCATAGCCTGGTGGCCGACGACCGGGTGACGGTCCGGCTCTATCCGAGCGGTCAGTTGATGGGGTCCTGCGAGGGCCCCGGCAAATACCACATGGAGCTGCGGGGGCTCGGCATGATCAACGTCAAGGACCTTTTCGGCCTGGCGGCGGTGCGCGAGCGCGTACCCATCGACCTGGTCGTCGAGCTTGAGCCTTGGCAAAAAGGGCAGCCCTACGATCGCTTAGGCCTCGATGAGACGGTTTACACGATCCTGGACACCCCGGTACCCTACATCCGGATGCCGGTGGCGACCGGCCGAAACATCACGATCCTGGTGGAGATCGCCGCCCGGAATCACGTCCTGAAGCTTCAAGGACATGATTCCGCAGAGCTTTTCGTCCAGAAGGTAGACGCGAAAATTGAGCAGTCAAGACGACGCCAACAAGAACGCTGAGCGGTTGCGGCTGCTGCTCATCACCGGGCTTTCCGGATCCGGGAAGTCGACCGCTGGAAAGGCCCTTGAGGACGTCGGGTACTACTACGTCGACAACCTACCGGTGCCGCTGTTGCGGATCTTCCTGGAAGACCCACGGGCTCAGGTGGGCAGCCGGAACCGCATCGCCGTGGTCACCGACGCGCGGGCACCCGGCTTCGCGGAGGCCATGCCGCAAATCCTTCGTGAGATCGACCGCAGCCAGATCGAGCTCATCCTGGTCTTTCTCGAGGCGACCGAGGAGACGCTCGTGCGGCGCTTCTCGGAAACCCGGCGCAGCCATCCCATGGCCGGCGAAGGCCGCCCTCTCGTGGATGGGATCCGCCTCGAGCGAGAGCTCCTGGCGGAGCTTCGCGGCGCGGCGGATCTGGTGCTGGATTCCAGCCACTGGTCGGTGCACGACTTCCGTCGCGAGCTCTACCGCCAGATCGACGAGGACGGTGATTCGATGATCGTCTCGTTCGTCAGCTTCGGGTTCAAGCACGGTCTGCCGATGACGAGCAACCTGGTCTTCGACGTCCGCTTCCTACCCAACCCCTACTTCGTCCCAGAGCTCAGAGAGCTTACTGGCCGCGATGCGGAGGTCAAGAGGTTCCTTGAGGAGCACGAGGAGTTCCTGGAGCTCATGGAACGGCTTGAGGACCTCCTCTCCTTCCTCCTGCCGCGCTACCGTCGCGAGAACCGCTGCTACTTGTCGGTCGCGGTAGGTTGCACCGGAGGGCGCCATCGCTCTGTAGCGGCCTGCGAGCGCTTGGCCCGGAACCTGGGCGAGAGTGGCTTCCGGGTGCGCGTCATCCACCGCGACGTGGATCTCTGATTGCCTTGCTCCAAGGAAGCCGGGTATGCTTGCGCGGACTGTCTGTCGGTCGAAGGAAGGGTTCCTGCGTACCGTACCAGACGTGACGGGAGACCTCTCGGGTGTGAGATCATGATCGGAGTCCTGATTCTAAGCCACGGCAACCTGGCACGGGAGCTTCTGAGCGCGGCCGAAACGGTTTCCGGCGGGCCCCAGGGATTCGAGGCCCTGACCCTCGACTGGCAGGAGGAAGTGCCGCAGGCCCAGCGCCGAGTTGCCGCGGCTCTCCGCCGGCTCGAACAGGGCGAGGGGGTCTTGATCCTGACCGACATGTTCGGCAACACGCCGTCGAACGTCGCCTTGAGCTTCGAGGAGGCTGGCAAGGTGGAGGTCGTCTCCGGTGTCAACCTGCCCATGGTCGTCCGCCTGGCCTGCAACAAGACCCGGGGGATGGCTCTCATGGAGACAGCCGTTTGGATCCGCGACAAGGGGAAAGGCAGCATTTGTTGTCCCCGGAGAAAATAGAGGGCGATGATTGAGTCCAAGATCGAGATCGTCAATCGCCTGGGCCTCCACGCCCGGGCCGCGGCCAAGCTGGTTCACACGGCCGCCTCGTTCGACAGCCAGGTCACTCTGGTCAAGGATGACGAGGAAGTCGACGCCAAGTCGATCCTCGGGATCCTCCAACTCGGCGCTCCGCAGGGATCGCACGTCTCGATCCGCTGCGAAGGCGATGACGAAAAAGCGGCCCTCGCCGCGGTGACCGAGCTGATTTCCGACCGCTTCGGCGAGGAAGACTGAGTATCGTGCAGATGGAAGAGATGCAGGGCCTGGGTGTCTCCGAGGGCATTGCCATTGGCAAGGCGGTGTGCATCAGCACGCAGATCTTCGATATCTACCAGATACCCCTGCCGCCTTCAGGGATCGATCGTGAGGTCGAGCGCTTCCACGCCGCAGTCCAGCGCACCCGCGAGGATCTCGGCCGCATGCAGCAACGGGTGCGTAGCGAGCTCGGCAGCGATCTGGCAGGGATCTTCGACGCCCAGAACCTGGTGCTCGCCGACGGCGCCTTCCTGGATTTGGTGATCCGGCGCATCCGCGGCGAGCACGTCAACGCCGAGTGGGCCCTGCAAGAGACGGCCCAGGAGATCCAGGCGCGGTTCGACGCGATCGACACCGACCACTTGCGAGAACGCGGCCAGGATCTGCGGGACGTCTGCCGCTACGTGGTGCGCAGCCTCCGTGGGTTGCACCTGCACGCCCTCTCGGAGGTGAGCGGCGACGTGGTGATCGTCGCCGACGACCTGACCCCCTCGGATGCGGTTCGTCTCGGGCGCGAGAACGTCGTCGGCTTTGCCATCGAGCATGGTAGCCGTACTTCGCATACGACGATCATCGCCCGTTCGCTCAACATCCCCGCGGTGGCGGGCTTGAATGGGATCAACCACCGCCTCGCCGAGCATCCGGAAGCGACGATCGTCCTGGACGGAACCAACGGGGTGACGATCCTGAACCCGGATGCCGGCACCCTGTCGAGGTTCCGGGGACGGAGGGTCGAGATGAAGCGCCAGGAGGAGCAGCTCTTGGCGGCCCGCGACCTTCGGCCGGTGACACTCGACGGCGAGGAGGTCCGCGTGATGGCGAACATCGACCTCCCTGAGGAGATCGACGACGTCCGGCGCTACGGCGCTGGCGGCGTAGGACTTTACCGGAGCGAGTTCCTCTACATTGAGAAGAGCCCGCGGCTCCCGACCGAAGACGAGCACGTCGAGATCTACCGAAGCCTGGTCGAGGCCGCGGCGCCTCATCCCGCGATCATTCGGACCTACGACCTCGGTGGGCGCAAGATCGCCCGCGAGCTGATGGAGACGCGCGAAGAGAACCCGGTCCTGGGGCTGCGGGGGATTCGTCTGACCCTGGCGCGGCCGGACATCTTCAAGACCCAGGTGCGGGCGCTCTTGCGAGCGGCGGTGTACGGTGACCTCCGAGTCATGCTGCCCCTCGTGACGATCCCGGAAGAGGTCCAGGAATTTCAGCGTCGGGTCGACGCGGCCGCCCAGGAGCTGGCGCGTGAAGGCCTGGAGCTGCGCCGCGACTTCAGGCTCGGCATTATGATCGAGGTGCCCGCGGCAGCTCTGATCTCGGACATTCTCGCGAAAGACGTCGACTTTTTTTCGATCGGTACCAACGACCTCATCCAGTACGCCCTGGCCGTCGACCGCAACAACGAGCACGTCGCCGGCCTTTACCGGCCCCTTCATCCGGCGATGCTCAGGATGCTTCAGCTCGTCGTGAAGAACGCCCGCGAGGCGGGCATCGAGGTCAGCCTTTGCGGCGAGATGGCCGCCGATCACCGCATGACGCCAATCCTTCTGGGCTGCGGCCTGAGACAGCTCTCGCTCGCCCCTCGCCAGGTCCCTTCCTTGAAGCGACGGATCCGAGAGCTTGACGCCGGCCCTCTCGCCGAGATCGTCTCGACGTGCTCCAACCTGGGCACAGCCGCCGAGGTCCACGAATTCCTCCGCGGCCACGGCCTCGCCGGCGATCTGGGCGCTCGTTTCACCTGAGGGCGAGCGCCAACTCTTGGCTCTCGGGAAAATTTGGGCGATAATCGGGAAAGGAGGTACGTCGCCATGTCTACCCGAGCTCATTCCCCCGCCCTCTTTGCCGTCACCCTGGCCGCGCTCCTGGCCGCGGGCATGCTCGCGTGCTCCGGAAAGAAGGAACCCAAGCCGATCCCGGCCCAGACCGCCACCCGGGTGGCTCCCCAGCTGGAGCCGCCACCTCAGCTTCCGCCCCCGGTTCGCCGGGTCCGTCCGACCCGCTCGTCGATGGTCAAGGTGATCGACCCCGGTGACGACGACGAGGCGAAGCCCAAGACGCTCTACGAGGCCTCCTTGCTCGCCAAGGCGCTCGAAGAGAAAGGCGGCATGGAGCCCATCGCGGAGATCACCGACGAGAACCTCCACGAGTACTCCGAAGACGCCGACATCATCATCCTGGAAGGGGAGCCGGCGGCGCCCGCACCGACCGGCGAGATCCCGCCGCCGGCGCTGAGCGCCCTCGATCGCCACGAGCGGTATTGGCGCAACGGCGTCCTGGAGCTGCGGATGGCCTGGCGGCGGACCCTGGACCGCGGCTCCGAGCTCGAGCTCGAATCAGCGGCGCTGCGTCAGCAGTTCTACGCCGAGGACGATCCCTACGTGCGAGATTCCCGGGTCAAGCCGGCCTGGGACCGGGTGCTGGACCGCCTTAGCCAACTAAGGGATCAGGCCGATCGCTACCAGCAGGAGCTCGACGTCTTCATCGAAGAAGGCCGACGGGCGGGCGCCGAGCCGGGCTGGCTGGCCGAAGGCTGGGAGCTGGAGCCGGAGCAACGCCGGGAAGGCTCCGTCGAAAGGCTCTCCGTCCATCGAGCGATGGATCCGCCCACCACCAACGAGGTCAAGGATCCTTGACGACGCAGGCACCGCAGCCCCGAAGGTTTTACGTCGAGACCTGGGGCTGCCAGATGAACGAGCTCGACAGCCAGCGCATGAGCGGCCAGCTCATGCAGCAGGGTATCCTGCCGACCCGCGACCCCCAGGAGGCGGACCTGATCCTCTTGAACTCCTGCAGCGTCCGGGAAAAAGCCGCGCAGAAAGCCTATTCGCGGCTCGGCCAATATCGGCTCCTAAAGCGGAGCCGGCCCCACCTCCTGATCGGTTTCTGTGGTTGCGTGGCGCAGCAAGAGGGCGAGGGAGCCTTGAAGCGAGTCCCCGACCTCGACTTCGTCGTCGGCCCTGGCCGGGTTGGGGAGCTCGCCCAAATCGTCGAGGAACGCCGGCGGGGCAAGCGGGTCGTGGCGACCGGCTTTCCTCCGGCGACAGAGCGCAACTACGCGTTGGACGCCGTGGCGCGCGAAGGTGCCTACAAGGGCATGGTCACGATCATCGAAGGCTGTAACAAGAAATGCACGTTCTGCATCGTCCCCCAGACGCGCGGCCACGAGCAGTGCCGCAGGATGGACGAGATCCTGGCGGAGGTCCGCCACCTTCTGAGCTATGGCTTCCGTGAGATCGAGCTCCTGGGCCAGACGGTCAACCACTGGCGGGATCCGGAGACAGGGGAGGACTTCGCGGTGCTCCTCGATCGCGTGGCTTCTCTCGCGGGCGTCGAACGGCTACGCTTCGTGACCTCTTACCCGCGGGACTTCACGCCGCCCATGGTGGAGCAGCTCGCCCGCCATTCGAACCTCTGTCCCTACCTCCATCTGCCGGTCCAATCGGGCTCCGATCGAGTGCTGCGCTGGATGGGGCGCGGCTACGACGTCGCGCTCTATCGCGACCTGATCGGACGGCTGCGGCGGGCGCGGCCGGGCATCGCTTTATCCACCGACGTCATCGTCGGCTTCCCCGGCGAGACCGAGGAGGACTTCGCGTTGACCCTCCAGCTTCTGGAGGAGGTGCGTTTCTCCCAGGTCTTCGCCTTCGTCTATTCGCCCCGTCCGCAGACGGCGGCGCCGCGCATGAGGCTTGCGAAGGTGGGGAAGTCGGTGGGGGAACGTCGCTTGCAGGAGGTCTTTGCCCTCCAGGAGGGTATCCAGCGCGAGCTGAACGAGGAGCTGGTGGGGGAGGGCTTCGAGGTCGTGGTCACCGCCTGGGGCAAGCGACCCGGTACCCAGGCAGGCCGTACCCCCTGTCACCGAATCGTCCACTTCTCCTATGGTGAGGAACCTCGCGAGCTTGGCACCCTCACGCAGGTCCGTATCGACCACGCGCTCTCACACTCGCTGCTCGGCAGTCTCGCCTAGTCCTCCCGCCAACCCTACTGAGACCGGTCTCCGGCCGCCGGCCTGGGCCGATTTCCCGGTTCAGCTTGACCTGGCTTCTCAGGGACGGAACAATAGAGTCATGGACACCCGCGAGAAGCTCTTTCAGATGGAGGTCAAGGGCCTGATGTTGGACCCGACCTCCAACGTGCCGATCGTCGTCTTGAAGCAGGAGGGCGGCAAGGAGTTTCTGCCGATCTGGATCGGCGTCTTCGAGGCCAACGCCATTGCCTTGAAGCTCGAGGGCGTCCAGCCGCCTCGGCCGATGACCCACGACTTGATGGCTCGCCTCGTGGGCTCTCTGGAGGCCAAGGTCAAGGAGATCGTGATCAGCGACCTCCAGGAAAGCACCTTCCACGCCCGCATCCTGCTGCACGCCGGCGACGAAGAAATCTCGGTCGACGCCCGGCCCAGCGACGCCATCGCGCTGGCCCTACGGGTCGACGCGCCGATCTTCGTCGCCGAGCATGTCTTCGAGAAGGCGAAAGCCGCCGACCTCGCCGATCGCCTGACGGATGAAGAGAAGCTCAAGAAGTGGCTCCAGGAGGTCGAGCCCGAGGATCTGGGCAAATACACGATGTGAATGGGGATGTCGGCGCGCCGACATTCACCCGATTGAGCAATTGTCGGCGCGCCGACATCCAGGCTGCAGGAGGCCCTGAAACGCTCAGCAGAGGGCTCAAGAAAATCTTGACCTCCCGACGAGCCATTGCATACACTCCGACACCGCACCATGATTATCGCCATCACCAACCAGAAAGGCGGCGTCGGCAAGACCACGACCGCCATCAACCTGTCTGCGGCGCTGGCCTCCAAAGGCTTTCGGACCTTGCTGATCGACCTGGATCCCCAGGCTAACAGCTCGATGTCGTTCGTCGACGTCCGGGGGCTGGAGCACGCCATCTACGAGGCCATCACCGACGACGAGATCTCGATCGACGACATCACCCAGCCGGTGGAAAAGCTGCCGCAGCTTTTCATCGCGCCGTCGACGATCGCGCTGGCCAAGCTGGAGACCCGGCTCGTCGGCGAGCTGGAACCTCATTTCCGGCTCAAGGACAAGGTCGATCGCGTCCGGGACAAATACGAGTACATCATCATCGACACGCCGCCGACCCTGGGAATCCTCACCGTCAACGCCCTGGTGGCCGCCACCCACGTGTTGATTCCCATCCAGGCAAGCTACTTCGCCCTCGAGGGGACCGACGACCTGATCGAGACGATCGACAAGATCAAAGTCCGCGCCAACCCGAATCTCCAGATCCTCGGGGCCGTCATCACGCTCTACGACAAGCGGACGCTCCTCGCCCGCGACACCCGCAAGCAGATCTCGGAGGTCTTCGGCGACAAGGTCTTCGACACCGCCATCTCCAAGAGCGTTCGCCTGGAAGAGAGTCCCGCCTACCAGGAATCGATTTTCAGCTTCGCTCCCGATTCGAGCGGCGCCTTCGAGTACTACAAGCTCTCCGAGGAGGTGCTGAGCCGTGTCTAGGGCTGCCACCAAGAAACGCGGCCTGCCGGATCGTGTCCGTATGCGCCATAGCAGCCACTTCGTCGAAGAGCTGACCGTACGCAGCGACACGCCGGTGGGGAAGATGGTGCCCCTCTCTACCGTGGAGCCAGCTCCCGACCAGCCGCGCTCGACCATGGGCGATCTCTCCGAGCTGGTGGGTTCTATCCAGGACAAGGGTGTCCTCGAGCCCATCCTCGTCCGCCGTAACCCCGAAAAGGTGGAGGGCGACCAAGCGGCGCCGCTCGTGATCATCAGTGGCGAACGCCGCTTCCGGGCCGCCATGGAGGCCGGCCTCATCGAGATTCCGGTCATCGAGATGGACGTCTCCGCGGAAGAGGCCCTCGAGATCGCCCTGATCGAGAACCTCCAGCGCAAGGACCTGACCCCCTTCGAGGAGGCAGAGGGCTACCGTGCTCTCTCCGAGCGCTTCGGCTACACCCACGAGCAGATCTCGGGCGCGGTGGGGAAGTCGCGCACCGTCGTCACGGAGAGCCTGGCACTCCTCCAGATCCCCAAGCGCGTCCGCGAAGCCGCCCAGGCCCTCGGCATCCACACCAAGTCCCTTCTGCTCGAGGTCCTGAAGTCCGAGGACGAGCAGGAGATGATCGAGCTCCTGGAAGACGTCAACCGGCGCGGCCTGAGCCGCGACGACCTGCGGCTCCAGAAGCGCAACGCCGACAAGACCAGGCCACCGCGGCGCAAACCCTTCGTCTACAGCTTCCGTCCCCCCGACAAGAGCTTCAGCCTGTCGCTCAAGTTCCGCCAAACCTCCGTCAGCAAGA
The DNA here is from genome assembly GCA_965371445.1 of uncultured bacterium. Taxonomy (GTDB): domain Bacteria; phylum Acidobacteriota; class Thermoanaerobaculia; order Multivoradales; family J023; genus DASWIG01. The sequence goes on along the minus strand of CBDUYN010000005.1, from coordinate 82,583 downwards.
ACGAGCTCATCTCGACCCTGGAGAGCATTCTGCAGGGTCTCAAGAAGAGTGCCTAGCCCGGCCCTTCTGGCGCGCGCGTCGGGCCTTTCTTATTTTACATAATGTGCCTTATCGGTCTAGCGTGCGGCAAGACCCCGGCCTGAGGTAGTATCCTCCTCCCATGCTCCTGCGCCGACTCGATCGCTACGTCCTGGCCGAGATCATCGGACCCCTCGCCCTGGGCTTTGTCATCTACACGTTCATCATGCTGCTGCGGTTGCTGTTTCGCATGGCGGACCTCATCATCCGCAGCGAGGTGCCGCCGGAGATCGTCGGCCGGCTCTTTCTGCTCTCGCTCCCGAACATCGTCGTCCTGACGATCCCGATGTCGTTTCTCTTCGCGGTCTTGCTCGCCGTCGGCCGGCTCTCGGCGGACAGTGAGCTGGTGGCGATCCGTTCGTGCGGGATCAGTCTCTTCACCCTCTACCGGCCAATCCTCGTGCTCTCGGCGCTGCTGACGACGATGAACATCTACCTGATGCTCGAAACCCTTCCCGAGGGCAACCACGCTCTACGGCAGATGCAAGCCGAGCTTCTAAGCCGTAGCATTTCGGAAGAGGTCCAGCCGCGCGTACCCACCGGCTTCGAGGACCGGATGCTGTTCGTCTTCGAATCCCCTCCCGGCGAGCACCGTTGGCGCGGGGTCTTCCTGGCCAAGACGGCACCGGACGGAGAGACGGAGCTTCACATCGCGGAATGGGGAGAGGCCCGGCGCTCGGAAGACGGCTCGCAGATGTTTCTCAACCTGCGCGACTCGTTCTTTCACCAGGTCGACCTCGACGATCCGCCGGCCGAGTACCGCAACGTCTTCCACGTCAAGGTCGACCTGCCGATACCGATCCAGTCGCCGCGGCAAGCGGCCAATTCCGTCAAGCGAGGCCTGCGCGAGCTTCGCTTCCTGGACCTGCGGCGTGCCATCGAAGACCCCGAAACGCTGCCGCTCGTACGGAACCTGGCGAGAGTCGAGCTCCACAAGAAATTCTCGATTCCAGCGGCTTGCCTGGTCTTCGGGCTCCTGGGCCTGCCGCTCGGGTTCACGAGCGCCCGTGGCGGCCGTTCCTCGGGATTCGCGCTCTCGCTTTTGGTGATCCTGGTCTACTACATTTTGCTCAGCTTGGGTGAGGACTTCGCGTCGCGGGGGCATGTACCGGCCTGGCTCTCCGTCTGGCTGGCGAACGCCGTGCTGCTCTTGGTCGGGATGTTTCTGTTGGCACGCCGGAACCGCGACAAGAGCCTGGTCCTCAGCCGAGTCGACCAATGGATCCGGGAGCATCTGTGGCGAGGGTGGCTCGCCTACCGGGAGCGCAAGGAGTCGCGCAAGGCCGAGCGCCGCCAGGGCGCCGGCGAGCGGCGCAGCCGTCGTCGGGTGGTGCTGCGCCTTCCAGATTTCGGCATCCCTTTCGCCAACGCGATCGATCGCTATGTCCTGATGACGTTCCTCAAAGTGCTGATCATTGCCGCCTCCGCGGGCGTCCTGCTCTATGTCGTGGCGGACCTGACCGAGAACGCCGAGTCGATCTTGAAGCACGACGTGCCTTGGGGGGTGGTCTTCGACTACTACAAGCTCAAGTCGATCGGAATCCTCTACCAGATCGCGCCGGTGATCGTCCTCGTGACGACGCTTGTCGCCTTCGGGATCCTGTCGCGAAGCAACGAGATCACGGCCTGTAAGGCCCTGGGAGTGAGCCTGTTTCGGATCTCGGTACCGGTGGTGCTCTTCGCGACGCTGGTGGCAGGCTTCTGTCTGCTGCTGCAAAGAGAGGTCCTGGCGGCCTCCAACGAACGTGTCAACGAGCTACGCAACACGATCCGTGGACGCGACTCCCCCAACACCGCTGCGCGAGGAAAGCGCCTGGCCCACCGCTGGCTCTACAGCAACAAGAGCGGTTACCTTTTTAACTATGCAAGCTTCGACGAGCAGCGCCAGGAGCTGCATCGGCTCCAGGTCTTCCGTTTCGACGAGAGCTATCGCCTCACCAACCGCCTGGTGGTCGATAAAGCCTCCTACGTCGGGGACGGCTGGTGGAAGCTCGCGAACGGCTGGGCACGCTCCTTTGACTACGTCGAACGCGCTTCCTTGGATGCACGGCCCGTCGAGGAGAGTCTCCACGTCATCAAGGGCCCGGTTCGCGAGCGGCTGGGCGAAGAGCCGGACTTTTTCCTTGGCGAGCTGCGCCACCCCGAGGAGATGGACTTTTTTGAGCTGCGCCACTACATAAAGGACCTGAAGGCTTTCGGCAGGAAAGACATGGCGCCGCTGGAGGTCGAGCTCCACAACAAGATCGCCTACCCGGTCCTCTCGCTGGTGATGGTGCTGGTGGCGCTGCCCTTTGCGTTTCGGCTCGGACGCCAGGGGGCGCTCTACGGCATCGGCCTTGCGCTGGTGCTGGGGATCGTCCTCTTCCTGGCCGTGGCCCTGTTCTCGACCCTGGGAAAGGCGGCGGTTCTGCCGCCGGTCGCCGCCGTCTGGAGCCCAGCGGTGATCTTCACCATCTTCTCCCTCTACGTCTTCCTCGGCGTGCGCACCTGAAGGCTCGCGAAGGGAGCACGCCGCTGGGTCAGGCGACGATCGCCTTCAGGGCGTCGACGTGGTCCAGGAGCTCCCAGGTGAAACCCTCCTCGTCCCGGCCGAAGTGGCCGTAGGCCGCCGTCTGACGGTAGATCGGGCGCCGCAGGTCGAGGTGCTCGATGATGCCCTTCGGGGTCAGCGGGAAGACGTCACGGACGATTCCCTCCATCCTGTGGTCGTCGATCGAGCCCGTCCCATAGCTGTCGACGTGGACTGAGACCGGATCGGCGACGCCGATGGCGTAGGCCAGTTGCACGAGGACGCGATCCGCCAGCCCCACCGCCACCAGGTTCTTAGCCACGTGGCGCGCCATGTAGCTCGCCGAGCGGTCGACCTTGGTCGGGTCCTTGCCCGAGAAGGCGCCGCCGCCGTGGCCACCCATGCCGCCGTAGGTGTCGACGATGATCTTGCGTCCCGTCAGGCCGCAGTCGCCGTGCGGCCCGCCGGTGACGAAGCGCCCCGTCGGGTTGACGTGGAAAATGGTCTCGTCGTCGAGCAGGCTCTCAGGCACCGTCGGCCGGATCACCCTGGCGATCACTTCCTCGCGGATCTCTTCCTGCTCGACGTCCGGGTCGTGCTGGGCCGAGATCACCACGGTGTGGACACGCTGCGGCGTGTGGTCGACGTATTCGACCGTCACCTGGCTCTTGCCGTCGGGACGCAGCCAGGCCGGGTCCCCGGCACGGCGTACCGTCGCCAGCTTGCGGGTCAGGTGCTGGGCCAGGGTGATCGGCAGCGGCATCAGCTCCTTGGTCTCTCGGCAGGCGTAGCCGAACATCAGCCCCTGGTCGCCAGCGCCGCCCGGGTCCACGCCCATGGCGATGTCGGGCGACTGCGGATCGATGGCCGAGATGACGGCGCTAGAAGCGTAGTCGAAGCCGTAGGCTGCGTCGGTGTAGCCGATCTCCTCCACCGTTTTGCGGGCCACCGCCGCGAAGTCGATGTAGCCCTGGGTGGTGATCTCGCCGGCCAGCAGGACGAGGCCCGTGTTGACCAGGGTCTCGCAGGCCACCCGGCTCATCGGGTCCTGGCGCAGGGCCTCGTCGAGCACCGCGTCGGAGATCTGGTCGGCGACTTTGTCGGGATGGCCCTCGGTAACGGACTCCGAGGTGAAGAGGTACGTCTTGGGGTCACTCATTCGCGTTACGCTCCTGCTGCCACGGCTAACGCCACGGCGAGCACGAAATTAGTCTGTGGCGGGCTTGGGACGAGGGCACGAGGTTCGCGATCGGAAGGCAGGGGAGCTCGCCCGGGCGAAAAGCCCGCCGGATCCTAGCAGCCCCGCCAGAGCGGGTCAACGACCGACACCCGATTGGAATCGGTGCCAGAAATCTCTAAGATCCTGAGCCATCGTGATTCGTAGCCGCAAGAATTCTCACCTCAAGGATCTTCGCCGCGTGCGTCGAAGCAAAGCCGACGCGGTGCTCCTGGAGGGGCCTCATCTCCTCGGCGAAGCGATCGACGCAGGCCTTGCCCTCGGCACCGTCCTCGTCACTCCCGATTTCCTTGCCAGCGCTGAAGGACGCCGCCTCGAGCGCCGCCTCCCCCGCCGTCCCCTGGCCGTCGAGGCGCGGTTGCTCGACGAGGTGACCGACAGCGATTCGCCCCGTGGCGTCGTCGCCATCGCTTCCCTACCCCGCCACGGCGTCGAGGCGCTCCCCGTCATCGACGGCGGGGTCTACCTCTATCTCGAAGGCGTCCAGGACCCCGGCAACCTCGGCGCCCTGGCCCGGGTGGCAGAGGCGAGCGGTGTCTCGGGCCTCGGCCTCGGCTGTGGCTCGGTCCATCCCAATCACCCGCGGGCCCAGCGCGCTGCAGCCGGTAGCCTCTTGCGCCTGCCGGTCGCCGTCCACGTCTCCCCCACCGGCCTCGACGCCCAACTCGCGGCGATCCGCCCGCGGTGGACGGCGCTCGTCCCCCACGGCGGACGCGACCTTTACGAGGCCGAGCTCGACGGGGCTCTCGTCCTGGCGCTCGGTGCTGAGGGAACCGGGCTTTCGGAGGAGACTCGCGAGCGCGCGGCGCTTCAGCTGACGATTCCCGTCGACGAGCCGGTCGAGTCCTTGAACGTGACCGTGGCGGCGGCCGTGGTGCTCTTTGAGCTGAGGCGGCAGCGGGGCTGAAGCCGCCGTCCCGCTGGGGCGTGATAGCCTCGCCGCCAAGGATCGATCAACGAATCGACCGAGGAGCAACGTCATGGTCCGTCGATCTGTGTACGCCGTCTTCTTCTTGATCCTCTTCGTGGCGCTCCCTGCCACCTCGCAGGAGCCGTCTTCGAACACCCAGAAGGCCGTGGACGAGCGCATGGCCCAAGAGCACAAGGGCGACGAGCCCGTTCCGACGCCGGCCGCCCAGGTCGAGCCCGGCGCCGCCGTCGAGACCGAGGAGGTCGCCTACGCCGACAGTGCCAAGGGATTCCTCGCCCGGCCGGCCGGAGCGACCGGCGAGCTGCCGGGGATGATCGTCATCCACGAGTGGTGGGGCCTCAATGACAACATCCGTTCGATGGCTCGTCAGCTGGCGGGCGAGGGATACCTCGCGCTCGCCGTCGACCTCTACGGCGGCGAAGTGGCGAGCGATCGTGAGACGGCGAGGCGGCTCACCGGCTCGGTCCGCGACAACCCCGAGGCCGCGGAGGCGAACCTCCGGCGGGCCCACGCTTTCTTGAAGGAGAAAGGAGCCGGCAAGATCGGAACGATCGGCTGGTGTTTCGGCGGCGGCTGGTCGCTCAGCACCGGGCTGGCCCTCGCCGGCCAGGTCGACGCCACCGTCGTCTACTACGGGCGCCTCGTCACCGACCCGGAGGAGCTCAAGGCCGTCCAGGCGCCGGTCCTCGGAATCTTCGGCTCCGAGGACCGAGGCATCCCGGTGGAGACGGTGCGGGAGTTCGAGAAAGCGATGAAGGGCCTCGGCAAGGACGTCCGCGTCCACGTCTACGAGGGAGCGAGCCACGCCTTCGCGAACCCTTCGGGGACCCGCTACCACGCCGAGGCCGCCGAGGACGCCTGGGCCAAGACGCTCGCCTTCCTCGCCGAGACGCTCAAGGACTAGGGCGTTTGCCCTACGAGCCGGCGCGGACGCCGGCGACGGAGAAAAACTCGATGAAGCGCGGCGAGAAATGCTCCGAGCTGGGCGAGAAGGCCGAGCGGTGCTCCCGGCACGCCTTCAGGTCCCGCGCGGCGGTCGTGGCGAGCGACTCGTCGTCCTCGCCTCCGAGGAGGTAGAGCGCATGGAGCGCCGAGCCGCGGAAGAGGAAGACGTAAAAACGCTCGCGTTCCTCCTTGACCTTTCCCGAGGCGAGGAGCCCCTCGACGCTCGCATAGTCACCGTCGAAGTAGGCCTGGGCAGACTTTTTCAACCAGGACGGAATCTTGCGGGGCGGATCCGGCGGACGGCCGCCGCGGGTCGGCGGGCGTCCCGGCGGCCCTGGCGGCGGATGCGGGGGACGCCGCCCGGAGCCGGCGTCCGGTTCGTAGAGGGCAAAAAAGTCCTCCGCCCGGACCCTGGAGAATCGTTCGTGGCATCCGCCTACCGAGCCGGTGCGAACCTCCAGACGGCAACGGCGAAGCCCTCCGGAGCCAGGGTCTGAGAGGACGAGGGAATAGACGCCTATGGGGATCACGAGCCCCAACGGCGTGTAGTGGGTCTTGAGCTCGATCTCCGTACCGTCGGCGGCCGTGAGACTCTCGATCAGGGCCCAGGGCAAGGCGTTGATCGCCACCCTGCCCTTGGCGAGCGGAGCCGGCGGCGCTGCTTCGCCCGGTGCCGGCGGCTGGGCCTGCCCCTCGGTCCCGGCGTCTACCCGGAGCTCCGGGGCCACGACCTCCGGTTCCTTGACCGGCAAAGGCGTCTCAGGGACCGGCCTCGGCGTCGCCGCGCCCGGCGGGTCGGCGGCGCCCTCCGGCCCGTGGGCCGGAGGCGGGGGGGAAGCTGACGGACGAACCGACGTCGTCGCCTCCGGCGGCGGACGAATCGAGGTCGTCGCCGGTGCCGACGGCTCCGGTGAGGCGGGGACCTCTTGCGCTGCAGCCTGCGCTTCCGGCTTCAAGCTCGGCGGCTCGGTCAGCGGCTCGAGGGCGATGGCACCGCGGCCGAGAAGATAGACCAGGGCGAGGACGGCGAGCACCACGGCGGCGCCGGCCAGCCGTCGGGCCCAGCTCGGCAGGGAGCGCCGCCGGCGTGGGCCGCGCCGCCCCGGCAATGCGGCAGCGCGGACCGAGGTCATCGACGTCGCCGACGTCACCGCCGTCGCCATGGCGCTCTCCTCTACGGCGACCGCTTCGAGCTCGTTTAAGACCTCGACCATGTCGTCGAAGCGCTGGTCCGCGTCCTTGGCGAGGCAGCGGCGGACGCAGTCGGCGAGACGCGGCGGGCAGTCGCTCCACAGCTCCTCGAGCGGCGTCGGCTCCGACTCCAGCACCCGGTACATCACCTGGTGGCCGCTCTCGGCCTTGAACGGGTGCTCGTAGCTCAGGAGCTCGTAGGCCAGGATTCCGAAGGAGAAGATGTCAGCGCGCGGGTCGACCTTCTCGCCCCGCAGCTGCTCCGGGGCCATGTAGCACATGGTCCCTATCCTCATGCCGGTCTGGGTGAGGCGGGTCTTGGCGTCGTCGAGGAGCCGGGCGATGCCGAAGTCGAGGATCTTGACGGTCCCGTCTTCGAGCACCCGTACGTTCGACGGCTTGACGTCGCGGTGGACGACCCCCCGGCCGTGGGCGTAGCTCAAGCCCCGGGCCACCTGGATCAGGTAGCGGAGCCGTTCGGCGGGCGTCGTCTCGCGGCGGCTGCGGATCTGCTGGGCCAAGTCCTCGCCGGGCAGGTACTCCTGGACGAGATACGGGATCTCGCCGAAGGTACCCGAGTCGTGGACGGTCGTTATGTTGGGATGCTGGAGGCCACCGGCGATCTCGACCTCCCGCGAGAAGCGCCGCCGCAGCCTCTCGTCGCCCGAGTTGCAGAGCTTGACGGCGACCTGGCGCTTGATCACCGGGTCGCGGCCGAGGAACACCTCGCCGAAGCCTCCCTTCCCGATCTTGCCGACGATCTTGTACTTGCCGATCTGCGAGGGCGGCCGCTCCGCGGGGCGTGGGCCGATCGTGTCGGGGGGACGCTCGCTCGGACCCGCGGTCTCCAAGAGCGCCTCGACCTCGCGACGCAGGTCCGCGTCGCCGGCGCAGGCCCGCTCCAGCTGTGTCGGCCGCTCGTCGGCCGGTAGCTCCCGCAGGGTCTTGACGAGCTCCGTTACTTGGTGCCTGCGATCCGTGTCCACGCCTTTTCGACCTCCCGACGCGTCCGCTCAGCGGACACGCGCAAGGCTAGCACACGAGGTTTTCTACTGCCGGGGCACGAAGACCACCTGGAACATCTTGGGCCAGAGCTTGCCCGTGATCCAGAAGGTCTTCGACTCCGGGTCGTAGGCAATGCAGTTCAAGACGTCCGTACCCCGGCGCTCGAAAAGGCTCAGGAGGCCTGAGGCGTCGATCCGGGCGGTGACCTTGCCGGTCTTCGGATCGATCCGGGCGATCCAGTCCTCCTGCCAGACGTTGGCGTAGACCGAGCCTTTGGCGACTTCGAGCTCGTTGAGGTTCCGGATCGCTCGGCCGCCGAGAGAGACATCGACGTGGCCGACGATTTCGAACGTCGAAGGATCACGGAAGGAGAGCCGCGAAGTGCCGTTGGACATCACGAGGCGCTCGCCGCCCCAGGCGAGACCCCAGCCCTGGCCGCCGTAGCTGAGCTGGTCGATCGGCAAGAGGTCCTTTTCGTCGTAGACGAGGGCGAGGCCGGCGTACCAGGTCAGCTGAATCAATCGTCCGCCGACCAGCGCCAGCCCTTCACCGAAGAGGCCTGGGTCGAGGTCATGACGCGCCAGAACGGCTCCCGAAGTCGGGTCCACCCGCCGGAGGGTGGAACGGCCGTACAGGCCGGTGCTCTCGAAGAGGACTCCGTCTTGCCAGAGCAGGCCTTGGCAATAAGCGCTCCGGTCGTGGGGGTATTCGCTCAAGACCTTGACGACGAGCTCCTCGACTCCGTCCGCCGCGGCTCGCGGCGCCGGCTGGCAGCCCAAGAGCGCGAGGAAGGTGACGAGGGCGTAGGCTTTTCTTCTCATGAGCAGGACGGGATCCTTCTCTCTCTTCGTAGGGCAGGCTCCGGCCCGGGCCGCGCAGGCTGCCGTCTTGCGGAAGGCAGGCTCTTCAGACCAGCTCCTTGATGTACTTCTCCCGCGCCAGACGCCAGAAGACGACGAAAAACGCCGTCAGCGGAATGGCGAGAAGCATTCCCATGATGCCGTCGAGCGCGGATCCCCAAAAGAAGATGGCCACCATGATGGCCATCGGGTGAAGGCCCGTCTGGTCGCCCATGATCTTCGGGGTCAAGAGGTAGCCCTCGATCATCTGCACGACGGTGAAGACCACGAGGACAGCCACCAGCTTCCAGATCCCGCCGCCGTCCTGGAAAAAGGCCAGGGGTAGAGCGACGCCGAGGCCGATGATCGATCCCAGGTAGGGGATGATGTTCAAGAAGCCCAGGGTGAGGCCCAGGATCGCTCCGTAGCGCAGCCCGACGATCGAGAAGCCGACGGCAAAGAGCGCTCCTTGGATCAGAGCGATCAGCAGCTGTCCGCGGAAAAAGGCGACGATGATCATGACGAGCTCGCGGACGAGGTAGAGGATGTCGTCGCGGGTTTCGCTCTTCAAGAACGGCAGCGCGGTATTCGACCAGGTCACCGAACGGCGCCCGAGGTCACCTAGGAGAATAAAGGCGATGTAGATCGGAACGAGCGCCCAGTTAAAAAGCGCGCCGAGGGCGCTGAAGATCCCCGCGCCCGCGGAGAGGGCCTTGAGCCCTAGGATTTGGAGTCCCGACAAGAGCTCCTCCTCGTGCCCGGAGAGCGCTTCCCGGAGGCGCGTGCCCAGACCGTATTTCTCCCAGAAGTCCATCACCAGAGGCCAGCGTTCCACGAGGAAGGCACGGACCGACACCCACCACTCGGGCATTCTGGCCACCAGGTCGGAGATCTGACGAGCCAGCAGGTCGCCAAAGAACCACAGGAGGCCCGCCACCGGCAGGAGTAGCGAAAGGAAAAGCGCGCCCAGGGCCACCGGCGACGGCATGCGGCGCTTCAGCCAGACGTAATAAGGCTCCAGGACCAAGGCGGCCACCGCGGCCACGGCGAGCGGCAGGAAGACATGAGAAAAGCTCTTCAGAAAAAAAGCGACGAGCCACACCAACGCTGCCAGGACGCAGAGGATGACAAGGGTTGCCAGCACGGTCACTGCCGTGCCCACGGTCGTCTGCTGGCGTTCGCTGAGCTTGATGTCCATTCTCTCCTCTCTCCCCTACCGCCGAGCGGCTACGGGGCCTCTTCGCCGGACTTTACCGGCCGGCGGCGAATCTCGTCGAGAACCTGACTGAGGTCCTTGAAGTCAAAGGGTTTGCGTAGGACGGCCCGAAAGCCGTGGCTTGCGAAGTCTCCCAGAATCGGATCGTCGGAATAGCCTGAGGAGACGATGACTCGCGCTTTCGGGTCGATCGCGAGGAGCCTCGCGATGGCCTCCTCTCCCCCCATGCCGCCCGGTACGGTGAGATCCATGATCACGATGTCGAAGGGATTGCCTTCGTCGCGGGCGCCCCGGTAAAGCTCTACCATCTGCTCGCCTTCGGTGGCGCAGAGCACTTCGTAGCCCATGCTCAGAAGCATCTCGCGCGTCACGGCGAGCACGGCCCGGTCGTCGTCCATGACGAGTACCCGACCACTCTCGACGGCGTCGAAAGTCACGTCGTCTTCCCACTCCTCTTCCTCCTCTTCCTCGCCCGTGGCCGCCGGCAGAAAGACGGTGAAAGTGGCTCCCGATCCGGCCTCCGACGCGACTTGGATTAAACCCTGGTGGTTTCTAACGATCGAATACGCTGTCGCGAGCCCGAGACCGCTTCCTTCGGCCTTGGTCGTGAAGTAGGGATCAAAGATCCTCGCCAGATGCGACGGCCCGATGCCGACTCCGGTGTCGGTGACCGAGATGGCGACGTAGCTCCCCGGCTTGAGGGAGGCGACTTCCATGACTTCGAGGGTGACGTTCTTGGCGCGGATCTCGATTGTGCCGCCCTCCGGCATGGCCTGGTCCGCGTTGATGATCAGGTTGTGGATCACCTGGGTGATCTGTCCTTTGTCGACCTCCACGAGATCGAGCTGGTCGTCGATCGAGACCTCGCACGTCTCGTTCGAGCCGCGCAGGGCAAAGGATGCACATTCCTCGATCAGCTTGCGGGCCGACACGATCTTCTTGGCCGGCGAGTCGCCCATCGAGAAGGTGAGCAGCTGCTGAGTCAGCTCCCGCGCCTGGCGTGCGGCGATCTCACTGCGCGCCAGAAGCTCGGTCGTCTTGTGCCCCTCCTCCGCGAGTTGAAGACGGGCGAGGGAGATGTTGCCCAGGATGGCGGTCAGGAAGTTGTTGAAGTCGTGAGCGATACCGCCGGCCAGGATGCTGATCGACGCGAGCTTCGTCGAGCGTACCCGCTGTTCTTCACGCCGCCGGTCCTCGGTGATGTCGCGAAAGACGAGGACCACGCCGACCATCCGAGCGTGGCGGTCGCGGATCGGCGCCAAGCTGCTTGAGATCGTCCGTTCCGCGCCGTCGCGGCTGATCAGGACTCCCGACGTGTTGACCGTGTCCGTGTTCTGGAAGGGCATAGGCTGGCCTCCCTGGTCGCCTCCGACGACGAGCTCCAAGACCTCCTCCAGGGGACGGCCCAAGGCTTCCGATTGAGCCCATCCGGTCAGCTTCTCGGCGACCTGGTTCATCATCACGACCTCTCCACGGCCGTTGGCCGTGATCACCCCGTCGCCGATCGAGCGCAGGGTCACGGCGAGCTGCTCTTTCTCAGCGGCGAGCGCTGCCTCAGCCCGCTTCCGCTCGGTGATGTTGCGGATGATCACCAGGACCTGGTCCCGGAACAGCGACAGGACGCGGGCCTCGTAGGTGCGCTCGATGCCATCCTTCTCGTAGATGTATTCGAACTGCGCCAGGTCGCTGTTCGAACGCACCCGTTCGACCGCACGCTCGAAGCGCCGGCCGACGTCGGCTACCGGAAAGTCGCCGATTCGGCGGCCGAGGAGCTTGACCTCCGGCAGGTAGAGGTCTTCCTCGTCGCCCGCGTGGATGTCGATGATGGTGCCTGCCTCGTCGACCCAGAGAAAAAGGTCCGGGAAGGCCTTGAAGACCGCCCGCATCTCCCAGTTGGCCCGCCGGAGCTCGCGGAAGCTCTGCCCCAACGACTGCTCCAGGGCGTGACGCTCCTTGTCGAGCTTCTCGTAGGTGGCATGGACCTCGTCGAGGAAGGGCTTGAGGGATAGAGGAACCTCGGAAAGCTCGCCAAAGTGGCCTTCGAGCTGGCTTTTGAGCAGGTCGTGCAAGCGATCCATAGGGGGGTTCCGGCGCAACGCCGTCCTGGTGTCGACGAGATTCTCAGGGCTGCCCCAGGGAATTGTAGCAGAAGTGCTGTCGAGCGGGAGAGGAGCGTCGAAGACGCTATACTCTGCCGGATGGGAGCGGGGCCACAACTCGGGGACCAAGAAGTCCACCTCTGGTACGCGGACCTCCTGCGGCCACCGGAGCTCGTGGCGGAGCTTGCCGAGCTCCTTACGGCCGACGAGCACCAACGCGCTCGGCGTTTCCGCTTCGAGAAGCACCGTCGGCGTTTCATCGTCCGCCGTGGCCTTCTTCGCCGGCTCCTGGGTGAGTACCTCGGCCAGAAAGCGGCGGCCATCGAATTCGCCTACGGCGAGCGCGACAAGCCGGCCGTCGCCACAGAAGCGCTCCGTGAGCCGGCCGACAGGCTGGAGTTCAACCTCTCCGACTCCGAGGACCTCGCCGGCTATGCCGTCGCTTGCGGCGCCGAGCTCGGCGTCGACGTCGAGGTCCTGCGGCCGATGAGCGACGCGCTCTCGATCTCGGAGAGCTTCTTCTCGGAGCGCGAACGGGCATTCCTGCGCTCGGTACCGGCCCAGCAGCGCGACGAGACCTTCTTCAACTGCTGGACCCGAAAGGAAGCCTACTTGAAAGCGATCGGCGAGGGCCTCGCGGAGCCGCTGGACAGCTTCAGCGTCAGCCTGGTCCCCGGCGACGAGGTGCGCTTCCTCCACTTCCTCAGCGAGGCCGAAGACCCCGGGAGCTGGTCGCTCGTAGATCTGCGTCCGACCGCGGCTTCCGTGGGTGCTCTGGCGTTTCGCCGACGCGGTTGGACCGTGTTGGAACGTGGCTGGCTGTAAGCGCTCCGCAGGCTCACTTCCTGAGGAGGTCCTCAGGGGATTCGACTCCGATCGTCTTGAAGAGCTTGTGGACAGGCCGGAGATAATAGTCGAGCAATTCGACCAACGGCTCCGGCGAGGCCAGATCGATCGTCGACAGGTGTTGGCGAGCCTCGCGAAAAGTCTCTACGATACGGTAGACACAGAAGCTCACGGCGCCGCTGCGCACCAGGATGTCCTGTGCGGCAACGAGGGACGCCTCCTGCGAGGCGACAGTTCGCAGAAGCTCTTGAAACCTCTCTCTCGCGGGATGATCCGCGCTCAGGGCATAGAGGATCGGGAGATTCGAATAAGGACGCTGCCAGTCGGTTTCGGCGGGGCGGGCCACAGCGTCCTTGATGTCGTCGCTGATCTGGATGAGCTTGCCCAGCAGCTCACCGACCAGAGCGACCTCGTCGGCCACCATGAACGACGCCTGGCCCAGCACCGCTCCGATATAGAGCGCGCCGGCAAAAAGCGGCGGCGTCTTGTGATCGACGACTTGCCAGTAGTCCTCTTCGCAGCTCAGCTCACCGACATCGAGCTCTTGGCCGTAGGCCGTGTCCAGCGAGATCTTCGCCACCCTTGCCAGGACGGCCGACCGGCGCTCCGGCGGCATCTCGACCTTCTCCATGAGCCGTGACGCCGCCGCCTGGAGAGCGAGCGCGAGGTTGGCGGCCCGGCCGCCGCCCAGCTTTCGGTAGGCTCCCCCCGGATCCTCGTCCAGCATGTCGTCGACCAGGCGGATGCTGTGGAGCAGGCAGAAGACGGCGGCCGCGCCGGGCACGGCCTGCTGCACTTCGCCCCCGACCGCTCTGCAGGCGATCACGGGATAGTCCCAGCAGTACAGCACGTCCTCGTCGAAAGGCCGTTCGACCAGCTGTCCGAGCTCCGGCCACTCCGAGACTCCCGGCGTGGCGAGAAGCGCTTCCTTGATTTCTCCGATCACGGACTGCCATCTCATGGCTACGACTCTCCCGTCGCGACACTCTTGGCGACGCCAGCAACCGGCGTGCTCCATTGGCACACCAGTATAGTATCCCAACGTGTCTCGGCAAAGCAGAAAGGTCACCTGGGTGCCGGGGGCCCCCGGGGCGAGCGCCGAGCGGCTGGTGCTCAACCTGGTCGGTTCCGAGCCGCCGATCCGGCCGGGCCGGCCTCGTCGAGCGCTTTGCGTATGCGGCGGCTCAACTCCTGCGGTGAGAAGGGCTTCTCCATGACCTCTCGCTCGCCGGTGCCGAGGTGCTCCCCGAAGTGGGAGTCGTCGTGATAGCCGGACATGAAGAGGACCTTGTCGAGGCCAGGACGCCGGCCGACAATCCGGCTGGCCAACTCGGGTCCCTTCATCCCGGGCATCACGATATCGGTTAGCAAGAGGTCGATCGTCCCGTCGTGGTCTTCGCTGACTTCGATCGCTTCTTCGCCGCCGCCGGCTTCCAGAACGGTATAGCCGTGGGAGCGCAGAATCGTGCAGGTGACATCAAGGACGCTTTCCTCGTCCTCGACGACCAGTATGGTCTCTTCGCCACCGTAGGAGCGTTTGTCGAGCTTTCGCTCCTCGTCGCCCGTCTGCGCCTCGCCATCGGCGACGGTGGGCAGGAAGATGTGGAACGACGTCCCTTCGTCGGGCTCGCTCTCTACGAAGACGTGCCCTTTACTCTGGTTGACGATGCCGTAGACCATCGAAAGCCCCAGACCCGTGCCCTTCCCCACCTCCTTGGTGGTGAAGAAAGGCTCGAAGATGCGTGAGCTAATCTCAGGATCGAGCCCGGTTCCGGTGTCGGCGACCTGTAGCCAGACGTAGGAGCCGGCCGGCATGTCGACGTGGGCGAAAAGCCCGCCTGATTCGTGCTCGATCTCCGAAGTCTCGACGGTCAAGCGGCCACCGTCCGGCATGGCGTCGCGGGCATTGACCACCAGGTTGACGATGACTTGTCCCATCTGGCCAGGGTCGACGCGAACGAAGGGAAGTTTCTTGCCGAGCCGCAGCTCCAGCTCGACCTCCTTTCCCGCCAGGAGGCGCAACATCTGCGCCATGTCGTCGATGACCTCGCTCAAGCTCACTACCTGGACATCCATCTCGGTCTGACGGCTGAAGGTCAGTAGCTGGCGGGTCAGGCTCGTGGCCCTCTCTCCGGCGTCGCGGATCTCGCCGAGGAAGCGGCCGAGGTCGCCCTCGACGTCCTCGTAGTCGTCGAGCAGGAGGTAGCTGTTACCGAGGATGACGGAGAGGAGGTTGTTGAAGTCGTGGGCGATGCCGGCCGAGAGGCTGCCGATGGCTTCCATCTTCTGGGAGTGCAGGAGCTGCTGTTGAAGGCGCTTGTTCTCTTCGAGCTCACGGCGGGCGATCTCGACAAGACGGACGTTCTCGATCACCGGAGCGATCTGGTTGGCGAGGTTGTTGAGGAGCTCGATATCGTTTTTGGGATAGTAGTCGTCAGGATCGCGTTGACCAAGAAGCCAGATTCCGACCGGTTCGTTCTGAAAGATCAGCGGAACGACGAGACGCACCCAGCTGAAAGATGGATGGATATCCGTTCCCAAGGGGAGATATCGACTGCCATACGCAAGTAAGCTTCTGATGTCATCCTCATGGATCTCTTCCGACTTTGCCTTATACGCCTCCCCGGACTGCGCCGTCGGCTCCTGCCTGTAAATAGTCTCCAGGTCGTTGCCGCCGAAATAGTAGAGCGTCGATTCTTTGATAAGGAGTGTCGGTACAATCTCTTCGCTGATGACCTCCGTGAGAATTCCTCGACTAAACGCCGCGGGGATTCTTGCCGCAAATGCGCTAATAACCTCATTCGGAACATACTTGAGGCCGAAGATCTGCCGATCCACGAGAAGTTGGAATTTTCTACGCAAATAAGGCGCCGCAGCTACGAACACAAGCGCCAGAAAAAGACTCAACGCAAGCGGATGCTCACCCATCGTCCCAACGCCGGCGAGAGCCATGAAAGTTATTGCATAAAGCGGAAGAAAGGTAGCCAAGAAGCCATACCCCCCAAGCAGGCGGTTGGCGCGATACCTGAGCTTGCCAACATTATGTTTATAGATTGCATAGATATACGAGAGCGGCCAAAGAGGTAGAAATGTGAGGAAGAGACTAGGCGCCCAAACTGACGATGCGCGCTCAATACTGGCCGGCAAGTATCTAGATAATATCGAATATACGAACACCGGCCCGAAACCCAGGATGACCCCGAAGAGCATAAGGCGGTTGGCTACGTGAATCGCTGGAGATGTCGCCACGAAGAGGCGATAGGTCATCAATCCCAAGGACAGTACGGTAGCTACTAGAATCGCCCAGAGAAAGTCACGCACACCGATAACTCGAAGTGTAATAACGTCTACTAGCTGCAAGAAGTCCAGCGCGTCGAGCGCCAAGGCTCCGAGATAGAGGATGGGGAGAAATATTTTATGACGGCTCTTGAATAGAGGATTCGGCATAATTAGATGAAGATGAACGCTCAGGGGAAGGAACCACCAGATCAGAAGATGAAAAACTACCGCAGAGTATGCGACCTGGGAGTAGGACACCACCCCTGCTGCGATCCACATCGCGGTGTTGTAGAAACATAAGATCAACACCAACCAACGATCGTCCCGAGGTCGCAGAAAGATCGCTGCAGCTGTCCCCATCAACCAAAAGAGAAATGTCGAGTAGGCGGCTGCTAGATTCAGGGGATCCCAGAAGGATCCTGGCTGAGCACGAACCGAGGTCTTAAGCAACTCACCATCGCGAATAAGCCAGAAATCGACAGGCTCCCCGGATCTCAGCTCGCGGAAGATGTCGATGGCTCGGTCTTGGGACCATTGCTCTGGCGTCGTCTGCCCGATGCGGATAATGCGGTCTTCAAGCTGAAGAGGGCTGGACTCGTTCGTTATCTCAACTACGGTCCAGGTGACGGGGTCAATATTGAACCCCTTGTGAAAAGTTATCTTATGATATACGTATAGACTCACGACAAGAATCGTCGCGAGGGATAATCCCACCCATAGAGCGTCAGACATTTTGGAGTCGGAAAAACGCCGAATGACCATATTCTCATCCAACCTGCTCGCGGCGACCGGCCACGGCTTGGCATGCTATCAGAGGGTAGTCCCAGCAGCAAACGGCTCCCTCTCTGAGCGGACGCGCGATGACCTGGACCAGGTCCGGCCAGCCCGTCACTCCCGGAGTGCGGAGGCGTATCCTTCTGACGTCTCTGATCACGAGCCTTGTCCCTTCTGCTGCGCCTGATCTGCCCTGAGTCGGCCAGACCAGCCATTCCCAGCAGTATATTTTCAGTAGCCCGGGATCTGCAAGGCGGCAAGGCGTTTCGAGACAGACTAATCCGGCGCTCTCTTCAGCGGCTGCTCTCGCAGCCGGTTCCACCAGAGAGTCTACTACGAACTTGCCCGCCGGCGCGCCTTGCCAGAGCTAGCCGTCATTCATGGCGCCAACCGGCTTGCGCCTAGGGGAAACCCCTGTGAGAAGCGCCATTTATCGAATCGTTACAGCATCGAGTCCGTCTCGCGCAAGGATAAGCCTTTCACGAATTCCGCGAGAAGGTACTCGACCGCCAGAGAGTCTGCCATCATTTCTGGTAGGTCAGGTGGTGGCAGTGTGGGAAAAGGAGGCAAGGGAGAGGATGAAGGAGGGAGGCTGGCAGTCAGCAGACCACTCGGTCAGCTGACTGGCCTACCAGCAGGGGTTGATGCTCAAACCGCTCCGGCTGAGCTGGGTGGATCAATGCCAGGGTTCCCAGCCCAGGCCATCCACCTCTTCACTCTCGAGGAAGGTCACTTTGTGGAGAGCCTTCAGAAGGTCGTTGCTCTCGTTCTTCTGCACCCGGTTCTGGAAATCGTGAATCGACATGATCAAATGCCTCCTGAGTCTTGGTTGTGCTGGCTGTTTGCCTTTCGGCTGGCTTCTTTTTCGTGTTCTCCTGAGAGCCTCGTCGCTCTCGCACCTTCCATAGCGCAAGGCCGGTGCCAACCTGGGAAAACTGGTCCGTGAAGGCAATGGAAGGACCTCGAATCCTCTCTATGGAGGCTGCTCGGAGCCTTGCCAGTCAAAGACCTTCTGGATTTTAGAGTTTGTGGAGATTTTCTTTCGACCAGAGCCGTGCCATCGCTTCCAGGCGAGGCGAGCGCCCGACATTCCCTGATATCCTGGAATGGGCTCGAGCATTTGATGAAATACCGGGCCCGCGAGCCTTGCCCCGGACGCCCTGACCCCTGCTAGGATTCCTCCATGGCATCGAGATCGCTCCTCCTCCTGACGCTCCTGGCCCTGGCGACGCCTACCGCCGGCCGCTCCGAGGACGTCTGCTCCCCTACTTCCAGGCGTCTCTGCCTCCATGACGGACGCTTCGCGGCCCAGGTCAGCTGGCGCGACGCCGCCGGCAACGCGGGCACGGCACGGGCCGTCGCCCTCGGCGAGAAGGCCGGGTACTTCACCTTCTTCGGCCCCGAGAACGTCGAGGTCCTCGTCAAGGTCGTCGACGGCACGGCCGTCAACGGCCGCTTCTGGGTCTTCGCCGGCTCCCTGACGAGAACCGAGGTCACGCTGCGGGTCGACGATCTGCTGACGAAGCAACGCCGTAGCTACCGGCAGCCGCTGGGACAGCAGGCGAGCCTCGCCGACACCCGTGCCTTTCCGTCAGAGGCTTCATCCGTCTCCTCCCCGGTCCTGGACACCCCGCTGTGGGTCGGACCGCGATCGTCGCCTGGACCCAGGGATCACTCGCCACCGGAGGACGGCCCCGATGCCGCGGCTTGCGAGGCCGGACCGCAAGCTCTTTGTCTGGTCGGAGGCCGTTTCCGTGCCACGGTCCGCTGGCGGCGCCAGGAAGGCGAGGCGTACGGCGGCGCCGGTGCCCAGACACTGACCGACGACGCGGGTCTCTTCACCTTCTTCAGCCCGGGGAATCCGGAGCTCATCGTCAAGATGGTCGACGGACGATCGGTCAACGCCGGATTTTGGGTCTTCGCGGCCGCCTTGAGCGACGTCGAATACGAGCTGGAGGTCCTCGACACTGGCTCCGGCCGCGTCCGCCTCTACAGCAATCCGCGCGGTCGCGTCGCGGCCTTTTCCGACACCGCGGCTTTCTTCGAATCCGCCCAGGCACCCCTTGCCCCGGTGATCGCCGAGCCTGAGGAGGACGGGGCGCTCATCAGCCCCTTCGACGTCCACATGGAGACGGGGCCGTTCCAGGACCCGGACCTGGAAGACGAGCATTATTGCTCCGACTTCGAGCTCTGGCACACTCCGGACGACGAGGCGTTGGTCGAGCGAGTGTGGAGTGCCGGGTGTGTCCGCGGCGGGGAAAAAGTCCACATCCACCTCGGCGACGGCACCTTCGAGGGAAGCCGGCGCGAGGTGAGGTTCCTGCAAGTCGACGCGCCTCATACGCTACGCGTCCGCTACCGCGACTCCACCGGGGTCTGGGGACCGTGGGCCGAGCGCCACTTCGTGACGGAGATCGTCGTCAACGTCTCTCCCCTGCGCCTCGCCGCCGTGGCGCCGTCCCCGGCGCCGCGATGGGTCGACTCCGAGGGCGACGCCGTCGTCTTGCGCGCCGACGGCGTCCGCCAACCGGCGACGCTCCTCCTGGAATCGATCGACGGCGAGGTGCTCTGGAGATTTCGCGAGCTCGACGGTACGGCGAACGCGTCGACGTCCGGTACCGTGCTGTCTGCTCCCGCGGCCCTGAAGCTGCGTCTGCTCGCTAGCGACATCTCGGTCCTCGAGCTGCCGGAATCTCGAATCGAGCTCACCGACGCCTCGGGAGGGAAGCACGTCGTCTACCTGCCGGCGTCCAGTGTCCGCCGCTGGAAGGAGAAGACCTTCTGGGTCTCCTCGAACGGCTCCACGTTCCGCAAGAACCTCAACGAGGAGGAGGTCGGGGTCGCCGACCTCGCACGCCACACGGCGCGGCCCTTTGCGGCGCGCCAACCGGGATTCGCCGTCGAGCTGGTGGCGAGTGGGCTCCGGATGCCGGTGACGATCGCTTTCGTCCCCTCCCCCAGCGGCCGGCCCCAGGATCCGCTCTTCTACGTCAGCGAGCTTTACGGCATCATCCAGGTGGTGCGTCACGACGGCGGCATGAGCCCCTACGTGACCGGCCTTTTGAACTTCAATCCCACCGGCAACTTCCCCGGCACCGGGGAGATCGGCTTGACGGGGCTCCTGGTCGAGCCGGTTACCGGCGACCTCCTGGCGAGCGTCGTCTACCGTCGCGAGGCGTCGGGAGGCGATTCTCCGGCGCCGTTTTTCGGACGGGTCATCCGCCTTGAAAGCGACGACGGGGGGCTCACCGCCGCCGGGGCGCCTTCGGTCGTCTTCGACACGTTCCCCGACGAGCTCCTGGCGTCGCACATGATCTCGAACCTCACCCTGGGCCCCGACGGCAAGCTCTACGTCCACGTCGGGGACGGCTTCGAACCCGCCAAGGCCTCGGACCTTGACCACTACCTGGGAAAGATCCTGCGCATGGAGCTGGACGGGACACCGCCGATCGACAATCCGTTCTACGATGCCGACGACGGGATCTCTCCGGCCGACTATGTCTACGCCTACGGTTTCCGCAACCCCTTCGGCGGCGCCTGGCGAGCTCGCGACGGTTTTCTCTACGAGGTGGAGAACGGCCCGGTCATCGACCGGATGGCGAAAGTGATCCCCGGGCGGGGCTACGGTTGGGACGGCGACAGCGACGGGGTCGGTAGCAACGAAGAGATGTTGACGGGCGCGCTCTACAACTGGGGTCCGCCTCCCCATGCTCCGGTTTCCATCGTCTTCGTGGAGCCGGAGCTTTTCGACGGTAGCGGCTTCAGCGCCGAGCGCATGGGCCGTGCCTACGTCTCGGAGTTTGGCCAGGCCTATATTCCCGGCCCGATCGACACGGGCAAGCGGATCGTCGAGCTCACCTTGAGTGACGCGGGCCGTCTCCTCGGTAAGCCGCGGACGCTGGTCGAGTACGAGGGACATGGCCGGGCCAGCGTGGCGGGGCTGGCGGCAGGCCCCGACGGCCTCTACTTCACAGACTTTTTTGCCGACACCACTCGCCAGCGCAATCCGATCGCCCGCGGTGCCCGAGTCTGGCGCCTCCGCTGGCTCGCTCCGGACACGCCCTGAGACGAGGACGAGACTTCGTCTCGCAAAGCACCGAGGGACGTGTAGAATCCTCCGGACGGCCGCACGCGAAACAGACCGAGGAAAGTCGCGGAATACGAGACCCGGATGATGAAGGTTCTCCTCAGCTGGATCAAGGGCAAGCTCACCAGGGGCGAGGGTGGCGAATCCGAAGAAGGACACCACACGCTTCAGGTCAGCTCTTCGCCGAGGCCGATGCCGGTGAGCGCCCAGGAAGCGACGGCCAGCATCCCCACCAAGGTCCTGGAGCGCTACAGCGACGTCGGCGAGGTCGGCCGGGGCGGCATGGCCCGGGTGCACCGGGTGCTCGACAAGACGCTTCTCCGCGAGGTGGCGCTCAAGGTCCTGCGACCGGAGTTCGTGGGCAAGGAGCGTCTGGTCCAGCGTTTCATCCGCGAAGCCCAGATCACGGCCCAACTCGATCATCCCAACATCGTGCCGATCCACGAGCTCGGACACAGCGAGGAGACGGCAGGCTTCTACATCAACCTCAAGATGGTCCACGGGGAGACCCTCACCAAGGCCCTGAAGAGGGCCGGAGAGGAGCGGCTCGATCCCGAGCGCCTGGCGGAGCTCCTCGACGTTTTCCACAAGGTCTGCGAGGCAGTAGCTTTTGCCCATAGCCGCGGTGTGGTGCACCGCGACTTGAAGCCGTCCAACATCATGGTGGGCGAGTTCGGCCAGGTTTACGTGATGGATTGGGGCGTCGCCCGTTTGCTGCCAGCCACTGAAGAGCTTGGGGAGCGCCGCGTTTCGGTGTCGAGCGACTTGGAAGAGGCGTTGAGCGAAGAGCCGGGCAACATCATCGGCACCCCTCGCTACATGCCCCCGGAGCAGGTTCGCGGCCAGCACGAGCGGGTCGACCAGCGCTCCGACGTCTTCGCTCTCGGAGCGATCCTCTACCAGATCCTCACGGGACAGCCCCCCTACGCCTCGAAAAGCTACTACAAGACCCTCCTGGAGGCCCAGGCGGCCAAGATCCCTGCGCCGGAGTCGGTGGTGGGAGACGGCCGGGTTCCCGCCGGCCTGGCTCAGATCGCCCTGCGCGCCATGGCCTACGAGCCGGACGAGCGTTTCGCTTCGGTGAGCGATCTGACGAAGGAGCTGGACAGGTTCCTGCGCGGCGCCTGGGACCAGGTGACCGAGAGCTTCCCGGCCGGCTCGCTGATCATCACCGAGGGCGACGAGGGGCACGTCGCCTACATCATTCTCGATGGGCGTTGCTCCGTATTCACGATGGCCGGAGGGGAAAAGATGGTCCTGCGGGAATTGGGCCCCGGGGAGGTTTTTGCCGAGACGGCGGTTTTCGCCTCGACCCGGCGCACCGCGAGTGTCGAGGCGATCGACGACGTCACGCTCAAGGTGGTGTCGCGCGAGACTCTCACCCACGGCCTTGGCCTGGGCTCCTGGATGGGCGCTTTCGTCAAAGCACTGGCCGACCGGTTCCGCGAGGTCGACGAAGAGCTCAGGCAGCTCAAGGCAGGAGCGGCGGCAGACGACGGCAGCGCCTCGGGATCCGACACCCGGGGCGCGGCCGGCACCTGACTCATGTAAGATCTTGGGACTCCGCCTTCCGGGGCGGGAACGACCGGCAGAGGACAAATGATCGGCACGAAGCTCGGGGAGCGCTACGAGCTCACCAGCGAGTTGGGACGCGGCGGAATGGGGGTGGTCTATCGCGCCCGAGACCCTCTCTTGGGCCGTGACGTCGCGGTCAAGATGATCCCCCCGGCCCGGCTCAGTGAGAATGCCGAGGAGCGCTTTCAGCGTGAGGCCCGGGTCGTCGCCCAGATGGACCATCCGGCGCTGGTTCCGATCCACGACTTCGGTCGCCACGAAGACGCGCTTTTCTTCGTCATGCCGCTGATCGAGGGGGTCCCGCTTCGCGACCTGATCGGCGGCAACGGTCTGGATCTCGGCGAGACGCTCTCGGTCGGTATTCAAGTCGCCGAGGCCCTCGACTACAGCCACTCCCACGGCGTGGTGCACCGCGACATCAAGCCCGGCAACATCATGGTGAGCCGGGAGGAGGGGGTCCTGCGGGTTCGGATCATGGACTTCGGTCTCGCCCACACGGTGGAAGGAGCGCGCACCAGCGACACGGCGCCGGTCGGGACGCTCATCTGTGCGAGCCCGGAGCAGATCTCCGGCACCGCGGTCGATGGCCGCTCCGACATCTACTCCCTGGGATCGGTGCTCTACGAATGCCTGGCCGGGGTCCCACCCTTCAGCGGTAACGCCCACTCGATGGTCTATCGGATCCTGCACGAGCCGGCGCCGCCGCTGCGCAGCCGCGGTGTCGACGTCGAGATCGAGCTCGAACGCCTGGTCCTCGGCTGCCTGGCCAAGGACCCGGCGCGTCGACCCCAGCGAGGCCGGGACGTGGCCGCCTCGCTCGCCGCCTACCGTGACCAGCTCCTCGCCGACGCGGCGGCGCGCTTCCAGCTCGACCAACCGCCTCCGGTGGTCCAATCGCCGGCCGGCGAGCCTTTGCCCTCCCGCCTGGTCGGCCGCCGCGAAGAGATGGGCGAGCTGCGCCGGCGCCTCGAGCTGGCCCTGGAGGGCGAATGTCAGCTGGTGCTTGTCGGCGGAGAGACCGGTGCCGGCAAGACGCGGCTCCTGCGCGAGCTCGAGAACCTCGCCCGCGCCCGGGAGATCCGCGTGCTCCACGGACGCTTCGCCGAGCAAAACAGCGGCATCCCCCATCAGGGGCTGTGCGAGCTGATCTACGATTTCTTCCGCAGCCGCGGGCGTGACGGCACGAAAAGCTGGCACTCCAGCGATTCCGCGGCCTCCGTCAGCTCCTCGGCGAGCGTCGGAAAGGAAAACGAAGCGGCCACCGGATCGGCGGCCGCCGATCCGACGGCCGGGACCGTCGATTTGAGCGACCTCGCCGCGGAGCTCGTGGCTCTTTTCCCCACCCTCTCGGAGATTCGCGAAATCCGCCACGCCGCGCGGCGGAACGCGGGGACCGCGCCAGGCGACGGGGCGCGCGACGCCGAAAGCGAAGCCACCTACGTCTTCGAGCTGCTCGCCCGTACCCTGGCTCGCCTCGCCGACGGCGCACCCCTGGTGCTCATGGTCGAGAACCTCCACGATGGAGGCGCGTCGATCGATGCCTTGCAGTACATCGTCCGACGCCTGGGGCCGACGCCGACGCTGACGATTGCCAGTTACCGGCCTGGCGAGGTCGATCGTGACCATCCCCTGGCCCGGCTGCTGAAGGGAGCCGCCGACGATCCACGGTGCGGCGTCCTCCATCTCGGCCCGCTAAAGGGCGAGGACTTCTACCAACTGGTGGAAATGACCCTGGGAGGCCGCGATTTCGACGACGACCTGGTGAGCCGGCTTGAGGAGGCTACGGAGGGCAATCCGTACTTTCTCCAAGAGCTCGTGCGGTCGCTCGTCGAATCGGGATCGCTGGTTCGAGACGGCGAAGGCGTCTGGGCGCTCAAGGAGGCGGACTTTGCCACCAATGCGCTGCCGGAGACCGTCCAACAAGCGGTGGAGCAGCGCCTCGAGCGGCTTTCACCGGAGCTTCACAGGATCCTGCGAGCCGCCTCGGTGCTGGGAAAGAGATTCGCCTTCCGCGATCTTGAGGAGCTGCTTGCGGCGACCCGGGACGGCGCGGACGAAGACCTCGACGAGTCTGTGGACGCCCTCCTCGAGCTAGGGGTCCTAGAGGAGGACCGCAAGTCCCGAGGCGATTATCTGACGTTTGCTTCGAGCGTCGTCCGGGAAGTCTTCTACCGCGAGCTCCCGCGACGCCGCCGGCGTATGCTTCACCGAGCTTTCGCACGCCAGCTCGAAGCGCGCAACGCGAAGCGGCTGGAGCGGGTCTATCCTCAGCTCGTCCACCACTACGCTGCGGCCTCCGTGGCGTCGAAGACCCTCTATTACGGTCGCGAGCTGGCGCGGCGGTCACTCCTGGCGTCCAGTCCCTACGACGCGCTCCGCGCCGCCAGGACCGCTCTGGAGTTTGCCGACGACGAGGATCTAGGCGACGAGCTCGACCTCTCCAGCGGCGTCGTCGGGGAGCTCTACGCTCTGCTGGCGCGGGCCTATCGCGCTGTGGGGCAGAACCGGAGGGCCCTGTCGGAGGCCGAGCGGGCGGTGGCCGTTTTTAGCCAGCTGGACCTGCCCGCGCCGGCGGCCAAATCGGCGGTCCTGGCCGCGGAGACCGCCTGGCAGGGACGGCGAGTCGATTCCGCTCGCTGGTGGATCGAACGCGGTCTGGAGCTGGCCCGCGGCTCCGGGGAGACCAAGGCGACCCTGAAGCTCCTTTCGCTCGGCGCCACGGTCGCCCACTTGCGCGGCGAGCAGCAGGCGGCCCAGCGCTACATCGAAGAGCTGGAGGCGCTCGGGAAGGAGAATCGATCCGCGGCCTCGGAGAGCGAGAGCTTGCCAAGAGGCGGCAAGCTCTCGGCAGCTCTACCCTGTCCGGTCACCAGCTTCGACCCCGCGGAATGCGAGATGGACGAAGAGAACGAGGTGGTGGCCAACGTCTTCGAGACGCTCTTGACCGCCGACGCGAACGGCAATCCGACACCGCTTCTCGCGCAGCGCTGGGAGAGCCACGACAACGGACGCAGCTTCACCCTCGTCTTGCGCCGCGAGGCGCGTTTCTCCGACGGAAGGCCGATCGGCGCCCGCGACGTCAAGGCGTCGTTTGAGCGTGCAGCGCGCCGCAGCCGCCGTCCGGTTTCCGCTTTCTTGGCGCTGGTCGGCGCGGAAGAGCTCCTGCGGGGCGAAGCCGAAGGGATCCGGGGCATCGTGTCGCCTCCCTTGACGCTCGCCGATCGCGACGACCCCGAACGTGTCATTTTCTATCTCCGCGAGCCCCTGCCGATTTTCCCGACGCTGCTTGCCGATTCCAGGACGGCGATCGTGCGCGAAGTGCGGCAGGGTCCCACAGGCACCGAGCTCCTGGGCACCGGAGCGTTTTGTACCGTCAACTGCGAGCCGCAGCACATCGTCCTCGAAAGGAACTCGCGGTACTGGCGCCGCGAGCCGGCCTACCTCGAAACGCTGGAGTTCGTCACGATTCCCGACGCCGCCGCCATCGCTCACCGTCTGCGCTCCGGCGAGATCGACCTGGCCCGCGACCTGCCGCCAAGAGACCTGGAGGACCTGCTCCGCGACCGCCGTTGGCACGCGGGCCTTCGGGAAGCGACCAAGCGCAACACCTATTTCGTGCTGGCGAATCGCCGCGGTCCCCTGACCCGCCGCTCGGAGGTCCGCTGGCTCCTCTTGAGCGTGATCCGCGTGCGCGACTTGGTCTGGCGCCACCTCGGCCGTTTCGCCCAGCCCGCCGTGGGGTTGCTTCCTCCCGGCGTCCTGGGGCACGACCCCGGCCGCCGCCAGGCGATTCTCTCCCCGGAAGCCGCCCGCGACGTCGTCGCCCAGATCTTCAAGAAAGACGAGCCCAGAAAGCTCAGAATCGCCGTCCAACCGACGATGCGCGACCGCTTCGGTTCCCTGACCCGCGCGCTGTTCGAAGGTTGGGAAGAGCTCGGCTTCCAGAACGAGGTCGTCACCACGTCGATGGAAGAGTACGTCGAGCAGTCGATCACGAGCGCCGGCATCGACCTTCTGATCGGCCGCTGGACCGCCGACTATGCCGACCCGGACAGCTGCACCTATCTTCCGTTCCATTCCGAGCACGGCCTGACTCGCGGGTACGTCTCCTCGCCGGAGCTCGACAAGGTCCTGGAGCAAGCACGCCGCGAAAGCGATGCCGACCGGCGCCGTGCGCTCTATCGGCAGTTCGAGAGGGAGCTCGCGGAAGAGAGCCTTCTCCTCCCCCTCTTTCACGACGTCGACTACCGGATCGCCGCGCCGCGGGTCCGGGGTCTTCGCCTCGGCAACACGGTCCCCTACGTCGACTACGCGAGGCTGGCGAAGACAGCTCAGGCACCGGAGCTGACCCCCCACCACCTGGGCAGAAGCGGCGAGGTCCACGTCCCGATTCCTTCTGCCATTGCCTCGCTCGACCCCGTCGGTTTCAACCTGGCGGACCAGATGGAGGTGATTTCACCGATCTTCGAGACCCTGACCCGCCTCGCCGAAGGAACGCGGATCGTGCCGTGGCTCGCCGAACACGTCGAAACCCTGGAGGAGGGACGAGCCTATCGGCTCAAGCTCCGGCCCGGGGTCCGCTTCCACGATGATCGTCCTCTCGGTGCCCGCGACGTGCGTTACACCTTCGAACGTGCTCTGCGGCGGCGCGACCCGGGTCTTCATTTTCCACTCCTCCCGATCCGCGGAGCGCGCGCCCTGCGCGACGGCACGGCGCCGGAGCTCAGGGGCCTGCACATCCTTGCGAACGACGAGATCGCCTTGGAGCTGGAGGAGCCCCTGGCCTTCTATCCGGCGCTTCTGGCCTACCCGTCGACCGGCATCGTCCCGGAAGGCAGCGACCGCTTCGCGGGGGCGTGGGACGAAGGCTGCGTCGGCACCGGACCCTTCCGCGTCCTCCGGTGGGTCGAAGGCGAGCGGCTCGACCTGGGAAAGAACCCCCATTACTGGCGGGGCTCGCGCCCCCTTTGCGAACGGCTAACGTTCCACTTCTCGATGTCTCCGGAGCGCACGCTCCGTGAGCTGCGCGAAGGCCTGCTCTCGCTCGCCTCCCATCTGCGGCCCGACGACATCGAAGCCCTGCGCCGCGACCCGCGCTTCGTCGGCGGCTACCGTGCAGCGCCCCGGCTCGCGACGTTTTTCCTGGCGTTGAACGCCCGCCAAGGCCCGCTTTCCGATCCTGACCTGCGTCTCGCCCTCGCGGCTTCGCTCGACACCGTCGGACCGGTACGAGAGAGCCTCGGACGCGTCGTCTCCCGCGCTCACGGATTGATCCCGCCGGGTCTTTTGGGTTACCGCGCGGGACGGCGAAGCCTCCGGGAGGCCCGTCCGGCGGGCAGCGCGCGACTCGCCGGCTTGAAGCTACGCCTCGGCGTCCTCCCTGCGTACAAGGAACAGTACTCCCGGTGCTGGAACCGTCTGAGGGGCGAGTTGGAGAGCCTCGGGTTGATCCTCGAGGAGGTCACGAACGACCCCGTCGAGATCCTCCGCATGTCCCGCGAAGGGACTCTCGACGTCAGCGCTTTCCTCTGGATCGCCAACTACCCCGACGCCGACGCCTTTACCACTTCTCTCCTGCATTCCTCCGAAGGTGTGCTCGCCGGCCTGTGGGGCTCGTCGGCTTTCGACCGCCTCTGCGAGCGGGGCCGATGGCAAGGCGATCCGGCAGAGCGCCACGAGCTCTACCGCGAGATCGAAAGCCGTCTCGTGGACGAGGCTTTCCTCATTCCCCTCTTTCACGAGCAGAGCCATAGCTTCGGACATCCCAACCTCCGGGGCCTGCGGCCCGGGCTGGGGATCCCTGAGATCCGCTACGAAGAGCTCTACCTGGAACCGTAGAGGCGCACGGCCCTATCCCGCTTGCAGCGTCTCCACCCAGTGCAGGGCCCGCCGGCCGGTGAAATGCTCGATCTGCTGCCGGCAGCTCGTGCCGCAGGCGACGACGCCGGTTTCGACCCCGAGCTTGCGCAGGGCGGGAAAGAGCCGGTCCTCACCGATCTTGCGCGACAGCTCGTAGCGCTCGCGCTCGAAGCCGAACGAGCCCGCCATCCCACAGCAGCCCGAGTCGACCTCCGAGACCGAGAGCGAGGGCACTTCGCGGTAGACACGCTTCATCGCCGCGGTGCCGAAAAGCGCTTTCTGGTGGCAGTGGCCGTGGATCAGGAGGCGCTCAAAAGGCGAGGAGAAGCTCGCTTCCAGACGGCCGGCTTCAAGCTCGCGAGCCAGGAAGACGTCGATCATGGAGACCCCTTCGCTCGTTCGCCTGGCAAGCGCCGCATCCTCCACGAGGTCCGGCAGGTCGTCGCTCAAGGCCGACGCACAGCTCGGCTCGCAGACGAGGACCGGAATCCCCTCCTGGAAGAAACGGTCAAGCTCGACGAGCGTACGCTCCCCGACGCGGCGGGCGTCGCGCAGAAAGCCGTGCGAGATCCGCGGACGCTGGCAGCAGCCGCCGGCGAAGACCTCCACCTCGTAGCCGCAGGCGTTCAAGAGCTCCGCGGCGGCGCGGCCGACGTGCGGCTCGTGGCAGTCGAGATAGGTGTCGGCAAAGAGCACGACTCTCCGGCCCCCGTCCCTTGCCGGGCGCCCACCGCGCCAGGAGGAGTGGAATCGCGTCCGTGCCCAGGGCGGGAGGCTACGTTTCCGGGAAATCCCCGCCCAGGACTCGAGAGCACGGCGAAAAAGCGGCGTCCCGGCGAGCGTCGAGAAAAGCGGCGTCCACCAGTGGCCGGCGAGGCGGCGGGAGAGCTCCGCCGAGCGGCCGGTCAACCGCTCGCGCCGGCTCGCGCCGTGACGGTCGTAGTAGAGCTGGAAGACCTCGCTCTTGAGCTTCGCCACGTCGACGTTCGAAGGACACTCGGACTTGCACGCCTTGCAGGAAAGGCAGAGGTCGAGGGTCTCGCGTACTCGCCGGCTCACGAGGCCCTCGCTGCCGAGCTGACCTGACATCGCCAGGCGCAGGGCGTTGGCCCTGCCGCGCGTCGAGTGTTCCTCGTCGCGCGTCGCGATAAAGCTCGGGCACATCGTGCCGGTGAGCGTCTTGCGGCAGGCACCGACGCCGCTGCACATCTCGACGGCGGCGGCGAAGCTCCCGTCCGTTCGGTACTGGAAGAAGCTGTCGACCTTCTCCGCCCGGTAGGCCGTACCGTAGCGCAGGCTCTCGTCGATGGGCGGCGCCTCGACGATCTTGCCGGGATTCATCAGGTTCTCGGGGTCGAAAAGCGCCTTGACCTCGGTCAGGAGCCGATAGATCCGCGGGCCAAAGAACCGCGGGTTGTAGGCGCTGCGAACGAGGCCGTCGCCGTGCTCGCTCGACCAGGAGCCGTCGTATCCGCGAACCAGCGCGAAGGCGTGCTCGGAGATGGCGACCAAACGCTCGACGTCGCCACGCTGGCGCAGATCGAGGATCGGACGCAGATGAACGACGCCGACGCTGGCGTGGGCGTAAAGCGCCACCTCGACCCCCTGCCGGCGGCAGAATTCGAGCACCTTCTCGACGTACTCGGGCAAGACCTCGACCGGCACGGCGGCGTCCTCGATGAACGGCAGCGGCTTGCGGTCTCCCGGGAGACCGAGCATGAGCCCGAGGCCGCTTTTCCTCACCTCCCAGATCCGTTGCTGCTCCTCGGCGGTGGCGAAGACCGAATGGGCGTAGCCGAGCCGTTGCCCGTCCAGGGCGGCGGTCAAGGCCGCGGCTCGCTCACCGAGCACCGCCTCGGAGTCGGCGATGAGCTCGACGATCAGCACGGCTTCCGGCGAGCCCTCGAGAAATCCGCTCAAGGCCGCCGTGGTCACGTTTTCGCCGGCGAGGCGGATCACCGTGCCGTCGAGGATCTCGACCGCCGAAGGCTCGAAGGCGAGGATCGGCTGGACGGCCCGGATCGCCGGCAGGACGCCGTCGAAACGGATGACGGTCACCATAGTGTGCCGCGGCAGAGGCTCCAAACGCACCTTGGCCTCCAAGACGAGGCCGAGGGTGCCCTCGCTGCCCACCAGGAGCTTGGCGGGGTTGATCGCGTCCTCGTCGAGGAGCTCGTCGAGGGCATAGCCGCCGACCCGGCGCATGGTCTTCGGAAAACGCGCCGCGATCTCGTCGCGATTCGCCTCGACGAGGTGAAAGACGGCGCGCAGGAGCTCCGCCTCGCGACCCTTTTGCCGGGTCTTGGCGAGAAACTCCGCCATGGCGCTCTCGCCGAGCTCCAGGACGGTTCCGTCGGCGAGCAGCACGACGAGCTCCAGGACGTGGTCGATCGTCTTGCCGTAGCGGAGCGAGCGGATTCCGGAGGAGTTGTTGCCGATCATGCCGCCGACGTTGGCCCGGCTGCTGGTGGCGGGGTCGGGAGCGAAGTGGAGGCCGTGGCGAGCGACCATGGAGTTGAGCTCGTCGCGCACCAGCCCGGGCTCGACACGCGCCCAGCGCTCTTCGGCGTTCGTCTCCAGGAGGCGGTTCATCCACTTCGAGAAGTCGATCACCATGGCGGCGCCCACGGTCTGTCCGGCGAGGCTCGTGCCACCGCCGCGCGGCAGGATGGGGACGGCGTGCACTCGCGCCAGGCGGACCGCGGCCAGGACGTCCTCGCGGTGACGCGGCACCACGACGACCCTTGGGAAGATCTGGTAGATGCTGGCGTCGGTCGAGTAGATGCCGCGGGAGACCTCGTCCGCGAAGACGTCGCCCGCGATCTGGCGCCGGAGGGCCTCAACGAATCCGTCGGTGGGCTCGCTCATGGTTTCAGACATTCTCCGGGCGCTGATACTATCCCGGCTTCGGGACCTCATCCACCCAAATCACCCGACGCACCGGACGCGAGACGGCCGTCGGAGAGCAGAACATGGCTGCAACGCCGACAGACCCCACCCAAGAGCTCACTTCCGCCGAGGCGCTGCTCAAGGTCACCCGCTTCGCCACGTCGCTCTTGCAGCAGCAGACCCTCGACGACCTCCTCTGGTCAATCGCCCAGGAGATCGGCTCGATCCTCGGCTTCCCGGACTGTGTGCTCTACCTGCTGGAGGGGGAGGAGCTGGTTCAGAAGGCCGTCTTCGGCGTCAAGCTCGCCGGGGAGCGAAAGATTCTCGACCCGCTCCGGATCCCCCTCGGCGAGGGAATCACGGGCACGGCGGCGGCGTACCGGGAAACGCAGCTGGTCTGTGACACGGCGAAGGACCCGCGCTACATCTTCGACGTCTATTCGGGACGCTCGGAGCTCGCGGTACCGATCCTCTTCGAAGGACGCCTCCTGGGAGTGCTCGATTCCGAGTCCGAGGAGCTCGGCTTCTATTCCCAGGGCGACGCCGAGCTCCTCCGGACGCTCGCCAACATGGCGGCGCCCCGCATCTCCTCCGCCTTGACCGAAGCCGAGCGCCTGCGCACCGTCGAGCAGCTCCGGCTCTCCGAAGAGCGCTTCAGGACGCTGGCGGAAGACCTGCGGCGGGCCAAGAAGGCCGCCGAGGCCGCCAACCACGCCAAGGGCGAGTTCATCGCCAACATGAGCCATGAGATTCGAACGCCGATGAACGGGGTGATCGGCATGACGAGCCTGCTGCTCGAAAGCGAGCTCTCCGAGGAGCAGCGCGAGTACGCCGAGACGATCCGTACGAGCGCCGACTCGCTTCTCGTCGTCATCAACGACATCCTCGACTTCTCGCTCATCGAGACCCAGGAGCTTTCGATCGAGAACGTCCCTTTCGAGCTCCGAGCCGTGATCAACGACGCCCTCGACGTCGTGGCCCACGCGGCCCGGCAAAAACAGCTCGAGGTCTCCTACGAGATCGCTCCCGGGACTCCTCGCGACCTCGTCGCCGACGTCAGCCGCATCCGCCAGGTCCTGGTCAACCTCCTCGCCAACGCCGTCAAGTTCACCCGCCAGGGCTCGGTGACGGTCAACGCGGCCGCCGAGAGCCACAGCGGCCGGCGCGTCGAGGTCCTCTTGAGCGTCCACGACACCGGTGTCGGCATCCCTGCCGACCGCCTCGACCGCCTCTTCCTCCCCTTCAGCCAGGTCGACACCTCGATCACCCGCGAGTATGGGGGCACCGGGCTCGGCCTCTCCATCTGCAAGCGGATCTGCGAACGACTGGGGGGTAGGATCTGGGTCGAGAGCACCCCGGAGGCCGGCTCGACGTTTTCCTTCACCTTTTTCGCCGAGGTCGATCCGTCGGCGGGAGAATCTCGCTCGGAGCCCCCGGCGTTCGCCGACACGGGCGACGCCGGAGAGATGGCCTGGGGCCGCCCGTTGCGGATCCTCCTGGCGGAGGACAACGTCGTCAACCAGCGGGTGGCGACCGCGATGCTACGCCGCCTCGGGCACCGTGCCGACGTCGTCGCCAACGGCCTTGAAGTCGTCGAGGCCGTCTCCCGCCGACCCTACGACCTCGTCTTGCTGGACGTGCAGATGCCCGAGATGGACGGCTTCGCCGCCGCCCGCCGCCTGCACGAGACGCTGCCCGCCAAGCAGCTGCCGCGCATCGTCGCCATGACCGCGCTGGCCCGGCCGAGCGACCGTGACGCCTGCTTCGCGGCGGGGATGGACGACTACCTGGCCAAGCCCATCCGGCTCGACGAGCTGGCGAACGCCCTCCAGCGCCTGGTGGCCTCGATGGAGGAGAAAGCTTCTGCGTAGGGCAAACCGTTCCGGGCTTCGCGGCCCGTGCCTTTGCGAGCGCGATCGGTTAGACTCCTCGGCTCACCTGGGACTTGGAGAAGGAGTCCACGTCGATGAGCCTTGAAGTCTTTACACAACCCTGGGCCCGGGCCTGGGCCGACGAGCTGAGATCAAGCCTTGCCTACCGCCGTGCGGCCTTGAAGTGGGAGGGGTCGCTGATGATCGAGATGGAGGTGGAGGCCGAGGGCGGCGGCGGCGACGGCACACGTCCGGCCGTCTTCCTCGACCTGTGGCACGGCGACTGCCGCGGCGCCCGGCTCCCCAACGACGACGATCGCGAGGCGGCCGACTCTCGTCGGCGCCGCTGGCCGGATCGAAAGCCACTTCCCCGGCGAGGCCGCGAACGGCGCGGGGAGCCGTGGGCCATGAACGCGGAGCGCGTCTACCAGACGGTCGGCGAACGCGGCCTGAACCACGACCTGCCGGTCATGGGCCTGTGGCGCATCGAGCGGGTCGAAAAGGCGCGCGGCAAGTCGCTCGACGAGGTGCTGCGCCTTGAGGTCGACGCCGCCGAAGCGGAAGCTCCATGAACGACGAGAACCACCTACTCGACGAGGAGCTCCTCGCCGCGCTCGCGCCCGGCCTCGACAGCGAGGTGTTGCGCCACGCGCTCACGAGCCAACGGCCGCCCGAGGAGCGACGGGTCTACGTCAACCGGACCCTGCGCATGGACTCGATCCGCTTCGTCGGATTCGACCTCGACTGGACGCTCGCCGACTACCACCGGGACCGGATGTCGCAGCTCGCCTTCGAGCGCACCCTCGACCGCCTCGTCGAGCGCCATGGCTACCCCAAAGCCGTGCTGGAGGCCGAGTTCCGAGCCGACTTCTTGCGCCGGGGCCTGATGATGGACCTCGAGACCGGCATGGTCGTCAAGATGAACCGCCATCGCTACGTGGGCCGCGCCTACCACGGCCGCCACTACCTGGAGCCCGACCACCGGGCGCGCCTCTACCGCAAAGAGCTGATCAATCCGGCGAGCCGGCGTTTCCACTTCGTCGACACCCTCTTCGAGCTGCCGGAGGTCAACATCTTCTCCGAGCTCGTCGAGCTCTCCGAGCACGACGAGCGTAAGGTCGAGTTGCCGGGCTACGCCAGGGTCTGCAAAGACGTCCGGGCAGCCATCGACACCATCCATGCCGACGGCAGCCTAAAAGCCGCGATCCTCGCCGCCCTGCCGCGCTATCTGCCGCGTGATCCGGAGCTCGTCCTGGCGCTCCGGCGCATGGCGCTCGGCGGGCAGCGGCTTCTGCTGATCACCAATTCCGAGTGGTATTACACCGACGCCCTCTGCCGGCACCTTTTCGAGGGCACAGTCCCCGGGCTCGACAACTGGCGCGACCTTTTTGACCTGGTGATCGTCTCGGCCGCCAAGCCCGGCTTCTTTCGCAAAGAGCGGCCCTTCGTCGAGCTCGACGACAAAGGCGAGCCGTCCGGCGAGACCTCGACGCCTCAGTGGAGTGGGATCTACGCCGGGGGCTGCCGCGAAGGCTTGATGCGGCTCTTCCAGGAGCCCGGGGAGCACGTCCTCTACGTCGGCGACCACATCTACGGCGACATCCTTTCTTCGAAGCTGGCCTCGACCTGGCGCACGGCGCTGGTCGTCAGCGAGCTCGAGGACGAGCTCAAAACCCGCGCCCGCCTCGTCTCCCAGCAACGTCACCTCGACGTCCTGCGGGCCGAGTTCGTCGACCTCGGCCAGCGCATGGACGGCTTGAAAGACGTCTTTGCCCTGGCCGGCGAGATGTCGGAGAACGGCACGGCGCCCCTCGACGAGGCCGCCCTCGAGCGCACCCGCGCAGCGATCGCCGAGCTGCGCGGCGAGAACCGCGTGATGCGTCATCAGGCCAAGCGCCTCCAGGCCCGCATCTCGCAGGCCATCAACCCTTACTGGGGATCGCTTTTCAAGCAAGGCGAGTCCAAGAGCTTCTTCGGCGCCCAGGTCGACGACTTCGCCTGCCTCTACACCTCGCGGGTCTCGAACTTCTCCTTCTACGGCAGCCTGCACTACCACCGGGTGCAGCGCGATCCGATGATCCACGAGATGGAATTCTGAGGACGTGGACGAAGGCTCGAACGCCGGCTCCCCCGCTCCCGTTCGCCGCCTCCGGTGGAGCGATCGGGTCCAACGCGTCCTGCTGCCGCCGGCGGGCCTCTTCTGGCTCCTTTTCCTCGGCCTTGCCATGGCGCTCGCCACCCCCTACGCCGTCCTCGGTTGGAGCGCCGCGGGAGCGTCCGTCGCCGCCCTCTACGCGATGTCGACCCCCCACCTGCGCAGTCTCCTGATGGCGACGCTCGACCGCCACGCGCCGCTGGAGCCCGACGGCTTCGAGCCCACCGGCGTCGGTGCGCTGGTCGTCCTCGACTGCGGCCGTAAGCGCGGGGCCCGCGAATACGGCGGCGCCACGGTGCGGGAAGCGACGCTCGAGCGGCTCGTCTACGGCGCCTGGCTCCACCGGCGGCTCGGCACGCCGGTCCTGGTCAGCGGCAACGGCGCCCGGGAGATGATGGCGGCCGTGCTCCGGGAATCGCTCGGTGTCGAGGCGCGGTGGATCGAGTCCCGCAGCCACAACACCCACGAGAACGCCGCCCTATCGACGAGGATCCTGGCGAGCGAAGGCGTCGGCCGGGTCCTCCTGGTCACCCACTTCTGGCACATGCCGCGGGCGGTGGCGGCTTTTGCCACCGCCGGCCTCGAGGTCGTGCCGGCGCCCATGGGGTTCGGCGGTTTGCTCGGCGCGCGCCCCTTCCTCGGCGCCCTGCCCCACCCGCAGGCGATGGCGGAGTGCTACCTCGCCGTCCACGAGTGGGTTGGGATCGTGTGGTACCGGATGCGCTACGGTCATTGACGGTAGCGCGCTACCAAGTTGGCGCGATCGAGTCGCGTTGGTTCAGGTCCCGGACGAGCTTGAAGTCCCTGGCGCGCCTCGCTCTCCCCGGCATCTTCGCCGACAGGTCCAACCGGGGCGCCCACCCGTATACCCGGGCAACCAGGAAGGAGACAATCGAGATGAGAATCCGCGCTTCCTCCCGCTGAGCGGCCGACCGAGCCCTTCCCCCCAGAGCCTTTCAGATTCTCGGGGAAAGTTTTCCCGATTTGAGCAACCTCGAAGAAGTCACCGCGGCTCTCGCCGCGCTAGAGTTCTCCCTGTTCACGAAGATTGGCGCGAGCAAAGAGACTCGAGACGCCAGAGCTGGGCCAGAGGAGTCTGCCCCAGAGGGTATTCAGCGTGAGGATCTTCCCGTCACCGAACGAAGAGCCGCGGAGGGTTGGTCCTCGCAAGCCGATGGAAACCACCAACGACATGGAAGGAGAAAAAGTTGTCTGCGAACAAGGTACTCAAGGCAGGTTGGAGCCTTGTCGTCCTTGCCCTTCTGGCGGTGCCGGCGGCCGGGGCGGGGGGCGGCATCATCTACAACGGCGTCGACGTCTGGCGGACCCCGGCCGATGGCTCGACCTTCATGGATTTCGGGCTCGGATCCGATCCCGGCCGGTTTCTTCTGTAGCGGCTCGGCGGCCTTCACCGGCGCCACTTCACCCCGCCGCCAGGTCCCCGCGCTTCGCCCGGGGACCCTTGCGGCTTCTCACTTCCTGTACGTCGGGTTAGAATCTTCCAAAAGGAGATGACCGAAGAGATAGGGGGGCAGCCATGGGTAGTCCGGCAGAGCCAACGCTCCAGCAGGAGAACGGGAGCTTCCACCGCCAGGCGGTTGCGAGGGTCATTTCGACGATGCGGGAACGGATGAGCGAGGATCTCCCGCTCGAGGAGATGGCCGCCACCGCCTGCATGAGCCGCTACCACTTCAACCGGGTCTTCCGCCAGCTGACGGGCATCCCGCCCGGTCAGTTCCTGAGTGCGTTGCGCCTCGAAGCCGCCAAGCGGCTCCTGCTGACCACCGAGCACAGCGTGACGGAGATCTGCTTCGAGGTCGGCTACAACAGCCTGGGGACCTTCACGAGCCGCTTCAACCAGCTCGTCGGCCTGCCACCCGGTCAGTTTCGCCTCCTGGCCCGGGCTTTCACCACCAACGCCGAGGCGCTGCTGTCGCTGGCCGATCCGCCGCCGTCGTCCACCGACCAGGGCCCGGCGCTCGCGGGATGGGTCGAGGCCGATCCCGCGGTCAGCGGCCTGATCTTCCTGGGGCTTTTTGAGACACCGATTCCACAGACCCGGCCGGTGGCCTGTGCCATCCTGGCGCAGTCCGGTGCTTTTCGGATTCGTTTTCCGGCAAAGGGCCGCTTCTATCTGTTTGCCGCGGGAATGGCTCGCTTCACCGAGCCCCTCGACTATCTCCGCAACAGCGGATCGATCCGGGGTCTGGCGAGCGCCGGTCCTTTCACCGCCGCCGCGGGCCAGGTCGCCGAGCGCCCCCGGTTGACCTTGCGGCCTCCGGACCTGCTCGATCCGCCGCTCCTGGTGACGCTTCCCCTGCTCATCGACGAGCGTCTGGCGGAGAAGCTCGATCTCGGAGAAGAGATCGCGTGAGCCGCGACAAAGGTCCTCAGCGGCCGACGCCGGCGTCAGGGCGTGGACTCACCACACCAACCGACGGCCCAGCCGGCGCAACGACTCGCGGCGCTCCTCGTAGTCGGGCATCGCCTCGCCCAGCGCCGACCAGAACTCCCGGCCGTGCTCCGGGTGGACCAGGTGGACCAGCTCGTGGACGACCACGTAGTCGATCAACCGACGCGGCGCCTGCACGATGCGCCAGTTAAACCGCAGGGTCCCCCGCGCGTCGCACGAGCCCCAGCGACGACGCGGCTCCCGAATCAGCACCCCCGACGGCTCGACGCCCACTCGTGGCCACAACTCCGCGACCCGCTCCGGCAAACGACGCGACGCGTGCCCGCGGTACCAGCGCACAAGACGCTCCCGCACGTCCAACGCCCGTGCCGTCCCGGTGAGCGACGCGTCGACCGGCACGTCGAGCCTGCCGCCAAGCAGACGCACGTCCGCCCTGGCGCCGGCAACAGCGATGCCAGCGACAGTGATGCCAGCGGATGTAGGGCGAACCTTCAGCCGATATTGACGTCCGAGGTAGAGGAAGGTCTCGCCGCTCACCAGCTCCCGCCTTCCCGGCGACGGCTGGAGGTCCTCCTGACGGCGGCGGCGTTCGACGATCCAGCGCGCCTTCTTGTGGACGATGGCGTCGATCTCTTCCTCCGAAGCTTCGAGCGGCGCCCGGACGCGGACCTCGCCGTCGGGCTCGACCGCCACCGCCACCGTCTTGCGGCGGCGCGCGCTGCGTTCGACGGCGTAGGCGATGCGCGTCGTCCCGAAGAGGATCTCGGAGGTCTCCGTCACCGTGTCACCCATCACCGGCCCGCCACCGCCTTCAGCAGCTCGAGGACCCGTTCCGCCGTCTTCCTCGCCTCCTCTTCCTCATGGCCCGACGCCACCAGCTGACGCTTGATCCGCTTGCGCATCTCGCGCTGCACGTCGTCCTTGCGCACCCAGTCGACGATCCCGACGTCGTCGGCCACCAGCTCCTCGAGGATCTCCGCCGTCGCCTTGCGCGACGGCTCCATCTCGTTGTAGTCGACCACCGTCTCCGCCACCGCGTCGTCGCCGCCGCCCGCCAGGAGGCCGTAGATCGCGAACGCCCTCTCCGACAGTCCCGCCTGCGCGGCCACCGCGGAGGGGCTCGCGGCGTCCTTCGCGAGCTCCTGGAAGAGCTTCAGCTGTTGCGCCTCGGTGATGCGCCGGGCCTTGCGGTCCTCGATGATCTTCTCCAGACGCTCGCGCAACGAACGGTAGAACGCCGGGTTCTCCTCCAGTCGGACGTGGATCTCGTGACGGATCCCGTGCTCCATCTCGCTCGCCTTGGCCTCGTCGCTCTTGAGCGCCGCCATCTTCTTCTCGAAGTCCCCCGAGAAGATCGACACCTCCTCGACGAGGACCTCGATCCCTTCCGCAGCGACGGCGTCCTCGATCAGCTGACGCACCTTCTCGCCGCAGTCGCTGACGTCGATGCCGCTACGGAAACGGGCGCGCGCCGCCCGGCTCCGGCAGCAACATGTCCATCGACTGCGAAAAACGACGAAAGACCACCTGGAATTCCGCCCGCACGTCCTCCGGTTCCAAGACCATGATGCAGGCATTCAAATCGGCCTTCTTCTTCACCGCCGCGAAGAAACGCTTCGCTGCCGCGTGACGCGACTGCAAACGCGGCAGCTCGTCGGACTTCGGCTCCAGCGCGCCCCGGACGTCTTGCGGCGAGAAGATCTGCAACGCTTCCTGCAACGCGTCGGAGACGCCCCAGTAGTCGACCACCAGGCCGTAGTCCTTCTTGTCGAATCGCCGGTTGACGCGGGCGATCGCCTGCAGGAGCGTATGTTCCTTCAAGGGCGCATCAAGGTACATCACCTGCTCCACCGGCGCGTCGAAGCCGGTGAGGAACATGTCGCAGACGACGAGGATCTTGAGCGGGTCCTCCTCGTCGATGAAGCGTTCACGGATCTTCTTACGTTCGCTGTCCGACGTCTGGTAGTCGACGAGGAGCTTCTTGTCGTTGTGGTCGGCCGAAAACACGACCGCCGAGGGCGGGGCGTTCAGGCGGTCGAGCGTCTGCTTGTAGAGCGCCGCCGCCTCGCGGCTCACCGCCACCACCTGCGCCTTGAAACCCCCGGGCTCGATCGACCGCTGGTAGTGGTCGATCAGGTCGAGACAGACGGCTTCGATCCGTTTCGGAGCCGCAGCGACGGCGCGATCCGTCGCGTACCTCGACTTGATCGCCTCGCGTTCCTCCTTGTCGCGGTCGCTGAAGACGCGGTCGAAGAGACGGTCGAGGTTCTGTCCCATGATGCGCAGATCCGACAGACGTCCCTCGTAGAAGATCGGCACCACGGCCTCGTCTTGTACCGCCTGCTCTACCGTGTAGCGGTCGATGTAAGGACCGAAGGTCTTGAGCGTGCTGCGGTCTTTTTTGTCGATCGGCGTCCCGGTGAAGCCGAGGAAGACGGCGTTGGGCAACGCCAGACGGAGGTTGCCCGCCAGCGACCCGTATTGCGTCCGGTGGGCCTCGTCGGTCATCACGAAGACGTTCTCGGCGGCGGAAAGGACCGGATGCTTGCGGCCCTTGCCGGCGTCCTTGCCGGCGTCTTGGAACTTCTGGACCGTCGTCATGATCGTCCGTCCGCCGGCGCCCGAGAGCAGACGCCTCAGGTCCTTGACGCTGTCGGCGCGCTCCGGGCTCGGATAACCACAGGCCTGGAAGGTGTCGGCGATCTGCTTGTCGAGATCCCGACGGTCGGTGACGAGAACGAGGGTCGGGTTCTCGTTCACCGGGTCGCGGCGCAGCTTGAGGGCCAGCCACAGCATCGTGAGGCTCTTGCCCGAGCCCTGCGTGTGCCACACGACGCCACCCCGCTCGTCGGCGCGCTGGGCGTTGCGCACGCGTAGGGCGGCCTTGTTGACCGCGGCGTACTGGTTGTAGCGCGGCACTTTCTTGACCGTGCGTCCCGTGGTGGTGTCGAAGACCACGAAGTTACGAACGACGTCGAGGAGGTTCTCTGGCCTGAGCAGTCCCCAGAAGAGGACGTCCTGTGGCGTCGGCGCCGTGCCCATCTCGTCCTCGACGTCTTGAAGGCTGAGGGGATGGGGCTGCTTCCAACGCATGTAGAAACGTTTCGGCGTCCCTACGGTGCCGTAGACGGCGTCCTGGCCGCAGACGCCGACGACGAGCTGGACCGAATAAAAAAGGCGCGGCGCGCCGACGCCTTTGTAGTCCTCGGTCAGCTCCTGGTAGCGCAGGAGCTGTTTCAGCGCCTGGTCCTTCCACTCCTCGCCGAGCGACGGCGACTTGCACTCGATCACGACCAACGGAATGCCGTTGACGAAGACGGCGACGTCGGGGCGGATCTCTTTCTTCGTTCCCCTGACGATGAATTGACGGGTGACGACGAGGTCGTTGCGGTAGGGGTCGTCGAAGTCGAGGAAGCGCACCGTATGACTGCGAAGGCCGTCGCCGCGGTCCTGCTTCAGGGAGAGGCCACGGGTGAGGACGACGTAGAGCTCCTCGTTGGCCTCGATGAGGCTCGCCGCCTGGACGGCGGTGACGGCACGGACGGCCTTGTGGAGGTTGTCGTCGGAGAGCCAGGGGTTGAGCTTCTTGAGCGCCTTCTCAAGCCGCGTCACGAGGACGGCGTCGCGGGAGCTTTCGCGCTCGCCGTCGAGGATCTCGTAGGGGACGTACTTGTAGTCGAAGAATTCAAGGAGCTCGACGGCGGGGTTCTCGGATTCGGTGAGCTCGTCCCAGTGGGGCATCGGGTCTCCTCGGGGTCTTCCGCGGTGTCGGTTTGCTCTCGGTCTCGGTCGTGGCGTGAGGTGTCGTTCGGGGAGAGAGTACCATGCCACCGTCGGCGCCCCGCCGACCTCTTCGTCCCGTAGGGACGTCTGCGCTGGGGCGGCGTTTAGCCGAACTGCCGAGGTGTAAACTCCGGATGCTGCTGGACATAATCGTGTACAATGGCACTCTGGAGGACGATGATGGCTACCGAGACCCTTTCCCTGACTGAGCTACGCCCGCGATTGCCGGAGTTGATCGACCGGGTGAATCAGTACTTCGACCGCTTCTTCATCACCCGTCGCGGACGCACGGAGGCGGTTCTCCTCGCTGCCGACGAGTTGGAGGGCCTGCTGGAGACCCTCGACATCCTCTCCGACACAGAGTGCGTGCGGCGGCTGGCCGAGGCCGAGGAAGAGCTCGCCCGCGGTGAGGGGCATGCCCTCGAAACCGTGCGGCGGGAGCTGCGCGATGGCCGCGAGCGTTAAGCTCTCGACGAAGGCTCGCCGAGCCTACGACAAGCTCTATACGTCCGACCGTCGGCTCTTTGACCGAGTCGACCGTGCCCTCGATCGGCTCGAGCTGGATCCATTGGCCGGCAAGCCTCTCCACGGTCCCCTGGCCGCTCTCCGCTCGTTGCGGGTCGGCCCGGTTCGCATCATTTACCGCTTCGAGTCCGAGAAACTCCTCGTCTTCGTTCTCGACATCACCCAACGGGGTCAGGCTTATTCGTAGGTAGGGCTCAAAGTCCGGTCTCCCCTCTTCAGCTGGGACCGCAGGCGTCCCGCCTGCCTCTCCGTCCCGCACGTCTTCCACTGGGACCGCCGGCGTCCCGCCGGCCGGACGCGAAGCGTCCCCTCTTCCGCCACGGCAGGCGAGACGCCAGCGCTCCCAGCAGGGGAGTCCCTACGGGACGAAGAGGCAGGCGGGACGCCTGCGGTCCCAGCAAAGATAGGACGCTGACGCGTCCGGCCGGCGGGGGTGCAGGAAAAGCTCCTCGGCTCGCATTGACGCCTCGGCTTCCCGGGGCAAGCGCAGCGCACCCCGGGAACGCTGATGTCCGGTCCCCCTCAACTCGCATCGACCCTCTGACGTCAACGATCGTGCACGTCGAGGGTGACGCGGACTTCGCCGGTCAGGAGGACGGACATTAGCGATGCTTTCAGCCTCATCAAGCGGCCGACTACGAGGCGCTCCGTCTCGATCTGGTCATCAACTGAGCATAGCGAAGCTGCTATCTCCTGTTGCTCACGCTTCGATGGAATCGAAATTCTTATAGCTCCAAATCTCGTTTTGTTGATTATAGGCACAGCTGTCTGGGAAGCATTGCTTGTAATCTGTCCCTTTGCGGCGACAAGTGCGTAGTAGACATAAGCCGGAATATGTGCCTCCGAGCAGATTACCCCGTTGATTTGTTGGTTCGTGCAGGCCGTTCGGTTAATCATCCCAATCTTCCCAATCGATGAGCCTATGGACACGACAAGGATTGTGCTCGCGGGCAGCTCGCGACTAGCTCGAAGACCATCGTGACTCACGGTGCGGAGTGAATCTTCGATAACCCGAGCTTTGCCGAGATCGCCTGGAGTGATGAAAGGAATATCTCCATCCCAATAGGAGGAATTGTTTGTTTTGGGCGTGCCTCCTGTAACGATTTGGCCAATGTCAGCAACCTCCAATAATGCCCATCCCTCCGGCACGACGCCAATCTCCGTCTTCTTGAACCGCCGATGACGCCCCGGCAGCCCGCGCGTG
Organism: uncultured bacterium; assembly: GCA_965371445.1. GTDB lineage: Bacteria > Acidobacteriota > Thermoanaerobaculia > Multivoradales > J023 > DASWIG01. The sequence goes on along the minus strand of CBDUYN010000005.1, from coordinate 39,273 downwards.
AGCAGCTCCTGCATCATGGCCTTCTTGACGACCTGAAGCTGCTCGATGACGTCCTCGGTCTTCTCGATGGTGTCGTCCACCGAGGAGAGGATGGCGGCGATCTTGCGTTGCTCGGGGAGGGGAGGCAAGAGAATCGAAATCTCTCCCATTCTCTTCGGACTTACGTTGAGCTGAGCTGCGCCGCTCGCTAATATACGTATCGCCTCCTTGAATGACTCTGTCCGGATTAGATGGTACAGATATGGATAGTGGAGTTTTGCGGGCTCGAGATTTCCAAATCTTCCCACGCGCTGATTTAAGTAGCAAGGCAGATCGCCTGCCTCCACGAGCGCGTAATTCTCTATGCTTCCCGTGAGTCCAAGAAGAAGGTCGCCGGCATCTAGGCGAAACTTGTGAAGAGCCTCGACTACATCGAAAGGAACGCGTGCGGCATCGATCAGGGCCAGCTTTCCCTTTTTCAAGTTGCTCATGCGAACGATCGGGACGCCAACGTCGGCGAAGGAGTTGCTCTTGAACGCAAACCCTCCTTGAACGCTCGCTACGTCCCCGAGGCTAAGACTGGTCCAGCCTCCGGGATAGCTAGCCATATCCAAGCTCCCCCAAGAACTCGTCCATCACCGACTTCGCCTCATCCCGTGCCCGCTCCGCCTCCCTCAGCTTCCGAACCGCCACGGCGACGTCAACGCGCTCTTCCTCCTCCGCCGTGTCGACGTACCGGCTGATATTGAGATTGAAGTCGTTCTTCTCAATCTCCTCGACGTCCACGACCCGAGCATACCGCTCGACGTCCTGGAACGTCCGCACGGTCCTCGCGATCTTCTTGACGTCCTCGTCCCGAAGGAAGTTCTGGTTGCTCCCCTCGCGAAACTCCCGCGACGCCTCGACGAAGAGCACCTTGCCCTTCCTCTTGCCCGTCTTGTCCCGGTCCATGATCAGGATCGACGCCGGGATGCCCGTCCCATAGAAGAGGTTCGACGGCAGCCCGACGACGGCTTCGATCAAGTCCTCCTCCAGAAGTCCTTGCCGGATCCGTCCTTCGGAGGACCCGCGAAAGAGGACGCCGTGCGGCATGACGACGCCGAGCTTGCCGTGGGCGTTGAGCGTCGCCACCATGTGCTGGACGAAGGCGAGGTCGCCCTTGGTCTTGGGTGGGATGCCGAAGCGGAACCGTCCGTAGCCGTCGCCCTCGGCCTCTGCGTGTCCCCAATGGTCGAGCGAGAACGGCGGGTTGGCGAGGACGCGGTCGAAGAGCATGAGCTCGCCGTCCTGGAGGAGCTTGGGATCGCGGATCGTGTCGCCCTTTTCGATTTCGAAGTCGAGGATGTTGTGGAGCAGCATGTTCATCTTGCAGATGGCCCAGGTGCCGAGGTTCTTCTCCTGTCCGTAGAGGCTGAAGTTCCTCGGATTTCCACCGCCTCTGACGATGTGCTGGGCGCTCTGGATGAGCATGCCGCCGGAGCCGCAGGTCGGGTCGCAGATGCGCGTGCCTTCTTTCGGGTCGAGGATCTCGACGAGGAGGCGCACGACCATCTGTGGGGTGTAGAACTCGCCACCCTTCTTCCCGGCGTCGTCGGCGAATTTCTCGATCAGGTACTCGTAGGCGCGGCCGAGAAGGTCGGGCTCGGAGAGGCTCGTGTTGCGCAGGTCGACCTCGGAAAAGTGGAGGACGAGGCGATGGAGGGTCGAGTCGCGTTGGCGGGCGTCGCCGAGCTTGAGCTCGTCGTTGAAGTCGATGCCGGCGAGCACGCCTTCGAGCGCCGTGTTCTGCTCCTCCAAGGCGTTCGACGCGGTGTTGAGCACCTCGCCAACGTTCTCCGTCGCCTTGCGGATCTGTGACCAGCGGGCGCGTTGCGGCACGAAAAACTGGTGCTCGTCTACGTCCTCGGGGTTGTAGCCCTCCTGGCGCAGGACGTCGCACTCCTCCTCGAAGCGGTCGGAGAGGCGCTTCAGGAAGAGGAGGCCGAAGATGAAGTGCTTGTAATCGGCGCTGTCGATCGAGCCGCGGAGGATGTCTGCCGCCGACCAGAGGTGGCGCTCAAGCAGCTCGCGGGTGAGCTGTCCCTTCTCGGCGGCGTCATGGGCCTGGTGGGCGACGTCCTCGGGCGACGGCTCCGTCGTCGTCGTTGTCGTCTTTGTCTTTGTCGCTCTTGCGACCTTCGGCACGGTGACGGGTTTGGCCTTGGGGCTCGTTCCGGCGAGGCGGTCGGCGATGACGGCCTTTTCGCGTCCGGACTCGTCGAGTCCGAGGTCGCGGCAGATCTCCTTGAGGCGTCGGCGGGGCAGCGCGGTCAGGACGTCGTGAAGACGGGCCTTGCGGGAACGGGCGAGGGTGTCGACGAGAGCGTCCTTGCGTCGTCGATCGGCGACTTCGAGGTCGAAGGCGTCGAGGGCGTGGAGGAGCTCGTCGCGCTTGAGGCACTCCAGGACTTCTCGTTGGGTGGGCATGGTCGTGTTTGTGGGAGCGGACGTCAGGCGGTGACCCTAGCACGGCCGAATTCGCCATGGCGAACGCATCGCGGGCCGGTCGACCGGAGCGAAGACAAGGCCCGCGAGGCACGGCCGCTAGCTAGGCCTCATGCCGCGGCCGCGGCCTGCTGGGCCTGGATGATGGCCTGCATGTCGAGCAGCACCTTGACGTCGGCGATCGCTGCCGTCGCCTGGTCAAGCTGCGCCAGGTCGAGGAAGGCGACGCTCGCCGCCAATTTGAAGCTCAGCGAGCTGTCGGGGCTTGGCGAGAGCTGCTTCATCGCCTTGCGGTGCCCGAGGACGCGCTCCACGACCTGCGCCACAGGCCGGTCGAGGAGGCTTAGGATCGCGATCTCGTCGTAGTCGCTCTGCCAGATCCTCACCCGCCGGGCGCGGAAGGCCTCAGCCAGCTCGCGGAAGCGACGGGCGACCACCCGCGCGTCGCACCCCGCCAGGTAGAGGACGTGCGAGACCGTCTGCAGGGGATCGCCGGTCGCCAAGCCCTCGTCCTTGAGCGCCTGGTAGATGGCCTCGGTGCCGCGCCCGATCTGCTCGGGGGAGGCGTCGTGGGCGGTGAGCAGCGCGCAGGCCGGGAAGTCGTCGGGTCCCGTCAGCCACCAGTGGTGGCGCTTCATCTCCTCGTAGATCGAGCACAGCCGCTCGACCGTCGCCGCGGTCACCGGCGATTCCGCCCGGAACCGAAGGATCAGGGCCGCCATCATCTCGTGGGCCTCGCTGCGCCGCAATCCCGCCTGGCGGAAGAGACCGCGGGCTCGTTGGAGCTCGGCCGAGAAGGCGCTGGCGGTGTCGTCGTGGAGGAGCAGGATCGTGCCGGCGATGAAGCGTTGGTCGTTCGCCAGGGAGCTCGTCCAGCTGGCCTCCTCCTTGAGCTCGTCGGCGAGCCGGCGGATGCCGGCGGCGACGTCGGCGGCCTCGCCGGGACAGCGCACCGCGATCATCGCCGCGAAGCACAGTGAGGAGGCGTTCTGGTACCACCGGCGTCCGGCGTTTAAAGCGTCGTAAACGGCGCGGAAGCGCGCCATGGGGTCGTCGGGAACGTAGGGGGTCTGGGACATGGTTCTCTCCTGAGCGGGGTCTGTATCTGCGCTCGGGCAATGACGTCCTCAACCTAGCACAGCCGAAGCCCTCGTGCTTTGCCGGCCGGCCCGTGATCCGGCCGGACGCGCCGTCGAGATCGTCGCGGAAGCGGCGCAGGACGGCACGGGCTGGCTCTATGCGGCGCGGTACTTCGCGATCAGCTCGTGGACGGCCGGCACCAGCTAGGCACAAAGGCCCTGGTCGCGCTCGAGGCCGGCCTCGACGTCCTGGCCGCTCGCTGGGGCATGCGGCCACTACCGATATGATCGATACATGTCACTGGTCAGGAGCTGCGGTCGCTCAAGATAGCGACGGATGCGCTCGCGGTTGTTGTAACGGTAGATGATTTTCACCAAGGGAAGGTAATATCTGCCAAAAGTCTCGTAGTAGAGCCGGTTCAGCCAACGCAGATACTTCTCCCAGTTCTGTCCGTTGCTGCGGAAGGTCAGCCGGATCACCTCGTCCAGATCCATGTCGAAGAACGGCCGGGGTAAACGCCCCGTCACGCCCTCGATCGGCCAATACTCCTGAAAGAAGGGGACAAGGCGCATTTTTCTCAACATCAGCCAGCGCTGATAGTCCTGGCTCAAGCTGGTGTCGAAGCCATACATCGCGACAACGCTGACACAGTCCTCGCCGAACGCTCTCATCATCTCCCGCCGCCTTTCGAAGAGCTTGATCTGGCCGGAATGATTGAGGCTGAAGTAGATCCTCTGACGGGTGAAGCGAGCATTCCGGGAGTCGATCCTCAACAGAAGCTTGAACTTCGCCTCGGTGAGATATGCGATGTCGAGGGTCTGAGAGAAATTGACGGCGTAGTCCCTTGCAGCCATCTCCTCCAAGAGCGAATCGGCTCCGGGAAATGCGAGTAGATTATCGTCCAAGAGCATGACGTTTCGTTGGCTGGCGGGCACGAAGGCCGAGAACGATCCGGGTTCGGGCGCCAGCCGTCCCTCCTTGATGGGCACGACGCAGAACGCACAGCGCTTGATGCAGCCGCGGGTGAGGAAGCCGAGCGCATAATGGTCATGCCCGTAAAGCGAGTAGTCAGGGAAACAGCCGTCCACCTCCGGCGGCAGTCTCTTGGTGAGGTCGACGCCCGACCCTCCGATCTCGATGTCCTGACCGTAGATCTGTCTCAACCCCTCGATCTTCTTCCGCGAGGAGCCCGTCTGGAAAACGACGCTGGCAAAGTGTTGGTCACCGGGTTGGCAGGTGATTTCCCGCGCGAGAACGATGCGGCAACCGCGTTCCTTGTAGAACGTGCTCAGCTTCATGAGGGCCAGGTTGGGAATCCGGCTGTCCACGTCGTAGAGGACGACCGTCCGGGCCCCGGGGTGTGGATGGTAAACGACGGCAGCACCGCGCCGAGCGGTCCCGGCACGTCGGTGGGATCGAGGCTCACGTCTTCCTCGCCGTTGTGGCGCAGGCGGTACTCGGTCGTCGAGGAATACCGTGACGTCGTCCTCCCGGAGGCGTCGGGCGACGTCCTTGACGAGGGGGAGGTCGTCCGGGTGGTGGCTGAGGAAGACGTCGTAGTCGGCCATGGTTGGCTGCGCAGCGACGGATAGCGTTTAGCGGATCTCTTCCCGCTTCGCGAGCTGCGCGGCGAGGAGCCGGTAGGCGACGTAATACTTCGAGATGTTGCCCACGTATTGTACCGTCTCGCGCCCGATGTCCCGCGCCGCCACCATCTCGACGTTGCCGAACCAGACGTTGGGATCCAAACCCATCTCGGCGGCCTTCTGGCGCAGGCGACGGACGCGGTTGGGGCCGGCGTTGTAGGCGGCGAAGGCGAAAAGGTGCCGGTTCAGCGGATCGAGATCGGCGTCGGCGAGGTAGGTTTCGTGGATGTGGCGCAGGTACTTGACCCCGGCGTGGATATTGGCCTCCAGCTCCTCGATCTCGGGGATGCCGATCGCCGGATCGGCGGCGGTCGAGGGCAGGAGCTGCATCACGCCAATGGCGCCGGCGCTGGAGCGCACGCTCTGGTCGAGGCGCGACTCCTGGTAGCCCTGGGCCATAACCAGCAGGTAGTCGAAGTCGTACTCGGCGGCGTAGCGCCGGAAAAGCTCGACGGTGTGGCGGAAGCGCGCCACCTCCTCTTCGGCGAGGGCGTTGCGCGCCCAGCGGGTGCTCACGTAGTAGCGCTTGAAGAGGATGTTGCCGAAAAGCGTCCCCTTCTTGTGACCGCGGATGAACTCGTCGATCACCGCGCGCAGCCCGGGGCTCTCCTTGCGGATCGCCCAGGCGATCTCGCCGCCCGTTCGCACCGCGGCCTTCGGGTGGAGGGTGATCTCGGAAAAGACCTGGACCCACAAGCCCGCCTTGTGCGAGTCGACGACGATCATGGGCACGAGCCCGGCGTTGGCCATCTCGAGGAGGTCCTCGTCCTCCAGGAACTCGTCGGCGAGGTGGATGCGGATGCCGGGACGGCCGGCCGCGCGCAGGCGCCGGTCGAGCCGCTGGAGGCTTTCGTGGTAGCTCGAGGAGGCGCGCACCCAGACCTCCTGCCCGGCCAGGTCGTCGGGGCTCGCGATGTCCGGACCGCCGGGTCCGGTGACGACGATCTCGTCGACGCCGGTGAGCCCCGGCATCGAGAAGTCGACCTCGGCGAGCCGTTCGGGCGTGGGACGTAGCGTTGACATGGCAGGCGCTGACATGGCCGTCATCGTAACAGATAGGACCTGAGCAAGGCCCGGGTCTCGCGCCAGAGTCTCCCACCGGCGCTCGTGGCCTTGAAGACTTCTGGCTACTCATTTTTCCTGGCCCTCGCAAAGGCGCGCCGTTCGGTACCGAACGCTGCGAGGCGGTGTCCGCTTCGAGCCCGTCGACCTCGAGACCCGGCAGGCGGCTCCCGGGTCTTCGCCGCGCCGAAGGCGAGCCCTCTACGAACGGCGGGTCAACGCCTGCCGGCCGGCGCCCGGCGGCGTGAGTGCAGGAGGAAGCGATCAGTCGTTCTTGGCTTCGGCGATCAGCGGCTCGAAGGCGTTCAGAGGCTGAGCGCCGTTCAGGAACCGGCCGTTGACGAAAAATCCCGGCGTTCCGCTGACCCCGTGCCTCTGGCCAAAGGCCACGTCGGCGGTCACCGTGGCCTCGGCCGCCTTGTAGGCGTCGGACTCCTTGTCCTCGGCGCAGGTCGACCAGAGCTCCATGTCGATGCCGCTGTCGGCCAGATACTCCTTCGACTTGGCGAGGACGTTGTCGGGAGTGATCTGCTTCTGGTTGGCGAAGTACTGGTCGTGAAGCGACCAGAAGGCGTCGTCATCCTGCTGGCCGGCGCAGTGGGAGGCGACGGCGGCCGGCCGGGCCCACGGGTGGAAGTCGAGCGGGAAGTGCTTGAAGGCCACCTTGACGTCGTCGCCGTACTTCTCCAGGATCTGTTCGACGGTGGTGGCACCTCGGGCGCAGTAGGGGCACTGGAAGTCGGAGAACTCGACGATGGTCACCTTGGCGTCGGGGTTGCCGCGCACCGGCAGCCCGGCGACGGCGGCCGCGAGCTCCTGGCTGCGGTTGGCGGCCGCCTCGGCCTTGGCCGCGGTCTCCTGCGTGAGCTGGGCGTCGATGTCGGCCTTGCTCTTGCTGACGTCAAACGGCTCGCTGACCATGTAGAGCCGGGTGTCGTCGGCCGACACGAGGAACTTCTGGGGCTGCGGACCACGCGGCGTCTGGATGGTGAAGGACCCCTGGTCGAGGCCGCCGAAGCCGCTCGGGCTGATCTCACCCATGATGACTTCAATCTCACGGAGCTGCTGGAACTGGAGCTTCAAGTTGGCGAGGATCTTGGCATTGCGATCCTCGGCGTCGTCGGCGACGGCCGCCGCCACGCCGAAGACCGACAGGATCAGGGCAGCCAGGGCAATCAGGGTGGACGTTCTACGGAGCTTGTACATGGGGGGCTCTCCTGTCGACGGAATCTCCGTCTCTTAGATTGGAAAAAGCTTCGGCGCGGTAAGCGCCAGGACACTTCGGTGGCGGCGATGCCCCGAGGGCATCCCTCTCTCGGAGCGCATCATAGCGGGACGGCGGGAGGGATTCCACCGCTCTCCTGTCGCCTTTTGGTAAAAACCCGGCACAACTCGGCACGGCGTCCCACCGGAGGACCGAGATCAGATGTCGTAGTCGACCTCAGTCTCGTCCTCGTCGCTGTCGGCCGTCTCGGCCTCGGCACTGCACCGCGCACGAACCCGCTCAGGGGCACCCGGTCGTCACGATCGACACGGTGGCCGCCACGGCCTCACCACTCATGGTCACGGCCGAGAACGTCATCGACGTGTCGCCGCAGTCGACCCCCAGGTCCTGGATCCGGAAGTGCAGGAGGAGGTCGAGGTAGCCGTCGCCGTCCAGGTCGTCGAAGTGCCCCTGGGCATGGAAGATGCCCGCGCCGGCCGGCCCGAGCCTCACGGTCAGGGGATCGATTTCGGTGGCGTCGAAGCTCGCGTCGCTCAGCACCGCCACCTTCAAGAGTCCGTTCGACCGGAGGTTGACCGAGGGCGTCCCGCCGCCCGGCTTCACGACGACGTCGATCTGCCGTCCGAAGCTGAATTTCTGGACCCGGTGGTTGAGCGTGTCGGAGACGAAGACGTTGCCCGCCGCGTCGACCGCGACGAAAAACGGGAACAAGAACTCGCCGCCGCCCGTGCCCGCTACCCCCCAGCTGACCGTGGCGATACCTGTGGCGTCGAAGACCTGCACCCGGTGGTTGGCCCAGTCGGCCACATAGAGCGCACCGGCGGCGTCGACCGCGAGGCCACGCGGCTGGTTGAGCTGCCCGGCGCCGGTGCCGAACCCCCCGAAGGCCTGCACGAAATTTCCCAGGGCATCGGACTTCTGGATCCGGTGATTCCCGGTGTCGGCGACATAGACGGCATCGGAGGCGTCGATCGCGATGCCCGACGGAAAGACGAAGTTGCCTACCCCGGTGCCCGACACGCCCCACCTGTAGAGGAAATCGCCGGTCGCCTCGAAGACCTGGACGTTGTGGCCCCAGATCCTGTCGAGAGAGCCCTGGTCGGTCACGTAGACCTGGTCCTGCGAGCTCACCGCCACGCCGCTCGGCCAGAAGAACTCACCATCCGCCGGCTGTGAGGTCACGCTTCCCCAATGATCGAGGTAGGCTCCCGTACGGTCGAAAATCTGGATCCGGGAATTCGCCGAGTCCACGACGTAGACCCGATCCGCGGAATCCACCGCGAGGCCCAGGGGATGCCACATCTCCCCGACGCCGGAACCTAGCGATCCCCAGGCGGTGAGGAACGTACCGTTGGCGTCGAATTTCTGGATCCGGTGGTTGCGGGCATCGGCGACGTAGACCTCACCGTGGCTGTCGACGGCAATGCCGGCCGGCGCGTTGAAATCCCCGGCTCCGGAGCCGAAAGACCCCCACTCGGCGACGTAGACGGGCACCGTCTGTGCCCAGGACCAGCCGCACGAGGCGACGACCCCCAGGACCAGGATCAGCCAGGACCACCTTGGCGTACGAGCTTGCTCCGTGCGCGCCGACATCGACACCTCCTGCGCTCCAAAAGAGAGCTGCAACTGCGGTGACCCTCGGCAACTCGGCGATCTTCGGGAGAGCGAACCCTCCGGAGAGGTGAAGCCCGTAGCTTTGCGACACCGGCACCTGGCCGGCTGTGCCCTTTACGAGGTCCCTATGTTTGGACAGCCGATTATAGGTCCATCTCCTCGTCGGAGCAAGCGACAACTAACCTGGCGCCGGATTTCCTCTGGTCAGGCTTTTCTCCAATAGAAGGGCGCTCCACACGGGACCCGAAAGTTCGCCCTGAAGCGCGTCGAGTAGGCTCGCCAGGGGGCCCCGCGACAGGAGGGCCGAAGAAGCAGGCGTGCGCCTGCGCTCCCAGCATCCAAGAGGCGTGTTTGCGCCCGGAACCGCGCTCGTGTATGATCGCGCCGTTCTCAACGACCGACACCGGAGGTGCAGATGCGCGTTGTCCTGGTCCACGTCCGTGACCCACAGTTCTATGCCTTTCTCGCCGACAAGCCATCGGGGCGCGGCGTGCCGCAGATCATCGGCTTCCCGCCGATCGGTATCATGTCGCTCTCGTCGGTCTTGAAGCGCGGCGGCCACGAGTGCAACATGTACGACCAGGCCAACCCCGACACCCCGAACGAGCACATCGTCGAAGAGGTCCGCCGCCTCCGGCCCGACCTCGTCGGGCTCTCGTTCCTCTCGACGACGACCTATCCGTACGCCAAGGTCCTGGCGCGCCAGCTCCGCGCCGCGATCCCCAACGTGCGGCTCGCCTTCGGCGGGGTGTTCGCAACGCTTAACGCCCACCAGGTCAAGACGCAGTGCCCCGAGGTCGACTACGTCTGCCGCGGCGACGGCGAGCAGCTGATCCTCGACCTCCTGGAGCGCCTCGACGATCCCGACACGGTCGACGGCCTCACCTGGGCGGAATCGGACAATACGGTCCGCACAAACATTGCTCGTCCGATCGAGCGCGACCTCGACCAGTGGCCCTACCCCGACCGTGAGAGCCTGGCACTCGACTTCATCGAGTCGATGCCGCTTGACGTACCGGCGGTCGTCTCGATGGACCGCTACACGACGATGCAGACCTCGCGCGGCTGTCCCTGGCCCTGCGTCTTTTGCGACATCCCGTCGTTTAACGAGGGCAAGTGGCGCGCGCGCAGCGCCGAGCACGTCGTCGGCGAATTCAAGCACCTCCAGGAGCAGGGCTATGGCGGCGTCTACTTCGTCGACGACCACTTCCTGCTGCAGCCCAAGCGCATCGAGGAGATCTGCGACGGCCTGATCGAGAACGGCAACACGGTCAAGTGGGGTTGTGAGGGCCGGGTCGATTCCGATCCGTGTCTGAAGATGCTGCCGAAGATGGTCGATTCGCAGTGCCGCTCGCTCATGTTCGGCTGCGAGAGCGGCTCGCAAAAGGTCCTCGACCGCCTCAAGAAAAAGCAGACCCTGGAGCAGATCGAGAACGCGATCGGCATCGCGAAAAAGGCGAACGTCGAGATCGTCCACGGCTTTTTCGTCATCGGCTGTCCCGACGAGACCGAAGACGACATGCGGGCGACCTTTCGCTTCGCCTCGAAGCTGCGCCTCGACAGCTTCGGTTTCAACCGCCTCTGCGTCTACCGCGGGACGCCGCTCTGGAACGAGTACGTGGCACGGGGCCTCGTCGACGACGAAAAAGACTGGTACAAGTACTTCAAGTGCTCGACGATCGATCCGACGATCCTCTCGGGCGAGGAGATCCACCGGGTCCGCCAGGAAGAGCTCAAGCGTCTGATCGTCTACAAGTTCCTGCACTACCCCATCGCGACGCTCCGGCTCTTACGGCACTTCCTGCGCACCATGTCGGTTCGCGACGTCCTTTATCTGGTGACCAAGCCCTTCCTGGGCAAGAAGTCGGGCGCCACCCGCCAGGAAGTCCTCTCGCGTGCCGTCGAGCACCAGGAGATGAAGTCTGCCGCGGCGGACCTGACGCACCTCCCCGACGAGCAGCTGGCGGAGGTCATTCAGGGCTCGCGGGTGCTCCAGTCAGAGCCGCCGAAATCGGCGGCTGCGTAGGTCAAACGTTCAACCGGAGCTCTTCATAGGCCACCTCAGGGTGGCCGAACCGAATGCGTACGTCGGTGATCTCCTGACGATAGAAGCGATACACCTGCTCGTGAAAGAAGGGCTTGACGAGGGCTTCGCGAGCGAAGATCTGCTCGAGCTCCCGGTAGATGGTGTGCCGCAGCCCGGCGTCGGACTGAGCGCTCCCCTTCTTGATCAACCGGTCGAGCTCCTCGCAACCGCAGAGGCGTCCGCAGGCGCCTGCGTCGGTATGGAAGAGGCTGTAGAAGCTACCCGGGTCCGGGTACCCGGCGAACCAGCGGGTGGCGAAAGCGTCGGCGTCCTCGGCCTCGACCCCCCCAGAAAGCTCGTCGCGGCTCAGGAAGTGGACGCGGAGCTGAAGCCCGAGAGCGCTGGCGTTGCGCAAGAGAAGTTGCCAGAAGGCCGCTTGGATCCCTTCGAAGACCGGGTGGGCGGCGATCCGCAGCTCCAGGCCCCGTAGGTTCGCCTTCTGGCTCCGCAAAGGCGGCGCCACCCCCTCCGGAACCGCCTCGTGACCCAGCAGGCCGGGTGGGATCAGCCCCCGCGCCAGAACCGCCGTTCGGCCCAGGGTTGCCCGAATCATGCCGTCGAGGTCGAAAGCGTCCACGAAAGAGCGCCGGAGGTCGGGGTCGGCAAATGGGCCTTGACGGGTGTTGAGCGCCACGAAGTAGGTCGAGAGCCCCGGCGACTCGCAGTAATTGGCGGCATGGCGGGTCTCGCGGCGTAGCTTTTCGGCATCGCGGGGCCGCAGGTGGGAGATCAGCGACAGGCGTCCGGAGCGGAAGTCCTCGACCTCCCGTTCGCTGCCCACACCGAGCTCGAAGACGAGATGGCTCGCTCGCGGATAGCCCTGGCGCCAGTAATGAGGGTTGGACTCCAGCTCGATCCTTTCTCCGGGCACCAGGTTCAAGAGCCGGAAGGGACCGGTACCGACACAGCCGTCGCGCCAGCTACAGCCGTCGACGGACTCCGTGCCTTCGGGCACGATTCCCAGCACCTGGCGGCTCAGCATGGCCGGATAAAAAGTCAGGGGCTCTTTGAGCTCGATCGTGACCTCGTGAGACGAGGGCAACAAAAGACCCTCGATTTCGGCCGCATCACCGTCGCGGAAGGCCTCGACGCCGCGGATCGCCAGGACGGCCGGATCCGGCGGCAGCTGCGAGTGACGGGCGAGGCGTTCGAAGGTGTGGCGCACGTCGCGCGCCGTGAGCTTGCGGCCGTCGTGGAAGCGAACGTTTTTTCGCAGCCGGAAGTGGAAGCGCCGCGCACCGTTCTCGGAGCGAAACTCGGTCGCCAGCCCCGGGACGATGCGAGCGCTTTCTCCGACCTGGGTCAGGGTCTCGAAAACGATCGGGGTCACCTCGGCGTGCTCGGCAAAGACCGCGGCGGCCGGATCGAGAGTGTCGAGCCGCGAGGGCAGGCCGACCCGGATCGGGACCACCTCCGCCGAGCCGACGGTGACCCGCTCGCTCTCCTTGGGAAGCTTGCCGATCCCGGCATAGCTCAGGTACGGAGGACGGCCGAGGAATCTCAATCCCCGGACCTGCGGGCTCACCATCCGATAATCGATGCCGTGAAAGAGCGGCAACACCGCGCACTGCTCCGCCAGCAAGGTCTCGACCTTGCGGTAGAGAGACTGGCGGACCCCGGCCCGGTTCTCGTGCCTCGCTTTTTCCATTAAAATGTCCGCGGCGGCCGACTCCAGCCCTCGTCCCAGATGCCCGTGACGCGAATGGTATAGGGTGTAGATCACGCTGTCGGGATCGTCGTAGTCGGGGACCCAGCGTCCGATCAGCAGGTCGATCTCCTCGTTGTCCTGCCAACGTTTCAGATAATCCTCCATCGAGGTGGTCTCGATCGCCACCTCGGCGCCGATCGCCGCCCACTCGTCGATCAGAGCCATGAGAAGCGAGCTGTAACGATCAAAAAAAAGCGGATGGATGGCGGCGACGAGACGCAGGGGCAAGCCCAGGCCCGTGCTGCGCAAGAGCGCCGCAGCCTGCTCGCGTCCCAGGCTCAGGGGACGGCGTCCCGGGTCGTGGCCGAGGATTCCCGGCGGAATGATGCAGGTGGCGGGTTGAGCCAATCGTCCCATCGTCCGCCAGACCAGGTCGCGGGTCCGCACGACGCCGCTCAGGGCACGGCGTACCGCGCCGTTCTGGGCCAACGGTCCGCGGGCGTTCCAGTACACGAAATAAGTGTTTTTCTGGGTCGACTCGACAAGCCCGGTACGGAAGCGGGAGTCCCGCAGCAGACGATCGATGTCGTCGGGCAACAAGTCGCAGCCGACGTCGATCTCGCCCATGCGCAATCCGGCCGCGATCCCCGACGCGTCGAGCGACATACGAAAGTCGATCTGGTCCAGGACCGCCGGCGAGCCGCGCCAGTAGCCAGGGTTTTTCTCCAGCACCACCCGTTCGCGGTCGAGCTTCGCGATACGGAAGGGCCCCGTGCCGATCAGGCCATTGTCCTCGTCGAGCCGTATCGCGGTGCCCAGGTCGCTCAGCAGTGCCGGAAAGATAGCCAACGGTTCTTTTAGCCGGAAACGAAGCGTGTGCTCGTCGAGCGTTTCGATGCCGCGGATTTCGGCGGCCTCGCCGTGACAAAACAGCTCGACCCCCTGCAACACGGCACAGGCCGAGGTCGGGGTGTCCGAGCCAAAGGCCGAGCGTTCGAGGGAGGCTTTGACGTCTGCTGCGACGAGCGGTCGGCCATTCGCGAAGCGAGCTTCGCGCTCGAGCACGACCTCGACGGTCAAGCCGTCCTCCGACGTCTCCCAGGTGTCGGCAAGGCCAGACACGAGGTTGCCTTCGGCGTCGAAGCGCAGGAGGGTTTCGAAAACGTTGCCGAGCACCTCACAGTCCTCGACGGTTTCGAAGCTCGACGGATCGAGCGTCGTCAGCGGCTGCAGGAGAGTCGTGACCAGGGTGCCGCCCGGCGGCGGCTCGGCCTCGCCGGCCGTCTCCGCCTGGCGTAGCTCGTCGGCCTCCTCCTGGCAGGCGCGCGCCCGCAGCTGCTCGCCGCGCAGGTTGGCCGTGGTCGCGCAAAGCAGGAGGAGCTTGCGCAAGGTCTGACGCGCCCGGGCGAGCTCCGCCGCATCGAGCGTGACCGGGACTTCCCGCCCCGAGGAGGTTTCACCCATTGCCGAGCGGGCCAGCTCGATGCCCTTCTCCACCCAGCGTCTGGTGTCGCCGGTCTTTCGCACCTGCCAGGAGATCTCCGCCGCCACCAGCGCCGCCGCGGCCGCGCCACCCGGGTCGCCGTTCGAGTTCAAGGCCTGCGCCGCCCGCGCGGCTTCCTTAAAGGCCGACTCGATCGCGCCCGCAACGCGCAACGCATTGGCCAGCAGGTACCTGAGCTCTCCCTCGGCAGCGCGGTCGACCTCTTCCTCCTCGACGAGCTCCAGGGCCATGCGGGTGGAACGTACCGCGGCCTCGGCACCGAAGGTGTCGAGCGAGCTGCGCGCCAGGAGCAAGGCGTACTCCACCGTTTTCTTGGGCACGTCGGCGGCGGCGAAGTGGTCGACCAGCTGAGGGTAGACGCGCTCCGCCCGTCCGGCGAAGCGTTGTTCCAGATGCTCGGCGTGCCGGCGATGGTATGAGCGCCGGCGCCGGCGCGAAAGCTTGCCGTAGAGGACGTCGCGGACCACACCGCTGGAGAAGTGCAAAAGGTCGCCCCTCGCCTGGCGATCCTCGTCAAGGATCCCTTCGCGGATCAGACGGTCGACGGCTTCGTCGACGTCGGTCCGGTCGATGAGCGCCTCGAGGTCGTGGTAGTCGAAGCTGCGCCCGAGGACCGAGGCGGTCGAAAGGACCTCGAGCTGCTCTTCCGGGAGCCGGTCGAGGCGCGACTCGACGGCCTGCTGAATGGTCTCCGGCAACGCATCGACCATGAGCGAGCCCTGCCCCGAGAAGCTCCAGACGCCCGTCGCGGGATCCTGGGCCATACCCCCCGAGTCGGCCAGCGACTGCAGCAGCTCCTGGGTAAAGAACGGGTTGCCCTCGGTGGCCTCGTAAAGCTTTTCCCGAAGCTCTCGTCCCAGACGTTGACCCCTTTCGAGGAGCCGCCGGCTTTCGAGAAAGGCGATCACCAACTGCTGGTGCTCCGTCGACGTCAAGGGTCCGAGGACGATCGAGCTGAAGCACGGGTCCTCGGCCATGGCCTGGAGCAAACGGCGAAGCGGATGACGGCGGGAGATCTCGCTCTGGCGGTAGGTACCGACGATGAGCGTCGGGGTGGGACCCAGGCGCCGGACCACGTACTGGAGCGCGTCGATCGAGTCCTCGGCGCCGTGCAGGTGCTCGAGCAGGAAAACCGTCGGCTCACCTCCCGCCAGGCGCCCGAGGGTGCGGGCCAGTAGCTCGAAGACATGGGTGCGGTCACGGCTCCTCAAGGCTTCGGCCCGCAGCTCCAGGGGCCGGACGTCGCTCTCGCTGCGCAGAAGCGAGATCTCGGTCAGCACCGGAAAGAGCACCTGGAGATCGCCCAACAAATCCCGCAGGTCGACGACGGGAGCGCCTTCTTCTCCGCCGCTGCTCCCAGGGCCGGCGTCGCGGCCTCGGAAATAGTCCTGGATCAGCTCGCCGAACCCCTGGAAGGGGAAGGCGCTCTCATGCTCGGAGAAGCGACCCTGGAGCACGCGGACGCCCTGGCTTTTGGCCATCTCCTCGATTTCACGGAGGAGCCGCGTCTTGCCCATCCCGGCGTCGCCGCCGACGAGCGCCAGCTGACATTCGCCGGCGAGCGCCTTTTCCAGGCGCTCGTCGAGGAGCTCGAGCTCCAGGCGACGGCCGACGACCGGCAAGAGAAGCACGTCGCGGGTGGCGTTGCGCTCGCGCACACGAACGGCGGCTGTGGCGCTGCTCAGTCGCTCCTCGTCCCCGAGGCCGGCGGCGAAGCGGCGTAGCTCCGCCGCCAGGTCGTTGCCCCGTGCGGGACGCTTTTCGGGCTCTTTCGCCAGACAGGAGAGGATGATTCGTTCCAGCTCGCTCGCCACGCCCCGTCGGCCGGGCCGTGCCGGCGCGTCGTGGACGATGCGGTAGAGCATCGTATAGCGCGAGCCGGAAAACGGGGTTTCCCCCACCAGGCACTCATAGAGCACCGTTCCCAAGGAGTAAAGATCGGTTCGGCCATCGACTTCAAGGGACAGGATCTGCTCCGGACTGAGGTAGGCGAGCGTGCCCGGCAGGCTCCCGGAGTGGGTGAGGCGGCTTCCGGTGCTACCGATCGCCAGGCCGAAATCCATGACCCGGGCCCGTAGCCGTGAGTCCTCGTGGGAGACCATGATGTTTTCCGGTTTGACGTCCCGGTGGATGACACCGCGCTGGTGAGCGTAGTCCAGGGCTTCGGCGACCTGGGCTATGACCTCCAGGATCTCGCCGAGGTCGAGCGCTCCCTGGTTGACCAGCGACTTGACCGTGGAGCCCTGGACCACGGGCATGACATAAAAGAGCGAGTTGGCGTGGCGCCCGATGTCGTAAATCGCCACGATGGCCGGATGATCCATCTGGGCGACGAGTCGCGCCTCGCGTTTGAACCGGTCCTCGGCCGGCGCGGAAAGCACACCGCTCGTCAGGACCTTGACGGCGACTTCTCGATGCAGAAAGGGATCCTCGGCCCGATAGACAACCCCCATGCCGCCACGCCCCAAAACGGCGGTGACCTGGTAGCGGTCCGAGAGCGAAGTGCCGATCATCCCTCTCTCCTGCACAGCGTCACGACGCCAGCTCGAGCTCCTCGTAGGCCAGCTCCGGCCAACCGAAACGAAGGCGCCCGCCGGTGATCTGGCGATGAACAAGACGGTAGATCTGGTCGTGGAAAAGAGGAATGACCGCGCCGCTGCCGGTGAGCGACTGATCGATCTGGAGATAAATGGTGTGGCGCAGGGCCGCGTCGGTCTCCAGCCGACCGCGCTCAAAAAGCTCGTCGAGCTCCGCAGAGGCGGTGAGCGGCGCCAGCACGCCGCGAGAATGGAAGTAGTGGATCAGGCAGTCAGGGTCGGGGTAGCTGGCCATCCAGCGTCCGCCGACCAGGTCGACTTCTTCCCGGGCCATGCTCTCGATGATTTTCCCGGCCGACGCGGCGACGGCACGGACCTTGGCACCAGCGCTCTCCAAGTTGTGGCGTAAGCCGTTCCAGAGCGGTGCCAGCTCCCCCAGGTAGGGAGGAACGAGCGACACCCGTAGCTCGACGCCCGCGAGAGGTCTTTCGCCGAGCCCACGGCCACTCTCGCCGGCTGGTGTAGCCCGGTGCTCGCGGGGCTCATATCCCAGGAGCCCCGGCGGGATGAGGCCGTGGGCGGGCTGTGCCAGGCGCCCGAGCGTGGAGCGCACCACGGCGTCGACGTCGAGGAAGGGTGCCAGCAGGCTCCGCAGCTCTGGGTCGGCCAGGACGCCTCCGGGGACGGCGGCAAGAAACCAGGTCGAAAGGCCGGGCGCCTCGTGGTACCCGGGCACGAGCTCGGCGTCGCGCCGGAGCTCGGCGACGAGCGCCGGTACGAGCCCCGAGGCCACGACCCGGCGCCCGGAACTCAGGTCGGCGAAAACCTCCTCGGGCCGCCTGCCAAGCTCGAAGACGAGTCGCTCGCATCTCGGGATCTGCCGTCGCCAGTAATAGGGGTTGGCGTCGAGCTCCAGGCGTTTGCCAGGTACGAAAAGCGCCACTCGAAAGGGCCCGGTTCCACAACAGCCCTCGCTCCAGTTGCCGGAGAAACGGCGCAAGCCTTCGGGGACGACGGCCATCGTGGAGCTCGTCAGCATGGCCGGGAAAAACGACAGGGCATGATCCAGATCGATCACGAATTCGTTGGCGGAAACGATGACGAAACCCTTCAGCTCCGAGGCTTCGCCCTCGCGAAAGGCCCGGGCGCCCCGAAGCGGCAAGAATTGAGCCTCCGCCACCTCGTCCCGGTGGCGGGCGAGCTCCTCAAAGGTATGGCGCACGTCGCGGACTGAGAGCTTGCGCCCGTCGTGGAAGCGAACGTTGTTACGCAATTTGAAGCGGAAGCGCCGGCCGCCATCCTCGAGACGGAACTCGGTGGCTAGAAGCGGCACGATCCGCGCCCCTTCGTCGACACGGGTCAGCGTCTCGAAGACGTTGGAGATCGCCTCCGACGCCGCGGTCAGGTGCGCCATTCGCGGCGAAAGCGTCGTGAACGTGGTGGCCAAGGGTACGTGGATCGCGCCACGATCGCGCTCCACCGCCAGCGGTTTCGCCACGGCCTCGGGAAGCTTCGCGACCTCGGCGTAGGTGACGTAGGGCGGCGCGCTCTTCAAGGCCAGGCCGCGGAGACGGGGGCCCGCAAGCCGGTAGTCGACGTCGTAGAAAAGCGGCAGCAGGACGTTGTTCTCGGCGAGCAGACTTTCGAGCTCGCGGTAGAGGACCCGGCGGTTGGCGCTACGGCTTTCCCGGCGAGCCTGCTCGACGATCTCGTCGATCGCCGGCGACGCCAGGTAGTCGGCGAGATACCCGCAGCCTGAGCTCAAGAGAGCATAGGTGAAGCTGTCCGGATCGTCGTAGTCGGCTCCCCAACGACCAATCCAGAGGTCCATCCCCTCCGCATCTCGGGCTCGATCGAGATAGGTCCCGAGCGTCGGGGTGTCGAATTCCACCTCAAGGCCCGCAGCCGACCATTGAGCGAGGAGCATGTCCAGAAAAGGCCGGAAGCGATCTCGCAGGAGCGGCTGTATCACCGCCCGGAGCTTGACGGGCGGTTCGAGACCGGCCTCTTCCAGGAATGCCCGGGCCTCCTCAGGGCTTCGCTGCGGTCGTACCAGGTTCGGGTCATGCCCCAGCACGGCCGGTGGGATCAGACAATTCGCCGGCTGGGCGAAACGCCCCAGGGTCCGCAGCACGATCTCTTCGGGGCGGATCACCTCGGCGAGCGCACGGCGCACCTCGGGGCGCGAGCTCCCGGGGCCCTGACGATGAAACGCCACGAGGTAGACGCCCTGCCGGGTCGCCTCGACAAGCCCGCTGCGGAAACGCTCGTCGCGGAGCAATCCGTCCAGCGCATCGGGAGCGAAATCGCGACCGAGGTCGAGGTCCCCGGAAAAGAGCGCCTCGGCCGCGGCCGCGCTTTTTATTCCGAGGCGAAACTCAATCGCATCAAGGTTGGGCGAAGCGCCACGCCAATAGGACTCGTTGCGCACCAGGCGTATGGGGTCCCGGCGGTGCTCCGAGAGCTTGAAGGGACCGGTACCGATCGGCTCGCCGGCCTCGTCCAGGCGAAAGACGGCGGTCTTGACGTCGGTTAGAAGCACCGGAAAAATCGGCAACGGCTCTCGGAGGTGAAAGCGCACGGTGTGCTCGCCCAGGACCTCGATGCCACGCAGCTCCTCCGTCTCGCCTTCCCGGAGCTCCTCGCAACCCACGACCATGGAACAAGCCGGCGACGGCGATCGACGGGCGGCCTCCTCCATGGAGCGCTTGACGTCGGCGGCGACGAGTCGCCCCCCGTCGGAGAAACGGGCTTCCCGGCGTAGCTGGAAGCGAAAGATACGGCTGTCGGCGCTTTTCTCCCACTCCTCGCAAAGCAGGGGACCCAGGTGGCCGCCGTCGTCCGAGTAGACGAGGGTCTCGAAGACGTTGGCCAGGACCTCCTTGTCCTCCAGGGTCAGGACGTCGCGCACGTCGAGGCTGTGGACTTCCAGGGGAAGCGTCGTCACCAGGACACCGCCTCGCGGCAGCGGCTCCTCGGGAGCGGCGGCGACGAGCTCCTGGGCCTCTTCCCAACGTGCCCGCGCCTTTTGGTGCTCGCCTCGCAGGTTGGCGATCGTCGAACCCAGGATCAAGAGCCGATGCAGGGTGTCTTTCGAGAGCGCCAGCCGGGCGAGCTCGATCCCTTTCTCCACCCAGCGGCGGGTCTCCCCCACTCGCCGCCCCTGCCAGGCCGTCTCCGCAGCCACGAGCGCCGCCTTGGCCGCGCCGGCAAGGTCGCGGCCTCGTTCCAGGGCACGCACAGCCCTGCCGGCTTCTTTCATCGCCACCTCGTGAGCCCCACCGGAGCGCAGGGCCTCGGCCAGGAGGAGCCGCAGCTCCCCTTCGGGTGCGATCGCCACCTCCTCGTCGACGGCGAATTCCAGCGCCGTGCGCAGCGCTCGCACGGCGGCCTCCGAGCCCACGGCGTCGGTCGATCGGCGGGCGAGGAGAAGCGCATAGCGAACGGTTTTCTCCGGTTCGTCGCCGGCCGCGAAGTGATGGACCAATTGTGGACAGACCTGCTCAGGACGGCCGGCGAAGCGCTCTTCGAGAAGCGAGGCGTGCCGCCGGTGCAGCGCCCGGCGCCGGCGCCGGGAGAGCCCGGAATGCAGGACGTCGCGCACCACACCGCTCGCGAAGTGCAAGCGATCGCGCCGGGCTCGCCGGTCCTCGGCGAGCAGCCCCTCGTGCAAGAGCCGCTCGACCGCATCTTCGACCTCGTCGCCTACCAGGTCTTCGAGCTCCTCGTAATCGAAGCTTCGGCCGAGCACCGAGGCCACTTGAAGCACCCGCGAGATCTCGTCGGGAAGCACCTCGATCCGGGCCTCGACGACCTGCTGGATGGTCTCGGGCAGGGAGTCGGCGGCAAGGGCCGCCTCCCCCGAGAGCACCCAGACGCCGGCCTCGTCGCGGCTCATCTCCCCCTGGTCCATCAGCGAATGAATCAGCTCCTGGGTGAAATAGGGGTTGCCTTCGGCCGCGTCGTAAAGCTTTTTGACAAGCTCGTGAGAAACCTCGCCGCCGCCGACCAGAGACCTCACGAGCTCCTGACTCTCGCCCTCTCCCAGCGGCTTCAGGACGAGGTGAAGGAATCGCGGCTCGTCCTTGAACGACTTGACGAGCGTCGTCAGCGGATGGCGGCGCCCCACCTCGCTTGGCCGGTAGGTACCGACGAAGAGGCTCGGCGTCGGACCCAGGCGGCGCACCAGGTACTGGAGGGCCTCGATCGAGATCTCGGCGCCCTGAAGGTGCTCCAAGAGGAAGATCGCCGGTTTCCCGGCCTCGAGGCGTCGCAAGGTGCGCGCCAAGACCTCGAAGAGATGGGTCGGGTCGCCTCGCCTGGCCGCCTCCAGACCGAGCCCCTGGAAACCCGCCTGGCGTGCCGCGTCCCGCAGCGGGGGAAGCTCCGAAAGCATCGGGAACAGCGCCTGGAGGTCCGCACCGAGATCGCTCAGATCCGGTACGCCCGACGACGAGCTCGATTCCTGCCCCCGAAAAGAGTCGCGGATGAGCTCCCCGAAGCCCTGGAAAGGAAAAGCGCTCTCCTGATCGGAGAAACGTCCCCGCAGGACCCTGAAGCCCCGGCGGCGCCCGATCTGCTCCAGCTCTTCGACGAGCCGTGTCTTTCCCAGACCGGCCTCGGCGCCGATCAGGACCAGCTGGCATTCCCTCTCCGCGGCGGCCTCCAACCTTGCGACGAGCGCCTCCACCTCCTGGCGACGGCCCACGAGGGGTATGAGGCTCGGCCCGGCGCTCTCGCCGCGCTCGCTTCCAGCGTGCACGACGTCGCGGTCCCGTACGCTCTGGCTGAGCTCTTCGGCGAGCTCGTGAAGCATCATGGCCAGATCGTTGCCGCGTCCGGGGCGCCGGCCGGGCTCCTTGTCGAGGCACTTGGCGACGATCGAAGCCAGGCCTTCGCCGATGCCGAAGCTCTCGAGCGGGGCCGGCGGCTCGTTGACGATCTGGTAGAGCAACGCATAGCGCGAGCCGGCGAACGGAGGCTTGCCGGCCAGGCACTCGTAGAGGATCGTGCCCAGGGAGTAAAGATCGGTTCGGCCGTCGACGTCTACGGCGAGGATCTGCTCGGGCGAGAGGTAGGCGAGGGTCCCGGGAAGCGAGCCGGTGCGCGTTAGCCGGTTGACGCTGTCCCCCAGGGCGAGGCCGAAGTCCATGACCCTGGCGCGCAAGGATTCGCCGCGCGTCACCATGACGTTCTCGGGCTTGACGTCGCGATGGACCACACCCTGCTGGTGGCTGTAGTCGAGGGCCTCGGCCACCTGGGCCGCGATCTCCAGGATCTCGCCCAGCGCCAGGGCCCCCTGACGGATCAGCGCGTGGAGCGTCTCGCCATTGACCACCGGCATGACAAAAAAGAGCGATTCCTCGTGCCGGCCGAGGTCGTAGATCGGGACGATCGAGGGATGGTCCATCTTGGCGACGAGCTGCGCTTCGCGGAGGAACCGTTGCTCCGCCTGGCTCCCGATGTTGACGAGGTCCAGGACCTTGATCGCCACCTCGCGTTGCAGGTGGGGGTCCTGGGCGAGGTAGACCCGTCCCATCCCACCCCGGCCGAGCTCGCCGGTGATCTCGTAGCGTTGGGCCAGCTTCGTACCGATCATGCTCGCGCGACGGCTCTCCTCGGCAACCGAAAGGACTCCTCGACTCCCCAGGAGTCTACCAGCACGAAGAGCTGTGGGAACGGCGTTTCTCCATCCTCCTCAGAAGCGTTGCCGACCGGCCGGCGGTTCCGTGATATCCTGGCAGCCGATGGCCTACAGCAAGGGAGGATGATGCCGGAGATCCCCGCAGTTTCGTCCGAAGTCTACCGCGAGTTGCGCCGTCTGGCTGCGAAGGCAAATCTGCGCCTCGCCGAGCAAACCGGAGGCTGAAACGGGCGCCGAGGACGTGGGCTCCGTCGCCGGGCCCTACCGGCTGCTCGAAGTCCTCGGAGAGGGCGGCGCGGCGAAGGTCTATCGGGCCGAGCACCTTCCCAGCGGAAACCACGTCGCCTTGAAGCTCAGCCGCCTGGGCTCCGGGATCGTCCAGACCCTGCGCTTCCGCCAGGAGTGGCAGATCTTGGTCCAGCTCGACCATCCCTCGATCGCCCGATGTCACGACTTCGGCGCCACCCAGGACGGACGGCTGTACCTCGTGATGGAGCTCGTCGAAGGAGCCGGCATCGACCGCTGGTGCGACGAGCGTCGCCTGCCTCTGCCGCGACGCCTGGCGCTCTTTTACGAGGTCTGCCGTGCCGTCGGAGAGGCCCATCGTGTCGGGATCGTCCATCGCGATCTCAAGCCGCAGAACGTCCTCGTGAACCGCGACGGCGAGCCCAAGCTCGTGGACTTCGGGATCGCCAAGCTCCTCGACCCGAAGCGCCTGACGCTCGATCCCCAGCCGTCGACGGCGTCGAGCATCCGGCTGCTCACTCCCGGGTACGCGAGCCCGGAGCAGCTCACCGGCGCGGAGATCACGCCGGCGAGCGACGTCTACGCCCTGGGGGTCCTGCTTTTCGAGCTCCTGGTGGGGTGCGCCCCTTATCGACTGAGTCAGGGAGCGTTCATGCTCTCGGAGCTCAGCCGTGCCGTCTGCGAGGAGCCACCGCTGAGCTTCACCGCGGCCCTGGAACGCCTCTCGGACGAGCCCGACCATGCCGCGGAGATCTGCCGCACCCGGGGGGTTTCGGATCGCGAGGAGCTGCGCCGCGAGCTCGGCGAGGACCTCGAGGTTCTCGTCGACAAAGCGCTCAGGAAAGAGCCTGGGCGGCGCTACGCCACGGCGCAGGAGCTGGCCAACGACGTCCGGCGCCGGCTCGAGGGACGCCGGGTGCTGGCGGGTAGCGGATTCCTTCGTCGGCTCCTCGTCGAGCTCGGGGAAGCCCTTGGCCGGCTTGTCCGTCGCCTGGGGAGCGCCCTGGCTTCGCGCTCCTGAGCTGTCAATCTCCGAGAGGGGGGACCGAGGCACACCTGTCTGTAGTCCCGAGATATAGTAGATTTCTGAGCACGGCGTTGGTCACCATGAAAAACCGCCCATTTCGACTCCGGCTTTGCCTGGCCTGTCTGCTACTATTCGCCGCCGCGTGGCCTGCGCCGGCGCTTCGACTGTCTACCCCGTACTTGCACGGACAGGAAGCGCCGGAGACTTCGAGATCGACGCTCTTGCGATCGGCAAAGAGGTCGCTGTCTCTGCCATGAAAAAGGGTTATGCCCTTCACCAGACCTTCCTTCTCGTGAGAGAAATAGAAGAAGCTCTCACTCTGCGTTTGCAGCAGCTCGTGGCGCTCGACCTCCGACTCGTCTCCGCGAGAGATGGGAGGCCCGTTCCCGATGCTGTCATCTTCTTCAACCCCGGAATCCCGCAGGAAGGGGCTTCTGAGCGCTTGCCGACGAACCTCCACGGAATCGTCCTCAACTCAGACACCAACGGCTTGGCGTCCGTCGAAGTCTATCCGGGAGGCGACGGCAGCTACCACATCATCGCCGACGATTACGTCACCCTCTCGCGGCAGGTCCGCTTTCCCGAAGATCCGGGCGAGGAGCTGGCCATCGAGCTGGTGCCGGCGACGAAGCTGGCCGGAGTCGTTCGCGGACCGGCCGGGCACCCCCTGCCGGAAGTGGAAGTCCAGCTGAACGACGCCCGAGGCCCCGTGGTACCTCGCGACGTGACGGATTCCGCCGGTGAGTTCACGTTGGAGGGGCTGCCTCCCGGACCCGTGACGTTGCGCCTTCGGTCGCCGGGGTTCGATTTGCAAAGGCGAGAGGTCGAGGTCCATCCAGGGAGCCAGAATCGCGTCGACCTGGTCCTCAAAGAGCCCCTCAGGGTCCGGATTTCCGGGCAGGTTTCGACGGCGGAGCTCGGCAGGCCGCCGTGGGTGATGAGAATCGAGGCCCACGACAAGCAGGCCTTACAATCCTACACGACGACGACGAACGCGAACGGAGACTTCGTGTTCGTGGACCTGCCCGCGTCACGTTACAAGTTTTCGGCTCTGGTCGAGAGATTCTACATCGCTGCCGACGATCTCGACGTGCAGGCAGACGTGACGGACCTCGCGCTCGTGGCACGGTGGCCCGACGTCCCCGGCGAGTCCGAGTAGGCCGGCCGAGTGGAGTGGGCTAACTAAGGCAAGGCCGAGAGGGCCGCCTCGGTGGCCGCGAGCAACGGCTCCGCCGAGACCGACGAGCCAACGGCCTGGCGCATCCAGGCGTCGGGCGTCAGCTTGCCGATCTTCAGGATGCGCTCGAGCTCCTCGCCCACCGGACCTTCGAAGCCGTGGAAATACCGCTCGATCTGGAATGCGATCACGTGCCCCAGGGGGTAGTCGGGGATGTAAAGCGCCCGGTTGACCATGTGCGAATAGACCACCAGCAGGGTCTCGTCGCTTCGGCCCAGGACGTCGGCGAAGTACCGGTTCCAGACGTCGCGGGCGATCGTGAGCACCGCCTCCCGGAATTCCGCGGGGGTCGAATCGGGATGATCGTAGAGCCAGCGCCAGGCGTCGACGTCGACGAGCGCCACGCCGCCGATCTCTCGCGTCGCCCAGAAGGTGTCGAGGGCGTTCAGGTGGGCGGCCTCGTCGCCGGGGCCGGCGAAGCCCAGAAGCTCCAGGTCCTTGTTCTGGAAGTAAAAGGCCATCGCCTCGGAAAAAGCCGTGTTGGGGACTCCCTGGAGCTCGGTGTGGTCGATCGTGATCGTCGAGAAGACCTGCTCGACGTTGTGCCCGAGCTCGTGGAGAGCCGTGTTGTAGCCCTGGTAGCCCATGCCGTCGCGGCCGACCCGGGTGCGCAGCAGGACCTTGTCGTCGCGGCGGGTGCCGCCGTAGGCATGGCCGGCGCCACGCGACGGCTCGACGACGATCTGGTCGGCCACGAAACGGGCCCGCTGCGCGGAGAAACCCATTTCGCGCAGCAGGCGCGGTACGTCGCGGGCGAAAGCGTCGGTCGTCGGATAGCGCTCCCGGACCCTGGCGTCAAGCTCGGCCTCCGCGTGGACGCCGCGCGGCTTGAAGCCCACGTACCAGAGGTCGAAGGGCTCGAGCGGACGGCCGAGACGGTCCGCGATCGACTGCGCGACCGACTTGCGAAGCGGCGACGCGAGGACGCTCTCCAAAAGCTCCCGGACCTCCGACTCGGGCATCTCCCGGGCCAGGTTGAAGATCCGGTCCATGTAGGTGGGATTCTCTTTGTGGTAGGGATCGGCCAGCCGCTGGGCC
The DNA here is from genome assembly GCA_965371445.1 of uncultured bacterium. GTDB lineage: Bacteria > Acidobacteriota > Thermoanaerobaculia > Multivoradales > J023 > DASWIG01. The sequence continues at coordinate 13,216 of CBDUYN010000005.1, read as the reverse complement.
TGAAAGTTGCCGATCCACTGCCGGTACCGTTCGTCCTCCTCGCGCTCGGTGCTCGGCTCCGCGGGCCGCCCGGCCGGGAGCTCGGCGTCCTCGACCGTGGAACGGGCGACGGCGTTGGACTCCGGCGTCCAGTCAAGGCGCGGGTTCTCGATCACCGCGGCGGGGATCTCCTGGCGGACGATGCGGTCGAAGACGACCTTCAAGAGACGTTGCTTTTCGAGCCCCCCGGGCTCGGCGTAGGCGGCCTTGAGCTCGTCGCGCAGGCCCCAGTGGCTGATCAGCCGCTGCCCGGCCGGAAAAAGTCGCCGGCCGTCGGCGGTGAGCACGTGGTGCGTGTAGAGGTTGTAGCCGTTGACGTAGGCGGCAGAGGCCGCCCGGGCCGCCGACGAGGCCTGCTTCACCTCGGCCGGGACGCGCGTCTGAAAGCCCTCCGCCATCCGGACCTCCGCCCACTGCCGGCGCGACCAGCCTTCGCCCTGCGCCAGACGCTCCTCCAGGGTCGTGAGCGGAAAGTTCAACAGGACGACGAAGGCGATCCGGGTCGCAAAGAGGTCGTCGCCGAGGTGAGCGGCCGGATTGTAGCCGGACAGCCGGGTGTCGATCGGCAAGAGCGGCCCGTCGTCGACGTCGGCGCCGCGCCGCAGGTCGCGTAGGAGCGAGGTCATGAAACCGCCCAGGCGTTCGAAGGCGAACTCCAGGCGTTGGAAGGTCCGGTCGAGGAGCTCGCCCGAGGGCACGAACTCGCTCTCCACGAAAGAGGAGAACGCCGCCGCGTCGCCGTCGTCCTCGCGCCAGAGGCGAAGCACCTGGTCGACGCCGCGGTCGATGCGGCCTGCCTCGCCCTCGCCGTGGAGCTCACGAAGCCTCCCCTTCGCAGCTCTGGCGGCCTCTATGTCAAGCGTCTGGCTTTGGGGAGTCGATGTCGGCATACATAGGCTTGGAGCTGGGACGGCATCCGTTCGCCGCCGAGCAAGGGTACAGGAACGATGGCGAGGAGGGAAGCTTGCTGCCAGGAGGGCGTTCCGTGCTAGCTTGCACTATCGTCTCCTCGCACGCGCTATCCTCATCGTGTGGAACCGATGAATCCCCTCCTGGCTTTCCTCGACGCCCAGGGCGCCATGATCCTCGACGGTGGGCTCGCCACCGAGCTCCAGGCCCGGGGGCTCGACCTTGCGGACGAGCTGTGGTCGGCCGGCGCGCTGCTCGATCAAACCGACACCGTCCGCCAGGTCCACCTCGACTACCTGCGCTCCGGCGCCGACTGCATCATCGCCGCCACCTACCAGGCGACCGAGGCGGGTTTCCGGCGCCGCGGGCTGCGCGGCACCGAGGCTCGCTCCCTGCTGCGCCGGGCCGTCCGGCTGGCCGTGGAGGCGCGCGACCTCTTCTGGGCCGACGAACGCAACCGCTCGGAGCGCCACCGGCCCCTCGTCGCCGCCTCCGTCGGTCCCTATGGGGCCTACCTGGCCGACGGCTCGGAGTACACCGGCGCCTATGACATCGACGAGGCGGGCCTCGACGAGTTCCACCGCCGCCGCTTCACCCTGCTCGCGGCGAGCGGTGCCGATCTGCTCGCCTGCGAGACCTTGCCGTCCCTCGCGGAGGTCAAGGTACTCAGACGGCTCCTGGAAGAGACTTCCGGCGCCTGGGCCTGGTTCAGCTTCTCGTGCCGCGACGGCGGCCACCTCGCCGACGGCACCCCCGTCGAAGAAGCCACGGCGGCGCTCCGGGGCTGCGAACGCCTTGCCGCGCTCGGCGTCAACTGCACGGCACCGCGATTCGTGCCCCGGGTGGTGGCGCGGCTGCACGCGGTGAGCGAGCTACCCATCGCCGCCTATCCCAACTCCGGACGCTACGACCTCAAGACGAAGACCTGGTCCGGCAAAGCGCCGCCGGAGCCCTTCGCCGACGTCGCCTACGAGTCGTATCAGAATGGCGCGAAGCTCCTCGGCGGTTGCTGTCATACCGGTCCGGAGCACGTCCGGGCCATCCGGCGGCGGATCCTCGGCCCGGCCTACATCAAGTCGTAGGGGTCGACGTCGATCACGAGCTCCGTCGAGCCGACCGGCACGACCTCGCGCACCAGCCGGCGCAGACGCTGTCCCGACGCGCCGCGCAGCAGGAGCTGGTGGCGCCACTGGCCCTTCAACCGTTCGAGCGGCGCCGCCGCCGGACCCGTGATCAGAATGCCGTGGGAGAGGGGATGGGCCAGGAGCTCCCGGGCGATCTCGCGCAGGGCGCTCTCGGAGCGTGCCTTGTTCTTGTGGCGCGTCACCAGCTGCACCATGCGGGTGAAGGGCGGGTAGTGGAAGGTCCGGCGAAATCGCATCTCCTCACGAACAAAGGCCTCGTCGTCGTGGTTGAGCGCGGCGCGAATCGCGTAGTGCTCGGGATGAAAGGTCTGGATCACCACCCGGCCACGGCGCTCGCCGCGGCCGGCGCGGCCGGCGAGCTGGGTCAAGAGAGCGTAGGTACGCTCCACGGCCCGGAAGTCGGGAAAGCCGAGGTAGGTGTCGGCCGAAAGCACCGCGGCCAGCGCTACGCGGGGGAAATGATGGCCCTTCGAAACCATCTGGGTGCCGACCAGGATCCGTGTCTCGCCGGCACCGAAACGCTCCAGGACCGCCGCCGCGCCTCCCGTACGCCGGGTGGCGTCGGCGTCGAGGACATCGATTCCGACCCCCGGAAAAAGCTCACGCACCTGCTCCTCGACGCGTTCGGTCCCGGCACCGATCGGGTCGAGAGCCGCCTCCTGGCACTTCGGACAACGCGACGCAACGCGATGCTCGTGGCCGCAATAATGGCATTCCAGGCGCCGGCGCCGCCGATGGTAGGTGAAGGGAAGGCCGCAATCCTCGCAGCGGAAGCTCTCGCCGCAAGCGCGGCACAGCAGGATCGGCGAATAGCCGCGGCGGTTGCGCAGCAGGATCACCTGATCGCCCGAATCGAGGGCTCGGTGGACCTCCTCGACGAGCCGCGCGGAGAAGCAAACCTCGCCGGGACGCAGCTTCACCTCCTCCTGGCGCAAATCGACGAGGATGCCCTCGGGGAGCTCCCCCTGCCCCACCCGCGCCACGAGCTCCAGAGGCCGGAGCTTCCCCAATTGGACGTTGTGACGGCTCTCCAGGCTCGGTGTCGCCGACACCAGAACCGCCACCGCGCCCTCGGCGCGGGCCCGCCATAGGGCGAGGTCGCGGCCATTGTAGCGCGGCGTCTTGTCCTGCTTGTAGGAGCCGTCGTGCTCCTCGTCGACGACGATGGTCCCGATCGCGCCCAGGGGCGCAAAGAGCGCCGAGCGGGGTCCCAACACCACCCTCGCCTCGCCACGGCGCAGCCGTTCCCACTCCTGGGAGCGCTCGGCCGAAGAGAGGTTCGAGTGCAGGATCGCGAGGTCCGAGCCGAAGCGCTCCCCAACCGCCCGCGCCAGGCCGGGCACGAGAGCGATCTCCGGCACGAGGAGGATGACACCACGCCCCACCTTGAGGGCCGCCTCGGCGAGGCGCAGGTAGACCTCGGTCTTACCTGATCCGGTCACACCGCGCAGCAGGAACGGCGAGAAGCTCCCGGCCTTCAAGGCCGCGACGAGCACCTCGACGGCGCTCGCCTGGTCAGCGCGCAGCTCGAAGCTCGGCCCGGCACCGCCGCTCAGGCGATGGCGCCCGAGCGAAAGCCGCTCGGGCTGGGTGAAACGGCGTAGCACCCGCAAATCGACGAGCCGGCGCAGCACCGCCGCGCTGCACCCGACCGCCGTAGCGACGTCGCTCGCCTTCGCCGGCCGGCCCAAGCAACGGAGGTACTCGACCACCGACCGTGCCTTCGGCGAGCGACCGCAGGCCGCAAGCTGTGCGGAGAGCTCGCCCGGAGCGAGCTCCACCGCCGACACGTAGCGGGTGCCGCGCCCCCCGGGCTCTTCCACCGAAACCCGGCCGAGCTCCTGGAGCTCGGCGACGAGCGCGCCCAGGCCGTCGATCCCCAGGTCGCGGTGGACGTCCGCCAGGCGCCGGCGAGGGTTCTCGAGGAGATAAGCGATGAGACGTGCCTCCGCCTCGCCGCGGGGCGTCGCCAGGGCGCCCGCGTTGGTCAAGCGTAATCGCCGGTCACCCCACGGCGGGAGCTTGCCGGGGAGCATCATCCGCGGCACCTCCCCCACCGGCGCCAGGTAGTACTCGGAGATGAACCGCATGAGCTCCAAGAGCTCGCCGGTCAACACCGGTTCCAAGTCGAGCACGGCGGCGATGTCCTTGACCTTGAGACCCTCCGGCGGCTCCTCGCCGACGGCGAGGACCACGCCGACGAGCTCGCGGCGCCCCACCGCCACCCGCACCCGACAACCCGGCCGGACCCCGGCCAAACCGTCGGGCACGCTGTAGGTCAAGGTCCCTTCGAGGGGCACCGGGACGGCGACCTGAGCATAGAGCCGCACGGCTATCGCAGCCCTCAAGCACCGCCGCCGTCGCGGCAGGCGACAGAGCAGAAGGCTTCGCCACGCCGTACGAGGGCACGGCTGCTGGGGACGTGGACGCCGCAGCCGGCACAAGCAACGAGCTCGTCGCCTCCAAGGCTGCCACGCGCTTCTTGCGTGCCGCCGCCCAGGTCCTTCGTCCGCGAAAGCCTCTCGATTCCGGACTCGATCAGCCGGAAGACGATCCAGACGACGGCGAGGATGACGAGCCAGCGAATCATGGGTTCATGGGGAGCCTGTCGGGCACTGCCGGAAGGCGCATGCGAGCTGACGGCACGAAAAAGCCGCTCCCTGAAGAGCGGCCTCTTTCTGTGTCCTGGGTGACGACGTCTTAGCTGGCCATGGCCTCCATGACCACCTCTTCGACCATGTCGTCGTCGTTGTCGGCGAGGTTCTCGTTGAGCTCCTCGTCGTTCGCCTTCGCCGCCTTGGCGGCGGCTTCCTTGATTTCCAGCTCCCTGCGGATCTTCTCAAGGCTCAACACGAGGAGCCCTTCGACGGCCTTTAGCGCCTCGGCCTCGTCGATCTCCTTGACGTGGGCCACCTCGCTGACGATGAAGTACTTGGCCCGTTCGTACATCTTCTTCTCGCGGAAGGAGAGGCTCTTCTTCTGGCCCACGAGAGAAAGATTCTTGAGCACCTCGGCCACCTCGGGCAGCCGGCCGGTCTTCATCTTGTCCAGGTTCTGCTTGTAGCGGCCCTTCCAGTCCTTGTAGGTGTCGATGTTGCCGTCTTGCAGGATCTCGAAGAGGGCTCCGATGTCCCCAACCCGGCCGAGCGGACGCAGACCGACCAACTCCAGGTTGTCCTTGGGGACCATCACCTTGGAGTTGTTCGAGAGCAGCCGCAGGTGGTAGAGGATCTGAGCAGCTCCGTCGAGCGCCGTCGAGGAAATCTCTTCCACTACGCTCACCCCGTGATTGGGGTACACCACCTTCTGTCCGACCTCGAATATCACGTCTAAAACCCCCTGTTCTGGTTGTTCGCCAAGCGACTTTCCGCTCTGTCGAAGAGCCACCGCCGCTCTACATTCACGATCTGAGCGGCCCGCCAGGCTTACTTCCCGCTGGGCCGGTCCTGCCGGCCAGCGTGACGTCCGGTCTCGATGGGGCGGGGGACAGAGAAGCATCCGGGGCGTTGCGGGCTTCGCTCAACACGCCAAATCATACAACAGATTGGGGTTAGACGTCAAGCCCGGCCCCGGCCGGCCCCCGCAAGGAGACGCGGAGGGGCCCACCTGCTCGCTCGCCGCCTTGACAGGACCCGGCCAGAGAGCCTAGGATCTCCGGCCCGAGCCCCTCTTGCCGGAGTGGCGAAATGGCAGACGCGACGGACTCAAAATCCGTTGTCCTCACGGACGTGTGGGTTCGACTCCCACCTCCGGCACCAGCCTGCCTCCCCCCAACACCGCCGCCGCCCAAAGGAGGATCCGCCACCCCATGTCCGAGCCCACTCATCACCGCGTCGTCATCGTCGGCTCCGGCCCCGCCGGCCTGACCGCCGCTCTCTATTCCGCCCGCGCCGGCCTCGAGCCCGTCGTCCTCGAAGGCAATCAGCCGGGAGGACAGCTGACGATCACGACCGATGTCGAGAACTACCCCGGCTTCCCCGACGGCATCCTGGGACCCGAGCTGGTCGAGAAGATGCGCGACCAGGCGAAGCGCTTCGGCGCGGTGGCCAGGTTCGAGGCGGTGACCGAGGCCGACTTGAGCGAGCGTCCCTTCCGGGTGAGAACCGACGAGGCGAGCTACACCGCCGAGACGCTGATCATCGCCACCGGCGCCAGCGCCAAGCTCCTCGACCTGCCTTCCGAAAGCCACCTCATGGGCTACGGCGTCTCGGCCTGCGCTACCTGCGACGGCTTTTTCTTCAAGGACAAAGAGGTCGTCGTGGTCGGCGGCGGCGACACCGCCATGGAGGAGGCCATCTACCTGACGCGCTTCTGCTCCAAGGTCACCGTCGTCCACCGCCGCGACGAGCTGCGGGCCTCGAAGATCATGCAGCAGCGGGCCTTCAAGAACGAGTTGATCGCCTGGAAGTGGAACCGCACCCTGGAGGAGGTCGCCGGCTCGCGCGAGGGCGGCGTCACCGCCGTCAAGCTCCGCGGCACCCAGAACGGCGAGATCGAGGAATACGCGACCCAGGGCCTCTTCCTCGCCATCGGCCATCAGCCCAACACGGCCCTTTTCAAGGGCCAGCTCGCCATGGACGACGTGGGGTATCTCAAGGTCGAATGCCCGTCGACACGCACCGGCGTCGAAGGGGTCTTCGCCGCCGGCGACGTCGTCGACCCCAACTACCGCCAGGCGGTGACCGCGGCGGGCACGGGATGCCAGGCGGCGATCGACGCCGAACGCTGGCTTGAGGTCCAGGAGGCCGGCTCATGAGCGGCAAAAGACCCAAGACCCTTGGCGAGCTACGAAGCAGCGGCTACGAGCCCACGACGGTACGCCAGGAGCTGCGGTGCAACCTCCGCGAGAAGCTCCGGAGCAAGGAGACTCTCTTCCCCGGGGTGCTCGGCTACGACCGGACGGTGATCCCCGGGATCGTGAACGCGATCCTCGCCGGCCACGACATCATTCTCCTCGGCCTGCGCGGCCAGGCGAAGACCCGCCTGCTGCGCGCCTTGCGCGACCTCCTCGACGCGGAGATCCCGATCCTCGCCGGCTCGGAGCTCAACGACGATCCCCTGCAGCCGGTCTCGGTCCCGGGTCAAAGGCTCGTCGCCGAAGCCGGCGACGACGCGCCGGTCGAGTGGCTGGCGCGCGAAATGCGCTACAACGAGAAGCTGGCGACGCCCGACGTTTCGATCGCCGACCTCTTGGGCGACATCGATCCGATCAAGGCGGCGACCCGCAAGCTCACCTACGCCGACCCCGAGGTCATCCATTTCGGCATCGTGCCGCGGACCAACCGCGGCATCTTCGCCATCAACGAGCTCCCGGATCTCGCGCCGCGTATCCAGGTGGGGCTCTTGAACATCCTGGAGGAGCGGGACCTCCAGATCCGCGGCTTCCCGGTGAGGATCCCCCTCGACATCCTCCTCGTCTTCTCGGCCAACCCCGAGGACTACACGAACCGCGGCTCGATCATCACGCCCTTGAAAGACCGCATCTCGTCGCAGATCCTCACCCACTATCCCGACGAGGTCAAAACGGCGGCCGAGATCACCCGCCAGGAGGCCTGGCTCGAGCGCGGCACGGGCGACGTCGTCGTGATCCCCGACGAGTTCCGTTTCCTGATCGAGGAGATCAGCTTCGCGGCGCGCGAGAGCGAGCTCGTCGACCAGTCTTCCGGAGTCAGCGCGCGCCTGGCGATCTCCGCCTTGGAGCTCGTGTGCTCGAACCTCGAGCGGCGCTCGCTCCTGACCGGCGACAATCCGGTCCACCCACGCATCTGCGACCTCCACATGCTGCTTCCGGCGATCACCGGCAAGGTCGAGATGGTCTACGAAGGCGAGCAGCAGGGCGCCGAGGTCGTGGCCCTCAAGCTCGTGGGACAGGCCGTCAAGAAAGTCTTCGAACGGCGGCTCCCCGCGCTCGAGAGGACGCTCGGCTCCGGCGGCGAGGAAGACGCCGGACCCTATGCCGAGATCGTGACCTGGTTCGCAGGCGGAAACATGGTGACCCTGACCGACGAGATGCCGTTCCAGGATTACCTCGCGGAGCTCGAGCAGGTTCCGGGTCTCATGTCCTTCGCCGTCGAGCGCGGCGCCTCGACGCCCGAAGAGCGAGCCTTCGTTGCCGAGCTCGTCCTCGAAGGCCTCCACCAGCACCTGAAGCTCGCCCGCGAAGACCTCGACAGCCAGATCAGCTACAAGGAGATGGTCAAGCTCCAGCTCCTGCGCCCCCGCCGGCGACGCGGCGACGGCAACGTCAACTGAGCCTGCGTAAAAACGATGCGCCACCGCTACCGCTACCTCGACCCGGCTCTCCTACAGGCTCTGGCCGCGAGCCTCGACCTGCGGCAGCTGTTCAACCAGTTGCTCCTGGCGAGCGGCGGCGACGTGGAGGAAGCCATGGAGTGGATGCGCTACCTCCAGGAGCAGGGTGCCATCGCCGAGCAGATCGACCTGGATTCTTTCTTCGAGACCCTCGAGGACGAGGAGATGCTGGGCCGCAACAGCGATGGCATGCTCCAGCTCACCGGCACCGGCGAGCGCCGCATCCGGCGCAGTGCTTTCGAGGAGATTTTCTCGTCGCTGCGGCGCGGCGGCCCCGGCTACCACCAGCTCCGCGCCATCGGCGAAGGCTCCGAGCCGCTCCCCGAAAGCCGGCCCTACCGCTTCGGCGACGAGCTCAACCAACTCGATATTGGACGCTCGTTCCAGAACGCCCTGAAGCGCACCCACGGCACCCTGGAGCTCACCGAGGAGGACCTCGAGGTCTACGAGACCGAGCATCTGACCTCCTGCGCCACGATCGTCGCCATCGACATCAGCCACTCGATGATCCTCTACGGCGAAGACCGCATCACCCCGGCGAAGAAAGTCGCCCTGGCCTTGACCGAGCTCATCACGACGAAATACCCCCGCGATCACCTGGGGGTGATCCTCTTCGGCGACCGGGCCGAGGAAGTCAAGCTCTCGGACCTCCCGTACGTCGACGCCGGGCCCTTCCACACCAACACCCGCGAGGCCCTGCAGATGGCGCGGGGGCTCCTGTCGCGGCACCGGCAGCCGAACAAACAGATTTTTCTGATCACCGACGGTAAGCCCTCGGCGATCACCCAGGGCAACGCCATCTATAAAAACCCCTTCGGCCTCGACATGAAAATCGTCAACCTCACCCTCGAGGAAGCCGAACAGTGCCGGCGGCAGCGGATCGTGATCACGACTTTCATGATCGCCACCGATCCGGTGCTCGTGGAATTCGTGGAAAAGCTTACCCAGATCAACCGCGGGCGAGCCTATTACGCCTCGCCCTACAACCTCGGCGAGTTCATCCTTGCCGACTACATCAAAAACCGGCGAAAACGGGTACGTTAGGCGACGCCGTCTCGAGGAGGAGCGCGGCTTAAATGCCGGACCCGGCGCCAGGGGACACACACCATGAGAAAACACATCCCGGTCCTCCTCATCCTCCTGACCTGCCTTACCGTCACGGCCGCCGCGGCCGAGGTCGAGATCAAGACGTTCCAGCAGAGGTATGTGCTAGGCACGGCGGACCTTGTCAACGTCGACATGTCCTTTGGCGAGATCCGCGTCGAGGGCTACGACGGCTCGGAAGTCGAGGTCGAGTTTCGGCTCACCTGTAAACGCGAGGACCTGGAAAAATGCCGGCGGCGGGCCGAGCGCCTGCGGCTTGTGCCCCGGGTCAAGGGGCGGAAGCTCGTCGTCCGTCTGGAGAAGACCCCGCGGGGTAAGATCCAGGGGATCCGGGCTCTTCTCGTGCTGCGCGTCCCCAGCGACGTGGCGCTCGACGTCGACCTGCGCTCGGGCGAGGTCTTCGTCGAAAGCATGCGCTCCGACGTCGAGATCGACGTCGCTTTTGGCGACGCCGACCTCGTCGCCAAGCACGACGGCGTCGGCGACGTCGACGTCGACGTGGTGGCCGGCAAGGCCGAGCTCTGGCTGGGCGACGGGCACTTGAAGGGCTCCGGCTGGCCCCGCTCGATCAAATGGCGGGGTCCGGGCGAGAGCCGGATCAACGTCGACGTCGGGACGGGAAAGGCTCGGGTACGCCTGGAGGAGTGACTTGTAGCTCCTCCGGGTGGTTTGGGATGCCCCCTGCAGACTGACCCGCATGCGCGGGCGTGGGACGATCTCTCCATGAGGGCTACGGTAGAGATGCCCGACGTCCCAGGACGACGCGCGGAGAAGGTACGGCAAGCTCTCGCGGTCTTGCTGGCCGCCTTCCTGGCGCCGACGGCCGCGCTTCTGCTGCCGGCGCGCGCCGGCGCCGACGAGGCGGCGGCGGACAGGATCGCCGACCTCTTCGCCCTGCGCCTCACCCTGCCCGCGGATCCGGCACGCCCGGGCACGACGCTCGACGCCGTCGTCGAGGCCTTTCATCCCTACACCGGCGAGCCCTTGCCGGGCCGTTTCGAGCGTCCCGGCGCGGACGCCCTGCGCCTCGACGCGCGCTCGGCCCAGGGACCGTCCGACGCCGTCGAACGAGAGGTCGAGGTGGGCTTCGACGGCGTCGAGCGCGTCCGGACGATCCGGCGCCTGCTACCCAGGGAAGGGAGCGCCGCGGAGATCCGGCTCGAGGTGCCGAGGTTCGCCCTGCCGGGGAGCGGACGCCTCGAGGTGGTGCTCTACGAGGGGCTCGGCGATCATCTGGCCGGGGCGTTGCAGGAGCTCCGCCGGCGTCCGACGGGCTGCGCCGAGCAGACGGCGTCGCAGGGTTGGATCAGCCTGCTGCTGAGCGACCTGTTGGCGGCCCGGGGCGAAGACGATTCCCCCGCCGCCGCCGAGGCGCGCCGCGACCTGCTCGCCGCCCAGGAAAAGCTGGCCCGCTTCCGCAACGGCGGCTTCGCCTACTGGACGGGTGCCCCGGCCGACGAAGCGCTCACCGCCTACGTCCTCGACTTCCTGCGCGCGGCGCGGCGCCACGTCGAGGTCGACGAGCACATGCTGGCCGGCGCGGCGTCCTGGCTGCGCCGGCAGCTCGACGGCGAGGCGTCCGGCGTCGGCTGGAGGGCCTGGGCCGCCCTCGCCGTCGCCGGGCTGACCAGCGAGGACGACACGGACGCCGAGGCCAACCGGACGGCGGCCGAGGAGGCCCACGAGGCCCTGGCGGACGAGCACGCGGACGCCTACACCCTGGCCCTGCGGGCTCTCACCGCGGAAGCCCTCGGCGAGGACGCGGATGAGGCGCGGCGTCGCCTGGCCCGCCTGGCGGAGGCCGGCGACGGCGTCGCCCGTTGGCCGGCGCGGGTGGCGACGCCGTTCTACGGCCGCGGCCTGGCCGGCAACCTGGAGGCCACGGCGCTGGCGGTGCGGGCGCTCAGCGGCGCGGAGCGGTATCACCGGCTTCGCGACGGCGGCCTGGTCTACCTGCTCGAGAACAAGGACGGCCGCGGCACCTGGCTGTCGACGCAGGCCACCGTCCAGGTCCTGCGGGCGTTGACCGCGGCCTTCGGCGGCGGCACCGACGCCGGTGCGACGGGCGCCGCCGTCGCCGTCGCCCTCGACGGCGAGGACACGAGGACGTTACCGCGCTCGCCGGCTCCGGGTGTACCGGCGGCTCCCCTCACCGCGCCGCTCGCGAAGGGGCGCCATCGCCTGGCGGTCGTCACGGAAGGGACCCAAGGGGACGGTGCCCTCCTCCAGGCGACGGTCCGCTGGTACGAGCCCTGGCGGCGCCTGGGTCCTGCGGAGAACGGACTTTCTCTGACGATCGGCTGCGCGCCGAGCGAGCTCCGGGTGGGCGAAACGGTGACGTGCGACGTCACCGCCGCTCGCGCCACGCCGGAGAGCTTCGGCATGTTGATCGCGGAGGTCGGCCTGCCGCCCGGCGCCGAAGTGGACCGCGGCAGCCTGAAGCAGATGGTGGCGTCGAATCGCGACGTCTGGGGCTACGAGGTGTGGACGAACCGCGTCGTCGTCTACCTGTGGCCCCGCCGCCAGGAGACCGCGTGGCGTTTCCTGTGGCGTCCGCGATTCGTCCTGCGGGCGCGGTCGGCACCGTCGCGGCTCTACGACTACTACAGCCCGGACGAGGAAACCCTCGTCGCGCCGCTGGACTTCCGGGTCGAGGCCGAGCGGCAGGACCTGAAATGAATCAGTTGTCGGGCTCAAGCGGTGGCCAGTACCTTTTTGCCTTTCTTGCCTTCCGGACGAAGTTCGCACTCGGCGTTTGGACGGCATTGGGCGACGACGGCGGAGTGGCGCGCGTTCGTGAGGCCTTGGAACGTCTACGAACCGTGGAGGACTTGACTTTGGACTGAGTCCGAAGTAGACTGATGGCTGACAGAAGGCCGCGATGGCCCTTGACCGACGTCCAGATCCTGGCCTCCGAGGATCGCTTGGCCCTGACTCGGACGGTCTACGATCTCTTCTTCACCCGTGAGGAGGCTGTGCGCTGGATCCGAGAGGTCATCGCGGATCTGCGGCTGGCAGACTTCGCCCACACAGCGGAGCTCGATGTCCATGTGGCAGATGTCTACGGTTTCGTGGTCGGGGATTACGGTTGGTACCTGAAGCTCACCGTGGCCGAGGACGGTGACGGTTCGTCCGTCCTCGTCATCTCGTGCCACCCGTTGGAACGTCCACTGAAAACGCGAGGAGGTTGGATCCAACCATGACGCAAGCAGCGACAAAGGGAGTCCGTTGGCCGATCCGGTGTGCCGAGTGCGGCAAGGGCGACGTCGTGCCGAAGGCCGCTCCCGGCCGCACTGCCAGATACAAGACTCTGGCCGCACTTCCCGTTCCGGACGACCTCGAGATCCCGACCTGTGACACCTGCGGGATGGAATGGATCGACCGGACGTCGGCCAAAGCCATCGACGCAGCCCTGGAACCGGCTTACCAGCAACAGTTGCGCCAACTGGCTTCGGTACATCTCCGCCGTTTGACGGAGCAGCATATCACCCAGCAACGACTCGAGCGGATCCTGGGCCTGTCCCAGGGTTACCTCTCAAAGATTCGCTCCGGAGCGAGCAATCCGAGCCCGATGCTCGTCAGCATCCTGGGGTTGCTGACGGTCGATCCGGAGAAACGCCTCCAGGAAGTGGAAATGGCGGCCGCGGCGGCTACCGCCGAATCGGCGGACTGTGACGTATTTCACAGCGGATGACTGTCAGAGAACG